>JAHJTG010000018.1 GCA_018829965.1 Patescibacteria group bacterium | reverse complement strand
AAAAAAATTTAAATTGAGAAAGCATTTGAACAGGCAAAAATTCCTTCCCCCCACTGCGTCCCGCCGTAGCCTTGGCGAAGGAGGACCCCCCTTCCTTTTTGCCTCTGCCGTCCGTCGACGACCATTTCTCATTTTTTCCGTGGGAGCTTCGGCCGATTTTTTTACCGACGAAACACTCCCGTGTGCTGATTCTATCAGCTCGCTGATTTTTTATTTAATATTCTTTTCTAAAAATTTATTTATTCTGTCTTCCAGTTTTTCAATATCTGCTTCAATATCATTATTATTGCTTTTCAAATTGTTAATTTCAGCTTTAATTCCTCCTATTGGTTCTGCGATATTATTCAATTTGTATGCCCAGATTGCACCGAAAAGAGCTAATAGTCCTATCACGATTGATACAAAGATTGGTATTAAATATTTTAATACATTAAAAAGTGTAATTTTTGCTTTATTTTTATCCCTCTCGCTGTCATAATACTTTTTCCTACTAATGTCTACTGGAGTTGGTGCTGCTCCGAAATTCTCCTCACTAGTATCAATATCTGTTTTATTGTGAAAATCTTCCTTTGTATCTATGCTAGTCAAATCTTCTTTTTTATTCAAAGAAAAACCCTCTCCTCCTGTTTCTTTTGAAATCTCTAATCCTTCGCTTTTGATGTCTTTTCTTTCATCTATCATATTATTGAATAATTAAATTAGATATTTCTTTTTCTATTTCCTTTGCTTTAGCTATTCCCCTATCTATAAGATCAAAAATGTTTTTTTGAATAACATGTGGTGAAAACTCTTTACGAAAATAGTCAATATCAATATAAATACCTGTGGCTGGTAATTCACTAGCATCCATAAGAAATTCTTTGTATTCTTTTTTTTCCATTGGCCCAGTTGTAATATTAAAAAATTCTTCTCCCACAGCAAAATTAAGAGGAAAACCTAAATCAATCAAATCGCCACCAAATTTTTCGATATCTTCTTCTTTCAATCCAAGAAATGTTGATTTGTATTTATCAAAGGCTTCTTTAAAATTTTCCACCTCTACCAAAAATGTGGAGCGAATACCAACTCTAGTAATTTGATTAGCTGGGAAGTGAATCCACGCATCCTTTAAAAAGTTTTTTGCGTCATTACTAAAACTTTCTATTGAATTAGGATGTTCTGAAGAAAATCCAAGATTTTGATAGGTCAAGAATGCCCAAACGTCAGGATGTTCTTTGTTCACGAAATCTATCCTGTTATTACCAATGTTCCATTGATTAAATTTTTGTCCCGAAAGACTACTAGCGATCTCTCCCCGATGGTCTAGAAAACGAGAATTTGGCTTATGTCGTATTTCAAGAATATGTTTTGATATTATTTTTGCCATAATATTAGATATTATTCATCTTACATTTTACAATTTTCATTATCTCATTTTTACTATAGCAAAAAACTATAGTTTTTACGAGAGTAAAATAAAAAAGCTCTCGCAGACATTTTGTTTTGTCCACAAGAGCTGTTTAGCTCAATCAGCGAGCTTTCGAGGATTCTTCAAGTCATCTCAGGATTTGGGTGAAAATTACGGACCATTGAACACAGCTTTTCGCAACTCTGGGCTCATTTTTTCAATTTTTAAGGTTTTTTGACAAAGAGACATTCGAGCTACCCAAGCCTGGTCGAGTGTAAAACCATAATTCTCAAGCTGTTTGTTTTTTTCCAAAAGTCCAAGGTAGTTCCACCATGCTTCGGCATTACCAGAAGCGATCTCTCTCAAAAGATGGTTGGCCTGCTCACGAATCTTGTTTGCTTCATGCTCTTTTTTTGTTAAGTGAAAGAACACCAAAACCCAGATGATAATAAACAACGCCAATATTCCGATTCCAACAATAACGTAGCTCATTTTTGTCTCCTTTCTGAATTTCCTTACAGTCGTCCCAAGATTGAGCGACGGAGTGAACGTATTTACACAACTCTTTTAATGAACTCTGGGTAATAGCTTACAGTAAACTGTAATCATAGCGATAGAAAAAACGACTATATTCAACACTACAATCACCGCTAATATAATTTTCGCTTTCTTGGACATTTCTTTCTCACTCATTCCTGTCTCCTTTTTCTTCTTTTGGTTTCTTTCCTGATTATATCGGCAATGTCATTATGGCCATTTCTAATAGCACATTTCAGTGCTGTCTCACTTCCAGAAAAACATCTGCACTTAATTTTTGCCCCAAGTTCCAACAAGGTAATAACTGCTTCCTTATTTCCTTTTCTAGAAGCAACAATTAATGGAGTTTCTTTATTTGCATTTCTTCCATTAATCTTCACACCACAATCGACTAAGGATCTGATTAAAGCAGAATCGTTTAGTCCTGAGGCTATTGTTAAAAGTGTCTGGCCAAAAATCCCAAACCGATCGTTTTTGGACTTTCCATAAAGATTAATATGGTATGTCTCTTCCTCAAACAAAATAGAAACCGTCTGACAGCCGTGTGCACATGTTTTATCATAGACAAGCGCTTTTATGTCCCTTTCAAAAACAACCTTTCTTACCTTATTCATGGTTTATCTCCTTTTCTATTAAGTATTCTGTTTTGAATGTACTTGTTTAAACTATCCCAATACTGCCATAAATACTTGAATAAGTCAAGCTTTTTGGAAAATATAGATTCTTTATTTATTTAAAAAAATCGGCCGAAGCTCCTACGGAAAAAATGAGAAATGGTCGTCGACGGACGGCAGAGGCAAAAAGGAAGGGGGGTCCTCCTTCGCCAAGGCTACGGCGGGACGCAGTGGGGGGAAGGAATTTTTGCCTGTTCAAATGCTTTCTCAATTTAAATTTTTTT
>JAHJTG010000017.1 GCA_018829965.1 Patescibacteria group bacterium | reverse complement strand
TCGCAAAGCGACAATCAAGAAATCCGAGCATTCCTAAAAAATATCGGCTCGAACTTCATTTTGAAAGATAAAAAATTCCAATTTGCGCTTAAAATCGGCTGGCGAGCCCTCGCAGAGGGCGAGCCAACAAAGACATTTCCTAACTGGCGGAGGAGGTGGGACTCGAACCCACGAACCCCGTAAAGGGTTCCGGTTTTCAGGACCGGTGCAATGGCCACTATGCGACTCCTCCGCACTTTTTTTATCATAAATCTATTAGAAAATCAATTTACTGGATGCTATTTTGTAGCATAAAAGAAGTGGAATAAAATTAAACAACAAATAGATATACCGGATTGGATTAAAAGAAATATACTATATTCAATTGCATGTCTTCGTGGACTTGTGGATACGGATGGTTGCGTATTTAGGCATCATTATATAGTTAATAATAAACGTATTTTTATAAAAAACTTTCATTTACAAGTTATTCTGAACCATTGCGAAAATCTGTATATAATATTCTAAAAGATATTGGATTAAATCCTAGATTGTATAGCTATAAAGATGTTAGAATTGATAGCAAAATAGATATGGAATTATATTTTAAATTAATAAATTCCCATAACCCAAAGCACTTGAATAAGTGGAAAAAATAAGACATTATTATTAAGAAGTCAATAATTTTGAGGAGGAGTCGCATAACGGTATTGCAAAAGATTGCTAATCTTTGCCCTTCACGGGGCTTGTGGGTTCGAGTCCCACCTCCTCCGCATTGACAAGTTTCTATCGGCGTGTCCCGATTAGTCGAGCACTAATTGCGACCCGAATGCCTGAAAAAGAAATTTAAAAATAACAGAGCAATATTTTCGTCCTGTTATTTTTTATTATAGCGAGTTGCTCTGCCCAAACCTATGCGACTTATCAAGCCAAGCTTGACCAGACGCCCCAGAGCTTGTTTAATGGTCGGAAAGGGAATTTCTTTAAGCAAAAGCGAAATGTCTTTAGGTGAAAGAGTTTTATTGTTATCAAAAAGCCTTAACACTGAAATCTGTTTTTCTGAAAGTGTTTGTTCTGGCTGATCTCTTTCAATAAGGTGTCGTGATTTTTCAGCTTGTTTCTGCAATACATCGAGCATAAACAAAATCCATGTAGTAATATCTTCTTTTTCAGTTTTGTGGAACTTTTGCGCTCCCCGTAATGAAAGATAATATTCTTCTTGATGATCTTCAATAATTTCTTCAAGAGAAATATAGGGTATGTAAGCATATCCTGCCTGGAGTAAAAGAAGATTTGTCAAAGCACGTGAAAGTCGCCCGTTGCCGTCGTGGAACGGATGTATTGCTAAAAATTCAAAGACGAAATTGGTGATTGCGAGAATGGGATGAATGGTTTTTTTCTTTAACACATCACTGGTCCACACCAGCACATCGTCCATTTCTTTTTTTACCAGGTAGGGCGGAGTTGGTTGAAATAATATAACTTGCTGGCCATTATCGCCTCTTGCAACCACAATATTATCTGATGATTTGTATTTCCCTTTTCCTATTTTGTCTTTTGACGAAAAATGCAGCAAAATTTCATGGAATTGTAAAATCTGTCCTTCGGTTAATTTAAGAGTTTTATAGTTATCAAAAATTCTGGCAAGAAGATCGGCATAGCCTGCGACTTCCTCTGCGTCTCTGCCTTTTGGCGGTTTGGTTTTGAGACCTCGAATCAGTCGTTCAATTTCTTCATCCTCCATTTTTCCTCCTTCAATCCTTGTTGACGCTCCGGTTGAAGTGATAATGACCGACATTTTTAGCTGTTTTAACACGTGAGGGCTAAGCTTTGCGCTACCAGTCCATAGTCCTTTTAGCTCATCAATGCGAGCAATTTTTTGAAGCATCTCCGGGGTTATTTTTATTCTTGATTCAAAACGTTTATTCATATATAATTGAATTAGATTAATATATTCAATTATATTCGATTATATCCGAATGTCAATAGCATTTTACGAATAACTTAGAGGTAGAGGGGCGACCGACCTAGTTCGAGTCGCAAAATCTCCGCCACGATTTATAAGCCTACTTCACGACGTATAGGCCGTTGTAATTTTATAAAAATTGATTTACCATAATCCTATCCTTACCATTTAAGGTTTTTATTTTATGTCACAATATTTTACTATACAAAATTTTGTTTTTTTATTGACGAGTGTAGTTTTGCTCATTATCGCCATCAATATTTTTTTGGCGTTTTATTTCCTTAAATTTAAGAAAAGGTTCAGTGCTTTATTTAAAGGTAAGAAAGTTGAAAACTTAGAGTCAATCATTTTAAATCACCTTCAGAAAATCAAAAAGCATGATGTAGACATTGTAAGATTAGTTGAACAGGTTAAGAAACTGCAAGACGTATCTGAAAAAACTTTTCAAAAAAGCGCCATTGTAAGATTTAACCCGTTTAATAATATCGGCGGCAATCAGAGTTTTGTTATTGCATTATTGGACAATCAAGACAATGGCTTTATAATTTCCAGTTTATTTATTAAAGACGGCAATAGAGTTTATGCCAAAGCTATTAAAAACGGCCAATCGGATAACCCTCTTTCTAAAGAGGAGAAAGAAGCAATCACCCGAGCTATGAGTTTGGGAAATTCTAATTTCTAAACCCTAAACCCTAAACCCTATACCCTAACTTTTAAACTATGGTTGGTAAAAAAAAGCAAGACAATTTAATATCTCGTCCACCAATCGTTGTTGTATTGGGTCATGTTGACCATGGCAAATCTTCGCTTTTGGAAGCGATTAAGGATTTTGAAATAACCTCTAAAGAATCCGGCGGAATTACCCAGCATGTTGGAGCCTATGAGGTGGAACATAAAAGAAAAAAGATAACATTTATTGATACTCCGGGTCACGAGGCCTTTTCGGCTATAAGAGCAAGGGGCGCCCAAGTTGCTGATGTTGCTATTTTAGTTGTTGATTCATCTGATACTGTCCAGCCGCAAACTAAAGAAGCAATCAACGTTGTTAAAAAAGCGGAAATCCCAATGATTGTTGTTTTAAATAAGATAGACAAGCCAACAGCTGACCAAGAAAAGATAAAAAGAGAGCTTTTAAAGGTTGATATAATTGTTGAGTCAATGGGTGGTAAAGTTCCCTCAATTGAAGTTTCGGCTAAAACTAAACAAGGCATAGATGAGTTACTAGAATTAATTCTTTTGGTTGCTGAGATGGAAGGGTTAAAGGCGGATATAAAAGTACCTGCCGAAGGTATAATAGTTGAATCGTATATGGACTGTTTCAGGGGTCCAATCGCTACTTTAATTGTTCAAAATGGAATCTTAAAAAGAAAAGACATTATCGGTACTTCCTCTGCCCTTGCTAAAATTAAAAATTTACAGGATTTTCAAGGAAAAGAAATAGAGCAGGTGTATCCCTCTCAACCAGCTGTTGTTTTGGGATTTGAAAAATCTCCTTGGGTTGGAGAAAAATTCAAAACATACGTCAGTATTGATGAGGCGACTGCAAATATTAAAGAAGAGGAGGAGAAAAAAGAATTACCAAATACAGCGTTTACTTTAAAAGATGACCAAAAAGTATTGAATATGATTTTAAAAGTTGATGTCGTTGGTTCTTTAGAAGCGATTGTAGATGTTTTAAAAGAGTTGCCCCAAGAAAAAATAATTTTGCGTATCTTAAAAGAAGAAGTTGGAGATATTAATGAGGCAGATATGAAACTAGCTGGGATATGTAATGGTCAGATTATAGGTTTTCGTGTGAAGATTAACCCCTCTGTTTTACAGGCGATGAAGAAAGATAAAGAGAAAAAGGTAAAAATAAAAACCTTTGATGTAATTTATAATTTGATTCAAGAGGTGAGGCAAATGATGGAAAAAACATTAGAGCCTGAAGTGTCAAGACAAGATATTGGCAAAGTAAAAACACTGTTAGTTTTTTGGGGAGAAAAGAATCGTCAAATTGTTGGTGGTAAAATTATTGAAGGAGAAGTAAGGAAGGGGCTCAAGATAGAAGTTTTAAGAGATGAGAAAAAAGTAGGAGAAGGGAAGATAGTTAATCTCCAACGTAATAAAAAAGATATAGAGAAACTAGTGAAAGGGGATGAGTGCGGCGTATTATTTGAAGGAAATGTTAAAATCCAAGAGAAAGATATCTTATCTTTTTATACCGAAGAAAGAAAAAAGGGTGAGCTATAATTTAAAACTATAAATTAATGTCAAAAAGAATTGAAAGAGTAAATTCTTTAATCCAGAAAGAATTAGGAGAAATTATTTTGAAAGATGTTGAATTACCTCAAGATTCTTTGACGACCATAACCGGAGTTAGAACATCAATTGATTTAGCTAATGCCAATGTTTATATCTCTGTTATACCGCAGGAAAGAGCTAAAAGAACTGTAGAGATTTTAAATAAGATTATCTATGGACTGCAGAAGACTTTAAACGAGAAGCTTCGTATGCGCCCCATTCCTAAAATAAGGTTTGTTGAAGAAAAACAGAATATTGAAGCAGCAAAAATAGAGGGGCTCTTAGAGGAGTTGAAAAAAGAAGAAAAATAAGATAAAATAGATGAAAATATAGGTATTTTTATGTTTTCATTAGATCCTCGCGGCGGTCATAATCGTTATAAATTTAAAACAGATTTCTTCGAAAAATGATCGCCCGAAATGGCTTATGTTTTAGGATTTTTATATGCTGATGGCGATATCGAAGACGTAAGGAAGTCGTCAAGAACTCAATATATTACTTTTGCAAGTGTAGATAAGGGAATCTTGGAATCTATAAAAAAAGCATTGGGTTCTGAACACAATCTTAATTATAGAGCACCGCGTGCAGTAACTTATAAAAATGGAAAAACATACGAAAGTTCGGGTATCTATCGTCTTAGGATAGGAAGCAAAAAAATGTTTAACGATTTGTTAAAATTCGGCTTAACTCCAAGAAAATCTTTAACAATTAAATTTCCTAATAATATACCAGATCACTACTTGGGTCATTTTATTAGAGGATATTTTGACGGCGATGGTTGTATTTTTTTACAAAAAGCAAAAGGGATTACAAAGCCGATAATTATTAAAAAATTATCAGTAATTTTTACTTCGGGTAGTTATATTTTTCTTCAGGGGTTAGCGGAAGTATTGAAAAATAAATTATTAATTAATCACGACAAAATTTATAATAGCAATAGAGCATTTCAATTGAGATATTCGACTAAAGATAGTATAAAAATATTTGGATTTATATATAAGAATTGCCCTGAAAGGTTGTATTTAAAGCGTAAATTTGATATTTTTGATGAGTATTTTCTGATGGCTCCACAAAAAAGTAATTTAGAGACAACCGGAGTATTAAATAGTTTATCTTAATGGCCTAGTACCCAAGCAGATAGGGAACGCTCTGCAAAAGCGTCAACGTGGGTGCAAATCCCACCTAGGCCTCCAATTTGACAAATAATGCCCAGGTGGTGGAATGGTATACACAGAGGACTTAAAATCCTCCGAGCTTAGCTCATGCGGGTTCGACTCCCGCCCTGGGCACAGTCACTTTGCTTAAATTTAAATATCAAATCTCAAAATGCAAAGTTATCCGTCAAAAATCGGTTGGCGGCTGAACGAAAAAGTTTTAGTGTAAAATATGAATAAAACTAATTTCACAAAAATTAGCCAAAAGAGTGCCGTTTCGGTTAATCAACTCGTCGTTGAAAAGCCTCTTTTTTCCGTCCTTGGAAATTTAAGTGGAAAGAAGGTTTTAGATTTGGGTTGTGGAAATGGTTATTATTCAAGGCAATTTGCTAAAAAAGGCGCACAAGTAATTGGAGTAGATATCAATCCGGCAAATATCCAAAAAGCAAGAAAAACACGGGACAAAAATACAAAATTTTTAATAGCTGATATCACTAAATATAAAAGCACATCGAGGTTTGATATCGCTATTGCTATTTTTGTGCTGAACGAATTATCAAAGAACGCATTTAAAAGGGCGATAAAAAATATTGTCGCAAATCTACGAAAGGGTGGAAGATTAGTCTTTGTCGTTCCACACCCACTATTTGCATATATGGAACAAACAGATTTGATATATCGAAAGGGATTAGGCAACATCAAGCATACAAAGGAAGGGTTGCAATATAAAACACAAATTACTTTGAGCGACGGAAGTAAAATAATAGCGCATGATTATTACCATTCCCTTGGATTTATTTTGGACACACTTAGGGAAAATAATTTTGGTATTTTTCAGTTTAAAGAACTAAGCGCTACAGAAGGAAAACACCCAGATTATTCAAGTTTTTCGTACTACCTTATGTTTGATGTAGTATTGCTTAATAATAGAAACGAGAAGAGCATAAAAAAACTGCCGGAAATACAAATTATTCAAGGTTTTAAATCGGTAAAGAGTTATTACTATTCGATAAATAAAATTCTGCTTGAAAGAGACGAGGTTTTGGTATTTGGTGCTCGATCAGGTGATCCAAGGTCGAAGCAAGCCGTTGATTTTTTTGTTGATTATATGAAAGACAGAGTTAAAAAAAACATTAAAACCAGATTGATTTTTAATAAAGACGTTGAGCAGATAGCGAAAATTTATGCAAAAATGCCCTTAACCGAAGTGCGATATATGCCCGAGGGATTAATTACTCTTGTGAGTATTAATATCTACAATGATACAATTGATATGTTAGATTGGGCAGAAAAAGAGCCGAGAGTAATTGTTATCCATGATAAAAAAATGGCGGAAAGCTATCGTGATTATTTTAACCTTCTATGGTCATCAACAAATTTAATTGAAGATTTAATTATCCGAGGAAGATATTGGCTGCCGGAAATTTTATTTGAGGATTTTATTCGTAATACAAATGAGAAAGAGAATGTTGAAAGTAAAATTTTAGAGTTAATAATAAATAAAAAACCGAGAATTCTGCAAATCGGTTCTGGACTCGGAGGTTTTATACAAAATCTAAATAGAATTTCTGGCAGATTAACTCTACTAGAAAAAAATCGTGGTTATACAAAACTATATCCAAAATCTAACAAAATTGAAATTATAAATAAAGGGTTTGAGGAAACAAATCTCAAAGAAAAATTTGATTATATTATCGTCTCCCATGTGATGTATTATTTTGCAAATTATGAGGAAATAATTGATAAGATGCTTTCCTCTCTCGACAAAAATGGCAAGATTATTTTCGTAGTAAACTCACCAATTGGCGATTATAAATTGGTAAAAGATTTTTTCTTTAAATTACGAGGTAAAAAATATATTTATACATACGATAAACTGACAAAACTCTTTAAACAGAAAAGATTGAAAGTTAATGAGTATAAAGTTGATTGTGAAGTAAGTGCCAGAGATGCCGACACACTTTATAAAAATATTCGTTTTTGGTTCGAAATGGATTTACGAGGATATTTTGAAAATGAACAGAAGATTGAGGCGTATTTGAAAAATAAGATTAGAGGCAATAAATTGAATTTCCAAAACTCAATTTTAGTGGTATATAAATAACAAATTGGCAGCTCGTCCACAAAGTAAATGTTATTGATGTCTGGCATCAACAGATTAGTTTATTAATGGCTATCAAAACAAATGGTAGCCATTTTTCTTTTTTATAATCTGCCGTCAAAGAAAAACTTGTCATCCCTTCGGGAGATCACCCGTAGGGTGAAAATTGTTTGCTGTACATCAATACAAAAAGCCCGCGACGTAAGTCGAGGCTTTTTGGTTATTAATTGTTTGTGTAAGTCTGTTTTCGAATCTGTGTTAATCTGTGTTTGTTAGTCTTCAAGAACTTCTACATAAGCTATTTCAGCGCCGAACTTTTTTGCTTCTGAATAGCTTGAGAACCAAATATCTAGATGATAATTTCCCTTTTTTCGGTTCATTCTGTCTTCAACAACAAAAATCTTGTCTCCGTATAGTTGAGGAACCATGATTTTTGTGCCGAAAGGCAAAAGATTGTTAGCCACAATGCCTTCTCTCACCGTGCTTCCAGAGGCAGTGATAAATGGGGTTGAGTCTGTTTCTCCAACCGTACTAGAATAAGCGGTAATCGCCATTTTTATTTTTTTAACAACCTTTATAGAGCTAGTAGGGTTTGTTTGCAAAAGCGTATCTTCTTGGCTGGTTATTATTTCTTTAATTATGTTAGAGTTATCAGCCAAAAAATCAGCCTCACTAGTTTTAGGCAAAAATATTTCTATACTTCCAGTAGCTAAAACCGCCACCATTAATAGGCTGGTTAAGGCTTTTTTAAGTTTATTTGCGTTGTTTTTTAAATATAAATACATGTAAAACATTTAAAAAATCCCTTTCGGGATTGTTTAAATGTTAGCATGGATTATTACCCTTTGTCAATGGTTTTAGGTGGATAAAGTAATCAGCATAAAAACTTGTTTTTAAGGATATTTTGGAGCGGGAGACGGGATTCGCACCCGCGATCTCTTCCTTGGCAAGGAAGCATTCTACTGCTGAACTACTCCCGCGTATTCGCCAAAGGCGAATAGTTGATAGTTTTTAGTTTATAGTCGTTAGTTTGCGACTAACAACTAATAACTTATAACTAATTACTAAAATTGCTAAAACAATTTTATGGTGCCGCGGGCCAGACTTGCACTGGCGACCCTGCGATTTTCAGTCGCATGCTCTGCTACCTGAGCTACCACGGCGAAATTGTGGACGACATAGGACTCGAACCTATAACCTTGCGGATGTAAACCGCACGCTCTAACCAGTTGAGCTAGTCGTCCCGATTATGATGCGGATGGTGGGACTCGAACCCACATGCCCGAAACGGGCCAGGAGCCTCAGTCCTGTGTGTCTATCCAATTGCACCACATCCGCTTATTTTTTTGTTTCTTTATTATCAATATATAATATTTTCTCCAGCTTTTTATATTTTCGTCTTAAACAAGGAACATTTCTTCTATAAAACATTTTTGGAATTAATATTTTTGATTCATTCTTTGCATATTTTAATCGATAAAAGCCATTTGTTCTTACTATATGCCCTTTTATATTTATTAGATCTTTGATTTTTTGTCTTAACCAAAAAATATGTTTTTTACTCATAGACACGAATACCACATAAAACATAAAACTACTATGCCATCGTTTATCCCAATAGCTATAACAACATCCATCGCCATCGAAATGTCCCCTTAAAAAATCAAAAAAATATTTATCTGGGATTTTTAAATTCCCGATTGTTTTACTCTTATGAGGCGTAACGCCAATTTCTATAAGCCATTTGTAAAGAACAACTTCGCTAAATTGGACATGCGGGCATTTTTTATCTGAAAAGCCGCCTACTTTTAATCCAATTTTATTTTTTTTAAATTAAGACAGGCTTTGAATGTTTTTATAAGTTGAATGTCTTTAGATGTAAAATCGATATGTCGTCCATCATTATATAAACATCCATCTGTTGCCAACAAACCGACAGCATAAGATATGTTTTGCGACCATCGAGGCTTTGATTTTCTTATAGGGTTCATTATTTTATTATAAAATAAAATAAGATAATGCTCAAATACAACGTGTATACCAATTGTCATTTATTCTATTCTTTAATTTCGGTCGGGTGAGTTATTGTTTCTTGAGATGACTGTTCTGTAATTTCCTCTTTTGGTTCTTCGGTAATTACTTGGGCAAACTCATTTCCTCTTTTTAGTTTTGCCCTTTTGCCTTTAGCAGTTCTTAAATAATAAAGCTTTGCTCTTCTAACTTTACTCTTTTTAGAAATCTCTATTTTGGCAATAGCAGGTGAATGAACCGGAAAAATTCTTTCTACTCCAACACCAGAGAGCACCTTTCTTACGGTAATAGTAGAAGAGACTCCTTGTCCGTGTTTTCTAGCGATAACTACGCCTTCAAAAATTTGGATTCTTTCTTTATCGCCTTCTTTTATTTTTTGATGAATACGAATAGTATCGCCGGGACGAATGTCCGGCAGGTTGTTTTTTAATTGGGATTGGTTGAAATTTTCGAGGTTGGTGATCATATGTTTAAATAAATTCTAAATTCTAAATTCTAAATAAATTCAAATTACCAAAATTCAAAATTCTAAACCGGTTTTGTGTTTTGGATTTATAATTTTGATATTGCTCCGACTTTGTTCCGACCTTGTCGAGAATGCTCGACTTTGTCGACATCGAGAGTCCTCGATTATATCGGGATTTAGGATTTAGGATTTAGGATTTTTATTACATTAATTAGTTCTTCTGGTAATTCCGACTTCATTTCTATAATTTTTCCATTCAGCAATTGAAATTTAAGATAAGATGCGTGTAAAAAATGGCGGGTTAATTCTTTCGGAGTAGGTTGGCCTTTAAACCCATACATTTTGTCTCCGACAATAGGATGTTGTATGTGAGCGAGGTGGCATCTTATTTGGTGTTTCCTTCCGGTTTTTGGGGCAACTTCTAAGAGTGTATAATTTTGAAATCTATCTTGCCTCGCCGTAGCTCCGTTGGAGCGAAGGCGGGCGATTGTTTTATACTCAGTAATCGCCTCTCTCTTTCCTTCAGAGCCCGGTTCGCCTATAAAAAAAGCTTTTTGTTTCATCCTATCTTTTGGGGCTCTTCCAATCAATGTTTCTATTACTCCTTGGTTTTCTTTTATTACGCCTGAAACCAAGGCAATATATTTTTTTTCTATCTTTCTTGTTTTAAACTGTTTTTGAAAAAAAATCAAGGCTTCGTCGGTTTTTGCCACCAATAAAATGCCTGAAGTATCTTTGTCTAAACGATGAACTATACCGTATCTTGGCGGTTCTCCGACATTTTTTAATCTAGGGTATTTTTCAATAAGTAGATCAATTAATGTGCCATTTTTAGTTTGTCCTTCTGGAAAAACAACCAGTCCTGCTGGCTTGTTAATAACTAATATGTTATCGTCTTCATAAATAGTTTCTATCTCCATTGTATTTTGCTGGCTTATCTACAACCAAAACATCACTAGTCCTATTGCTTAATAATTTTCGTAGCGAAACGAAAAAATTTTAGGCGAAAATTTGGAAAAATAAGGAGGTTGTATTCTGTGGATACGCCGACGAATTTTTACAAATTTAGAGCCAAAATTTTAAGTTGTAGTAGAAAAGTTATTAGGCAATAGGGCTATAATCTTCGTAAATAATTTTTAGGCAAAGCATTATTTTTTAAATTTAGCTTGGCAGGCAGAAATGCAATCTTCTTGTGTTGAAAAAGTATTTTGACTGATAGGGCCAGGGCCCGGGAAAAACCATTCCACGTTTCCGATTTGATGGCATGCCATATCGCAGTTTATACTTATTTTTGGATTAGCAGTTTTTTGTTTAACCCAAATATTGATTATCCAAATTATTATTAGGATAATGAGTATTGCTATCTCTATTTTTTCTGCTCTTTTCATAGGTTTTACTTATTATTCATTGTTTTTTATTAGTTAGTATGGGGGAATTGGGGTAGTTTGGAATGGGGAATCGACATAGTAATTAGTCCCACATGGACAATCTTGGCAAAGGATATATTTTTGTCCGTACCAATTCCAATCAGAATCAAGAATAGCAACTATTCCGCAACCTATTTTCCCATCGCCATTATTATCCCAGAGATAGCCATAATAAAATCCATTTTTAACAAAATAATCAGCGTTATGTCCAACCCAGTCTGATTTATAAAATTCAGAAAGATTAGGACAATTATCATGAGTAGTACAGGAACCAACTTTTAGCCATGGGTCTCCTATACCATCCTCCTCTTGGGAGCTATAAAATTGGCTAATACACGTGTCACACCCGTCTGGCGTACCGTCCCATATATGTATATTTGGGTTATATGGGTAGTCGCCGTATTGCGTATAAAATAAAATTAGAGCTTTTTCTATGCTTTTGACGTCTTGGTTTGCCCTCGCAATTTTTGCCTTTGCGATAAAACTCATTACATTAGTTAATACAATACCACCCAAAACAGCGATTATTGCTATAACCACTAGAAGTTCGATAATAGTGAACCCCGTTAGAAGTTTATTTTTTTGTTTTATTAATCTCTTTTGTTCCATAAGTTGTTAAAAGAATTAAACACTGCGAAACAAATAAAAACCTCTAACGGGGTGAATGCTTTAGTTTTTTTAAAATTCAAGCCCATGTTATTTTTATTTTCTACTAACTTGGTGGGCATTACAGGGATCGAACCTGTGACCTCCATGATGTCAACATGGCACGCTACCACTGCGCCAAATGCCCATTCTGTGGGCCTGGATGGAGTCGAACCATCTACCTATTGTTTATAAGACAATTGTTCTAACCGGTGAACTACAGGCCCCTGAAAAATAGCTTAATTCTTTTTCACTATTTTCTCAAACTCTTCTCTCTCAATGGTTTCTTTTTCAACAAGAGTTCTAGCAAGTTTATCAAGCAGTTTTTTCTTCCTGTTCAATATCTTATTTGCCTTTTTCTCCGCACTTCGTATAAACTTCTTAACTTCCTCGTCTATCAAAGCAGCTATCTTTTCAGAATAGTTTCTTTGTTCTGAAATCTCTCTGCCCAGAAACACGAGTTCTTCTTTCTCGCCGAAAGAAACAGGTCCCAAAGAAGACATCCCGTATTCTTTAACTAATTTTCTGGCTAAGCTTGATGCTCTTGCTAAATCATTACTGGCGCCGGTCGTCATTTCTTTAAATATAATTTTTTCCGCGCAATAACCGCCGAGCAAGGTTGCCAATTCAGATAAAAATTCTGTTTTTGATTTAATTTTTCTTTCTTCACTCGGCATCTGCAAGGTATAGCCAGCCGCCATACCTCTGGCAATAATTGAAATTTTTCGCACTGGCTCTGTGTCCGGCAAAGAGGCAGAAACTAAAGCGTGTCCCGCTTCGTGAAAAGCTGCAATTTCTTTCTCTTTTTTTGATAAAATATGACTTTTTCTTTCTGGTCCTAATAAGACTTTTTCAATTGCTTCTAAAAACTCTTCTTGATAAATCTGCGTTTTGTTTCTTTTTGCAGCCAATAAAGCGGCTTCGTTAGCAACATTAGCTAAATCAGCTCCAGAAAATCCGGGAGTCCTTTCCGCAACTTCTTTTAAATTAATATTCTGCGCTAATGGTTTTCCTATAGAATGGATTTTTAATATTGCCTCTCTATCATTAATATCTGGCGGATCCAGCACTATTTTTCTATCAAACCTGCCTGGCCTTAAAAGCGCAGGATCTAAAATATCTCCCCTATTTGTTGCCGCCATTACAATAACATTTGTTTCTCTTTCAAAACCGTCCATTTCAACTAAAATCTGGTTTAAGGTTTGTTCTCTTTCATCGTGTCCTCCGCCAATGCCAGCGCCTCTGTGTCTGCCAATAGCATCTAATTCATCAATAAAAATAATCGATGGAGCTGATTTTTTTGCTGTGGAAAAGAGGTCGCGGACTCTGCTAGATCCTACACCGACAAACATTTCAACGAATTCAGAACCAGATATAGAAAAGAAGGGGACATTGGCTTCTCCCGCCACAGCGCGTGCCAATAAAGTTTTTCCGATGCCGGCTACCCCTAACAGCAAGACACCTCTTGGTATTTTAGCTCCCATTTGCAAATACTTTTTAGGAAACTTTAAAAAGTCAACAATTTCTGTTAGTTCTTCTTTGGCTTCTTTCAAACCTGCAACGTCTTTAAATGTAATTTTATCTTTTGGATGTCCCTCTGCTCCGAAGAGTCTAGCGCGAGATTTTGTAAAATCAAATGTTTGGACTGCCCCGCTCTTTGCCTGTCTGAATATCATCCAGAAAAAAACGCCGAAAACTATTAATGGCAGAACTCCGAATATCACTAATGGAGACAGCCAAGACCAAATGCTTTCTTTCTCTTTTTGGATGTCAATTTCAACGCTGGATAGTTTTGCTTTATCTGCGCCGTAATCCAATAAAAATTGGGAGAGGGTGACATTTGGTTCTTTTTTTGAAACAACTTTCTCATTGTCTTTATAGGTAATTGATAGCTCATCACCAGTAACTGTGATATTTTTAATTTTATCTTGATTTATATCAGCAACTAAATTTGTTATTAGTATTTCGGGCGTTTTTTCAGCAGGAGAATAAGTTATGCTAAAAATGCCTCCTAATAATAAAAAAATTACTATTATTAAAACAAAATTTTTGAGAAATTGATTCACCCTATTAGAAGTCTGTTTTATATAGATGAAGCTAATTTTAAACAGACCAAGATTATTTTTGTTATATCCCCGTTATTGCAGAACAGAAAAATTTTCTATAAAAATTTTTCTGGTTAAGACTTCTAACGGGGTTCATATTTTTTGAAAGTTTTATCTACTTAGAATAACAAAAAAAAGTATAAAATACAAGAATTTTTAATTTTAACAAAACGTCCGCCTCAGGCGGACGTTTTGTTTTAGTTTTGTAATTTATTATATTATTTCTCTTTCTTTTCCACCAATTTTAAGCTCATCCGATATTCCTTTGGTTCAATTGAAGAAATTTGGAAGTCGTATTTCTTACCAACCTCTAAATTTTCCTCCATTTTCTTTTGATTGCCAAATTCTGAAATATGGCATAATCCTTGGATTTTATCATCTATTTGGATAAATGCGCCAAAAGGATTTAGTTTAGTTACTTTTCCTTTAATTACGTCTCCTTTTTTGAATTTCTTTTCAATGTCTTTCCAAGGGCTTTCCTTTAAGCTTTTTAAAGATAAAAAGACCTGATTATTTTTAATTTCAATAATTTGAGCTTTAACAACTTCATCAATTTTTACTACATTAGCGGGATTTTCAATAAGTTGCCAATCTAATTCTGATATATGGATTAATCCCTCAATTTGAGGAACTCCCTCAATAAATGCCGGGAATTTTATAAATGCTCCAAAATCCGCAACTCCCGAAATTTTACCTTCAACTATATCTCCTTTGTTATATTTTTTTAAAGTTTCTTTTGTTTTCTCTTCGCTTTTTGCCTTTTCAGATAAAATTAATTTATTTTCTTCAGCCAATAAGTCTAAAACTTTAACTTCCAAAGTTTGGCCCACGAATTTTTGAAGTTCTTTTAATATTTTTTGTTTGTCAGCGTCGGCTACTCGGGGATAATGTTCAGGGGAAAGTTGGGAAACCGGCAAAAATGCGGCCAGTCCTTCAATAGAGGCCAAAAGACCGCCTTTATTGACTCCGGTTATTTTTACTTTAAATAATTCTCCGCTATTTTTTAATTCTCTAATTTTGTCCCAGCTTATTTGTTTTGTTGCTTCTTGCAAAGATAATTCTACATATCCTTCTCCATTTTCTAAATCAACAACTTTGGCGTAAACTTTATCGCCAGTTTTTAAACTTTTAATAATGTTTTTTGCTGTATAAAATTCTCTTCCATATATTATGCCATTTCCGTTATTTTCTAAATCAACAAAAAGAGACGACCTGTCTCTTCCGACGACTGTGCCCTCTGCGATAGAGCCTATAGAGAGTTGAGAGCTCATATTTTTAGTTGTTTGATTTGTTTCTTGTTTCATACAATATGGATACAATATACACAAAAGAATTATCGGCGTCAAGAAAAAAGTAAAGTTTTAGGGAATAATATGTATCCTATCCATTACCCCGTTAGAAGCTCTTGGAAGAAAATTTTTATAAAATAAAAATTTTCTTTTGAAGTTTAAACAATTATTATAATAAAATGTGATTCTTCGCTCAAAAAATAATTGCTTAATCCGTCAAACTTCTAACGGGGTTTACCTCGCCAACAATTTATGATAAAATTAAAATTGTTGGCAACCCCACATAAATTTTGCGGGGCATTCTATTTACAGTCCGCTTCGCCCAACAAAGGATGTCCCTATTCGGGACACGCAGACTGTAAAATTTCACGATATTATATTTTAAAAAACAATAAATAATTAAGCGATGGCAAAATTTGGGCGGGGTACTCATTTTTTAACTTGCTATCGCTCGCTAAAAAATGAGCAAAATCACTTGGTCAGGTCAATCATTTTTTCAAATTTCAGTTTCTAATTCAAAAGATCATTCAGCTCAGATTGCAATAGATCCTTTTGATGCAGAAATTGGATTAAAAGTGCCGAATGTTTCGACAGATGTTTTATTGATTACTCACAATCATCATGACCATAATAATAAAAAGGCTGTGAAAGGAGAGCCGTTTTTAATAGAAGGCCCCGGCGAGTATGAAATAAAGGGAATTTTTATAAAAGGAATCCCTGCTTTTCATGATGATGCCCAAGGAAAAGAAAGAGGAAATATAACAATTTATACCATTGAAGCAGAAGGATTAAGGTTTTGCCACTTAGGAGATTTGGGCCAGAAACAATTAACAGATGAACAGGTAGAAGAAATAGGCCAGATAGATGTTTTAATGATTCCTGTAGGCGGAGTGTTTACAATTTCCAGCCAAGAAGCAGTTAAAATTATTTCCCAAATTGAACCAAAAATTGTTATTCCTATGCATTACAGTATTCCACATTTAAAAATAAAATTAGACGGCGTAGATAAATTTTTGAAAGCTATTGGAAAAAATTCAGTTGTTCCCCAAGAAAAACTTTTAGTGAAATTAAGCGCCCTGCCTAAAGAAGGAATGGATATTGTTGTATTGCTCCCATAATTTAACCTATATTTTTAATGAAATTTGTTTTAAAAATTGCAGAATTTATTAAAAAACTACAAGGTTTACCGGAAGAAAAGAAAAAGATTATTCTATGGACAGTCGTAATTATTTTAGGTTTGATTTTGTCATTTTTCTGGATTACTATATCTAAAGAAAGATTAGGGAAAATAGATACCAAAGAAATGATGAAGCCGTTAGATACTTTAATAGAAAAATCGCAGATACCAGATGGAAACGAAATATTAGAAACGCAAGATTTAGAAGCAATGCAAGAATTAGAAAAGGCATTGCAAGAAGCCCCGTAACAGTAAAACTGTCTACGGGATTAGTCCCGTAGTGGTCGCCTAAGGCGACCTACTACAGGGAAAGAATAAAATTTATAAATTATGGCAGAAGAAAATTCCTCCTCCGGTCGCCTAAAACGGCCTTCAGAGGATAATAAAAAAAACACAGCAATAGGTAATGTTAGGGATAGAGAAATAGTTCAGGAAATGCAGGAGTCATACATTGACTATGCAATGTCTGTTATCGTGGCTCGCGCTCTTCCTGATGTAAGAGACGGATTAAAGCCTGTTCATCGCAGAATTTTGTATGCAATGCTTGAGGAGGGATTGCGGCACAGCGCTAGGTTTAGAAAATCAGCAACGGTCGTGGGATCAGTTTTAGGCCGTTATCATCCTCACGGCGATATGGCAGTTTATGATTCATTGGTAAGAATGGCTCAAGATTTTTCTTTAAGATACCCGCTTGTTGAAGGGCAAGGAAATTTTGGTTCAATAGATTCGGACCCGCCAGCCGCCCAGCGTTATACAGAATGCCGTCTTTCTTTGATTGGCGAGGAAATGTTAAGAGATACGGAAAAAGGGACGGTTAATTTTATTGACAACTATGACGGAACCAGACAAGAGCCTCAGGTATTGCCTTCTCCTGTTCCCCAGCTTCTTTTAAATGGTTCTTTCGGCATTGCGGTTGGTATGGCAACAAGTATTCCCCCGCATAATCTTACAGAATTAATTGACGCGCTTTTTCATTTGATTGACCATCCGAAAACTGAAACCCAAGACTTATTTCAATTTGTCCAAGGGCCTGATTTTCCGACAGGCGGCATAATTTATGACCAGAAAGAAATAATTTCTGCTTATTGCCAAGGGAAAGGGCCGATTGTTATGCGAGGCAAAGCAGATGTAGTAGAAAAAGGAGATAATAATCAAATAATAATTACAGAAATCCCTTATCAGGTTACAAAGTCAGAAATGGTTTTACAAATGGCTAATTTGGTGTCGGAGAAAAAAATTGATGGAATAAAAGACATCAGAGACCTTTCAGACAGAGAAGGAATGAGAATAATTATTGACGTTAAAAGAGGCTTCCAGCCCCAGAGAATTCTTAATCGTCTATATAAGTTTACCAATCTTCAGAAAACTTTCTATTTAAATATGCTGGCGTTGGTTGATGGGATACAACCAAAGATTCTTTCGTTAGCCGAAGTTCTCACTTACTTTTTAGCCCACAAGAAAGAAGTTTTAACCAGAAGAACCCAATATGATTTGAAAAGAGCAATAGAAAGAGGCCATATTTTAGAGGGTTTAGTTATTGCATTAAATAAAATTGATGCTGTTATTGCCACAATTAAAAAATCCAAAGATAGAGATGACGCTAGGGCCAACTTGATGAAAAAATTCAAACTTACAGAAAGACAGGCAGTGGCTATTTTGGAAATGAAACTTCAAACACTGGCTGGTTTAGAGAGAAAGAAAATAGAAGAAGAATTAAAAGAAATTTTAGAAAGAATCAAGGAACTAACGGCAATTTTAAAAAATCCGGAAAAATTAAAAGCTCTTATTAAAAAAGACTTACAGGAAATAAAAGAAAAATACGGAGATAAGCGGAAAACAAAAGTGGTGAAGCAAAAATTAGGGGAAATAACAGAAATTGATTTAGTGCCGTTAGAAGAGACAGTAGTAACTTTAACCAGGGGCGGTTATATTAAAAGAATTAATCCAACCACTTATAAAATTCAGAAACGGGGAGGCAAGGGAATAGTTGGTATGAAAACAATGGGTGATGATATTGTTGAACATTTCCTTTCCGCTTCTACGCACGATAATTTACTTTTCTTTACTGATTCAGGCAAGGTATTCCAAACTCAACTTTATGAAATTCCGGAGGGCACAAGGGTGGCTCGTGGCAGAGGCCTGTTAAACTTCTTGGAAATTTCCAATGAAGATAAAGTGTTAGAACTGCTTCCTATCACAAAAGAAGAGACTGCAAAGGTTAAATATCTGGTAATGGTAACCAAGAATGGGAAGATAAAGAAAACAGCCTTAGAGGATTTTAAGAATGTCAGGAAGTCCGGAATTATCGCAATAAATTTGCAGAAAGGAGATTTTTTGAAAAAAGTTATAAAAACTAGCGGTGAAGATGAAATAATTTTAACAACCAAAAAGGGCATTGCTATTAAATTCAAAGAAAAAGATATTAGGCCGATGGGCAGAGCGGCATCCGGCGTCAGGGGCATTAATTTAAAGAAAGGAGATGAGGTGATAGGGATGGATGTTATTCTAAATTCTAAATCCCCCAGCCTCGACTTGCCGTCGAGGCGAGGCGGGCAAATCCTAAATCCTAGACAAGCTCAAAACTCAAAATTCCAAAATCAAAAACCGACGAAAGATTACTTGTTGGTGGTGATGGAGAATGGTTATGGTAAGAGAACTGATATTTCTCAATATAGAATGCAGGGTCGTGGAGGGTCAGGGATTAAGACAGCCCAAATTACCCCAAAAACAGGAGAATTGATTATGTCAAAGGTATTAACTGGCGAGGAGGAAGACTTAATTGTAACCTCGCAAAAAGGAAATGTTATTAGAACAATGATAAATTCTATTTCTATTTTAGGACGCGCTACCCAGGGCGTTAGAATAATGAGATTAGATGAAGGGGATAAGGTGGCTTCCGGCGCTTGTATTTAACCCCGTTAGAAGTCCTTGACGAAAAAATTTTAAAAATGGATTTATCAATTAATATCTTTTCTTTGTCTTAACAGAAGCCTAAATAATATTATAGCCAGACTTCTAACGGGGTTAAACTATTTGCATAATTCTAATGGTTTATTGTATAATTCATATAAGATAATATGAGAAAGACATATATATTATTAAGTATAGTTTTAATTAGTTTTTCTTTTGTTAGTTTGGTTTCTGCAGAGACGATAACTGATCCGTTAGGTGGAAAAAACATTGGTCAAGTTTTAGCTTCAATCACTAAAGGAGTTGCTGATATAGTTGGTCCTTTGGCAGGTGTAATGGTTATAATTGCCGGTATTTTCTTTCTTACCTCCGGGGGTAGTCCAGAAAGAGTTAACACTGCTAAAGCGTGTTTGATGTATGCTGTAATTGGAGCTGTGATCGCTTTATCCGCAGGAGCTATATCAGCAACGATTACAAAGATTATAGGAGCTCCGTAAAAGAATAAATTTAAAAAGTCGAGCTAATTTTAAAAATTTAAAAAAATGAAAATAAAAAAAAGTTTAATTACTTTATCGCTTATTCTGGTAGTTTTAATTTTACCAGTGGCAGTTTTAGCGCAAGATACACCACCATCAGGTTATGCCCTTACTGGGATAATTGAAAGTTTAAAAACCGCTGTTTGGGCGGGTTTTGGGATAATAGCGACTATTTGCTTTGTCATTGCCGGTGTTCTATTATTAACATCTGGCAATCAGCCGGAAAAAATTTCATCGGCAAGAAGCGTTTTTATGTGGGGAATAGCAAGCGTGGTAGCTGGTATTTTAATTTATTCAATAATCACCTTAGTACAGTTACTATTATAACCTAATAATAAGTATATAATTAATATTATAGGAATATAAAGATAACTTTACTATTAACTATAAAATTATATTAAAAAAATGAAAAAAACATTAATTACGTTAATTTTTTTGGGGTTCGTTATTTTGCCATTGTCCGTATATGCTGCTACGACACCGCCAGCAACAGGTGTAGCGGGTGTAATTGGTAGGGCTGTAACAGAACTTACAACTATTGGAACAGCTCTTATAATTTTAATGATTGTATATGCCGGCATTTTATATTTAATAGCAAGCGGAGAACCGGATAAAATTACAAAAGCAAAACAAGCACTTCTCTGGGCTGTTATTGGCGGAGTGGTTATTATAAGCGCTAATGCCATTAAGACAGTCATTGTTACTATTGGAGGTTAAATAACATAAAGGTCGATGAATTATTAAATGAATGAAAAAATAAAAATTATGAAAAAAGAATTGTTAATCACGGTTATGTTCGGTTTGCTGATATTACCAACGTTAATATTAGCTGGACCGGTAGCACCTTCTAGCAAAGACCTGTGGTCGATTATTGACAGTATAACTAATATAATTTATGGGATTTTATTGGCAGTAGCAGTGATATTTATTATAACTGCGGGTATTAAATTTATTTCAGCCGGAGGGGAGCCGGAAAAAGTCAAAACCGCTCGGGATACAGTTCTTTGGGCTCTAGTCGGAATAGTTGTAGCAACAGCAGCTGTAGGAGTGGTAAACCTGATAAAGAATTTATAATATAGATAGTGTTTCTTTTGTACAGTTAAATATTTTTAGCTTTGTTTTTATAACACGCGCGGGTTTCACCCGCGCGTGTTTAGTTCCTTACGAGGGTTCTTGCGGGGTCCGACCCCGCAAGAACTTTGTTTTCAATCTTGGCAAATGTTGTTGATTTTAGTATTATAAAAACGTTAGATTTAGGTATGCCGCGGTGGTGGAATTGGAATACACGTATGCCTTAGGAGCATATCCCGCAAGGGTTGAGAGTTCGAATCTCTCCCGCGGCACATAAGTGCAAATCTCCCGTAGAAGAACAGAGTTCTCTACGGGACTAATCCAGTACTGAGCTTTGCTCTAGTACTGGGCTTCTACCCGCACAAAACAAAAAATCGCCATCGGCGATTTTTTTAAACCCTAAACCCTAAACCCTATTCTTGTTTTTCGCAAATTTTATAGTAAGCAGTCCTTTGTCAAATTCTGCCTCTGGATTTGATGAATCAATGTTCTCTGGTAGGATTATTTTCCTTGAGAAAGATCCCCAATAGCATTCTTGGTAGAAATAGTTTTTACCGACGTCGCTTTTAGAATTTTGCCGGCTTCCCTTAATAATTAGCATATCTTTGTCAACTGAAATATCAATATCTTTTGCCGTGACTCCTGCAATAGCGGATACGACGACAAAATGCGTATCTGTTTCATAAACATCAACGGTTAATTGACCGTCAGTTTTAAGTATTCTATTCTCGTCTGTGTCGGAAGGTGAAGAATCAATATTAGGTTCTTTTATTTTTATTTTGCCTGTTGCTAAAGTTTTTTTTGATGGTGACATAATATTTATATTCTACAAACACTTTTTATCTTTTTAAGTTTTCTAAATCCTGATGTGACAAATATTGCTAACCCTGTAAGGATCATTATAGGTATCGCAAGGTTTAGAGGGTCTTCTATCTCTATTATAGAAAAATTATATAGACCGTGCAACAGGGTAGCGATTAAGAGACCTAAAAACATAATACTCCTTTTTTTCTTTGCTCTACAAATTGATAAAGCCAGAAAGTATCCGACAAGACCCGAACATAAAGCATGCAAAAATGTTGTTCCAGCAAATCGGAAGAAGCTTATTTTGACTGTATTTATAAATAGCTCATTGAAAGGAAGAGCTTGCCCTATTGGCGGAAATAGATATAAAATATTTTCTAAAGCTGCAAAACCTAAAGCGGCAGTGGCCATATAAATCATTGTGTCTACTGGTTCATCAAACTCTTTGCTTTTCAGGACGCTAATTTTTACTACGAGGTATTTAAACACTTCTTCAACTAATGCTATCGCAAAAAAACCATAAATAAGAAATGTCCAAAAGGATGAAAAATTTAGCCACTTAATTGCTTTTAAAGCGCCAAACTCTATTACAAAAACAGGAACAGTAATCACCATCCCCAAAAAGAAAATTTTAAAAATCATCCTCATTGGTTCTGGCAATTTATCTCTTCTTAAAAGTTCTATAAGCCAAATAATACTTATTGAAACGCCAAAAAAAACGCATATAAAAATAAGAGATGCGGGTACCATCACTTTTGCTAATAAAGAAACGAAAAAGTTTATCATAAAAGCATTAATTTATTTGGTTAGGCCACCCCGCTTAGCGGGGTTTATGGGAACGCTTAGCGTGGCCATTTTTCTACCATTAAAGATTTTTGTTTGTTTTCTAATGGTAATTGTTGATAAATTTCTTCTGTTATAAAAGGAATAAATGGGTGAAGGAGTTTTAACGAAGAGGAGAGAACATAAAGAAGGATTTTTTTAGTTTTTTCGTCTCGCCCGCCTAAGTTTTTCTGCGAAAAATTTTGGTGGGTAAATTGGTTTTTTGATTCTTCAATGTAAACATCGCAGAAATCATGCCAGAAGAAATCGTATAAATTATGAGCTGTTTTGCCGAATTCAAAAGCTTCTAAATCTTTCGTAGCTGATTTTATTATTCTATCAAGCGCTTTTAAAATTCGTTTATCCGCCGCCGTTAGTTTTTTAATCTGTGTAAATCTGTGTAGCGAGCGAGGCGAACCAAAATCTGTGTTAATCTGTGTAGGTTTGTTCGCGAGAACAAACCGTGACGCATTCCAGATTTTATTACAGAACTTTTTACCCATTAATAAATTATCTTCAACAAACTTTATATCCTGTCCTCCCATAATTTGAAAAGCTAAACCAAAGCGAGTTGCATCAGCTCCATATTTTTCAATTAAATCTATTGGGTTAACCCCAGTCCCTAGAGACTTAGACATTCTTTTACCTTCTTTGTTTAACACAGTGGCGTGGATATATACATCTTTAAAGGGAGGTTTTTTCATAAATTCTAACCCAGAAAAAATCATTCTAGCCACCCAAAGATTAAGAATATCGCGGGCAGTTGATAAAACAGTGGTTGGGTAATAATTTTTCAAATCATTTGTTTTCTTTGGCCAGCCAAGTATTGCAAATGGCCAAAGTGCAGAACTAAACCAAGTATCAAGAACGTCAGTTTCTCCTTCTATTGGAATTTTATGTCCCCACCAAATTTGGCGGGAGATGCACCAATCTTTCATATTTTTTACCCAATCAAAATATGGCTTCTCAAATGATTTTGGATGAAATTTTATTTTCCCTTTTTTAACCGGTTTTGTAGCTAACTTAGCGAGCTTTTTCATACTTAAAAACCATTGTAAAGAAGGAATTAGTTCAATAGTGGTATTGCATCTATAGCATTTTGGAACTTGATGAATATATTCTTCGGTTCTTTCTAATAATCCTTTGGCTTGTAAGTTGGTTATAATCTTTTCTCTTGATTCTAATGCTTTAAGCCCATTGTATTCATTCGGCGTATTTATCATTTTTCCTTTTTCATCAATAACTTGAACAATTTCTAATTTATGTTTTTGTCCTATTTCGTAATCAATAAAATCATGGGCCGGAGTCACTTTTACTGCTCCGGTTCCGAACTTTAAATCAACCAAGTCATCTACAATGATTGGAATTTCTTTTTCAACCAAAGGCAGAATAACTTTTTTACCAATCAGCTCTCTATACCTTTCGTCTTTTGGATTTATTGCAACGGCAGTATCGCCTAACATTGTTTCCGGCCTTGTCGTCGCGACAGTAATATAAGTTTTGGATTTTGGATTTTGGATTTTGGATTTATTTGGGATTTGGGATTTGGGATTTGGGATTTTAACCAGAGGGTACTTTATATACCAAAGATTCCCTTTTTCTTCCATATATTCTAACTCTAAATCAGACAAGCTTGTTTGACATCTCGTGCACCAATTGACAACCCGCTTGCCTTTATACAGCCAGCCTTTTTTTTGATAATGCAAGAATGCTTCTTTTACTGCTTCAGAGTATCCTTCGTCCATTGTGAAACGGGTTCTTGACCAGTCGCAGGAACAACCTAATTTTTTGAGTTGGTTTAAAATCTTATTTCCATATTCTTCTTTCCATTTCCATATTTCTTCAACAAATTTTTCTCTTCCTAAGTCAAATCTTGTCTTACCTTCTTTCCGTAATTTTTTTTCAACTACATTTTGAGTGGCAATGCCAGCGTGGTCAGTTCCAGGCAGCCAAAGAGCCTTAAATCCTTGCATTCTCTTAGTCCTAATCAGGATATCTTGAATTGTGGAATTCAGAGCATGGCCCATATGAAGTTCGCCAGTAACATTAGGAGGGGGGATAACAATTGTGTATGGCTTTTTGTGCCGTTTAGGAAGCTTGTCTGGATTAAAAAATCCAGACTCTTTCCAGAGCTTGTAAATTTTTTCTTCTGCTTGTTTCGGTTCGTACTGCTTTGATAGTTCCATCTGTTTTATTGTAGCCCGAGATTGGCATTAACTTCAATGTTTTTTCCCGACTTTGTCGAGGATCCTCGATGGTTCCGACTTTGTCGAGAATCCTCGACTTTGTCGGGACTTCGCCATCGGGACCAATTTTCCAACTTACCTTGTTTTAACCGAAAGTAACCTGCAACCGCAACCATTAATCCATTATCGGTGCATAAATTTGTGTTTGGCATCAATAACTGAACCCTATATCCTAAACCCTGAACCCTTTTAAAAAATTGTTTTCGCAATTCTTTATTGGCGGTTACACCACCACCTAAAATTATCGTCCCGATTCGATCGTGGATCCTCGACGACTTTGTTCCGACTTTGTCGAGAATGCTCGAATTTGTCGGCATCGTCGGGATTTTGGCATTATAATCTTTTGCTGCTTTTATTGTTTTTTTAATCAAAACATCAATTATTGATTGCTGAATTTCGACACACATCTGTTTTATATATTGTCGCCCCTCCGTAGTTCTGCTGAAAGCAGAACGAAGGGGGGCTTGCCCATATCTTTTTTTTACCTCATACAAAACGGCAGTTTTTAATCCAGAAAAACTAAAATCATAATCTTTTGTATGGAGCATTGGACGGGGCAACTTTAGGGTATATGGTATAGGGTTTAGAGTATAGTTTTCAGCTAACTTTGAAATAATCGGACCACCTGGATAACCGAGGCCGAGGATTCTCGCGGTTTTATCAAAACATTCTCCGGCCGCATCATCTCTGGTTTCGCCTAAAATTTCGTATTTTCCAAAATTACGCATCAAAATTATCTGAGTGTGTCCGCCAGAAACAATTAAACATATTGCAGGAAATTTAGGATTTAGAATTTGGAATTTAGAATTTTCGTTAATTTTCTGTAGAAAATTAATAAATATGTGTCCCTCAATATGATTTATCGGTATAATCGGTAAATTCCAATAATAGGCGATGGCTTTTGCGAAATTAACTCCAACCCATAAACAAGGCTCCAATCCTGGGCCAGTTGTTACAGCGATTGCGTCAATATCCGGCTCCTTATATTTTTGTAAAAGCTTTTCTAAATATCTATATAGGTCTTGTTCTCTATTTAAAATCTCTTTTAGAATTTCAACTTTGCTTTCATCTATTTTAGATTTTTCCATCTTTAATAGTTTTGCTTCTTTCAGCGCTTCTTCTAAAACTGGCGTCAAGTTTTCTTGGTGTTCTCTTTTGGCTAAAGTAGGGAATACTCCTCCCCACTTTGCATGAATTTTTTCTTGGGAAGAAACTATATTGCTTAAAACATTAAAAAGCCCGTTTTTACTGGCCCTAATAATGGCAATGCCAGTATCGTCACAGGACGTTTCAACTGCTAAAATTGTTATATTTTTCTTTTTCATATTATTTTGTATATCATATTTTTGTTTGTTTTGTATATAACCTTGCCCCAGTAGTAGGTCGCTTTAGGCGACCACTACGGGGCTAACCCTGTAGAAGAATTTTAATTTTTTATATATTAGAGTTTTCTGTTTTGCAGAAAACTCCTATTAAAATTCTTCTACAGGGTTGTTTTTTTTCAATTTTTAGAATAGGATAAAGACAAATTTTAAAATTTGCCGCTATCGTCTAATGGTCAGGACAGTACGCTTTCAATGTACAAATCGGGGTCCGATTCCCCGTAGCGGCGCAATATTTATATGGATAAATCTTATTTAAACATTTCAAAAGCAGCCGATGCGCCAGATTTAAAAGGAAGAAAAATATACCGTTTTTTGGAAACATTGCCTGGTTTAATTAGTTTAGGAACTTTTGCTGCGGTTTTTGTTTTTTCCTGGATAATGCCAGTTTGGGTTTCGATTTTTATAATTTTATTTTGCTTTTATTACCTTTTTAAAATTATATTTTTAGCATGCCACCAAATATCTAGTTATTTCCATATGAGAAAATCATTAAAAACAGATTGGTTGTCTAAAGTTAAAAGAATAAAGAGATGGCATAATATCTACCATTTGATAATTCTACCCACTTATAAAGAAGGGCAAAAAGTAATAGAAGAAAGCTTGGAAACATTTTTAAGATCTTTTTATCCGACAAAAAAAATGATTGTTGTTTTGTCTATAGAGGAAAGGGCAGGAAAGAAATTTTTTGAGATGGCAAAGGTTTTAAAGAAAAGATATGGGGATAAGTTTTTTAAATTTATAGTAACTTTGCATCCTAAAGACATAAAAGGAGAAATAGCTGGCAAAGGATCTAATTCTGTCTGGGCAGGGCAAGTCGCAAAGAAAAAAATCATAGATCCTTTAAAAATTCCTTATAAAAATATAATTGTTTCTAACTTTGATATTGATACTAAAGTTTACCCTTATTATTTCGCTTGCTTAACGTGGAATTATTTAACAGCAAAAAAACCTTTACGGGCAAGCTATCAACCAATTCCTGTTTATAATAACAATGTTTGGTCAACCTCCTCTTTTTCAAGGGTGATAGCTACCTCCAATACTTTTTGGCAAATGGTTCAGCAAGCAAGAACGGAAAGACTTACAACTTATTCAACTCATGCAATGCCTTTTCAAGCTTGGGTGGAAGTTGGGTATCCGGCTAATATTGTTTCTGACGACTCCAGGATTTTTTGGAGAGCTTATCTTTATTACGACGGCGATTATAGGGTAATTCCTATGTATTATCCTGTTTCAATGGATGCTGTAATGGCTGATAGTTTTTTAAAAACTGCAATCAATCAATATAAACAGCAAAGACGTTGGGCTTGGGGATGCAATGAGATACCTTATTTAATGTACGCTTTTTCTAAAAACAAAAAAATTCCAAAATGGAACAAAATTACGCATTTATATACAGTAATTGATGGATTTTGGTCTTGGGCAACAGCAGCTATTTTGATTTTTACTTTGGGCTGGTTGCCGTTGATTTTTGGTGGAGGAAAATTTAATCTTACAGTTCTTTCTTATAACTTACCTCGTTTGACAAGTAGTATAATGACTCTTTCATTATTAGGGTTAGTTGTTTCTGCAATTTTGAGCACTATGATGCTACCCAAAAAACCTAAAAATATAAGTTGGGTGAAAGGACTAACCCTATTTTTGCAATGGGCGCTTTTGCCATTTACTTTAATTATTTTCGGAGCTTTTCCTGCGTTAGATGCTCAAATTCGTTTAATGCTCGGGAAATATATGGGTTTTTGGGTAACAGAAAAAATCAGGAAATAAATTCCTGATTTTTAAATTCTAAATTCTAATCTCTAAATCTTAAATAAATTTGAAATCAACCCTTCAGGGAGTCCGATTCGCGTCCAGCAAATATCCAAAATTATAAACGCATCGTGTTTTGAATTTTAGATTTTGGTTATTTGAGCTTGTTTAGAGTTTGGGATTTGGGATTTGGGATTTTTACTCAAGGTGTATTTTTTCTCTAAACATTCTCAATTTATTTTGTAAATTGGGGTATTTTTTTAACTCTGGGTCTTCTTGTAAAATATCTTTTGCCTCTTGCCGAGTTTTTTCAACTAATGGCAGGTCTTTTAAAGAGTCCATTGTTAAATCTGGAATGCCCCATTGTCTTGTTCCGGATAAATCTCCTGGTCCTCTGATTTCCAAATCTTTTTCTGCTAATTTAAATCCATCATCGCAAGTGATTAAAGCTTTTAATCTCGCTTTTGTTATTTTGCTTGTGGATTCAGTTAATAAAAAGCAATAGGATTGGTATTTGCTTCTGCCGACTCTTCCCCTGAATTGATGCAATTGGGCTAAACCAAATCTGTCAGCTCCCTCAATAAGCATCACTGTTGCGTTTGGCACATCAATCCCAACTTCTACAACAGAAGTAGAGACCAAAATATCGATTCTGTTTTTTCCGCCTACGCTCCGACTTTTTGTCGGAGATAGGACGGATCCGCCGTAGTTCGTCTTTGGACGAGCGAAGGCGGACATTGCTTTTTCTTTTTCCTTACCTGTCATTTTCCCATGAAGTATTCCAATTTTTAAGTCCGGGAAAATCTCTTTTGAAAGTTTTTCATATTCTTCTTTCACTGCCTTTGTTTCCGACCAGCCCGCATCGCTCCAGCCCGCAGTAGATACAGCGTTTCTGGCGGGCGAAGCGTTGCTGGCGAGCCAGCCAGTTAAATCTTTGTTCTTTGTTTTCTGTTCATTGCTTTTTGCTTCTATTCTTGGACAAATAACGAAAACTTGCCGGCCTTTTTTGACCTCTTTCCTTATAAACTGGTAAGCTCCAGCTCTTTCTTTCGGTTCAATAACTCTTGTAATAATCTTCTTCCTACCCTTTGGCATTTGAGAGATTAAAGAAAGGTCTAAATCTCCGTAAACAGTAAGAGCTAAGGTACGGGGGATTGGCGTGGCTGTCATTGATAATAAATGAGGAATTTCTTTCTGGGTATTTTGGCAACAAAGTTTAGCTCTTTGTTCAACGCCAAATCTATGCTGTTCGTCCACCACTACCAAGGCAAGTTTGCCAAATTTCACTTTGTCCTGGATTAAAGCATGGGTACCAATTAAAATGTTAAGCTTTACATCAAGTTTTCCTGTGTAAGAATTAATTTCGCCTTGTATCATTTTAATAATTTTATTTTTGGAAGCTTCTATAATTTCGTTCTTTAATTTTCTGGAATAATATTTATCTTCCTTGCCTGTTAAAAGACCGATGCCAACTTTAAAATCTTTTAAAGCATTAAACACGGTTTGGAAGTGTTGTTTTGCTAATATTTCTGTCGGCGCCATAAAAGCAACTTGATAGCCGGCTTTTATGACATTTAAAGCGGCGACAGCAGCTACCACCGTTTTTCCAGAGCCGACATCTCCTTGAAGCAAACGATTCATCGGCCGCGGTTTTTCTAAATCTTTTAAAATCTGCCAAGCGGATTTTCTTTGGTCGTCGGTTAATTTAAACGGCAAAGATTCAACAAATTCTTTCACTACTTCCAATTTTAATGGAATCGCAGATGCTTTTTCTTTTGACAGTTTTAATCTCTCTCTTAAAACAAAAAGCTCAATGTAAAAGAGCTCTTCAAAAGAAAATCTTCTTTTTGCTTCAGCAGCCAATTTTAAAGTATCGGGAAAATGAATTTGCCAAAGAGCTTTATTGATTGGCAAAAAATTGTTTTCTTTTAATATTTTTGCCGGTAGAGTTTCTGGAAGCTCGTTATTTAATTGAGCCAACACCTTTTTTATAATTGATCTTAGCCATTTCGAAGAAAGCCCTTGGGTTTCAGGATAAACCGCGATCAGGCCGGCTGTTCGGGTAAGGAATTTTTGCGGGTCTGCTTTTTCATACAAAGGATTAGAAATATATATCCCCTGTTTGTTAAAAGTTATTTTTCCGGATAGAAAAACATCATCATCTTTTTGCAAGGTTTTAGTTAAATATGGTTGGTTAAACCAAGTTGCTTTTATAGCCCCGGTATCGTCTTGCACTAAAGCAGTGGTAATAGATAATCTTCTTTTCCACGCTATCGTGTTTTCAATTTCTAAAATCTTTCCCCGGATGGTACAGTTCTGGTCTAGCTTCACCTTATTAATCGGGACTAAATTAGAAAAATCGTCATAACGGTGGGGGAAATGAAAAAGCAGGTCGCCGATTGTTTTAATGCCGAGTTTTTTCAGCCGTCTTTGTAAGATAGAGCCAATGCCTATTAAGTTTTGGATAGGAGTAGAAAGAGTTAGCATATTTTACCCCGTTAGAAGCCCTTGGAAGAAAATTTTTATTTCATAAAAATTTTCTTTTTAAGTTTAAATAATTATTGCAACAAAATGTGATTTTTTGCTCCTAAAAATACTTGTTTAATTTGTCAGGCTTCTAACGGGGTTAAGATAATTTCTCTATTTCTTTTTTGTAAAAATTAATTCTATTTCTATATTCTTTCGGTTTAGTTTTTCTTATATTGCTATCAATGGTGTCTGCAAAAGCCAACAAAACTAATTCGGGATATATATAATTGGTAAATTTGTTTTTTAAAATCACAAAATCTTTTTGAAAATTTTGGTTTTCTGGAGCAAGTAACTTGTGAAATTCATGATGATATTCAAGTATATCTAAAACAAATTTCATTTCTTTATCTGATAAATTAAATCGTTTTAGTATCTTTTCTGCTTTTATAACGCTCATTTTATCGTGACCCGGGCAATCTGTAATGCCGTTGTCATCAATAAGGGTTTCTTTTTTTACAATATCGTGGAATATAGTTGCCACTTTTAATAAAATTTTTCTTGTGTTGGTATCAATTTTTTGATTTAAAGTTTTTTTAATATTTCCTCCTAAAACAAGAAGTGTCTTTTCTAAGTTTTTTAATACCGATAAAGTGTGGTCGAAAACAGATATATCGGGATGCCAATCATTGGTTTCAATAACATTTTTTAATTCATAAAACTCTGGAACTAAATTAAATAGTTTTCCAGATAAAATATTGGCTTTATTTAACGAAGCGATATTTTTTCCCATGTGCCCCCAAGAGGATTCGAACCTCTATTTTAAGATCCGCAATCTCATGTCCTATCCATTGAACGATGGGGGCGTGTATTGGCGGTGCCTTTTGGTTAAAATCCGAACTTTTTTTGACGAAAATCCGGACTGCGAATTTTGAACGCCCCGCCGCCGCTCGCTTCGCTCGCTGTTCAGTAAAAAAGTTTTCTTCGCATTTTTTGATTTGGCGCGCGATT
>JAHJTG010000016.1 GCA_018829965.1 Patescibacteria group bacterium | reverse complement strand
AATTGAAACAGCTTCTTGGGAAGGCGGCTGGACAGACCTTTTTGGTCCTACTGATATTCTTACAACTGAATTAGCAGTCGACGACTGGAAAGAATACACTTTTTCTGTTACTCCCGCATTTGAATGGGATGGAACAAGCAATATAATGGTTGATATTTCAAGGGATGATGATACCGATTTCTCGCCTTGGGGAGCAATATATAAACGGGGAAACGTTGGCACAAATAGGATGTTTGCAGGAGCTTGTAGTAATTGCACATTTGACGATTTGTCTCTTTACCAGCAAATCTATGGAAATCTTGGCAGTGGATTGTCATATAACTATTGTCCTTCAATTAAATTGAGCTATATCCCCGGGAACGCGACTGAAATTGACCCCTTTACAGCCGTTCCGGCAGAAGTCACAATAGGCAGTACGGTTAATCTTTCTGCAACTTTGACTTATTCCAACGGAACTCAAATAGCTAATGAAATAATACTGTTTAGAGACGAATTTGACGAAGATATCGGCTCTGTAATTACTAACGGATCAGGCGTTGCCCAAATTAATTACTTAGTTCCATCTATCTTTGGGGCGACTACCCTTACCTTTAAAGCAATTTATGTTGGCAATACTGCAAGAAATCTTTTATCCTCTGAAAAAACTGTTACGATAAATTTTATTGCATCTCCATAATAATCTAGTTTCTGGTCTACATAATTGGTTCGCTCGTCCGGAATAAACAAGCAAGCTTCTTTATTCCTTACTCGCTGCCAATTATCAGAATTTATAATTTTATAAATATATGTCAAAAAAAACCATAATTTTAATAATAAGCGCAATTTTACTGGTTTTAATTAGCGGAATAATCGGCGGTACAGCGATGTATTATTTTCTGTCAAAAGAGAATAGTAATTTCTGCCAAGTATCTGGTACTCTGGAAAATTTAAGGGAAACAAAGATAAAAGATGAAAAGACAGTAAAAGAACAACAAGAAAAGGCGGAAATGACATACAACGAACAATTTCCCGACTTATTGAAAGGAACAATTAGTATTATTTCCGACGAAAAGACGATTATAAAAACAGAAGATGGAAAGAAATATCAAATCTGGCCGTCTCGGCCCATGTCTTTTTACAGAGATAGTGGAATTAAAAATAATGGGTTAGTTGAGATTCGGGGGAAAATATTAGAAAATAATCAAATTTCTCTTGGTTATGTAGTCCCTGCAAAATAGGAATTGTCGTCGATTCTGGGACTTTAATAAAAAACAAATGTTTTTTGTAGTTTACTTAAAAAGGCACAAAAATGATAAAAAGAGAAATCCACGAAAGGATAGGAAAACTTAAAAACCTTATTAACCGCCACAGGTATCTTTATCATGTTTTAGACCGTCAAGAGATATCTGACTCTGCTTTAGACTCACTCAAGAAAGAACTTTTTGATTTAGAGGAGAAAAATCCCGAATTTGTTACTTCTGACTCGCCGACTCAAAGAGTAGGAGGCAAGCCATTAAAAGAATTTAAAAAAATAAAGCATCCGGATAAGATGCTTTCTTTAAATGATGCTTTTTCAGAGCAAGATATGCAGGATTGGCAGGAAAGAATCTCAAAACTTTTATCAAAAAAAGAAAGAGAAGGTTTAGACTTTTATTGCGAATTAAAATTAGATGGCTTGGCAGTAGAGTTGATATATAAGAATGGGTTTTTAGAAACAGGGGCTACTCGCGGTGACGGTATTATTGGCGAAGATGTTACCCAAAATTTAAAGACAATAGAAGCAATACCACTGAAATTAGAAGTTCCAAGTTCCAAGTTCCAAGTTCCAAGCAAATTAGTTGTCCGTGGAGAAGTATTTTTGGACAAGAAGGAGTTTGAAGAAATTAATAAAGTTCAACAAAAACAAGGTCTGCCGTTATATGCAAATCCTCGTAATATAGCAGCAGGTTCAATCCGGCAGTTAGACCCGAAAATTACAGCTTCAAGGCATTTAGATTCTAATGCCTATGATTTATTGACCAACTTTGGCCAGATTACCCACGAGGAAAAGCATAAAATATTAAAAGCACTGGGTTTTAAAATAAATAAGAATAATAAATACTGCAAAAATTTTAAAGAGGTTTTTGAATTCCATAAATTTTGGCAAAATAATCGGGAAAAACTTCCCTGTGAAATTGATGGTATTGTTGTAGTTGTTAATAACAATAATATTTTTGAAAAACTTGGGGTGGTTGGGAAAACACCAAGAGGAGCAATAGCTTTTAAATTTCCCTTAAGGCAAGCGACTACTCAAATAGAGGATATAGTTGTTCAAATTGGCAGAACAGGAGCTATCACCCCAGTGGCTCATTTAAAACCAATAAATATTAGTGGGACCACCATTACGAGGGCAACTTTGCACAACGAAGACGAAATCAAGCGTTTAGGAGTTAAAATTGGAGATACAATAATTGTAGGTCGCGCAGGGGACGTAATACCAGATATTATAAAAGCTTTGCCCGAATTAAGGACTGGCAAAGAAAAAGAATTTAAAATGCCAAAAAATTGTCCTTCTTGCGGTTTTGAATTATCCCGATCGCGAAGCGATCGAGGATCCGCGACTCCGATTTCATCGAGAGTCCTCGATAGAGTCGGGACCAAGTCGGGAAAAAAATCAGAAACAGAAGCGCTTTTAAGGTGTCCAAACCCAAAATGTTTTGCCAGACAAAAAAAATCATTTTGTCACTTTGTATCAAGAGTTGCTTTTGATATGCGCGGTCTCGGACCTAAAATTATTGATAGATTATTAGACGAAGGATTAATCCAGGATCCAGCCGACCTTTTTAATTTAAAAGAGGGGGATGTGTCGCAATTAGAGCGATTTGCTGAAAAATCAGCTGAAAATTTAATTTCAGCTATACAGAATAAAAAAGAGATAAGCTTGTCTAAATTTATATACGCCCTAGGGATAAGGAATGTTGGCGAAGAAACAGCTAAAGATTTAGCAGATAAATTTGGCAGCATAAAAAAATTAGGAAAAGCAAGTTTTGACGAATTGCAAAGAATAAATGATGTCGGGCCCATTGTGGCAAAATCAATTGCAGATTGGTTTTCTGAAGCTAAAAACAAAAAACTATTAGCAAAATTTGAAAAAGTAGGAACTAAGATACATCATCAGTTTAAGAAACTAAAGAATCAAAAATTAATTGGCAAAACCTTTGTTTTGACCGGTATTCTCCAAACATTGGCGAGGGAAACAGCTAAAGAAAAAATTAGGGAGTTAGGGGGTGAAATCTCAGAATCAGTTTCAAAAAATACTAATTTTGTTGTTGCAGGGCTGGAACCCGGCTCAAAGCTTCAAAAAGCGAAGCGACTGAATGTAAAAATAATTGATGAGCATGAACTTTTGGCTATGCTGAAGTAGAAATACGGCAAAGACGAGCGAAGTCCCGCACTGAATTTATTCTAGTGTGGGACGGAAAAATTAGGCGTTAAAATAATAGGAGAAAAAGAGTTTTTAGACTTAATTAAATAGCGCTCGGCAATAGTTAGAAAGTAGAAAATAGAATACGATAGACACTCCGCAACACCGGGTGTTGCGGCAAGTTGCGGCAACACCGGGTGTTGCCGCCGCCAAATTAATTAAAAATTAAAAATTGGAAATTAGCTTATGGCGTTAGAAGGTCTACTAATCAAACCAATCAAAGCCCATCTTAAAAAATTGGATTGGCTGATGATAATCAGCGCGGTTTTGCTGACTATTTTCGGTTTGCTTTCAATATATAGTTCTTCTTTAAGGAAAGGAGGCTTTTTAAATTTTAAAAAACAGCTCGTTTTTTTTATAGTAAGTTTTATTTTGATGCTCGCTATTAGCTTTTTTGATTACAGAATCTTAAAAAATAATTCTTATTTAATTTTAATTCTTTATTTTCTTTGTCTTTTAATGCTGGCAGGTGTGTATTTTTTAGCGCCAGAAATTCGGGGTAAACATGGTTGGTATAAATTAGGAATTTTGTCTTTTGACCCCATTGAGCCGGCAAAATTAGTTTTGGCAATTCTGTTGGCAAAATATTTTTCAATGAGGCACGTAGAAATGTATAAATTCAGGCACATTGTTTTTTCTGGCATATATGTTTTATTGCCATGTTTATTAATATTTTTTCAGCCAGATATGGGCTCGGTACTAATTTTATTAATAGTTTGGTTATCAATTTTAATTATTTCTGGGATTAAAATTCGTCATTTTTTAATTCTTTCTCTTTGCGCCATTTTAATTTTAGGTTTTTCTTGGCAGTTTTTATTAAAGGATTATCAGAAAGATAGGGTTTCAAGCTTTCTTTTTCCTAGCGACCCCTTGGGTTCTTCTTGGAGCCAAAATCAGGCAGAAATTGCCATCGGTTCGGGTCAAATTTTTGGCCGTGGCTTTACAAAAGGATCTCAAACCCAATATGGATTTTTACCCGAGCCTCATACAGATTTCGTTTTTGCGTCTTTGGCTGAGGAATTTGGCTTAATCGGAATATTCTTTCTATTTTTACTATATCTCATATTAATTTGGAGGATAATCAAAATCGCAGTTATTTCTCAATCTAACTTTGCTCGACTCTTTACTGCAGGTTTTTCCGTTATTCTAATTAGCCATTTTTTCATCAATATCGGGATGAATTTAGGTTGGTTGCCAGTAATAGGTATTTATTTGCCTTTTGTTAGTTATGGAGGGTCAGGACTTTTAGGTAATTTTATTGGATTAGGAATTTTACAAAGCATAAAAGCGAAAAGTTAATTTGACATAATTTGATATTGTGGTAGCCTAATTTATAGTTCGTCATATATAAAAATAGCAATTCGAAATTTTAAAAGGAGATAAAAATGGCTAAGAATTTGGCAAGTAAGAGTAGGATCGATGAGAGGAGGATTGGTAAGAAAAAGAATTTCGGTGCGCCAAAAAACAGTGCTGAGTTATCAAACGTTTGCGGTTTTCTTTTCATATTTATGAAAGGATCGTTTAGACCGACGCGACCGATTCGAAGGGTTGGAATCAAAAGAAGTCCTAATGATATATGTCCTCGTTCAGGCAAAAAACGAAAAAAATGCGGCTGTAGGAAGTGTCGTAGAGTAAAGTAAGCAAAAATTTATTGATTAAAAAGATTGGAGTGATACAAAATGGCAAAGAATGAAGGTAGAGATTTTAAAAAAAAATCAGTTCTGGAGGAAAACGTATTTTCCAGCAAAATATTTACTTCAGTGAGATAGAGATGCTTTTTATACGTAGGGCTATGGAGAATGCTCATTTCAAAACTATTTCTGGTTTTCTTCGTCATTGTGCTCTTAAAAAAGCAAAAGAAATGAAAGCTCGTTTTTCAAAGATTGTGGTCGTGTCTTAAAGCTGAAACCCCGCGATAACATCACGGGGTTTTTGATTTGACCATTCACCTTTTTCAGCGAAGAATATTGATAATCTGTGTTTTGAAAGCGAAACGCCTACGGCTTTTTTTAGTGCTTATTTATCTCTATTGTGAAGAAAGGTGAAGGGTTGATTTCCCGTAAATTTTATGGTAGAAAAATAGCATGAACCCCGTTAGAAGTCTTTGGCAGAAAAAATTATATAAATTTTTTCTGCTTTGGAATAACGGGGCAAAACAAAAAATCAAAGTCTGCCTGAAATTAACCAGCGGTTATATAACGACAGACTTCTAACGGGGTGAACGGCGTAAATTTTACCAACAAAGCCCAAGAGGCTATTTTAAACGCTCAGTCAACGGCTCAAGAAAGGAGTCAACAACAAGTTGACGCCTTGCATTTGCTTTTATCCTTAATAAAGCAAGAAGGAAGCATTATCCTAATTGTCCTCCAGAAATTAGGAGTTGATTTGGATAATTTAAAAAAGAAAGTGGATTCTCGGGTTGTTAAAATCCCGACAATTGCTGCACCAACAGTTATCGGTCAGCTTTATTTAACCCAGGATATGGCGAAAGTTTTAGAGCGCGCCAGGCAAGAAGCAATGAAAATGGGCGACGAATTTGTTTCAGTAGAACATCTATTTTTAGCTTTATTAGATACGCCGACAAATGCCAAAGAGCTTTTAGAAAAAGTAACATTTTTGCAAACAGGGGCTATTGGAACAAATACCATAAAGCCAACTAAACTTGATTACGAAGTTGTTTTAAAGGTTTTATCTCAAGTTCGGGGTGGAACAAGAATTACAGACCCTGAACCGGAATCAAAATATCAAGTAATTGGAAAATACACCATAAATCTTACCGATTTGGCAGCTTCTGGGAAAATAGACCCGATTATTGGGAGAGAAAACGAAATTAGAAGATTGATGCAGATTATTTCCCGTCGGACGAAAAATAACCCTGTTTTAATAGGTGAAGCAGGGGTCGGGAAAACCGCAATTGTTGAAGGGTTTGCTCAGAAGATCAGTCAGGGAAATGTGCCGGAATTTTTAAAAAACAAAGAAATAATTTCTTTAGATTTAGGAGCTTTGATAGCCGGTACAAAATACAGGGGCGAGTTTGAAGTAAGAGTAAAAGCGTTATTAAAAGAAATTAATCGGGCAGATGGCAAATATGTCCTGTTTATTGACGAATTACATACTTTAGTCGGGGCAGGAGCTGCTGAGGGCGCAATTGATGCTTCAAATCTATTAAAACCAGCTTTAGCGAGGGGCGAATTAAAAGCAATTGGCGCTACTACTTTAAAAGAATATCAAAAATATATTGAAAAAGATGGAGCATTGGAAAGAAGGTTTCAGCCGATTTACGTTCAGGAACCAACTTTAGATGACACAGTTTCTATTTTACGTGGTATTAAGGAAAAATATGAGGTGCACCATGGAGTCAGAATACAAGATTCAGCAATCCTGGCAGCTGTCGAATTAAGTAGTCGATATATCACAGATAGGTTTTTGCCGGATAAAGCAGTAGATTTGATGGATGAAGCAGCTTCAGCTTTAAGATTGGACATTGAATCAGCTCCGGTTGACCTTGAAAGGTACGATAAAGATATTTATAAACTTGAAATAGAAAAACAAGCATTAAAAAAAGAAAAAGATTCTGGGAAAAGGTTAAAGGCAATAGAAGGGTCTTTAGCTAATTTAAAAGAAAAAGCAAAAGCTATTAGGATGAAATGGGATGCAGAAAGGGAATTAGTCGGTAAAATCAAAGAAATTAGGAAAAAGTTAGATGAATTATCATACCAAGCGGAAATTGCTCAAAGAGATGCCAACTTAGAAAAAGTTGCTGAAATTAAATACGGAAAAATTCCCAACCTCTTAAAAGAGCAGAGAGAAATTGAGAAAAAACTAATTAAAATTCAAAAGAAACATCATTTTGTAAAAGAGGAAGTAACAGAGGAAGAGGTTGCTAATGTTGTTTCTCGTTGGACTGGAATTCCTGTAACAAGACTAATAACCGAAGAGGCGGAAAAATTAGAAAAAATGGAAGGCATTTTAACTAAAAAAGTTATTGGTCAAGAAGAAGGGATTGAAGCGATATCAAGAGCAATAAGAAGGTCTAGAGCGGGAATATCCGAAGAAAACAAACCAATGGGCTCTTTCTTGTTTTTAGGTCCCACTGGTGTTGGCAAGACAGAAACCGCTAGAGCCCTTGCTGAATTTTTATTCAACGACGAAAAAGCTTTAGTTAGATTAGATATGTCTGAATATATGGAAAAACATACAGTTTCCAAAATTATAGGTTCACCCCCTGGTTATGTCGGCTATGAAGAGGGGGGACAATTAACTGAAAAAATCCGTCGAAGACCATATGCAGTAATTTTATTGGATGAAATTGAGAAAGCCCATCCCGAAGTTTTCAATATCCTACTCCAGATTTTTGAAGACGGCCGTTTGACCGATTCTAAGGGCAGAACAGTTTCTTTTAAAAACTCTATTATTATAATGACCTCTAACGTCGGTTCCGATTATATTAATAAAATGTCTTCTTTGGGTTTTTCTACTAAGGAAGATGTTGCTGAAAAAGAATCAATGAAAGAGAAAGTAAGGGATGTTTTACGAGAACAGTTTAAGCCCGAATTTTTAAACAGAATTGATGAAATTATAATATTCAATTATTTAAAGAAAGCTGAAATTAAGAAAATCGTTGAATTAGAATTGATAAAAGTGGAAAAAAGATTAAAAACAAAGAATATTAGCATCAGTATTTCAGAAAAGGCAAAAGAGCTTTTAGTGAACAAAGGTTTTGACCCTAATTTGGGCGCAAGACCTTTAAAGAGGGTAATACAAAGATTAATCTTAGATCCTTTGTCATTTAAGCTCGTCACAGATGAGATTAAGGCCGGGGATAATGTTTTGATTGACGCAGGTGATGGTAAAATTATATTCCAGACGCCGTCTTTATTAATGTCTCGTAAAAAATTAATCAGAGAGCACTCTGTTAAATAATGTTTAATATCAAGCTAAAAACTAAAAAGGTTGTTTTCATAGTTTGTTTTGTGTTCGTTGCTGGCGCTATCGGCGGATTTCTTTCCCAGATATTCGTATTTCCTTACATCCTCCAAAATTCATATTTCGCCCAGTTTCAATTTATTAGAAACTTCAAGGAAGGGAAAATAGTGGTTAATACAAAAGAGCAGATTTTTATCCAGGAGAATGTCGCCCTTCAAAACTCAATTGAAAAAATAGAAAAAGCAGTAGTTGGCATTAAAACAAAAACTGACACAGGAACGATAACAGGAACTGGCTTGATTGTTGCTTCTGATGGACTAGTGATAACATTGGCGGATTTAGTTCCAGCAGGCGGTATTGTCAGCGTTTTTTCAGAGGGCAAAGAAACAAAACCTCAAATTTTAAAGCGCGACTTAAAAAATAATTTAGCTTTGTTAAAAATTTCAGAATTAAAATTAACAACTTGCGGATTTTGCGATTCTGAAGGAGTAAAATTGGGGGAGAGGGTATTTTTATTAGGGATTCTGCCATCTGATTTTTCAGAAATAGTGAATGAAGGGATTGTAAAATTTTTTAATGAGGATATTATAAAAACTAATATCTTTGAATCAAGTTCTTTAAGGGGCAGTCCTTTATTTAATATTGACGGCAATCTTGTTGGTTTATGCAGGGTCGATTCTTTTGGAAAAGTTATTGCTATTCCGATTCAAAAAATAAAAGATTTCGTGGGATTTTAAAAAATAGTATTTGTTCGTTGAAAAACTATTGAAAGGCTTGACAGATATTTATGCAGGATGCATAATGTATGCAGCGTTTGTTTAACAATTTAATTGATAAATTTTTTAACATGGAGGTATTTATGTGTTATGGTCTAGAGATGTTAGATTCAATAATTGGGGAACATAATTTGAATATCATCGAAAGGAGGAATGTAAACTGGTGTAGGCAAAAGCTTGCAATTTTAACCAATATGGTTGAAAAGAACAAATTTTTACCAAAGGTGCTTGAAGATTCCTTTTTCAAGCAGATTATGCTGGCGCTGGAAGAAAAAGTCTCGGAATGGGACAATAAAGTAGCTTCTCAGCAAGCGGTATGCGTATAAGTCGCATAAATGGGGGGACAAAACAAAAAATAAAAAGCCTGGACTCGTTCTAGGCTTTTTTGTTTCTGGTTTTAACTAAACAAAAACCAAGGCTTAAAATCTTAAGATGAAGCCTTTTGGTAAATGGCCCGCAGCATAAAGCTCGGGTCATTTTTATTGCTTTTTTATTGAGTAATTATTACTAATTAATAATTGTAAGATAATCGTATAATTCCAGCTATGTAAAATATTCGCGATCGCGAATATTTTACATAGCTGGAATATTTGTGATAAAATAAAATAATGTCAAATTTAAAACAAAAAATATTATTATTACTTTTGGGTGGTTTGGCTTTTGGTTATTCCTATACTCCTCAACGGCAGTGGAGAGTTATTAAGGGGATAGCTAAAGAATGGAAGAAAATAGAAAATAAAGGGCTGCCCAAAGAAGTAGGGGCTCTTCATAGGGCAAAATTAGTAGAAAGAAAACAAAAAGCAGATGGTACCTTCACTTTTATATTAACCAAAAAAGGAAAATTAAAGGCGCTAACATATCATTTTCAAGAAATGCGGATAAAAAAACAAACTTGGGACGGAAAATGGAGACTAGTTGTTTTTGATATACCGGAAAAAATAAAAAAGGGGAGGGACGCGCTTAGGCATAAAATAAAAAAAGCTTGGTTTTTATGAGCTTCAGAAAAGCGTTTTTATTTTTCCTTACGAATGTGAAGACGAGATCGATTTTGTTATAGAATTCTTTAATTTAAGAAAATATGTAAGATTTGGAGTTTTAGAATCAATTGATAATGACGTTCAACTAAAGGAACTTTTTAATTTAAAATAAATTTTTAGTTCAGCTATGTAAAATATTCGCGATCGCGAATATTTTACATAGCTGAGTTATTCACAGGGCAATTATTAAATAACCTTTTCTTTTTTTGTAGAACCTGTAAAATGGAAAAAACATGGCTAAAAAAACCTGGATTTTTATTTTTATAGCAATCTTTATTTTTGGTTTTTTCGTTGGATATGTAACGAGGACTTTTGACGATTACGATTTATTAGGGGGGGGGGCGGATAGAGGACAAAATTTTTGGAGAGTTTTATCTCCAATTTGAGTTATTAAAAAACGCTGACGGATTTTCCGCCAGCGTTTTCTTTAAAACAAATATGAAAATTATAACTATTTTAAGAGGAATAAGTCGGTTTCTAATCGTAGCGGTTTTAGCTTGTTTTGTCTTCTATTTAGGCGGTGAAGCCGGCTATCAGGTAAAATATCGTTTGGAGATATGGAAAATCAATAAGGCGATGGAAAAATTCAACCAGTCAATTATAGAAATGTTTGAAAAAGACACTTACGGAGGCGCGACCCCAGAGGAAACCTATAATATGTTTGTTGACGCGCTGAAAAACGAAGATGTTGATTTAGCAGTAAAATACTTTGTTTTAGATCCGGACAGGCAGGCGAGATATCAAAAACAATTTGATGATTTAAAAGAACAAGGAAAATTAAAGGAATATGGAGAAGAATGGCCTAAATGGGAAGAATTTAAGCAGATTAAAGACGAAGAAAATGATTGGGAGAATAGGGCAACAATAGAACATACTTATTATCGTTCTCAGGAACAAACCGTTGACTTACCCAACGGAGCAGGTGGTTATCTTAAAACAGTTTTACCAGCTGGGGAATATGTAGATTACGCTCCGGTTTTTGTGAAAAACTCTAACAATGTTTGGAAAATAGAGAATTTATGAAGAGGAAAAGAATTTTAATTGTTTTATTAGTATCTGTCCTGTTTTTAACAGCAGGATTTTTATTTATTCCAAAAATAGAAGCGTATGACAGCGAGACAACGCACCCTTTGTTAACGGAAAAAATTGCGGAATTATATAACGCAATTTATGAGCCGGATTTAACTCAAAGCGAGATTCAATATCTAACGAAAGGAAGCACAGACGAAGACACGTCTCCGAGATGGATAAATCATTTCTACGACCCGACTACCGGCGCGGGCTGGCTGGGCAAGCGATTGGGCGGTATAAATCAAGAAAAAATAATGCTCGCTTCAATGTTTGTTTTTGCCAAAGAGCCGGTTTCTGTTGTTAATTGGAGCAGGAATCAAAACTTACAGAACAGCGAATACCCTCTTTACCAGGGAAACCGCACTTTTGACAGCGCGCTTTCATATTATCTGGACGGCAATGAAAACGAAGCTTATTATTCTTTGGGTTATGCTTTGCATTTAGTTGAAGATATGGCAGTGCCGGCCCATACAAGGCAGGATACTCATTTTGATATGAAGAATTTTGAATTGTTTGAAAAAATTTTTAAAACAAAGTTTGACAAAGGAGAACCTTATGAGAATTGGGCGAAACAGAGCACGGAAGTGTCGGATGATATAATGGAATATTTAAAAAATAATTATCAGCCGATTTGCGATTCTTTAGAAGATTGTTTGATTTTTTTAGCGAATTATTCAAATAAAAATTTTTTTAGTCAAGATTCGATTTTAGATGAAGAATATAAACTACCAGTTCCCTCTAGTTATATTTATAAAGATAAATATATTTATATCTATAATAAGGAAAATATTTTATTAAGTAGAGCAAAAATAGAAGATAAAACTAATATTTTATATGAGAAAACTACAAATTTATCAGAAATTAACCAATCCTATTGGGACAATCTTTCCCCTGCAGCAGTTTTAGCTGGGGTTGAAGTGGTTAAATATTTCCACGAGCAAGCAAAAAAAGCAAAAAATAATGAAATAACAATTGAAAAACCGGAAAAAGTAGCGTTCTGGAAAAAAGCCGCAACCATTTCTCCATATGGCGAAATAGCTAGATTATGGAAGTTTGCATCATTGGTTTTAACCAACCCTTTTTCTCTTTGGGACGACAATAGCCAGCAAGATGAAGAAGAAGTTAAAAGCCAATCGCCAGAGCTTCTTACAGATTTAGGGTTAACCCCTGAAGAGGCTCAAGAAAGAATGGACGATATTCAAGAACTGATGGATTTGTTAAACAACAAAGAAGAAGGAAATAATTTTACCTTGCCTTCGCTTGAACCACCTGAGTTTAAGCCACCCTCTTTACCTCCAATTGAACTGCCCTCATTAGAGTTGCCTGAACTGCCTTCATTAGAATTGCCTCCGCTAGAAATACCTCCGCTATTACAGCCATTGCTACAAGATCAGCCCCAAAACTTAGCGACAACGACTAACATAAATAGTAATGGTAACAGCGCAAGTTATACTACCTATCCAAAAATTTTAATTTCAGAAATTCAAATAGCAGGAGTTAACGACGAAAAAGAAGAATTTGTTGAACTGTATAATCCGAACGATGAGGATATTAATTTAACTAGATGGTATTTGCAAAGAAAGACAGAATCAGGAGATAATTATTCTACTTATGCAAAGCAAGATTTATTTTCAGGGAAAGTAATAGAGGCAAATAATTATTTTCTCATATCCCGTCAAGATTCTAGCTTTGCGGCTTTGGGGGATATAATAACTGACAATTCTCTTGGCAACAGCGGAAGTCCAAGTAGCTTAGCTTTAAAAAATCCAAACAGAGAGATATCTGATAAATTAGGATTTGGTCAAGCGCAAGATTATGAGTCAAGCCCTGCTATAGGTCCGGAAAAAGCGAAAAGCTTAGGAAGGAAATGGGTCGATGGCACAGAACAAGATACAGATAATAACTCCGCAGATTTTGAAATACAAAATCCAACGCCAAAACTACAAAATATAACACCACCTGTCCCCACTACAACGCCAGAGTCCGAGCCCGAACCCGAGCCAGAGTCTGTTGGCCCACCAACCGATACGAAGGCGCCAACAGTTATTTTCAATTTGTCTGCAAATCAACAAAATTTAATTTTTGATGTTGTTTTTAATATTACGGATTTATCAATTGAGAACGTAAGCCCTTCGGGCCTTCAAGCTTTCCAATTTCGTTGGAAGGAAGAAGAAGGTGATTGGCAGGAAGATGTTATACAAACAATTACAGGGACACCCGCAACTTATCTTGGTAACAGAAATTTTACTGGTAATGACGAAAAAACTTATTATTTTCAAGTTAAAGCAAAAGATGTGGATGATAATGAAAGTGATTGGTTGCCTGGAATACCGGCGTCCACCCGAATTAGCACGCCAAAAACAATTTTAATAAATGAAATCCAAATAGACAGCATTGTTGGAACTGGCGGTACTGACGATGACTGGGTTGAGCTATATAACCCTTATGATATTGATGTTTCTTTAGTTGGTTGGTCGATACAAAGAAGTCCTGAAAGTGGCACCGTGCATAGAAAAAACTTTGAAACCGGACATAAAATTTCGGCAAAAGGATATTTTCTCATTGTAAGAAATAATGCCAGACAAGATTTATTAGATATAGCTGATATGACTTGTTCTGCTCTGCAATTAAGCGACAATAGCACAGTTTATTTAGTTAAAAATCAAGAAGATATTGAAGATAGTGATGACGCCGATATTGTTGACAAAGTTGGTTTTGGCGATAAAGCGTTTTCTTTTGAAACCAATCCTGCGCAAAATCCGCCAGAAGGCAAAAGCATTGAAAGAAAAAGATTAGGGCAAGATACAAACGATAATAGCGCAGATTTCAAGGTTTCTGATGAGCCGACTCCAAAAGCAAGTTCGCCTAAAGTGCTGGTGGAATATATTATAGATAATTCTTTTCCTCCAAGCAGTAATTCGCCTGGAGCCCCTCGTTATTCTATCAAGATTAATTGGCAAAGTTTGAGTTCTGATTTAGATTTTTATCAGGTTCAATATAGATTAAACGACGGCGATTGGCAGGACTGGTTGCTACAAACTACAAAGACCGAAGAATATTTTCAAGCGGTTTATTCTTTATTTGACGATAATATCTACTATTTCCGGGCGAGAGGACAAGACAAGGAAGGGAATCAGGGAAGCTGGGCTCAAATCAAAATTGATCTGATAAATCCAGTTGTTATTAATGAGTTTGCCTTTGCCGGCACCAACGCGGATTCTAACGACCAATGGATAGAACTTTACAATAGAAGCAATGAAGATATTGATTTAACTGGCTGGAAAATTACTTCAGGCCCTAATTGGTCAGAAACTTTTAATTTTGAACTTCAAGGAATAATTCCATCCAAAGGGTACTTTCTTTTAGAGAAAAATGATGACAATGTTATTTCCGATATTACAGCTAATCAGATTTTTACAGGTACGATAGAAAAACACCATTTATTTTTACGAAGTGAGAGCGATAGGTATATAGACCAATTTTATGCGCCTACTAACTATGGATTGGATGAAAACAGCTTTATTTTAGGAGATAATCATTATTCAATGGAAAGAATCAGCCCTTCTTCATTTGGCAGTGATTCTAAAAATTGGAAATTAAATAACGCCGTAATTATGAACGGGAAGGATAGAAATGAAGTTCAAATTTATGGGACGCCCGGCAGCCAGAACAGTCTTTACCAGATTTATACTTCTTACTCCTCAAGTTTTATTGAAAGCGCGACTCTTAAAAAAGAGTTCAGTCCATATTTATTCAGCGGACTTTTTATGACGGTTTTTGAAAATGCTACTTTAACCATTGAACCCGGAGTTGTTATAAAATTTTACGACCCTCAATCAACTTTAACGATTAATGGCGCATTAAAGTTAGTCGGCACAGAATCGGAAAAAATAATTATTACTTCTTTTAAGGATGATGAATATGGCGGAGATTCTAATAACGACGGCAATCTTTCTCAACCTATTCCTGGTAGTTGGTTGGGGATTAGTTTTAAAAAAACCAGCCAGAATTCAGAACTTGAGAATGTTATTATCCGTTATGGGGGAGCATTTTTTGGATCGTCTCCTCTTGGCTTTGGCTATGCGATGTCAGTTGACCAAACCACGGTTTCTATAAAGAACTCGGTTTTCGATAATAATAAAGGAACGGGGCTGATGCTTACTAATTCTTTATCAATTATTGATAACGTTCAATTTTTAGACCATAATAATACGGAGATGTTTCCGTTTTTAGAGCCGAAAGCGATCTATATCAAAGGTAATAATCCTGAAATAAAAAACTCGTATTTTAAAGGAAATTATTATGGTATTTATATTACTGATTGGTATGATTCGGAAAAAAGCGAAAATATAGCCGCTCGTCCTTTGATTGAGAATAATAATTTTATAGAAAACACAAGGCCAATTTTATTTAGAGCTGTTTCCTACCCGTCTTTTATAAATAATCAGGCGAGCAACAATGATTTTAATGCGATTATCTTTGCAGGTCCTATCACAGAAGACATGACTTTAAAACCAGACTTGCCTTACCTTATAAGGGGAATGGGTATTACTGTTCCCGAAAATATAACTTTAACAATTGAGCCCGGAGTTATTATGACTTTTCAAGATAATTGGGCTGGGTTGAAGGTTGACGGAACACTAAAGGCGATTGGGACGTATGACGTCCCAATTGCTTTTAAACAATATGATGATTCAGAGTTGGTAATGCCTGGTAAATGGCCAGGGCTTATTTTCACCAAAACCAGCGTTAACTCGGAGCTGGAAAATATCAGCGTTCGATATGCTGGTAGTTACATTGGCTATAATTATTGTAATAGCGCTGGGATAAAAATTGACCAAGCAACGGTATCAATTAAAAACGCTATTTTGGAGAAAAACCATAACATTGGCTTATGGCTGATTAATACGCCGTCTATTATTGATTCAATTCAGGTTTTTGATCATCAAGCAGTTCCTTTTCAGGATTGCGGTGGAGAGGGAATTCATATTGAAGGCGGTAGCCCGACTATAAAAAATTCATATATCCATAATAATGTTTTTGGTATTTACGAAGAGGATTGGACTGACCCAGAAGATTTAACTTCTACGCCTATTCCTGCCATGCCTATTTTGGAAAATAATATTGTTTCTGATAACGGCGTAAATTATTTTCCGCCTGATGTTGTATTAGAGCTTCAGTGAAAATAGATTTGACAAATGGTTGTTACGCTTTATAATTTAAGATAGACGCAGTATTGTGCTGCGTTGTAAAAAAGCTTTTTGACAAAATTTTTGGAGGATAGATAACCATGAATACGAAAATTTTTAATTTGTTTGTTTGTGTGCTGATTTTGATATTCAGTTTTTCGCGAGTTGATGCATCAATGATTCTTGTAGCGCCGAGCCAAGAGGATATGCTGTTAGCCGAGGCATCGTCTTCGTTTATAGCAACATTTCAGATAGGCGACTCTATTGCCCCTGGTTTTGGTGGAGGTACCGAGCGAGGGATGATTTTGTCAGGCAAAGACGCAGATGCAAAATATTGTGGAGAAAATCACGCCAGCTGCTTCGTCTGGGGAGCAACATTTACTTTTATTGCCAAGTCCTCTGGTTTTGAAATCGAAATAGGAGACAGCGATGAAGTATTAGATTTTATTCCGAAATGGTCCACCGATAGATTATTGCTTTTCATCAACGCCACCATCCTAGACACCAATATCGTCGTTAAAGATTTGGTTTTTAACGGAACACATATTCCCAATATGTCGTCGGATGCGAATTGTGGTTATGTTTGGGAAATTAAGAATATTCCAAAATTTGGCCAATCTGAACCAGGCGATATAATTTCTGGAAGAATTCAGATGTTTAAGACCGGTGCGATTGTGCCTATTAATGACGATTTAATTTTTAAAATAGTTGGGATCGGTGATGGATCCACTCATATGCCAGAACCCATTATGCCAGAACCTAGCACCTTGATTATACTTACTGTTGGATTGTTTATTATTCAACGCGCACATAAGGGCTTGAGATAACTCGAGCCCTTTTTATTTAAAATTTTCTATCTTATAATTAGAAAATCATTCTTTTTTGTCGTTCTATTTCATAGTAAATTTAATTAAGATGAAAAAATCAAGAGGTTTTACCCCGTTAGAAATTTTTAATAAATTTTTACAAACCTCACAAGCGTTAAGATATAAAGATTTTTATGAAATATAAAGAGATAGAAGGTAAAAAAGACAGATTTTTAACGGGGTTTACTATAATTGAGTTGGCGGTAGTCATTGCTATTATCGCTATTTTAGCCGCTATTGTTATAGCTAATATCAACTCTTATAGAAACAAAGCAAAAGATGCTGCTATTAAGGGTAATATGAATTCATTGCCAACAGCGGCTACTATGTATATCGAAAGTATCAGTAGTGACTACATAGGCATTTGTGACGAAAGCAATTTTCAAAATATTAAAAATGCAGTCATAAAAAATAATGGGTTTCTTTATTGTAAAAACGATAACGACCATTGGGTTGCCTGTTCACCCTTAATAAGCGATAGCACTTTTTTTTGGTGCGTTGATAACACAGGCGCAAAAATGAAAACTAGCAATAATTGTAATGATTACGGATCGTCGGTTTTATATTGCCATTAATTTTTGGCCATCCGATGCTCGGTGTTCAACGCGGTGTTCAACACCCGGTGTTGCACCCGCAACACCGGGTGTTGGGTGCTCGCGCTATATTGTTACCATTAATTTTTGATTGCCCGATGTGATAGTAGGGAATTTGTAAAAATGGATTTGACGAAAACAACTTAATTTGTTATAAATAAAAATACTGAATAAAGTGTCTTTACGTTTAATTGTCGATTACCGGCAAATTGTATTTTGAAAAAATAAATAAAACTATATAAATAGAAAGAGGTGATACAATGGAAAATAAAAAAGTTTTAGTGGTGGATAGCGTAAGGTGGGTTCATGTACATTTTAAAGAGAACTTGAAGGGTAAGGGAATAACCTTATTAAAGGCGTTAACATTAAAAGAGGGGAAAGAATTATTTAATGCCAATCCTAATATTCGCGCTGTGGTTATGGCTACTTGCGTTTCTAAAGATACCCCAAATTCTCAAGGATTAGTTAAAGAAATCAGGAAGAAATTCAAGGGCCCGATAATTGTGATTTCTAATTATTCAGATCATCGGAAGGAATTTATCGAAGTAGGTTGTTCTCATGAGTCTGAAGTGGTAGCTTCTCCTAGAAAGCTTCTCGAAGTTCTCGGCTTATAGCCGAAAGAAAAATCTATTCCAGCCCTATGTCGTCTAAGATGACCGGGCTGGCTTTTTTATTCTTTTTCTTCAGCTATGTAAAATATTCGCGATCGCGAATATTTTACATAGCTGAATTGTTTATAAAATAATCTTTAAATCTGTTTTTTTATGCCGTAGCCGCTTGGATTTTTTTAAATAAAAAAGCCCCTTAAGTTTTAATTTTAACCTAAAGGGCTTAATATCATTGTTCAATTTTTAGTTCTCTGCAATATAAATTAACTACAAAGTCAATTTTTATCCGTTGCCGTAAAAACTCTTGACTAAACTCAAAACAGGTTTAGAATGAATATGAATGAAAAAATCATTAGGCTCTTTTAAATTTTGCCTTTGTTGTAAATATACGGAATAAAAAAGAAAAGGATTTCAGAAAAATTTGGAGGCTTTATGGGTATAGGTTGGATAATAATTTGGTCAATAGTTGCTGCTTATGTTTTATTTGCAATGTTTCTTTATATCAAGGCTTGGGATTCTCACGAATGGTTTAAAAATCTAGTCTTGTGTATTCTTTGGCTTCCTTTTGCAATCTATTGGGTTTATACCGAAATTCGAGACTTTGACTTAGACGAGGCCGATGGATACGGGTCATAGAAGAAACGTGTGCCGGGGATTTAAATATTAACTTGTGGCTTAGACCACGACATAGCGCAACTGACAGTTGCCGAGGTAAACACGCAAAAAAAAGGATTCCCGGCACATCCTTTCCCCGTATTGTTTAAGGTTGATAAATTTTCAGCAAAGAAGTATAATAAAAAAAGATGTTTAATCGTGTTTGATTAAACATTTTTTAATTTATCGGTCTTTTTTGCAGAGGAATCTGCGTTTGACAAAACATTACTTTTTTGTTAAAGTAAGCGAATTTAAAACAAGAATAAAAAGGTTCTCAAATATTAAATGCCACAAAGCAATTATTTAGAAATAACCAGCGTGGTTTGCAAGCTTTTGGAGTTTTTTCCAGAAGATGAAGCAATAAGAGATAAAGCCAAAGAAAAAGCATTAGAAATAATGAAGAATTTGGTTTTAGTTTCTTCTCCAGAAATTTTTGCGCGGAATAAAGAATTAACCCAGCAAACATTGACAGATATAGAGGTTTTAAAGGGTTATTTAAGCTTGGGAAAGAATAGGGGTTGGATGAACAATATGAACCTGTTAATTCTTTTTAAAGAATATGACCAAATTAAGGAAGAAATTAAGCCAGCAAGCGAAATTATGCAGAGAGGAGTTAGTGAGGAAAAAAAAATACAAAAAGTAGGTCAAATTATTCCTGTGGATAATATTGTGGACAAAACCATAAGTATTAGCGGTTTTGTAGGTCCGTTTTCAGATCGTCAGCAAAAGATTATTGAGATTATGAACAATCAAGAAAAAGTTCAGGTTGCTGATTTAAAAAACATATTGTCGGATATTAGTAAAAGAACTTTACGCAGAGATTTGGACGATTTATTGAAAAAAGGTAAAATAACAAGATCTGGCGAATGGAATCAAGTGTTTTATAAAATTTATAAAAAACCACTATCTGGGATTCTTGTTAAAAAAGATATTTCACAAAATAATATAGAAAATAAACAAAATATCACGACTTTTGAAGCTTAGTCAATTAATAATTAGATAGGACATTATAAAATGTCCTATCAATCAGATTTTTTGTCCTATCTTGTCCTATTTGTCCTAACAAAAAATGAATAATCCAGAACAAAAATTTAGTAAAATATATGACCAACACATAGAAAAAATCTATCGTTTTGTGTTTCTTAAAGTTAGCTCAAAAGAGATTGCTGAAGATATATCTTCAAGGGTATTTATGAAGGGTTGGGAGGTTTTTAGAAATGGTGCGGATAAGATTGAGAATCCAAAAGCCTTCCTATACCAAATAGCTCGGAACATGGTAATCGACCATTACAGAGAAAAGGGTAAGACAAAGATTGTTTCTGCTGATTTTTGTTCGCAAATAGCAGATCCTAAGACAAATATACAGGAAAAAGCGATAATTAATGCTGATTTAGAGAAAGTTAAAATTGCCTTAACTGGTTTAAGCGATGATTATCAAAATGTAGTAATTTGGCATTATTTAGATGATTTATCAATTAAAGAAGTGTCTAAACTTTTGGATAGGTCAGAAGACGCAACAAGAGTATTGCTTCATAGAGCATTAAATTCACTTAGAGAGCATTTAACAAGTTAGTATTCAGTTATGGTGAAACACCCGGTGTTCAACACCCGGTGTTGACCCGACTATTTATGAAAATACGCTTATTTTTTCTAATTTTAATTCTCGCAGTAGCCGTAACAGGGCTATTTTTAAGCTGTAACCAGATTAAATCCGAAACTCAAAGCTCGAAATCCGAAACAAATCAGATAGAGGTCGGGCCTCTATCTGATCTTCCTCAGGGAGATGCGGGGGTTAAGAAGCAAATTAATGTGGATTTGGAGCAGCAGAGGATGTTTTTATATGAAAATGGTGAATTTGTGAAGGAATTTGTTATTTCCAGTGGGAAAATAGATACCACAACGCCTGCTGGTAAATTTAGAATAATTCACAAACAGGATATGGTTTATTCTAAAATAGCCGGATGCTGGTTAGGATTTTGGGTTGGCTTCACCAATGATGGTAAACATGGGTTTCACGAGACCCCTATTTGTGATGGGGAAAGAGAGGGTGAGGATACAATGGGAACGCCGGTTTCATTAGGCTGTATAAGGCTGAAATTAGGGGATGCCGAGCAGTTATATAACTGGGCGGAGATTGAAACGCCTATTGAGATATTTTAAGGTATAGGGTGTAGGGTGTAGTGCATCGGCGGAACACCGGGTGTTCCACTATACAACACCCGGTGTTCCACCGTACATAGGTTATAAGCTATAAGTATTAGGTGTAACATTTGCACTAATTCTGCGTCATCATTAGTACAATGCAAGAAAAAGAGATCATATCAAAATTGCATGAGTTGAAACAAATTAAACCCAGTACTAACTGGGTTGTTTCGCTTAAAAAACAGCTCATCGGAGAACAGCCGAAGATTTCAGTTTTTGATGTTTTGTCAGGAATGATTTTTCAAAGAAAGTTGGCTTATGCAACAATATCTTTAGTGATAATGGTGGTTGGTGTCTTTGGTTTTGCCCAATACACAGTTCCAGGCGATTTATTATTCCCGATGAAGAAGATTACCGAACAATCTCAAAGCGCTCTATTATCATTATCCGACCAGTCCAATTATAACTTAGATATTGTTAATAAAAGATTAGGAGAGTTAGCTATTATCATCAAAGAGAACAAGACAAATAATATTGCTCCAGCAGTTCAAGAAGTGAAAGATGGGATTGCCCAAGCGGTAAAAGATATATCTAACAGCACTAACGATTTTACAAACATTGCTACCAGAGTTCAAAAAATCCAGCAAACAAAAAGAGAAGTAGAAACATTAGGCGTAATTATGTTGCAAGAGAGCAATAATTTAAATGACGCGCTAGCTTCTTTAGTAGAAAACGAAATTAAAGTTTTGAGCCAATTGAGCGATTCTGAAACTTTAACCTTGGAGCAGGAAATAAGGTTAGTTGAAGTGAAGGCGCATTATAAGAAAGGAGAGTATATGGCTGCGTTAGAGAAAATCTTATTAATAAATGGTCAATGAGTATCTGTATAAATCAGCCATATTCGCATAAATCAGTGGTCAGTATTTTTTATTCACAATCCGCGGATTAATACTGATTTTGGCTGATTAACACTGATAATTATTCTTTCAATATTTGATAAGTCGTTTTTCGTGGTTAGTACGCCCCAAAAAAGAATTTCAACTTTTTTTGTTGGGTAGGTCCATAAAAGAATTTTGAAAGGACAGAGTCCATTCAATAATTATTGTTCGAAGTTTCTTTATGGGATAACCCGCGCGAGAAGAAATTCTTTACGGGGTAAATAAAGCCACGAGAATAATGGTCGATCGACGAGAAATAAAAACATATTAACTTAATTAAAAAATACACAAAAATGAATTTACGAACAAAAATTACGACTGTGATTGTTGGATTAGCATTGGTTGCTACTATGATTCCAGGTGGTGTAATAAGTGCCGCCCTCACAGATAGCCAAGTAAGCGCAATAATTGCTTTACTGCAATCATTCGGCGCAGATGCTACAACTATTGCTAATGTGCAAGCTTCTTTAACCGGAGGCACACCAGTAGTTCCAACAACTCCAGGCACATACACAGGTATTCCTGCCGGCTTTACCTTTGAGAAGAATCTTCCTGTAGGTACAGTTGACGGTGATGTTGTTTATTTGAAAGCTGTTTTAATTGGCGAAGGTTGTGGAGACGGAATAACCAACACAACTTACTATGGTCCAAAGACCAAAGCAAACGTTCAATGCTTTCAAAACAAATACAAATCCGAAATATCAGCATTCGCAGGCTATACTATTTCAGCTTCTGGTTTAGTTGGTACAGGAACAAGAGCACAATTAAATGGGCTTATTTCTGGAACAGTTACTCCAGTAACTCCAGTTACTCCAGTAACTCCAGTAACTCCAGCAGTTGCAAGCGGTTTATCAGTAGGATTAGCCTACGATACTCCGGCTTCAACTAGTGTTGCTGACGCTACTAATGCAAACTATACCAAATTTACATTAACGGCTGGCTCTGAAGGAAGCGTAAGTATTACAAAGATTTACGTTACTAGGGGCGGTTTATCGGCTAACGCTGACGTAGAAAACATAAAAATTGTTGAAGTCGATGGAACTTACAGAGGTAGTGTTGGTAGTTTAAACGTGGACAACCGCGCAATGATTACCTTTACTCCTGCCTTAGTAATTCCCGCTGGTACATCAAAAACCTATAATATAAGAGCAGGGATTGTTGATAATACTGCAGGTGGCAAAACAATATCTTTAGGTATTGCTGCTAACACAGATATCGTTTCAAACGCTACTTCAGTTAGTGGCGCTCCTGTTATTGGAAACGCAATGACAACAGTTTTATTGACTGTTGGTTCATTATCTGTTGCAGAAGATGGAACAACCATTGATTCTACGCCAGATGTTGGTGATGTCGATGTTGTTCTTAATCAGTTCAAACTCACAGCTGGTTCTACTGAATCAGTATCTGTTGAATCAATAACAGTATTGAAAGCAGGAACTGCTGATTTAACTGATTCTGCCAACATTGAGCTTTATGATGTTACCCACAATAAGAGTTTGGGAACAGTAGCATCTTGGGATTCAGAAGAAAAAGCTAACTGGTCCAACCTCGGCATTACAATTGACAAAGGTGAAAGCCTTCGTTTGAAAGTAATGGCTGATATAGTTGGAGGCGTAGCTTCTACTGCCAAAACTGTTAACTGTGATTTAGTTGACGGTTCTGATACTTTGATTGACGCAAAAGGAAACGTTTATGGTTTTTATATGACAGTTAGCGAAGGATCTTACACTGGTCTCGGGGCAGCTTACCAAACAATCAATGCTGGTGCTTTGAACATTTCAAAGTCATCCGCATCTCCTGCTACTGGTAAAATTTCAACTGGCTCAGATATTATTTTGGGCGTATTTGATTTTGATTCCAGAGGAGAAGAAATGAGAGTCACAGCTATAAAAGTTGAAGCAGTTATTTCTGGTATGGTCTATACTGAAGTTACCAATGTTAAGATATATGATGAGAATGGCACAATAGTTGCTGGTCCAAAAGATATGGCTACAACTGATGCAACTCATTGTTATGCTTCTTTCACAGATACATTTATTACTTCCATTGGCGTTCATAAGTATACTGTTAAAGCAAAGATTGCTGACACAGTTGCCAACGATGAAACAATAGTTGTTGACATTGATAGAGCTAGTACCAGCGCTACAGCCTCAGGTACTATTACTGCTAAAGGAATGACTTCCGGGGATACTATATATCCAACGCCATATGCTGATGTTTCTGCAAATACTTTAACTGTTTCTGCGGGTGATTTGAATGAAATCACATTAACCGCTCCAGTTTTAGCAAGCGTTCCTAAAGGAGTTAGCGATTATCTTTGGGCAACCGCTTCTTTAAGCGCTGCTGATTCAGGTGAAGCCGTACAGGTTTCAAGCATCTCAGTATTAAATACAACTTCTACTGTAGTTGATGCAGACGATGTTGATAACATGGAATTGTGGGCTGATTTAACTTCAGCTAACAGTACTAGAGGAGATATCTATGAAACCAAGATAAGTAACACCGAAAACCCAAGCGGAAACGATGCCGCTGCCGATGTTACAACTGCTTTCGCTTTATCCCAAACGCTTACAATAGAAAAGGGTGGTTTTGTGAAAGTAGCCTTGATTGCTGATTTAAATGCTGATGCAGTTGGAACTGTTGACACAAGTACTTATACATTTACTTTCTCAGCAGGAACATTTACTGGCGCTTCAAGTGGACAGGATATAGCCGAAGACGTTACTGGTTCAGGTCAGGCAATGACCATCACAACAGGCGGTACTTTGACTATCACTAAAGATTCTACTTCTCCAGTTACTGACATAGTGGTTTCAGGAGAAACTTCAACTTTGGCAGTGTTTAGATTAGCTGCTTCTAATGTAGAAAACTTAGATGTTGATGATATTACCTTTACCTGCACTAATGGTTCTGCTGTAGATACATTCTATCTATACAACGGCACCACTTTGCTTGGTTCAGCTTCTAGCGGTACTGCTCCTAAGTTTACTTTAACTGATGGAACATTAGTTATTCCTAAGAATAACTACGTTAGAATAACTGTTAAAGCTAAAATGGTTGGTAAAGACGATACAACTAACAACACTGCTGTAACAGTCAGTATTGACGCTGAAGACGCTGTAAATACTACTGGTTTAGCTTCAGGTGGTGAAGTTGATTCTAATCTCACTTCTGCTATTGGTAGCGCTATGGACTTATATAAGACCAAGCCAACCTTTGCAGCTGTTACTACAAGGAGTGGTTACCAGTTATCTGGCAACTTGATTCCTTCTTCCTCTGCTTTAGTAGCTATCTTTGATATAACTGCTAATGCTTCTGAAGATGTAACATTTGAGAAGAGCTCAAGTGATATAACTATCAACATTTCAAGAGTACAGACCGATACCGATGGTAGCGATAATTCATGGGTATTAAAAGACCAAGATGGTACTACTCTTGATACTGTAACATCAGTTGGTGATGCTGATACAACCGTGACATTTATCTTCGCAACCTCAGAACTCACTATTCCTGCTGGTCAAACAAAGAGCTTGTTAGTCTATGCTGATACCACTGAATGGGAGGATGATGGCGATGTTATCCAAGTATATTTAGATGACGGTACAGCCACTAATATTGATTGGAGTATCAATAATGATGCAACAGAGTACAATGATGCTGACAAGATATTCCGTGGCGATATTTATGCTGGAAGTTTTGTCAATCCATAGTAATCTCTGAATTTAATCCGGCGTCCTGACTTTGTGGCAGGATAGAGCTGGAACCAAAAAGGCCACCTTCTCGGGTGGCTTTTTGGTTCACGGATTTACACAGAGCGGAACACAGAGTTACACAGAACGGAGAAATGGTTTTCGATCGTTGGTATAAATTATTCTTTTGATAAGAAGACGCGGAGTGCTAAAATTTACCAGATAACCAACTTCATATCTACTATTTCTTAAATAAAAATAAAGTTGTTTTTCATCTTGTTGCGTAGAAAATCTTGAGGATTTTATTTCTAATATTATTTTATCGTTTATTACAAAATCGGGTTTATAAATCCCCACCATTTTACCAGAATCAATCGAACAAATTTTGATTATTTTCTCTTTCTCAAAAATTATCTTATTTTTATTTAGCCATTCAGCTATTAAATTAGTATAGATGATTTCTTTTTGACCTGGTCCATAATTTTTTCGGATATTGAAAAAACATCCCACTAATTTATAGGATAAATCTTTATGGGGAAAGTTTTTGTTATCTGTGTTGTTCTGTGTTCTCATCTGTGTTGATTTGTGTTATTGTATAATATAATAAAAATAATGGTTAATAAAGCTGTAAAGACTATGAGCATAAAAGGTCTAATTAAATCAAATATCAGGGAAATACCGGATTGGCCGGAGAAAGGAGTGAGTTTTAAAGATATTACTCCGTTGCTTCAAGATAAAGAAATTTTTGGCAGATTAATTGACGAACTGGCTAAGCCATATATTAATAAAAAAATAGATAAGATTATCGGTATTGATGCCCGCGGCTTTATACTAGCTTCTGCTTTGGCATATAAACTAAAGACAGGATTAACTATAGTTAGAAAAAAAGGCAAATTGCCATTCAAAACCATTTCAAAAAAGTATTCTCTTGAATATGCAAGCAATATTCTGGAAATGCACAAGGATTCAATATTACCCGGAGAAAAAGTTATTATAGTTGATGATGTGTTGGCAACAGGAGGGACTATGGAAGCAACCGTGGGTTTAATCAAAGAGCTTAAGGGAAAGATTATTGGGATAGATTTTTTAATTGAATTAAATTATTTGAAGGGCAGGAAAAAGCTTAAAGGGTATAAAATTAAAACACTAGTAAATTATAAACAATAAACTATAAACTAATTTCATGTTAAAAGCAGAAATCGGAATAATCGGCGGTTCTGGTTTAGACGATTTAGATATTTTTAAGAATGCAAAAGATATAAAAGTGAAAACTCGATATGGTTTACCAAGTTCGTCGTTGAAAATCGGCGAAATTAATGGTAAAAAAGTTGCCTTAATAGCAAGGCATGGCAGACAACACACAATTCCACCAACGCAGGTTAATTTCAGAGCAAATATCCAAGCATTAAAGAGTTTAGGCGTAAAATATATTCTTGCCAGTACTGCCTGCGGTAGCTTGAGAAAAGAAATTAAAAGGGGCGATTTTATTATTCTAGACCAGTTTATTGATTTTACCCGGCATAGAAAAATAACTTATTATGAAGAATTTTCCGGCGGGGCAGAAAACGCAAAACATATTGCAATGCCTGACCCTTTTTCAAAAGAATTACGGCAATTCCTTATTGAAACTGCAAAGGAATTAAAACTCAAATTCCATCCAAAAGGAACAGTAATAACAATTGAAGGCCCGCGTTTTTCTACTAGGGCGGAGTCAAAAATGTTCCGCGCTTGGGGCGCGGATGTAATTAATATGTCAATAGCGCCTGAGTGTATTCTTGCAAACGAGGCGGGGATTCAATACGCGGCCGTAGCAATGTCAACAGATTATGATAGCTGGGCGGAAGAAGAAGAGGCTGTTACGTGGAGTGAGATTCTAAGAATATTTGGCAGGAATGTGGAGAATGTGAAAAAACTATTTTTTCAAACTATTCCAAAGATAAAATAAAACCCGTTCAATTGAACGGGTTTTGACAAATTCTTCTAAAGAATGCAGAAAGCTAATAAGGCAGTGTTCTCAAAAACTCTTCTACGTTTGCTTTTGATTCCGGAGATAATTCTATAACCTTCAGGGCCTCTTTTCTGGCTTTTTCATATTCGCCCAAAGTTCTGAATGTATAGGCCAATGAAGCACGATATTGAAAATTGGTCGGATTGAAACTAATCAAATTTTGATAAATATCAACTAAATCTTTATAGAGCTCAAGGTTTATTTTTTTTGAATCTTTGATGGCGATTAAATAAATATTAAGAAGTTTGGAAAAAGAATCTTCAAAAGTGACAGGAAAGCCCTTTTCTTTAGCTTTTTTTATGTTTTCTTTAGATTGATCTAGTTCTCCTAAAACAATATTAGTAAAAGCTTTTTGCCAATAACATTCAGCGATTTTGTCGTTTAATTCAATACACTGATTAGCTTTTTCTTTAGCTTCGTTATATCTCTTCAATAAGATAAAAGTATCTGACCATCCTAAAAATATTTGTTTTCGTTTAGGGCTTAACTCGGAAGCTTTTGTAAAATAAGAGTCGGCTTTTAAGAGAAGTTCATTTTTTTCTTCGCTTTTTAGGTTCGGATTATTTTCAACGGCAAAATTAGAGTAGCTTCCCAATAATAGCCAAGTTCTAGTATAGGTCGGCCTCAATTTTGCGGCTTCTTCTAAAACTTGAATCGATTTCTGGATAAATTTAGTTTCTTCTTCCGGATTTAATATTTGGCATTCTTTAAGAACTTCTGAATATTGCAGGAGCACATAATGGTTGATGATGCTGTGGGAAGGCAAAACTTTTTCCATCTTATCAATTGCTTGTTGGCATTTTCCAGTTGTTGAATAATACTCGGCCCAATTTAGTTCTTTGTTGATAAGGAGAGGTTTTAAATTATAGAGCCAGATAAATAATAAAAGAAAGATAAAAAGAAAAATGATTATAGTTTTTCTCCATTTATATAGTAAAGAAATAGTTGGTTTATTCTCATTTTGATTCAGTAGGATTTCTTTTTTCGAAGAAAAAATTAAATATAAACAGTATCCTACTAAGAGAAAGAATATGAGATAAGTATCAAAGGTGTTAAAACCTAAAAATATACTTATAAAATAGGCAATAATAGTTGCTTGGACGCTATGAATAATTATAGGACGCTGATTTATGCTGATTTCCTCGGATTTATGCGGATTTTTTAATTTTTGGAGTTGCCATAATAATACGGCAAAAAGTGAGAGATAAACAATTAAAGCCGGAATTCCGGCAGTAATTGCTGTTTCAAAAATAAAGCCATGGGCTTTATCTGTCCAACCTTTGGCTACTTCATAACCCATATAGGGCAGGGAAGGGTCGTAGTATTTATCAAAAGCGATTGAGAAGTTTTCAGGCCCGTATCCTAAAAGAGGTTTTTCTTTTATAGCTGGAAGCGTCATTTTCCAATAAGCAAAACGGGGGTCTTCCAAGGATGGTTTAATTTTAATTCTAGAGACGATAGTAGTTAAAGCCTGGTTTTTAACTACAAGAGGGTGGGAAGAAATTTTTTCAGAGGGGGTGTTTAAATAATAAATACCTGAAATACCAATAACTAATAATGCCAGTGTTATAATCTTTAAAATTTTTATGCCCCGTGCTTGTTTTGTCCCGTTAGAATTTTGCGGAACTTGTTCATAGTTTTGAGGACTAGAGGTTTGCGGTGGCAATTTTCTAACGGGGTAAAATAAAATGAAATATAAAAAAGCCAGCGCTATCCCTAAAAAAACAGCTCTTGTGCCAGAAAGAAAAATAACAAAAACGATTATCAAAAAAGAAAGGAGATAGAGAATTTTTTTCTTTCTATTTTTCTCTAAAATCGCAAAAGACAAGCTTAAAAATACGAAAAAAGAAAGGTAGATGGCTAAAAAAATTGCCGAACCTAAGGTTGCCGGTAATCTGGCGCTGTAAGACACAAGAAATTCCTTAAAAGCGTTAAATTGCTGGAGTAAAGCAATAAGTGATATTAATAAAGCTATCCCTAGAGAAAAGTTCCAAAGCAATTTCCAGTGGCGGGGTTTTAGAATTAAAAATACAAAAATCGCAAAAGTTATATAAAAAGCAAAATTTAAAAACCCGCCGGCGCGATATGGGTTTCCCCAAAAACTGAAATAGGCATCTTGGGAGAAAATGGTTGCGAGCAAGAAAAGAACTAGCAGAGTTATCAAGATGCCCAATATTATTTTTACTGGTTTTGACTTCAGTTTTTCGAAAACAAAAGTATTCTTATTATAAAGAACTTGGTAAATAAAAAAGAAAAACAAGCAGGAAAGAATAATTCTGAGAACAATGGTTTTTCCCCAGGCAGGAGGATGCAATAATGGAGGAATTGCCCAAAAAGGAAGAGATACAATCAAAAAGAATCCGATTAAGTAAACCCAATAAAACTTACTTTGGAGATTGTCTTGCATATATTTTTATGATATAAATTAAATACATAAAAAGCAAACTCCTTGACAACCTTGCTGAGAAAAAGATAGTATATATAAAAGCGTTTTAAAATAAATGGGAAACACCGGTTCAAATCCGGGGCTGTGCCGCAACTGTAACGGAATTTTTAAAAGAATTCCTAAGCCAGAATACCATATAATTAACTTTAATTTCTTCGAGCAAAGAAAAAGGTCAATCTAATCTTTGGATTAGATGAATTTTTCCCCCTCGAAGGGGATTTTTTAATAGAGGTTACGAACCTATATAATCACTTTATTCGGTCGGAAAATGATAATAAATTATCATTTTCTTCCCTCATTCGTAATTATGAAAAAAATAATTTTAGTCGTTTCTTTAGTCGCAATTTCAGTCGGTTTAATCGGATTCACCGCTTTTTCTGAAGTTCAAGCAGAAAATCAATCAGAAATTGATAAAGCTATTAATTATCTTGAGCTTCAATCTTCCGACCCTTGGATAACTATGGGTTTAATCGCGGGTGGAAAAACAGATACGGACCTAAATTATCTAAAAACTCTTAGTGGTAGCTCAGCCACTGATTACGAAAAAATAATTTTAGCTATTACTGCTGCCGGCGAGAATCCAAGAACTTTTGGCGATATTGATTTTGTTAGCCAGTTGGAGAGTTTTTATCAAAATAATCAGATTGGTTCTACGAATTATTTAAACGATGATTTTTGGGGAATTTTAGCTTTGGTTTCAGCCGGTGAAGATTCAAGCAGTCAAATTATTCAGGATTCTAAAAATTTTATTTTGACAAACCAAAATCCTGATGGCGGATTTCCTTTTGGTATTGGGTGGGGTAGTGATGTTGACGATACAGCAGCAGCTATTATGGCTTTATTGGAATCTGGAACTTCATCAAGCGACCCAGTAATTATAAAAGCTGTTGATTATTTAAAATCATGCCAAAACTCTGATGGCGGGTTTCCTTATGACCCTGTAAGTCCTTGGGGGACTGATTCAAATGCTTCTTCCGATGCTTGGGTTATTTCGGCTATTTATAAATTAGGTCAAAATCCCTCTGATTGGTCAAAAAATGGTAAAAATCCTATTGATAATTTGAAGTCCTTACAAATATCCGACGGTTCTTTTGAAAAGTATTGGCCTTTTCCAAGTTCGACTGCTTACGCGGTGATTGCTTTGTCTCAAAAGTTTTATCCAGTAGGCAAATATTCTGTCTCAATAGATAGCAGTGGTGGCGGAGTAAGAATGTATGTTATTAATGCGTCTGCTAGTGAGCATGGCTTAATTTTCTTTTCGGGAATGGTGAGGGTTGGCGCTACTTCAGACGAAGCTTTCACTATTAGTCCGGACACCGGTTACCACGTTGAGGATGTTTTAGTAGATGGCGTTTCGGTCGGCACAGTAACTAGTTATACTTTTAATAATATTGATGCTGACCACACCATTTCAGTTAGTTTTGCTGTTGATCCTCCGCAGTCAGCTAAAAAAAGCGGCGATATAAATAGCGATAATATTATTAACGAATATGATTTCGCCGTATTAAGAGAAGATTGGGGCCAACCTGGTTTAGGTTTGGCTGATTTAAATCACGACGGCGCAATTAACGAATACGATTTTGCCCTTTTGATGTTTAATTGGGATAAGTAAATAAAATGTAAATAAAATGTAAATAAAATTATGATGAAAAAAATAACTTTATTAGTATTATTAACTATCGTAGTAATATTTGGAATGAGCCAAATGGTTTATGCAGATAGCTCAACATTGTCTGTTTTACCAGCATCGCTTAATAGCACAGCTGGTAGCGTTTTTAGCATTTCTATCCAAATAGATTCGGTAAATAACGATATTTGTGTTGTAAAAGGTACTTTAAACTTTGATAATTTATCTTGCCAAAATATTATTACAGATAGTGGTGTTATGGCCATGATTACTCCAACTTGCGCTAGCCCCAGTTTTGTTTTAGGGATTCCAAAGTGCGTAGTTGCTGTTCAAAATATTCTTTCGGTGTCTGCTGAAGGAGTTCAAGCCGGTCAAGGAAAATTATTTTTAACAGATGTTAATGTTATAGGGGCGGGCACAGATATTCCTTTTAATGTAGAAGGTGGTGCATATAACATAACTGCTGTTAATATAATTGTACCTAAAGATATTCAACAGGATGTTGAACAGCAAGAGCAAGAAACAATTTTACAACAAGAGGAGCAAGAAGAATCTACGTCCAATCAAATTAATTATGAGATTATAGCCCAAGCTGGTTTATTGACAGGAATGATGAATATCTTGAACGATATATGGTTAACAGTCATATTGGTAATTTTGATAATCTTATTATTAGCGATTTTATATTTTATTAAGAAAAAAATTATTAATAGAAATTTTGTTAATAAGAAATTTATTTACATCATAATTGGAGCGGTAATAATTGTTATTATTGGCAGTTGGTTGATACTTTCTAGTGATTTTTGGCAGGCTAACGTTAAAGAAAATAATGTTGCCCTGGAAACAGTAGGGAAAGAAGCAGTATTGGTAATTGATTATGGGGAAGAGAATCCAAAGACCTCTGTTGCCGAATTTAAAGAAGGAATGACCGCTTTTGATTTATTAGAGGAGGAGGCTAAAAAATTATACTTAGCGCTTAAAACAAAGAATTATGATATTGGAATATTTATTGAAGCAATTGGGGATAAAGAAAATGGACAGGATGGAAAATATTGGCTATATTACATTAATGGAGAAATGCCTATGATTTCCGCGGATAAAATGATTATAAAATCTGGGGACAAAGTAGAGTTTAAATTTGAAAAATCAACCTTTTAATTATTAATAATTTTATATATTATAGTAATATGTCAAAATTAACTGAAAAAGGGAAAACATTAAATTTCACTATTGCTTTAGTTTTTATTATAATCGGAGTCAGCTTGAGGCTTATTCCCCATGCTCCTAATTTCACCCCCATAGCCGTCATTGCTTTATTTGGAGGAGTCTATTTCTCAAGAAAGATAGCATTATTTCTGCCGTTAGCAGTAATGGCAATCAGCGATCTATTTATCGGCTATTATGACCCGAAATTAATGATTGCAGTTTATGGTAGCTTTCTTTTATACGTTATTCTTGGTTTCTGGTTAAAGGGACATAAGAAGTGGTATACAGTAGGGGGGAGCGCGATTTTATCCGCTGTTCTATTTTTCCTTATCACTAATTTTGCAGTTTGGGCTTTTTCCCCTTGGTATGCCAAAACTATTTCTGGAATAATCCAGTGTTATTTTATGGCTCTGCCATTTTTCAGAAATACATTATTGGGAAATTTATTTTACGCGACCGTCTTTTTCGGGAGCTATGAATTAATAGGAGTCTGGATTAAAAAGAGATTTAAAATAAGGGAAAAAAACATCGCATTCAATAGAATCTAGTAATAGGCAATTGATACCTTTTGACCCCTCTTGACACTACGTCGAGAGGGGTTTAATGTTATTGTATGCCAGAAGAAATCAAACCAGAAAAAATATATACGCCAAAGGAAGCTCGTGATTTTCTAAAAGTCAGCGAGAGCACGATGAAAAGAATGATAAGGAACGGCATTATTAAAGCTTATAAAGTAAGCGGTCAATATAGGATTTGGGGCGATGAAATTCTGAATCTGATTTCTCCTACCTTTGAAACAAGAGTCCTTAATGTTTATAAAAAAGTAAGAAATAAAACTAAAGAAGCTATCAAAAAATGGTAGCTTTGTTTTTTAAAAAATGGAACAAGAATTAAAAAATAAGAAAATATTAATAACCGGCGGAGCAGGTTCAGTGGGAAATGCTTTAATAAAAAAGCTGTTGAAGTATGATGTAAATGTTATTCGTATTTTTGATTTGTCGGAAAACGAAATATCTAAAATCAGAAGCGCGTTTATTAATGAAAAACGATTGCGTTATTTAATCGGAGACGTAAAGGATTTGAATAGGTTAAAGACGGCAATGGAAGGAATTGATATAGTCATCCATTTGGCGGCAATGAAGCATGTTTATGCCTGCGAATATAATCCGTTTGAAGCGATTAAAACAAATATAGAAGGTTTACAGAATGTTATAGACTGCGCTAGAAACGAAAATGTTGAAAAAGTGATTTTTTCAAGTACGGATAAAGCCGCTCGTCCATTAAGTGTAATGGGCATAACAAAGCTTATGGGCGAGAAATTAGTTTCTTTAGCAGAATTTTACAAGGGAAATAAAAGAACCTTGTTTGCTTCTGTGCGTTTTGGAAATGTAATAGGGTCTAACGGTTCTGTTATTCCGCTTTTTAAAAAACAGATTAAAGAAGGCGGGTCGATTATAGTTACCGATAAGGAAATGACTCGTTTTGTCATCACAATGGATGAAGCGGTAGATTTAATTTGTAAGGCCATCAAATTTGTAAAAGGAGGAGAATCTTTTGTTTGGAAAATGAAAACATTAAAAGTTGTTGATTTAGCCCAGGCAATGATAAACAGATATTCCAATGGGAAAGAAATAAAAACGATTATTGCGGGAAAGGGAGAAGGTGAAAAAATGCATGAGCATATAATGTCAGACGAAGAACTTTCTCGGGCGATAGAAATGGATAATCTATATGTTATTTTCCCGATGGTTGATTATTCAAACGTCAGAAATAAATATCAGGATACGAAATTGATTGAAAATCCGGTTATTGCTTCAAACATGGGTCAGCATATATCGCAGGAAGAAATAAATAAATTATTGGAAACAGAAATAGACCTATGCTAAAGGTTTTACTAATTGATCCGCCGTTTCCAGAAAGACCGTGGGATATAAAATGGTTGACTCAGTTTCCTCCGAAGGGACTTATGTATATAGCGGCCTATTTGCGCAATGCAGGAGTCAAGGTAGATATTTTAGATACAAAACAGATGCAATATGAACGACCTTCGCTCCTTTCCCGCTCAATAGAAGAAATACAGCAATTTGTAAAATACTATATAGAAGAGCATAAGCCGGATATTATTGGGATAACATCTACAACAATATCATATATTCCCGCTACTAAGATAGTTAAAGCAGCAAAAGAGGCAGCTCCGAACGCAATAGTAGTTATCGGAGGCGTGCATGTCACATTTATGGCTCATGAAACTCTGAATGAATGTCCGTGGATTGATGCTGTCATTAGAGGAGAAGGAGAACGTTCGATATTTGAGCTTAGTCAAGGTAAACCTTTTCCGCAAATACAAAATATTAGTTATAGAAATGGCGAAGAGATAGTTGATAATCCGATAGGCCCGTTATTGAGCCCCGAAGAGATTCCTATACCAGCCTATGATATGCTTGATATGAGTAAATACACTTATGTTGTTCTGATGTGCACGCGAGGATGTCCGCATAACTGCACTTTCTGCGAATTGCCGCTAATACATGGAAGAGTAATCCGTTGTCGTCCTTCTGATAAAATATCTCAAGAATTAGAGCTTGCTCTTTCATTGAATCCAAAACTTGAAATAAGGTACGAAGACGAATTTATGGGCTTATACCCGGAACGCACTAAGCAAGTCTTAGATGTGATAAAAAGCAAAAATGTCGGACAGTTCCGGGCAGCGACAAGGCCGGATGGCATTACTGAAGATATCCTTAAAAAATTAAAAGAAGCAGGCTGCACTAACTTATATATTGGAATGGAGTCAGGTTCGGACGAAGTACTTAAGTTTAACAAGCGGGCCATCACCGTATCTAAGATTTTGGAAATTGCCGAAATGTTTTTGAGAAATGAAATGCTTTTTCATGCAGGCTTTATCTTAGGGCTTCCAGGAGAAACAAAACAAACACTTGAACAGACCTTGGATATTGCCTTAAAATGCTGTGATGCCACATTCCCAACGGTGAAAAAAAACTTTAAGGAGCTTCTTGGAATGATGTCGTTTAAATTGATTGTTGAGAATTCAAGAGCAGAGTTTAATCTTCTGGCTCCGAATCCAGGCACAGAAATATTTAGAAATCCCGAAAAGTTCAGGTATAAGATATTTCATAAAAACTGGGAGCTCTATGATTGTAATACCAGCGTTGGCGAGCCCTATGATGTGAGTGCTCCGGAGATAGAAGAATTCAAAAAGAAAGCATTTAAGGCTGTTCAAGATAAAATGAAAAAATATAATTTACCTGTAAATTGGTGGGATTATGGATATAAAGGCTAAAATTTTAATAACAGGAGGAGCTGGTTTTATGGGCCGTTGGACTGCAAAAAACTTACTTGATAAAGGGCACAAAGTTTGGATTTTAGACAATCTTTCAAATGGTTTTGAAAAAAATGTCGAAGAATTCAAAGATAAATTAGAGGAATTAGTGATAGGAGATATTAAAGACAGAAAATTAGTTTCAAACCTTTTTAAAAACAATTTTGATATATGTATTCATTTCGCTGCAGCAATAGACGTTCAAGAAAGTATTGATAATCCGGAGAAATGTTTTAACGACAATTGTTTAGGCACTTTCAATATTCTTGAAGAATGTAGAAGGCATAATGTAAAAATGGTTTTTGCAAGTTCTGCTTTAGTCTATAAGAAGATCGAACCAGGTCAAAAAATAGCGGAAGGACATTCTCTTAATCCTTCGTGTCCTTATACGGCAAGCAAGATCAACGGAGAAGATATTATAATGTCTTATTTCAAAACGTATAATTTGCCAGTTGTCATCCTAAGGCCATTCAGCATATACGGCCCTTATCAAAGGAGCGATTCTGAAGGAGGGGTAATGAGTATATTTATAAATAAGAAGCTTAAAGGAGAACCATTGGAAGTTTTTGGAGACGGGAAGCAGGGAAGAGATTTTTTCTACATAGAAGATTGCGCTGAATTTATTGTAAAAGCTTGTTTTAATGATAAAGCAATCGGAGAGATTTTTAACGCTGGTTCCGGAATAGAATTAAAAATAAAAGATTTGGCAGAAAAAATAGCCGATAACAAAGTGGAAGTAAAATTTATTAAACATCATCATCCTCATGCAGAAATAATGAATATGTGCGCAGATTCAAGCAAAGCAGAGAATATTTTAGGATGGAAACCGATAATAAATTTAGAACAAGGAATAAATAAAACAACACAATGGCTAAAATCCCAATAATTTCATATGGCCACCAGTCGATAGACGATAACGACATTAAAGAAGTCGTTAAGGTTTTAAAAAGCGATTTGTTGACTCAAGGGCCAAAAGTTGAGGAATTTGAAAAAGCAGTTGCCAGGTACTGCGGAGCAAAATATGGCGTAGCTGTTTCTTCGGGTACAGCCGCCCTTCACCTAGCCTATATCGTAGCCGGGATAAAATCAGGAGATGAAATAATCACAACTCCCTTAACCTTTGCTGCCACTGCTAATATGCTCGCAGTTTTAGGGGCAAAGCCAGTTTTTATTGATATTAAGAGCGATACTCTCAATATTAATCCCGATTTAATTGAAGAAAAAATAACTAAAAAAACTAAAGCTATAGTTACAGTTGATTTTGCCGGACATCCTTGTGATTATGATGAAATTTTAAAAATAGCAAAGAAGCATAATCTTTTAGTGATTGAAGATGCCTGTCATGCCTTAGGAGCGAAATATAAAGGGAAGAAAGTCGGTTCTTTCGCGGATATGACAATTCTAAGTTTTCATCCAGTAAAGCACATTACTACAGGGGAGGGGGGAATGATATTAACAGACAATAAAGATTTTTATAAAAAGCTGAAAACATTAAGGCATCATGGAATAGTAAAAAAACCAGAGAAAGGCGGATGGTATTATGAGATAGAAAATCCCGGATACAATTATCGAATTACTGATTTTCAATGTGCCTTAGGATTAAGCCAATTAAAAAAGATAAATAGATTTATTAAAAGAAGAAGAGAAATTGTTGTAATATATAATAGAGCATTTAAAAACATTAAAGAGATCATAACTCCAACTGAAAAAGATTATGTTAAATCGTCTTGGCATATATATCCTATTCAATTGAGATGGATTGATAAAAGAAAAACATTTGATGCCTTGCAAAAACAAGGAATTGGCGTTCAGGTTCATTATATGCCCTTACATCTTCATCCTTTCTATCAGAAAAAATTCAGATATAAAAATGGAGATTTTCCTGTAGCGGAAAAGTATTATGGAAAAGAAATAACTTTACCGCTTTTCCCGTCATTGGCGGAAAAGGATATAAAAAAGGTCATAAAAGAAATTAAAAAAATAATTAATTAAAATAATTTTCACCATGGTTAAATTAACTCTTCAAGAGCAACAATGGGGCGGCGATCTCGGTAATGAATATACCGCCGATATTGTTAAAAATCCTCTAAGCACAGAAGGAACAGATAAATTATACGTTAAGTATTATGGCATCAGCCGGACAAAATTAAATAAAGAATTCCTCGGTAAACTTGATCGTTCCATTAAGATTCTGGAAGTGGGATGTAATGTAGGCGTCCAATTTCTATATCTTCAAAAAATGGGCTTTAAAAATCTTTATGGGGTAGAAATAAATCCAAAAGTTATAGAGCGTGGCAAATCAATTGCAAAAAACGTCAGCGTTGTTCAAGGCTCGGCACTAGATATTCCATTTAAAGATAATTATTTTGATTTAGTATTTACCTCCGGTGTTCTTATTCATATTTCACCGAAAGATATTAAAAAAGCGCTGAAAGAAATTCATCGATGTTCTAAAAAATATATTTTTGGTTTTGAATATTTCGATGAAAAATTCACAGAAATATTAAATTGGTCTCGCCGGAAAAGAAAATTCGCATGGAAGGCAAATTACCCAAAATTATATTTGGATTCTTTTAAAGATTTGAAATTAGTTAAAGAAAAAAAGGTTAAATATTTGGCTGAAAACAATACAGACGTAATGTATCTTTTAAAAAAGAATGGAAAAAGAAAATCCTAAGTTAATAATCGGAGCAATCATCCAGGCAAGGATGGGGTCTACGCGGTTACCTGGCAAGGTGTTAATGGATATAATGGGCAAACCAATGCTTTGGCATTTAATTAACCGATTAAAATTTTCAAAGAGAATTAATGAAGTCATTCTTGCCATTCCCGATACGAAAGAAAATGATGCATTAGAAAAATTTGCTGAGGAAAATAAAATAAAATATTTTAGAGGTAGCGAAGAAGATGTCCTTTCAAGATATTTTAAAGCAGCGCAAAAATTTAAATGTGATTTGATAGTAAGAATGACCTCAGATTGTCCTTTGATCGACCCTAAAATAGCAGATTTGGTTATCGAAAAACACTTAAATTACGGCGCTGATTTCACTGCTAATTTTCTTGAAGGAAAAAGAGGGGAAACGCTTGAAAGAACATTCCTCCACGGGACAGAGCTTGAAGTTTTCAATTTTTCAACCCTTGAAAATGCTTACCAGCAGGCAAAAGAACCGTACCAGAGAGAACACGTCGATCCTTATATTTTTGAACACCCAGAGATTTTTAAGATAGCCGCTATCAAAAACACTGAAGATGTTTCGTATATGCGGTGCACGGTAGACGAAATGAAAGATTTGGAATTAGTCAGAGAGATTTATAAAAGACTATATAAAAAAGGCGAGATTTTTTTCATGGAAGACGTGGTGAACCTATTAAAAACGCATCCTGAGTTAATGGAGATAAATAAAGAAGTTAAACGGAAACAGATATGAAGACAGTAAATAAAATAAAAATAGGTAACAAATGGGTAGGGGAAGGAAAACCCTGTTTTATCATTGCCGAAGCCGGGATAAACCATAATGGAAACGTAAACATTGCCAAAAAAATGGTTGATGTAGCGAAAAGTGCAAAAGCAGATTGCATTAAATTTCAAACCTTTAAAGCAAAAAAACTTATTGCAGATGAAAATCTTACTTACACTTACAAATCTCAAGGCAAAAAAATTACAGAACCCCAGATTAAAATGCTTCAGCGGTATGAATTTTCTGAAAAAGAATGGAAAGAAATTATTGATTACTGCAAAAAGAAAAAAATAGTTTTTTCTACAACTGCCCAAAATATTTCAGATTTAGATTTTATATTATCTTTAGTTAGTTTGCCTTTTATAAAGATAGGCTCAGATGACCTTACAAATTTAGATTTAATTGAATATTATGCGAAGAAGAAAAAAACTATGATAATTTCTGCGGGTATGGCTTATGCTTCCGAAATTAAAGACGCAGTATCGGCAATTAGGAAATCGGGCAATAACAATATCATTGTTTTACATTGCATTTCTTCTTATCCTGCGAGCGCAGAGGAAGTAAATTTGAAAAGAATAAAAACAATAAAAGATTCATTCAAAATTGTTGTTGGTTTTTCTGATCACGCAGAAGGGATATTGGCTTCTGTCGGAGCAGTAGTTCTCGGAGCTAAAGTTGTGGAAAAACATTTTACTCTTAATAAAAATATGTCAGGGCCAGACCACTGGTTTTCCGCCGATCCCGAAGAATTAAAAGAATTGGTGGAGGGAATAAGATTCATTGAAAAATCATTAGGTAGCCCTTTAATTTTTCCTACCAGAAAGGAAAAAGGAATGCGCAAGCTGGTCAGGAGAAGTATAGTTGCCACGAAAAATATTAAAAGAGGAGAAAAGATAAAACTATCAGACGTTGAATGTAAAAGACCAGGGACAGGGCTTCCTCCTAGATTTGCAGGGATTATTAAAGGAAAGGAAGCAATCAAAGATATAAAAAAAGGCGAACTGATAACTTTAAAAAAATTAAAATAAATTATGGGAAAAAAAGAATTTAAAAAATTATTGCTTGAAGTGATGGAAAATCAAGAAAATCCGTTTCACCCCTTCGCATTTATTAATGGCAAGCCAGAAATAGGGAAAAACGTTTTCATTGGTTTTTTCTCAGAAATCAATGCGAAAGGGGCAAAAATATCTATAGGGGATAATTGCGATATTGCTTCTTTCGTCGCTATAAATGTGGCTGATTCCCATAAAAAATGTATTGGATTGGCATCAGAAATAGAGCGGAAAGATATTACTATTGAGAATAATGTTTTTATAGGCTCTCATTGTTTTGTAAAAAAAGGAGCATATATAGGGCATCATTCAGTGATTGCCGCAGGAACAATTGTTGAAGGCGTAAAAATCCCTCCTTATTCATTGGTAGTTGGCAATCCGATGAAGATTAAAAGCGGTTATTATAAGAATATAAAAAAATGATTAAAAAAAGTTTTGATAAAAATTGGGAAGAAAATATTTATTCAAAGGGAAAACATTTGAATAAATATCCTTATGATATTCTGGTAAGCATAGTTGCCCATAATTTTTTTGACGTTCTTAAGAATAAAAGAAATAAAATAAGGGTCTTAGATTTGGGTTGCGGTGCTGGAAACAACACCAAATTTTTAGCCGAAAACGGCTTTGACGTTTGGGGGATAGACGGTTCAAAATCGGCGATAGAAAAGTGTAGAGAGAAGTTTAAAACGTTAAACTTAAAAGGCAATTTTATCCAAGGAGATTTTTTAAATTTGCCTTATAGTAATAATTTTTTTGACTTAGTTGTTGATAGAGAAAGTTTATATGCCAATAAATTTAGCGACATCAAAAATATTGTTGATGAGATTTACAAAAAAATGAAAAGAAACGGATTATTTATAAGTTTTATTTATAGTTTTTACCATCCGGAACGCAAGCTTGGAGAAGAAATTGAGCCAAATACATATACTAATTTTCGAAAAGGCAGTTTTTTTAATACAGGCAAAGTTCATTTTATAAACCTTAAAGAAATTTATGAATTATATTCCAAGTTTAAGATAAAAAATATTATGAGGCATTCGGTAACTGAAGTCCATAATAAACCGCAAAGGCTCATGGCATTTGACGAGTATGTAATAATAACGAGAAAATAAAATGATTTTAACCGCTCATCAACCAGTATATTTACCATGGCTTGGATTATTTCATAAAATTGCTATCAGTGATGTTTTCTGTTATTTTGACGATGTCCAATATTTAATAAAGGATTGGAATAATAGAAACAAGATTAAGACGCAAAACGGGGAAATATGGATGACGGTGCCGGTTTTGACCACAGGATACAGGGAGAAGAAGATAAGAGAAATAGAAATAAATAATTCTGTAGATTGGAGAAAAAAACACTGGAAATCAATTTATTTAAATTATAAAAAAGCTCCTTATTTCAACAAATACGCAGATTTTTTTGAAGATGTCTATAAAAAAGAGTGGAAATATCTAACCGATTTGAACGAATATATGCTTAAATGGTTTCTGGCAACGCTCGGTATTAAGAATAAATTCTATAAAGCTTCGGAGTTGAATTTTCAGGGGAGTAAATCGGATTTGGTATTGGATATGTGCAAAAAATTAGGAGCAGATTTGTATATCTTCGGAACATTGGGTAAGGACTATGCTGAAGAAGAAAAATTTACTAAAGAAAATATTAAGATATATTCTCAGGAATATAAGCATCCCGTCTATCCGCAACTTCACGGCAAATTCCTTCCTTATATGAGTATTATTGATTTACTTTTTAACTGTGGTGATAAAAGTTTGGAGATTTTAATGGAAAATAATATTACAAAAAAAGAATTATTAAAAATTTATGGTAATTAAGAAAGTTCCGCTACAGCGGAATCCCGCCAAAGGCGGGAAAAAAATATTAATAATTGCCGCTCACCCGGACGATGAAACACTTGGCTGTGGCGGAACAATCGCAAAGCTTAAAAAAGAAGGAAGCCAGATTTCCTGCTTATTTTTGGGGCAAGGGAAATCTTCACGGCATTTAAGGGGAAAGGATAAAAAATCCAAAATAGAAAAAGAACAAGTTGCTTTGAAAGAAGAGGCTTCAAAAGCCGCTAAGATTTTAGGGATTTCAAAAGTATTCTTTGAAAATTTCCCAGATCAGCAATATGAAACTATCCCTTTGATAAAAATAATTAAAAGTATAGAAAAAGTTAAGGGGCAAATTAAACCCGATACTATTTTTACCCATCATTCAGGCGACTTGAATCTTGACCATCAGATAACACTTAAAGCTGTTTTAACCGCTTGTCGACCAGTAAGAGGAGAAACGGTTAAGAAAATTTATTCTTTTGAGGTTCTTTCTTCGACTGAGTGGGGAATTCCAAAAAGGAAAGATTGCTTTGTGCCAAACTATTTTGTAGATATATCAAAAACGCTTTCGCAAAAAATAAAAGCATTGGATTGTTATAAAAGCGAACTTAAAAAATATCCCCATCCTCGTTCACTAAAAGCCATAAAGATTATTGCCCAGCGCTGGGGCACAGTGGTCGGTAAAAATTTCGTTGAAGCCTTTGAATTAATAAGATGCATAAAATGAACAATATAAAACTTGGTTTAAAGCTTTGGTCTATAGATGACGAAGGACTATTCAAAGAGGCCGTTCAGTTATTTGAAAAAAAAGAGATTGATTTTGTAGAATTATATATTGTTCCCGATTCTTTTGTATTGGGAAAATCTAATATCTTAAACTATTTGAAAAATATTCCTACGGTCATTCATAGCACCCATACAGAGCACGACTTCGATGTTTTTTGGCTAGATGATTCAAAAATACAATTATTCAAAGAACAAGTTATAAAAACCGCTGATTTTTTAAATAGTAAATTTATAATCGTTCATGCCGGAGTTGGAGATTCTCAAACAATATTCGAAGAAAACATCAAGAAGATAAACGATAAAAGAATTTTAATTGAGAACATGCCAAAGGCTGGAAAAATTGGAACAAATAATGTATTTTGTTTCGGGTATTCTTGCGAACAGCTGAAATTTATTAAAGATTGCGGATTTGATTTTTGTTTGGATTTAGCCCATACAATAAAAAGCGCCGTAAGTCAGAAACTTGATTATAAAGATTTTATCAAAAAACTGATTTCTGAATTAAATCCATTCTATTTTCATATAAGCAATGGGAATATGAATAACGAAGAAGATGAACATAAAAATCTGTTTGATGGTGAATTTGATATTAAATGGATTAAAAAGATGCTGTCGGGGTTAGCAAAAGAAAAAGATATATATTTGGCATTTGAGACGCCGAAAGAGGGAAACGGACTTTTAAATGACATTAAAAATATGAATTATTTTCGTTCAATATAAAACAATGGTTGAAATAATAATAAAACCCAATAAAGGATTTTTTAATTTAGACCTGAAAGAAATCTGGCACTTCAGAGAGCTTTTTTATTTCTTGTCTTGGAGAGATGTTAAAGTTCGCTACAAGCAAACATTAATAGGCATTGCTTGGGCGGTTTTACAGCCGTTTTTGACAATGATAATTTTCTCTATATTTTTCGGTAAGTTGGCTGGCATTTCAAGTGGAGAGATTCCTTATCCAATTTTTGTCTATTCCGGCCTTCTTTTCTGGAATTATTTCGCTAATTCTCTTTTAACAGCAAGTAATAGTTTGATTGCAGAACAAAATGTTATCCAAAAAGTTCATTTTCCAAGAATCATTATACCGCTTGCCTCTACCTTTGTTTTTCTCCTTGATTTTGTATTCTCTTTTATAGTTTTTGTGGGTTTGATGTTTTACTATCATTTTTTTCCGACCTTAACCGGACTTTTACTTATTATTCCATCTCTTCTTATAACTTTCTTTGGCATTTCTGGACTTAGTCTTGTTTTTTCAGCTATTAATGTTAAATATCGCGATGTTCGTTATGCCTTGCCATTTTTTATCCAGCTTTTGCTTTTTCTTACTCCGGTTATCTACCCAGTAAGTATTTTGGGAAAATATCAATGGTTGTTGTATCTCAATCCAATAAGTGGAGTAATTGAGACAATACGAACAGGATTATTAGGAGTTGGAACAATTAATTGGTTTGCCTTTGGTTTTTCCGCTTTAATATCAATTGTATTATTCTTTTTAGGAATATTGTATTTTAAGAAATCCGAGAGATTTTTCGCTGACATAATCTAATTTCGAATAAAAATAGAAATGACAAAGCCATTTATATAATCAATCACTCGGTCGGAATGCAAAAACAAATTTTTTCATTCCTCCCTCGTTTATAATTATGGAAAAAATTATAGAAGTTCACAATTTATCAAAGAACTATAAAATAGGGGAAGAGAAGGAAAGATATTATTCATTAAGAGAGGAGATGATTAAATTGGCAAAAAAACCAATCCAATGGTTGAAGGGGGAAAAGACAAGTAAAAAAGATTTTTGGGCGTTAAAAGATGTCAGTTTTTCAGTAAAGAAAGGTGAAGTAATAGGAGTTATTGGTAGAAATGGCGCTGGTAAAACTACCCTTTTGAAAGTGCTGTCTAAAATTACTCCTCCCACTGAAGGCCGGGCCATAATTCGGGGTCGTATAAATAGTTTATTGGAAGTAGGGACTGGCTTTCATCCGGAATTGAAGGGCAGAGAGAATATCTATCTTAGCGGCGCAATTTTAGGAATGACAAAAAAAGAAATTGATTCAAAATTTGACGAAATTGTGAAATTTTCGGAAATCGGAGAGTTTTTAGATACTCCCGTCAAAAGATATTCAAGTGGCATGTATGTTAAATTAGCGTTTGCAGTAGCGGCCCATCTTGAACCCGAGGTTTTATTTGTAGACGAAGTTTTAGCAGTTGGCGATTTCAAGTTTCAAAAGAAATGTTTGGAAAAAATGAGCAAGGTTAGCCAAGAGGGAAGAACAATATTGTTTGTCTCTCATAATATGGACAGCGTGGCAAGGCTTTGCAATCGGTCAATTCTTTTAGAAAAAGGCAGATTAATAATGGAAGGTCCTACACCAGATGTCATTGAAAAATATACCGGTTTAAGAAAAGGAATAGGACCAGAAATCAATTGGGAAAACCCTATTGAGGCGCCGGGGGACCCATACGTAAAGCTTAAAAGCGTGCGCGTTCTCTCAAAAGAAAAAAGACCAGCTTCTAAGTTAGAGGTAAGCGAAGATTTTTATATTGAATTAACTTATTGGAATTTTCTGAAAGGAGCAAAGCTATTGCCGTGTATCCGTTTGGTTAATAATGAGGGCGTTTATGTTTTATCGGCGACCAATCTTCCTTCAGTTTGTTCGGAGATTGATCACTGGTATGACCGTCCTTGTCCAGAAGGTCTGTTCCGTTGTGTATGCCGAATACCAGGCGATTTGCTGAAAGAGGGGCATTATTTTATTAATATAATCATAGGAAATCTAGCGGGAGTTATTGATTCTTTTGCTCATGTATATGAAGACCAGATTTTATCTTTTGAAATTATTGATAAAAAAAACATGCACAAAGAACATAACAGGAAGATTTTAATGGGGGTCGTTCAACCACGATTAAGTTGGAAAACTGAATATCAAGAGCAAAGTAGTTCCCTTTTAAAATAAACAATTAAAAACTTATACTAAAAATGGATAATCAAAAAATCAAAACAATTATTCTTTGCGGGGGAATAGGTACTCGTTTAAAAGAAGAAACAGAGTTTAGACCAAAACCTTTGGTAAAAGTTGGGAGTGAGCCAATTTTGTGGCACATCATGAAGATATATAACCATTATAATTACCGTGATTTTATCTTAGCCCTCGGCTATAAAGGGACCGATATAAAAGATCATTTCCTTAGACAGAAATATTGTAATACTGATCTTGCTTTAAACACAAAAGACGGTAAGGTTGTAACTTTTGATAATAATACCCCTGATAATCCCAACGACGATTTTAACATTACTTTTGCCGATACTGGGCTGGAGACTCCTCATGGCGAAAGAGTTTTGAAGTTAAAGAAATATATTAACGAGGACTTATTTATGGTCACTTATGGAGACGGCATTGCTGATATAGATATAAATAAGTTGATTGAGTTTCATAAACAGCAAGGGAAAATAGGAACTATCACAGGGGTACATCCAATATCAAGATGGGGGCTGGTCAATACTGATGGAGACAAGCTTGTCACAGAATTCGCTCAGAAGCCTCTGCTCTATGATTATATCAACGGCGGTTTTATGGTTTTTAAAAAGGAATTTTTCAATTATCTGAAACCAGGAGATATGATAGAAGACGCTTTAAGTAGGTTAATTGCTGAAAAACAATTAACTTTGTATAAACACGAAAGCTTTTGGTACGCGATGGATACCTATAGAGACTTTGTATTTTTAAACGATCTTTGGACAAAAGATCCCAAATGGAAAATATGGGAAAATTAAAAAACATTTTAGTCACCGGCGGAGCAGGATTTATCGGAAGTAATCTTGTCAACGAACTGATGCAAAAAAGCCACAATGTAATTGTGGTAGATAATTTGTCTTCCGGCAGGAAGGAGAGCATCAGTCCCAAGGCAAAGTTCTATGAAATAGATGTAAGGGATAGAAAAATCTCTGAAATCTTCAAAAAAGAGAACCCTGAAATAGTTTTCCATCTGGCAGCCCAGCCTTTAGTTGAGGAAGCATATAAGAATCCGTTTGATGCGATTGAAACTAATATTATGGGTACCGTGAATATTTTAGAGATGTGTAGGCAACAGAAAAACATAGAATTAATTGTTGTTGTTTCTTCAGATAAAGCTTATGGCAAGGCAGAAAAATTGCCCTATAAAGAAACATATCCTTTAATGGGTGATCATCCTTATAATGCGTCAAAAGCATCAGCTGATTTGATAGCCCAGACATATTTTTCAACATACGGTCTACCGATTGTTATCACGAGATTCAGTAATGTCTTTGGTCCGGGCGATTTTAATCTTTCTAGAATTATACCAGGAATTTTAGAGGCAGTTATTAAGAATAAAAAATTTTTAATAAGAAGCGATGGAAAAATGATAAGAGAGTATACGTATATAAAAGATATAGTAGATGGTTGCATAAGGTTGGCTGACAATAGGAAGGTTTTTGGCGAGGCGTTCAATTTCGGAAGCAAGAATATTTTCAGTGTGATAGATTTAGTGAAAAAAGCTGAAATAATTTTAGGAAAGAAAATAGATTATAAAATATTGAATATCGCCAAAAATGAAATACCGGAACAATATCTTGATTGGACAAAAGCGAAAGAAAGATTGGGTTGGGAGCCGAAAACAAGCTTTGAAAATGGGATCAAAGAAACGTTTGATTGGTGTGAGAATAATTTATAAATATGGATATAAGAAAAGCGATAAAGTTTTTAGAAAAGAAGATTAAAAATCCTTCTGTCGGATTGCCAGAAGAAGTGTTTCTTTTTATCAGCAAGATTACGCCGATGATAAATGTTGATTTATTGATAAAAGACGAAAAGGGCAGAACTCTTTTATCTTGGAGAGATGATAAATACCAGAAAGGATGGCATGTGCCTGGTGGCATTATCAGATTTAAAGAAAAAGCAGAAACAAGAATATTAAAAGTGGCAAAGCAGGAAATAGGCGCCAAAATAAAATTTGACCATACTCCCATAGCCATTTACCAGTTAATGGCAAAGCAAGACACGCGAGGGCATTTTATATACCTATTATATAAGTGTTTTCTTTCAAGCAGATTTCCCTTGAAAAACAGAGGCTTATCAAGCAAAGATCCCGGCTATCTTAAGTGGCATGATACTTGTCCGTCGAATTTATTGAAGGTCCAAAAAATATATAGAAAATATATATAAAGAAATGGAAGAAACTAATAATGACAAATTAATCGACGACCTGATAAGTGTTATAATCCCGGTATATAATGTTGAAAGATATCTTGATCGCTGTTTGGGAAGCATTATAGGCCAAACTTATAAAAAAATAGAGATAATACTTATTGACGATGGGTCAACTGATAATAGCGGAAAGATTTGCGATGAATATGTGCTTAATGACAAAAGAATTAAGGTAATACATACAGAAAATAATGGTCCGGCAGCCGCTAGAAATATAGGTATAGAAAATTCAAAAGGAAGTTTTATATTCTTTCTTGACTCCGATGATTTCATCGAAAATAATGCCATAAGCTTGTTAATAGAAAATTATCGTCGAATAAAAGCAGATATAATAATAGGAGATTTCAGAAAGATTAATGATAACAACAATCCTGATTCTGGACACGGCCGTATTCTTTTAGAAAGCAAATTGTTAACAAAAAAAGATATTATAGATTATGTTAGGTGTTATTTAAAAAAACCCAATAGTTTCCAGCTATTCGCATATTCTTGGGGAAGATTATTTAAATCATCGATTATAAAAAACAATGATATCCACTTTGATAATAATTTGCGTACGTTTGAAGATGTAGCCTTTAATTTCGACTATCTAAATCACATAGAAAAGGCGTCTTTCTTAAAGGAAACGATATACAATCATTTGGTTTTCAATAATTATACTTCGGCGGCAATGGCAATAGGCAATCATCCCGAAATATTATTCGGATATAGACAAGCTCTTATTAGAATAAAAAGCTTCCTTAAAGATTGTGGTTTTGGCATTAATATAGAAAAAGAAGTTGGACATGCCGATATCTTTTTAGCCATAATTCAATTAGTCCGTATTTGTGGTCAGATTAATAGCAGTAATAAGAAAAAGACTTATGAGTTTATCTGTCAAATAATCAATGATTCAAATTTTAGGGATAATCTACGATTTTATTCTCCCTCAAAAGGCGAAAGCAAGATAATCCCTGTTTTAATGAAGCTAAAGCTTGTCCGGCTGATTATCTGGATGTGTCAGTACAAAGCTTTTAAAAGATACAAAAAGCTTAAAAAAGAAGACATTATTAAATAACTTCAATGAAAAATTTTTCAAATCAAAAAATCATTAAAGAGATTAAAGATAAAGGATTGCCGATAATAATATTCGGAGCCGGTATTGTTGGCGAAGTGATATTAAAAGCTTGTTGCGACGCAGGAATTAAAGTCGAGTGTTTTTGCGATAATAACATTAATAAAAAGGCTGATATTGAAGTAATCCCTGTTTCTGATTTGAAAAAGAAATATCAAGATGCTATTTTCTTAATATCGGCAGCTGATATAAAAGACGTGGTTGAGCAATTATCTAGTTTAGGATTCTCCAAATGGTATCCGTCTAATTTGTTGCTAAAAGACTTTGATATATTTAAATATCAATTCAGTGCCCCAAGCGATTTTGTTCAATATGCGGTTGATACTTGTCTTTTCTGCCACGACAGTTATCTGACCCCCGATAAGCTTTTCTTAAGAAGCGTCGATATTATCATTACCGAACGCTGTTCTTTAAAATGCAGAGATTGTTCTAATCTTACGCAGTATTACAAAAATCCTAAGGATTGCGACGCCGAAGAATTAATGAAATCTATAGATACATTTTGCAGTATTATGGACGAGGTTAATGAGTTCAGGGTTATTGGCGGTGATCCGTTTATGAATAGAGACTTTGATTTAGTGATAAAAAGATTAATCGATGAGCCTAAGGTAAAGAAGATTATAGTTTATGTAAATGGAACAATAGTTCCTCCGGACGAAAAGATAGAATGCTTGAAAAACAATAAAGTACTGCTTATGATTACAGATTATGGTCTGCTTTCAAGAAATTTAGATGCTTTGATTCAAAAACTATCAAGCAAGAATATCGCCTTTTATTCACGGAAAGCTCAAGGCTGGACAGATTGTTCTAAAATAAAGAGGCATAATCGTAACCCTAAACAGCAAAAAGAAATTTTTGGAAAATGTTGCGCTAAAAACACAGTTAATATATCAGATGGAAAATTATACAGATGCCCTTTTATCGCCAATGCCGCCAGACTTAGGGCAGTTCCGGATTGTAAAAATGATTACATCGATTTATTCCAGGAGCCATTAGATGAAAAGGGCATATTGGCGACGAAGAATAAGGTTAGAGATTATCTTTTGAATAAAGATTATTTAGAAGCATGTGATTTTTGTAATGGAAGGTCATTCGGAGATTCCGAGATAACGCCGTCCATTCAAACAAGTAAGCCTTTAGAATATGAACAATATCAAAAATTAAGCAATAAATAATAATTAAATTAAAATAAAAAATATGCCAATAAATCAGCAAAAATTAGAAGCAGAAAAAAGAAATCGTTTGAAAGAAGAAAAGCCGTATGTCTATGAAAAAATTATGAAATTTGATGAAAAGATTAAACGTGGAGAAAGTATTGCTATTATTCAGTTTCAATATAATTACGTTTGTAATTTTCAGTGTCAACACTGCTCGGTAAAGAAATTTCAAGGTAGAAATGAAAAGCGGCAATTTACTATGGATGATGTAAAAAATCTCAGCCGGCAGGCCGACGAGATAGGTTTGGCGCGCTTTGTGATTACAGGCGGAGAACCATTAGTATTTCCGGATTTTGATGAATTAGTTAAAGCTATTGACCCTCAAAAATTCTATATTAATGTTGATACTAATGGATGGTTTTTAGATGAAAAAAAAGCCAAGCATCTTAGAGAGATAGGCGTTGATAGAGTCCAATTAAGCATAGACAGTCTTGATGCTAAAGAACACGATAGTTTTAGGAAAGCTAAAGGTGCGCACGAAAGGGCAATGAAAGCGGTTGACGCGACTTTAGCGGCAGGTTTGAATATTTTTATTCAAACTGTTGTTACAAAACAGAGGCTTTATTCAGACGAATTCATCAAATTTATTGAATATTTCAATAAAAGAGGGATTGGAGTGTTTGTAACTTATGCAAAGCCGGTTGGTTCTTGGGAGGGTAATTTTGATATTTTGGTTAATAAGGACGATATAGATTATATGAGAAACAACCTTGAAAAGAAATATAATGTTTATACTCATTTAACTCCGGCCTATGGCATTAATATGGGCTGTATAGGAGTTAAAGGAATGATATCTGTGACCCAATATGGAGACGTTTTGCCTTGTCCGTATATTCATACGTCCATCGGCAATGTTTTTGAAGAGCCCTTGAAAGACATAATCAAAAGGGGATTAGATATTAAATATTTTGGTGAGTATGTTGATACGTGTACTATTGCAGAAGATAGGAATTTTATTGATAACTATTTAGTGAAAAAGATTTATGGAAAGCCACTTCCAGTTCCTTGTTCCGAAGTTTTCACTGATAAGGATAAAACTAAAAAACCATTTAATATAAGTTAAACAAATGAAGGCAAAAAATATCAGCGGACAAGCGCCGGGAGGAAAAAGAAAGAAGCTTGCAGAAGTGCTTCCTTTGAACACTCCTTTTATGATAGAAATATATCCAATGCATGCCTGCAACTTTACTTGCAAATATTGCATGATGTCGGTGAAAAAAGAAGAGCGGAATTTTATTTCAGATAAGATTATTATGGATTTCGGCTTGTATAAAAAATGCATAAATGACATTGTTCTTTTTCCTGATAAATTGAAGATATTGCGTTTTTCAGGAATTGGCGAGCCCCTCCTGCATAAAAATATAGCTGATATGGTGGAATACGCCGCTTTAAAAAATATTACCAATGACATAGAGATATTAACAAACGCCTCGCTTTTAACTCCCGAGATGTCAGATTCGCTTATTTCAGCTGGGCTTTCAAGATTGATCGTATCATTGCAGGGGACGACAAAAGAAAAGTATAAAGAAGTGTCTGGAGTGGACATAGATTTCGAAAATTTTGTTGAGAATCTGCGATATTTTTTTGATAATAAGAAAAAGAACACTAAACTTTATATCAAAATCGTAGATGAAGCATTAGAAAATAAAGAGGACGAAGAAAGGTTTTATAAGCTTTTTGGGGATATTTGCGATATCATTGCTATTGAACATATTGTTCCGATCCAGCCGAATGTAGATTACGGGAAAGTGTTAAAAGGTGAAGACAAATCGGTTACTCAATTCGGGTTGCCAGCTTCAGATGTGTTAGTTTGCCCACAGCCATTTTTTACACTGAGAATTAATACCGATGGGAAAGTAATCCCTTGTTATTCTTATGAATTTCCTGGTTTTGTTGGTGATTGCAACAATCAATCAGTATCTGAAATATGGAATGGCAAGGAGTTTCAAGGGTTTAGGTGCAAAATGCTGGATGGTATCAAAAACGTAGGAGAAATATGTGCAAAATGCAAAATAGTTAAACATAGATTGTTTCCAGAAGATGTTATAACTATTAATGATGCCGAGCGGCTTAAAAAATATTACGAATAATAATATGTCTATAAAAAACATTCAACAAAGGCCATTATTCATATTTGAGATGGCCAACAATCATCAAGGTAAGGTTGAGCATGGATTGAGAATCATCAGAGAAATTCACAAGGTAAGTAAAAAATTCTCCTTCAATTTTGCTTTCAAGCTGCAATCCCGTGATATCCCGACCTTTATCCATCCGGATTATCAGAACAGGACTGATTTGAAATACGTGAAGCGATTTTCAGAGACGAAGCTGAAAGAAGAGGAATTTAAAATTCTGAAAGACGAAATTGATAAACTGGGATTTATTTCTATCTGTACCCCCTTTGATGAAAACTCAGTTGATCTAATTGAGAAGCTTAATTTCGATTTTATTAAAATAGCTAGCTGTTCTTTTACTGATTGGCCACTTTTAGAAAAAATCGTTAAAACAGATAAACCGATTATTGTTTCTGTTGCCGGAGTGTCCCTGGAAGATATAGATAAAGTAGTTAGCTTTCTTGGGCATAGAGGAAAAAAGCTTTCTTTAATGCACTGTGTTGGAGAATACCCGACTTTACCGGAAAATATCCAACTGAATCAAATCGATTTATTAAAAAAGCGGTATCCTGAAGTGGAAATCGGTTATTCCACCCATGAAAGTCCTGATAATTTTGATTCAATCAAAATAGCTACTGCCAAAGGAGCAACTATTTTTGAAAAACATGTCGGGATAAAAGTTGAAGGAATTGAACTTAATAATTATTCCGCAACGCCATCGCAAATCGAGCAATGGTTAGAAGCAGCTCAAAAAACATTTACTACTTGTGGTATTTTTCACAAAAGAGCGGGATTTTCTGAAAAAGAGTTGGCTGATTTAAGGCAATTCCAAAGAGGAGTTTTTGCTAAGAAACAAATAATAAAAGGCGATAAAATAAACACATCTAATACATTTTTTGCCTGGCCGAATATAGATAATCAATTGCTGGCAAACAATATGTCAAAATATATTGATTATTTTTCTGAGAAGGATATAAAGAAAAACGCTTCAATATTTTTTTCCGATGTCAAAGCGTCAAATAACAGAGAAAAAGTATATAAGATTATAACTGAAGCCAGGAAGTTTTTAGAGGAGGCAAAAATAGCTCTTCCTGATAAATTAGAGGTGGAAGTGTCTCATCATTACGGAATAGATAATTTTTATAAACACGGAGCGGTTATTTTCAATTGCGTTAACAGGGAATACTGCAAAAAACTGATTGTTCTATTTCCCGGCCAGAATCATCCCGTTCATCTTCACAAGCAAAAAGAAGAAAGTTTTCAGATTCTATATGGAAACTTGGGTATAAATCTTGATGGAAAAGAAAAAGAATATAAGACGGGAGAGATTGTTTTAATCCAGAGAGGGGCGAAGCACAGTTTTGGAACAAAAAACGGCGCTATTCTTGAAGAAATATCAACCACTCATTTCAAGGACGATTCTTTTTATTACGATAATAAGATAATGGAAAATAAGAATAGAAAAACTCAATTAACCCATTGGTTAAAAATAGATTAATTGGCTATATTTTTATGAAATTAAGCGACTATTTAGTAAAACATTTAGAAAAAATTACAGACAGCATTTTTCTTGTTTCGGGAGGAGGATGTATGCATACAGTTGATTCCATCGGGAAGTCCCAACTGGATTCTTATTGTTGCCATCATGAGCAGTCCTGTGCTCTTGCCGCCGAAGGTTATTCAAGGATAAGCAATAGAATCGGCGTTGCAAGCGTTACAACGGGTCCTGGAGGGACGAATACGATCACTGGGGTTGCTGCTGCTTGGGTTGATGGAATCCCGATGATGATTATTTCTGGGCAGGTCAGGAAAGAGATAAAGCTTACTAGGGAAGACATAGAAAACGGATTGAGAAGGTTAGGAGAGCCACAGGAAATAAATTTGCTGGATGTTGTAAAGCCGATAACAAAATATGCAGTTTGCGTTGAGAACCCGGATGAAATAAAGTATCACCTTGAGAAAGCTTGTTATCTGGCCAAATCAGGAAAGCCGGGGCCTGTCTGGCTTGAGATTCCTTTGGATGTCCAATGTGCCGAAATTGACGAAAATAATTTGATTGGTTTTGAAGCGCCGGAAAAACCGAAATATAATATCCCTTTCAAAGAAATAATAGAAGCTTTAAATAAAGCTAAAAAACCTTTAATGATAGTTGGGAATGGGATTAGGTTAGCTGGCGCAGTTCCAGAACTATGGGAATTTATTAAAAAAACAAAAATTAATGTTGTTTCGGCAATGAGCGGAACTGATTTAGTGAATGATGATTATCCGTACTATTTAGGGGAACAGGGATTATCGGGGGTAGAAACTGCAAACTATGCATTTGATAATTGCGATTTGCTTCTTATCGTTGGAACGAGAATGCAAATCAGGAATACTTCTTTTGAGTATAAAAAGTTTGCTGAAAATGCTGTTAAGATAATGGTTGATATAGATAAGGCTGAGCTATATAAAAGGACATTAAAAATTGATACTCCTGTTTGTGTTGATGCTAAAGATTTTCTAGAAGGAACGTTAAAACAGGATATTAAATTGAAAAGATGGGATATTGAGAAAAAGCCTGTTTCTTACGAAGCAAATAATAAATATGTTGACGCTTATCAGTTTTTAGAAACTTTAAGCGGAAAATGCGATTATTCAGTAATTACTTCAAACGGCATGGTCGCAGAAACGCCACATCAGGCATTGAAACTGAAAAAGGGGCAAAGATTGATTACTAATACTGCTTTCGGCGAAATGGGTAAAGGACTTCCAATGTCAATCGGAGCTTGCATCGCTAATAATAAGAAGCCGGTGATATGTTTGGAGGGGGACGGTTCAATTATGATGAATATTCAGGAACTACAAACAGTGATTTATCACAAGCTCCCGATAAAGATATTTTTATTCAATAATGGAGGGTATTATTCCATAAGAAACACCCATTTGAAGTTCTTCAACAAAGTTTTTGCCTGTGATAAAAGCTCAGGAGTCGGATTTCCTGATTGGAGTAAATTAGCTCCTGCTTGGGGAATAAAATACGAATCGATAAAAAATGGAAAGGATTTAGATAAAATAAAATCTGTATTAGATTTTGATGGTCCTATCTTCTGTGAAGTTTTTATCGATCCTGAGCAAAAAAAGCTTCCTAAGTGGGAAGCTGGTTTATTAAAGGAAAAATAATATGAAAAATAAAACATTTACGATAGCGTGGGATATAGATGATGTATTGAATGAATTAATGAAGGAATGGTTCGAAAAATTATGGAAGCTCGAACATCCCGAATGTAAGGTTGACTATAAAGATATATTAAAGAATCCCCCGCATGAACTATTGGGAGTTTCAAAGGAAGAATATCTTGCTTCATTGGATGAATTCAGACGGAGTAAATATTTTGAGTTAAAACCGATTCCGGAAGTTTTGGATTGGTTTTCAAAATACGGAGATAGGTGTAGACATATTGCTCTGACTAGTACTCCATTTGCTACAGCTTCGATATCTGCCGAATGGGTTATAAGAAATTATGGGAAGTGGATAAGAACATTTCATTTCATACCCTCTCATAGGGAAGGTATAATTATACCTCAGTATGATAAAAACAAAGGAGAATACCTTGGTTATAATAAGGTAGACTTCTTTGTTGACGATTCTTTAGAAAATATACAATCTGTTGAAGCCTTTGGAATAAAAACGATAACTTTTCCAAGGCCTTGGAATAATAATAAAAACTCATTAAAAGAAACATTTTTAAAAATAAATAAATTATTACAAATATGATTTTAGGTAACATATCTGAAATTAATAAAAAATCTGTTTTCCCGAAAATTTTATTAAAATATTTAAATTATATAAAAACAACCGATTTTTCTAAATTTGCAGACGGAAAATATCCTCTTGGAAGGGATGTCGTTATGAATCTGTTTAGTTATCAGACAAAGAAATTAAAAGAAAAAAAAGCTGAAGTGCATAAAAAATATATAGATATTCAGTATGTAATTTCGGGGACAGAGCTAATCGGTTTAGGTTTTAATAATCCCCAAAACGAATTATTAGAAGAATACAATGAAGAAAAAGATTGTACTTTTTATAAAAAAATAGAGAATGAACATTTTCTTGTTATAAATAGAGGAATGTTTGTAATATTTTTTCCGACAGACATACATAGGCCAGGATGTATTTTTAATGAAAAATCAGATATTAGAAAGATGGTAATAAAAATTTTAGTAAATAAATATGAGGACGAAAAGCAAAAAAAAACAATTTAAATATATGACTAATCTTAAAGCATTTTCAAAAGAAAGAGTTTTAGCAAAGATTAAAGAATTAAAACAATTACCATTTGGAGAAGTTTTTATTAACTGCAAATTTAATGGTGTTGATTACAAGCTCATATTTCTTACTTCGGAGTGCGGTAAGGATGCCAATTTAATGAATATAATTGGCGGATGGCGAAAAAAGAATGAAATATGGTTTGCCTGCAAATTTGAGGTAACCGTTGAAAGGACGACAAAATGGTTCAAGGAAAGATTAATAGACGCTCCTGATAGGCTGTTATTTATAATTAAAGTTGGCAACGAATATATCGGCCATGTAGGTTTATTCAGATTTGATTTTGAAAATGGAACATGTGAAATAGATAACATCATACGCGGAGAATCAGGCTATCCTGGCATTATGAATGATGCAATCAGAAATATGATGGATTGGGGGAAAGCTATCTTAGGATTGAAGGGTTATTCTCTAAAGACTTTTTTAGACAATGAAAGAGCAGTAAGGCTTTATGAAAAGCTTGGCTTTAAGGAGATCTCAAGGATTCCGATGATACAAGTGGAGGGGAAAGACGGATTGGAATGGGTAGAAGCTCCTGAGGGCTATGATGGAGAAATAAATAAATATGATCTAGTTATGAAACTATTTTAACTTATGAAATTATCTATAAGCGATCGTTCTAAAAAAATTGTTCAGTCTGAAATCAGGAATATGTCCATTGAATGCGTCAAGGTAGGCGGGATTAATTTGTCTCAGGGTTTTTGTGATTTAGAGGTTCCTTTACCAGTGAAAAAAGGAGCTAAAGATGCGATAGATGCTGGCATAAACCAATATACGAGATATGATGGTCTGCCTGAACTGAGAAATTCAATCGCTTCAAAAATGTTGAAGCACAATAATATGCGCGTGGATCCGGAGAAAAATATCATTGTTTCTTGCGGAGCCACGGGAGCATTTTATTCAGCCTGTTTAGCGCTACTTAACTCTGGTGACGAGGTTATTGTTTTTGAACCCTACTACGGATATCATGTTAATACCTTATTAGCAGTTGGAATAGAACCAATATATGTTAGGTTAAATCCGCCGGATTGGACATTCAGTATAGACGAATTAGAAAAATCAGTAACTAAAAAAACCAAAGGGATAATAATTAACACCCCTGCCAATCCTTCGGGCAAGGTTTTCTCCGAAGAAGAATTAAAAAAGATAGCAGATTTCTGCATCCGCCACGATTTGTTTATCTTTACCGATGAGATATATGAATACTTTGTTTATGATGGTTTAAAGCATATAAGCCCAGGAGTGTTATCAAATATTCAGGATAGAACGATTACTATATCAGGCTATTCAAAAGCATTCAGCATCACTGGGTGGAGAATCGGTTATTGCGTTTGTGACGAAAAATGGGCGACTATGATTGGTTATGTCAATGATTTGATATATGTCTGCGGACCCGCGCCTCTTCAAATGGGAGTTGCTAAAGGAATTAATGAATTACCCGATGAATTTTATCAGTCAATCTGCGCGGAATATAAGTTAAAGCGAGATAAAATCTGCTCTGTTTTGAAAAAAGTGGGGCTTACGCCATTTGTTTCGCATGGAGCTTATTACGTTTTTGCTGATGCAAGCTGTCTGCCAGGTAAAACAAGTAAAGAGAAAGCGATGTATCTATTAAAAAAGACCGGCGTTGCAAGCGTGCCAGGGAGCGCTTTTTACCATGATGAAAGCGGAGAAAATTTATTAAGATTTTGTTTCGCAAAAAAAGACGAAGAATTAAATAAGGCGTATGAAAAATTATTAACATTAAAAAAATAGAAATTACTTCGTAATTTATATAATTAATCACTCGGTCGATATGAAAATAAATTTTCATATCTTCCTCGCTCATAATTATGAATAAGAAAATAAGCTTTGCCGGTCCCTGTATTACTCAAAAGGAAATCGATTATGTAATGGATGCTGTTAAAAACGGCTGGTATGAGACCTATGATAAGCACGCAAAAAAGCTTGAACAGAAAGTTCCGGAGTATTTAGGCGTTAAATATGCGATTGCCACCCATTGTTGTACGATGGCTTTACATCTGGCAGTAATGGCATTAGGGCTGAAAAAAGGAGACGAAGTAATTTGTACTGATTTTAGCTGGATTGCTACTGGTTATGCGATTGCTTACAGCGGAGCAACTCCTGTTTTTGTTGATATAGATCCAGATTCCTGGTGTATTGATCCAAAAGCAATAAGAAAGGCTATTACCGACAAAACAAAAGCCATTATGCTCGTTCATTCTTATGGTCATCCTGCTCAGATGGATGAAATTATGGAGATTGCAAAAGAGTATAATTTACGGGTGATTGAAGACGCTGCTCCAGCCCTCGGCTCTAGATTTAAAGGCCAAAAAGTTGGCACTTTCGGCGACTTCGGATGTTTTAGTTTTCAGGGCGCAAAAATTACTGTAAGTGGAGAAGGAGGTATTCTCGTAACAGATAATGAAGAGCTTTATAAGAAAGCGCTGTTGTTTGCGACAATGGGTCGCACTGATTCTAAAGCAGTTTTTTGGTCAGATCAAATAGGGTATCAGTATACGATAGCAAACTTGACAGCGGCGCTTGCTCTGGCTCAAGTTGAAAGAATTGATGAATTGGTTGCAAAGAAGAGACAGATGTTTGATTGGTATTACGAGAGACTTCAAAGTGTAAAGGGAATAAAGATTATAAAGGAGAAAGAAAATTGTAAAAGCAATTATTGCTATTCGTCCATTCTTTTAGAAGACAGTATCTCAGTTCCGCGAGACGAGGTATTAAAACAACTGAAAGATCTTAATATTCATTGCAGGTCAGGATTTCCAAGAATGAGCTTATTTCCGGTTTTTGAGCAAGAAAGAAGATTTAATAATCCTGAAGCAGGAAAAGTGGAAAAAAGAGGTATTTGTCTTTCTTCGGCATCAAATCTAACTAAAAAAGATGTTAATTTTGTTTGCGATTCTTTATTAAAAATTATAGGAGCTTAATAAAATGCCAAATAATCAGTTGAAGTTAAAAAAAGAAATTTTTAGCCGAATAAAAGCGATTTGCCATTCAAGAAAAAAAGAGGAGAAATTTATTCCGGGCAAAACATACATTAATTATGCTGGTAGGGTTTATAATGAAAAAGAAATGATAAATTTAATTGACTCCTCGCTTGATTTTTGGTTGACTGCTGGAAGGTATGCTCAGCAGTTTGAAAAAGAACTCGCCGAGTTTTTAGGCGTAAAGCACTGTCTTTTAGTTAATTCCGGCTCTTCAGCTAATCTTTTAGCCATATCTGCTTTAACTTCGCAAAAACTCGGAAAGAGAAGATTAAAACCCGGAGACGAAGTAATAACCACTGCTTGCGGTTTTCCAACTACTTTAAACCCAATTATTCAAAACAACTTAATTCCAGTTTTCGTTGATGTTAGCTTAGGAATCTATAATATAGATGTCGGAAAAATTGAAAAAGCAATTTCTAAAAAAACAAAAGCAATTTTTGTTGCTCACACATTAGGAAATCCTGTTGCTCTTGATAAGATTTTAAAATTAGCAAAAAAACATAATCTCTGGGTTATTGAAGACAATTGCGATGCTTTGGGTTCTAAATATAAAAATAAATACACAGGAACATTTGGAGATATTTCTACCTGCAGTTTTTTTCCTGCTCATCATATTACAATGGGGGAGGGTGGAGCGGTTTTAACTAATAATTGGGAATTAAAGAAAATTATTGCTTCTTTTCGTGACTGGGGGAGAGATTGCTACTGTGAATCGGGTCAGGATAACACCTGTAAAAAAAGATTTTCTTGGCAAATTGGGAAACTACCATTTGGTTATGACCATAAATATATTTATTCTCATATCGGCTATAATTTTAAAATCACTGATATGCAGGCGGCGATTGGAGTAGCTCAACTTAAAAAACTGCCTCAATTTATTAAAGCAAGAAGGAAAAACTTTGATCTATTATATGGATTTTTGAAAAAGTACGATAAATATCTAATTTTTCCTCAAGCAACAAAAAATTCTCAGCCATCTTGGTTTGGCTTTCCGATACTGTTAAAAGAAGGTGCTCCTTTTTCTAGGAACGAAATTGTGAACTATTTGGAAGATAATAAAATCGCTACCAGAATGCTTTTTGGCGGAAATCTCAAAAAACAGCCGGCTTATAAAGACATAAAGTGCAGGGTTTTCGGTTCCTTAAAAAATACTGATTTGGTAATGAATAATCTTTTTTGGATAGGCGTTTATCCGGGAATAACTAGAAATAAGTTGAATTACATGATTAAAATTATGAAAAACTTTCTCCAAAATTATGAGCAGTAAACCTTTATTAAGTATTGCTATTCCTACTTACAATAGAGCAGTTTATCTGAAGAATCTTTTGGATTACATTATACCTCAAATTAAAGATGGGATTGAAATATGCGTTTCTAATAATGGTTCTTCAGATAATACTCGAGAAGTTGTAATGAATTTTAAGGAAAAATATCCAGATTTGATAAAATATAATGAAAATAAGGAAGATTTAGGCGATAGGAATCTTTTCCAAGTGATGGAAATGTCTGAGGGGGACTATATTTGGCTTTTTGCAGATGACGATTCTATCATCCCCAATGGTTTAGAGGAGGTGATTAATTTTATTAAGAAAAATTGCAAAGAAAATACAGCTCTTGTCACTCTTAAATCAGAAGCATATTTTATTGATAAAAAAACCGGAAAAAAGACTGTTTATTATACTTCTCTGGAGCCAGATAAGCCGTTGGTTTTTGAAATAAATAGAGAGAATATTATCGAGGCAAATTTTCCTGACAGCGTATTTTTAAGTATTTTAATATTTAAAAATAGCTTCTTTAAAAAGATATTAGAGCAAGAAAGGGAATTAGCAGAAAAGTCAATCGGAAGCCATTATCCTCAAGTATTTTTATATCGGTTGATGTTTTTAAAATTTTCTGATGTTAAAGGGTTGGCGCTTAATAAACATATAGTTTCTCAAGAGCTGCCTTATTATAAGATTTCCATTGAAGACAGATTCAAGAAACATTATGTGTGTAAAAAAAGATTGAATAAATTGCTGTTGTCAAGCGGTTATGTAAACGATGCTACAATCAAAAGAATCAAAGAAATGGACAGAGGATTTAGATGGAATATTGTCCAGCATTTAATATTAATGAAGGCTTTTAAGACGTTTTTTTATTCGTCTTATCTCGGAGTTTTAAAAGGATTTTTTCAAAAAGCAACACTTAGAGATGGCTTGATGTTTTCTCTCACTTTTATAATCGCGTCTTTAACCCCCTCTTTTATTTTACGAAGTATTCTAAAGATTTATTTTTTTCTTAAGCATGGCAAGAAATGGAGAAGTCATTGGACTTTTTACAACACGATACATTATAAAGTATCTCAAGTGCCCACATTATATAATTAAAATAATTTTACTATATGAAATACTTAATTACTGGCGGAGCTGGATTCATAGGCAGCCATCTCGTTGATAAGTTAATAAAACAAAACCACCAAGTAGTGGTTATTGATAATCTTTCAACTGGGAAGAAGGAAAACTTGAATCCTAAGGTAGAGTTTTATCAATTAGATATTCGTGATTTTAACAAAATCAAGCCCTGCTTTCAAGGAGTTGACTATGTTTTACACTTAGCTGCTATTCCGAGAGTGCCGATTTCGATTAAGGATCCAGTCGGTACATCTCAAGTGAATATTTTGGGTACGATTAATGTTTTTAAAGCGGCGATTGATGAAGGGGTTAAAAGAATTATTTTCGCCTCCTCTTCTTCTATATATGGGGATCAAAAGAAGTTTCCTCTAAAAGAGAATATGATTCCTAATCCTCTTAGCCCATATGGGCTACAGAAGTTTGTTGGAGAGCAAACTGCAAAACTATTTGTTGGGCTATATAAGGTTCCGATAGTTTGTTTAAGATATTTTAATGTCTATGGGCCAAGAATTGATTTCGATTCTGATTATAGTTTAGTTTTGGGAAAATTTTTAAGATTAAGGGTTCAGAATAAGCCATTAACAATTTTTGGAGATGGGGAACAGACTAGGGCATTTTGCTATATAGATGATGTAGTAGATGCAAATATAAAAGCAGCGGAAAGCAAAAAGATAAAAGGAGGAGAAATAATAAATATTGGGCAGAAGAAATCTTATTCGATCAATTATTTAAGCAAATTAATCGGCGGTTCGGTTCAATATCTGCCCCCAAGGTTAGGTGACCCTCTCCATACCCAGGCAGACATCAACTTAGCTAAAAAGCTTTTGAATTGGCAGCCTAAGACAGATTTTGCTACTGGAGTTGGAAAAACTAAAGAATGGTTTGAAAATCATAATTTAATTAAAAAATAAATTTATAGAGACTTTTAGTCTATATAATTAATCGCTTGGTCGGAAAGTAAAAAAGGTTTTTCCTTTCCTCCCTCGCTCATAATTATGAAGAACAAAAATTTAAAAGATTTAAAAATAGGAATAATGGGTCTAGGAATGATTGGCGGAGCGTTAAAAAGATATTTTGATAAAGTAGGATATAAGGTATTTTTTTACGACAATGGAAAAAATAAGGGCTCTACTGAAGAAGTGAACCAAGCCGATATTATTTTTATCTGTGTCCCGACCCCATTTGATAAGGAAAAAGGATTTGATTTATCTTATGTTGAAGACGCTTGTTCAAGTATCTCCGGAAATAAAACAATAGTGATTAAATCAACTGTTTTACTTGGCACTACGGAAAAATTTCAGCAAAAATATCCTCAGCATAAGTTTTTGTTCAATCCAGAATTTTTAATTGAAGAAAAAGCGGATGAATGTATGGAAAACCCGGATAGACAAATAGTCGGCTATACAGATTCCAGCCGTGAATCAGCTGAAAAAGTTTTGTCTATTTTGCCGAAAGCTCCCTTTGAAAAGATTATTAGGGCGACTGAAGCAGAGATGGTTAAATATTTCGGCAATACATTTCTTTCAACAAAAGTTATTTTTGGCAATCAAATGTACGATTTATGCAAGGCAGTCGGCATTGACTACGACGAAGTGAGAGAATGCGCTTCAATGGATAAAAGAATAGGCCCTAGTCATTTAAATATTTATTACGGAGACTATAGGGGATACGGCAAGAAATGTTTGCCGAAAGACATTAAAGCTTTAATCCAATTTGCAGATGAACAAGGTGTTGATTTAAAAATCCATAAAGTAGTGGAGGAGATTAATAATAAACTAATGAAGGATCAAGGAATCGATGATCCCGAAAAATTCTCAAAAAGATAATAGGAATGGAAAACTTAAAAGACAAAAAATTAGCTTTATTTTTTACCTGTGGAGTTTCTTTAAAAATATGGGAAAAAATCGGAAATTTGGAGAGGGAAATTAAGCCCTATAATGAATTAGCAAAATATTTTAAAAAAATATATTTTATTACTTATGGAAATAAGAAAGAGTTTAATTTTCAAGAAAAACTATCAACGAATATTAGAATCTTATCAAAACCTGCTTTCTTCCCTTCAAGAATTTACCAATTTTTTATTCCCTTAATTTATTATAAAGAGCTCAGGGGAGCTGATGTTTATAAGACAAATCAGATGGCAGCTGTTATCCCGGCGATTCTTTCAAAATGGTTGTATAAAAAGAAATTAATAATTAGGTGTGGCTATGAGTGGTTAGAATTTTTAAGGAAGGAAAAAAAACCGTTTTGGAAAAAAGCACTTGTATTTAATATCGAAAAGCTTGCTTATAAAAATGCTGATAGGATTATTCTAACTTCAGAAAAAGATAAGAGGTTCGTCAAAAATAATTTTAAAGTCCCTTTTTTTAAAATAGAATTCATCCCTAATTATATTGACACCGAATTATTTAAACCTTTAAAAATAGAAAAAGATAAATCAAAAGTTATCTTTATCGGAAGACTGCATGAACAAAAGAACCTTTTTAATTTAATTGAAGCAATCTCGGGAAACTCGTGTAAATTAGCGATTATCGGGTCAGGATGTTTAAAAGAGAAGATAAAGGTGGTTGCGAGAAAAAAGAGAGCAAATATAGAATTTCGGGAAAATATTCCGAACAATAAACTGCCAGAAGAGTTGAATAGATCGGAGATTTTTATTCTCCCCTCATTATATGAAGGGTGCCCAAAAACCTTATTAGAGGCAATGAGCTGTGGTTTGCCCTGCATCGGGACAAATGTTGAGGGGATAAAGGAAATTATCCGTCATAGAGAAAATGGTTATCTTTGCGATATTAGTGTTGAGTCAATAAAAAAAGCAATCGTCGAAGTTCTAAAGGATAAGGAACTTCAGGAGAAAATTGGCAAAAATGCCCGGCAAGATATTTTAAAAAACTTCGATTTCTTAAAAATAATGGAAAAGGAAATAAATATATATGGAACCTTATAAAAATCGTGAAGAAAAAGCAAAATGGATAGTTCATCAATTCGACTCCATTTTTAAAGAAATAGGTAGCGTCTTAGATATTGGTTGCGACGAAAAACATTTAGAAAAAATTCTTTCAAAAAAAATTAAATATGTTGGTATAGATAATTTTGGTAAGCCAGATATTTCTTTCGATTTGGATAAAAAAGAAGGATTGCCGTTTAAAAAAAATAATTTTGATTTAGTATTTTGCGCGGATGTGTTAGAACATTTAGAAAATATTCATTTTGTTTTTGATGAATTATGTAGGATAAGTAAAAAATACATTATTATTAGCTTGCCCAACCCTTTTTTAGGAATATTTACTATTTTGCTTGGGAAAAAGTATTCTATCGTTACAGAAAAACAAAAGGAATTCGGGAAATATTTGAAGTTTTACGGATTACCCCTAGAGAGGCCGAAAGATAGGCATAGATGGTTTTTTAATAATGAAGAATCTGTTGATTTTGTTAGATACCGATCTGAGAAGAATAAATGTAAAATTTTAAAGATAATTTATACGATTGATTTTCAAGGGAATTTTAAAAAACTATTAAAGCTTATCTTGAGTGGATTTAATAGAAAAAAAGCGCTTAATTGGTTTAATGGAACTACGTGGTTTTTAATAAGAAAATCTTCTTGAAGTATGAAATTTTACGATAAAGACAATAAAAGATTGATAGTTATTGAAGAAAAAGCAACAAATAAATTTTGGGATAGGCATTGGGAGGCAAAAAACTTTAAAAAAGAGATAGAAAAAGGAAAAAACAGTTGGTTCGTTAAAAAAAATACAAATAAGTTTTTAAAACACGGGGCAAGGGTATTAGAAGGAGGTTGTGGTAGAGGACAAATTGTTTACGGGTTAAAGCATTGGGGATATGATGCTTATGGCGTTGATTTCGCCGAAGAAACCGTTAAGAAGATAAACGAAAACCTCCCTGATTTAAAAGTTTCCTTTCAGGATGTCAGAAGTTTAGATTTTCCCGATAATTTTTTCGATGGCTATTGGTCCCTAGGAGTGATAGAACACTTTACCGGCGGGTACGAAAAAATCATAGAGGAGGCAAAAAGAGTAATAAAAACTAACGGATACTTATTTTTAACTTTTCCTCATATGTTTTTTCTTCGGAGATTAAAAGCAAAACTAGGAATCTATAAAAAATTAGATAACGATATAAACAACAATTTTTATTGTTTTATCTTAAACGAAAAAGAAGTTGCAAAAAATGTTGAAAAACACGGATTTAAGCTGATTTTTAAGAAACCATTTGATGCTACTAAAGGATTGAAAGATGAAATCTTTTTGCTCAAACCGATTTTACAAAAAGTGTACGACAGCCACAATCTTTTAGCTAAAGGAATAAAATTTTTAAACTCGTTTTTCCTATCAAAAATAGCTGGCCACAGTATTCTATTGGTTTTAAAAAAAAGAACTTAAATGATAAACGGAAAAATTTCTAATTTAATACTGAGTAGATTGAAGAAAGATGATATTGTAATAGATATTGGGGGAGGAAGATATCCATGGTTCAGAGCAAATTATATCTTAGATAAAAGAGCATTTGATAAAAGAGTTGGAAAAACAGATATTGACGAAAAGGTGGGAGGGGAAGAGCATTTTTCTAGAGAGACATGGGTTTCAAGAGATTTCTATGAACTTCCATGGCCCTTTGAAGATAAATTTTTTGATTTCTCTTTATGCACGGACACTTTAGAAGATCTGCGCGACCCTATCGCAATTTGTAAAGAAATTCAAAGAGTATCGAAAGCGGGATATATTTCAACTCCAACTCGCGCAGCTGAAAGTAAAATAGGTGTTAGTGAGCATTCAAAATCGAATAAATTGCAAGGTTATTTCCATCATAGATGGTTTGTTGAAATTATTGATGCAAAACTTGTGTTTAAGATGAAAACCCCCTTACTTTATCAGAACAGACGGTGGCTTATTGATGAAATAGGGCAATCTGCTCTAAATTATTTCTGGGAAGATAGCTTTGATTATGAGGAGCAATATTTAGCAGGGCATAAAGAAGCATTAAAAGATTTCGAGAGTTTCTATTATAAACATAAAAAATGGTTAGCTCTTATTAAAACAGATCGATTTGATGGATTGTATCAACACAACCATTGGCCTAAAAGTTGGGGATCGCAACCAGATTTTTTAGAGATGGATAATTATATTGGAAATGGTGGGAACAGGATGATCAAGGGTTTTGTTAATAGATTTTTTAGAAGTTAAAAAGAACAAATGAAATTATAAAATAGTATGATAAAATATTGGCGTCCTGAAAAAATAGAAGAGGTGAATGATTCTCCCGGGAGAGTATATTCGAATAGATTTTTATATGATAATCTGCTTAAAATATTGCCCAGCAAAGAGGTTAAAATGTTGGATATTGGCTGTGGTTCAGGATACATCAGAAAGATTTTTTACGATTTAGGTTACAAGTTATTTTACACTGGGGTAGATATTGAAAAAAATAAGAATTTTGAACAGTTTAACAAATACGCCGTAAAGTCCGATTTTATCAAGATAAAAATAGAAGATTTTAATACAAATAATAAATATAACCTTGTTTTTTCCATTTCAGCCCTGGAGCATATAGATAAAGACGTTTTAGCTGTTTCAAAAGCCCGTGAATTTTTAGAAAAAGGAGGGATTCAAATACACATCATTCCTACTTTTTGGTCAGTATTCCTTTATCTCCGTCATGGATATAGAAGATATACGCCGGTTCGTTTTAAAAAAATATTTGGGGATAAGTTTAAAGTATATAGGATAGGAGGGTTATTTTCTTTTTTCCTACATTTGTTTTTTATAACAATTCCCGAAATCATTTTAAAGAATAATAAGCTACGGAAATCAAATATTTATCCTAAACTTCTTAATACTGCTAATAAATTTGACCGCTTTCTTCCTATTTTTTCGTCATTTTATATATTAGTGATTAAAAATGAAAACAAAGATTTATAAAATTGTAATTAAATCAGCGTTAAGATTGCATAGCTTTTCTTATAAGTTAAGTAGCTTTTTTTCTAATAAAATTGAGCAAGGATTGCATCCTAAGCACCGTTTGATGAATTATCATAAATTTTTCATAGATAATATCAATCCTAGAGATACGGTTTTAGATATTGGATGCGGTAACGGCGCTTTGACTTTTGATGTTGCCAAAAAGGCCAAAAAAGTCATCGGGATTGATTTAGATGAAGAAAATATAAGATTCGCCAAAGAAATGTTTTCCAGAAAAAATATAGAATATGTTCAAGGGGATATTTTAGAAAATTTTCCAGGAAAAAAATTCGATGTTATTATTCTGTCAAATGTGTTGGAACATATTAAAAACAGAGCCAAATTTTTAAAAGTTTTAAAAAGTAAGGCAGATAAGTTTTTGATAAGAGTGCCGATGATAAACAGGGATTGGATAACTTTGTATAAAAAAGAATTAGGATTGGAATGGATGTTAGATAGGGGCCATTTTACGGAATACACCTTAGAGTCTTTTCAAAAAGAACTAAAAAAGGCGGGGTTTAAAATTTGTAGTTATAGTGTCCAATTCGGCGAAATTTGGAGTGTTGTTATAAAATAATAAAAACTATGAACAAAATAAAAGTATTTATCGATTATCCTGTTTCCGATAATAAAGAGTTTAAAGGTTTAAGTTTTCCTCAATATCTTTTCGATTTCTTAAAAAATCAGAAAGATATCGAATTGGTAGGTGAAGAAGATCGCTTTGATATTTTATTTATTATCAGTGGCGGGTCGCATTATACAGATAGGTCATTAACGGGAATCATTAAAAGGAAAGTCGCAAATTTTTTAAATAGAGGTCGGTTCTTTCAGGAAATTGATTATAATAGATATTCAAAATCAAATACTGATTACGAAAAGCGTTTCGCAAGACTGATTAAAAAAAATCCAAAAGCGAAAGTAGTGCATAGGCTGGACGACCGTTATCGAATATTATGTAAGGTATATGGCTGTGATGAAACCGTGTCTTGGATTAATAAAAGAGCGGATGCCACAGTTTTTCAGACAGAATATTGTAAATCTTTATATGTTCGCGGGGTGAAATCAATTTTTGGCTTTGAGGGGCCGATGAATATAAAAAACGGTACTATTATTTACAACGGCGTGGATAGGGATATTTTTAGTGAAAATGGTCCTAAAAAAGACCTAAAAGGAAAATATAAGATTTTTCATGTGTCTACCAGCGGCATGGCTCGTAAAGGATTGGGCACTGTATTGGAATTCGCTCATTTACTGAAGAATAATCCAGAAATTCAATTTTATCTGATTGGAAGGCAGATTGATGATCCAGTTTACGGATATGAAATAAAAAAATTTCCTAATGTTCATTGTTTGAACCATACTAACGATAGATATGAATTAGCTTCTCTTTATCGAAGTGGCGATGTATTGCTTTATCCCACAATTAACGATTGTTCTCCGAACGTTATTCTAGAAGCAATGAGTTGTGGCATGCCTGTTATAGCCACAAATAGCGGCGGTTCGCCGGAGTTGCTTTTAAAGGAAGACATTCATGGAGGCATACTTATTGATGAGCGGAATCCGATTTATTCTCTTAAGGAAGTTATCAATCATCTATATTTATTCAAAAAACGATGCGTGGATTTAGTAAAACAATATCATACAAAAGAAATTATGGGAGAAAAATATATGCGATTATTTAAATCATTGATGCAGTAATATTATATGGAAAATAACTATTACGACAATTTAAAATTGGATATAGATAAATTTAAAAGCAAAGTTTTAGCAAGCGATAAGCATAAGTTGTTGCGGCCAGTTTTTCCAAAAATTAGCATGATACTTAATGGCGCGATTCATGTATTAAAGATTTCAAAGGAATTTGTTTATTCTTTTTTATTAACAAGTTGGTTTAAAAATTTTAAATGTTTTTGGCAAGAAATACTTAATGGAAGGCCGATTGATATTATGGACTTCCATCTTTTAAGATTTTCTTACAGAGGTAGATTCCAAAGCGCCAAGCACTTTAATGAATCAAATAATTCAGATTTCTTAAAAGCCTGGCAATCTGATGAAAATATTTCTCAGCTATTTAACGCCACTTGGAGATACGCCAAATCGGCTTACCTAGATTTCTTAAGATTTTATTTCCAGTTGCCTAGAAAAGGGAAGGTCTTAGAATATGGTTGCGCTGTTGCTCCGTTTACAACAGGTATTCTAAAATATTTCCCTTCAAAAAAATATGATTTTGAAATAGTCGATATTTTGCAAATAAATTTTTTATACGCAATTTATAATTTATCAAATTTGCCAAATGTTAAATACCGGATATTAGAGCCGTATAATAATTTAGTAGATAAAGATAATTATTACTCTGCTATTATTTGTCAAACAGTACTAGAACATGTGCCTAACCCCCTGAAAGTTGTTAAAAGTTTTTATAGCGGACTTAAAGAAGGGGGAGTATTGGTCTTTGATTATATAAAAACAAATATTGAAAGAATAGGATTAGACAGTAGGCAATCCCTAGATGAAAGGGAAGAGGTGCTTAAATTTATCAAAAATAATTTCCAATTGATAAAAGGGAAAATCGACTTTGGAAAAAGCGTAGGGTTGTGTGTTGTTAAAAAGATAAAAAAATAATATGAGAGAAGAAAATTATAATAAATTTAACAGAGTATATATAAATATAGATCAAAAATTTAAAGAGCAGGATTTATGGCTAAGTACAGTCCATAAATTTGACAAAAATTCTTCAACAAGGAAGGAATATAAGATAAGGTTTATTTCAAGGATTTTTAATTTATTGAAAATGTATTATATGGGGATTCTTGAAAGGACAAATGTTCTAGAAAAATTTCTTTTTTCGAATTTATCGACCAAATGGTTTAGCTCATTTAAAGATTTTTGGGTAGATTATTTAGGAAATAGGCCTATAGATATATTTGATTTCCATTTTCTTCGCGGTAGTTATCGTGCAAAATTTCAAGAAGTCGTTCATACAAATGAACGAAACGCAAAAGAGTTTGTTAAAAGATGGCAAGCCATAGGGTGTATTTTTATGGTTTTTAATGCTGTCTGGAGATATACCAAATTAGCTTACTTAGGTTTTTATCCATTCCTTAAATATATTTCGAATAATTCTTCTATATTAGAGTACGGCTGCGGAATTGCGCCAATCACCGAAGGGCTTATTAGATACTGTTCTTATAAAAATCTAAAATTCACGATAGTGGATATTAAACAAATTAATTTCTTTTATGCGAGATGGAAATTTGCCAATAAAAATTACATAAACTTTATAACAATAGGCCCGGCTATAAAAGATAATTTACCTTCGGGTGCAAAATATAATGTAATAATATGCCGCACTGTGTTTGAGTTTTTAACTAATCCTGTAGAGATTGTTAAAATATTGCATCAACATTTAGAAAAAGGGGGAGTGCTAATCTTTGATTATGATAAGAGAGATTGCATAGGATTAGATACGAAAAAAGGGCAAATTGAAAGAAAGGAAGTGTTAAGCTTTATAGAGAAGAATTTTAAAATTTTGAAAGGCAAAATTGATTACAATAATAGCATGGGTTTGACCGTGGCTGAAAATAAGTAAAATATTTATGATACCAAGAGATAAAATAAAAATAGCAGTAGTTACTTCAGGTCATATTCCGTCGCAATGGGCGCACAGTATAAACGTGATGAAGACGGCGAACGCTTTTTTCAAGTTGGGTTACGAAGTCGAGGTTTTAACAGTGGAAAGATTTTTAGAAAGAAGGAATAGAAAGAAGATAAAAAATGTTCATAATTTTTACGGAGTTAACGAAAAAATAAAAATATTATATTTTAGAAGGTATTTTTTCGACCCTGAAAAAAGAATTAGCCAATATTGCAAAAAAAATAACATAGATATTTGTTATTGTAGAGCTTATAGAGTCGTTTATTACAATATAAAAAACGGGATACCTACTATTTTAGAATCGCATACGACAAATGTTAAACACCCTGATCTGAAGAAGGTAATTAAATTAAGTCATTCTAAATACCTTAAAGGACTTGCGACTGTTTCAGACGTAGTAAAACAGAGTTTTATTAAGACCGGTTTTCCGGAAAATAAAATATTAGTATTACAAAATGGGGTTGATATTGAAGATTTTCAAAACCTGCCAAACAAAGACGAGTGCAGAAAAATATTTAATTTGGTAAAGGATAAAAAAATCGTTGTTTATTGTGGTTCTCTTTTTCCCGATAAAGGAATAGAGCATATATTATTAGTTGCTAAAAACATTCCCGATGTTGATTTTTTGCTTGCAGGTGGGCAGGATTCTCAGATAAAATTTTGGAAAGATTTTACTAATTCTCACAAAATTGAAAATGTTCAATTTGTAAAGTTTATAGAAAGAAACAAAGCTCCTTTGTTTTTACAGGTAGCCGATGCTTTAATAATGCCCTATAAAACTGACCAAAAAATAGAGAGAATGGATATTAGTACGACCTCCCCTTTAAAATTGTTTGAATATATGGCTACAAAGAAGCCCATTATTTCTACAAATATCCCTGCGATTTCAAGAATTATCACCCATAATATTGATGGGTTATTGGCCGAACCTAATAATATTCAGGAATTAAGTCGTTTTGTAAGAATGGTTTTAGAAGATAAACAATTAGCAGAAAAACTAACTAATAATGCCTATGAAAAAATTAAAACATACGATCGGAAAAAAAGGTGTGAAAAAATATTAAGCCGCTTTTATCTATAAAAAATATGCCAGGGATAACAGGAATTATAAAATTTAATACAAATAAGGAGAAAATAAGGGAACTAACAGAGTTTTTGAGCGCCTCTTTGGTTCACAAAGATTGGCAGAAATCTTCTATTGATTATTATGAAAACTACGGCTTCGGAAAAGTGGATCTAGAGGAAATTTTTTATCCTTTATTAATTGATAAAGGCATAATTGTAAGTTTCTATGGACAAGCCGTAGGGTATAGGGATTTTGAAACAGGGACTCAGATTGAAATAAATATTAATGATTCAAGTGATATACTTTCTAAAAAAATCATAGAAGCCTATAAGCTAGGCAAGCTCGAATCTTTCATACCGTCTATAAACGGATTATTTTCATTTTTTATTTACGATAAAGAGAGGAACAGTCTTATTATAGGAAATGATAGATATGGTTTAAGGCCCATTTATTATAGGAAAATTTCAGACGGAATTATATTTTCATCAGAGTTGAAAGGATTAATTGAGATTAAGCAAAAAATTGAAAACCTAAAAAATACAGTTAATGAAGAGGCAATAATAGAGCATTTCACCTTCCAACATTTATTTGGTGCGAAAACAATGATTAAAGAGATTTCTTTGTTTTCTCCGGCGTCGATATTAAAATACTCAGATGATGAAATCAGCTTAACAAATTATTGGCAACCTCAATTCAAAGAAAAGAGAGATATGACAGAAAAAGAGGCTATTGAAGGGTTGGATGAAAAGATTAAAAAAGCAGTCGAGAGGAAAATCTCAAGAAACCAAAAAGATATTGGTATAGGTTTGAGTGGAGGGCTAGACTCCCGAATAATTTTAGATATCCTCGAAAAGTTAAAAGGAGAAAATAAGTTTGTTTTACGTTCATTTAATTATGGAATGAGTGAAGATAATCTAGATTCTTTATTTAGCAAGCGGTTAGCTAATTTGTATGGTATAGTTCATGAATTTATCCGTATAGGTTACAAGTCCTGCTTGGAGAAGGGTTTAGCGAGTATAGGACCAGAATATAGCGGTTTTGATTTTCGATTCGTCCCCTTTTATGAAGAAGTTCGAAGGAAAGGAATTAAAGATGTTTTCTCGGGGGAATTTGGCGATTGCAGTTTTGGAAAAGATATTGAGGAAGAATTTAAAAATGCTATAGATATTACAACTTTTTCTGAAATTTTATTTAATAAATGGAATAGGATAATCCCGCATAAGATCCAAAAACAATTTTTCAAAGAGAAATTACATCCCTATATTGATTTATCAAAAGAAACTTTTTTAAATTTAGTAAAAAAATACGAACAGCCTTCATTTGTTAATACCTTCGACGTTATAAGTGTCCTAGATTTTGAAAGACGCCATTGTGGTATTACAAGCTTAGCTGCTAAGGATTACGTACAAATACATTCGCCTTATCTCGATTATGATTTCCAGGATTTTATATATAAATTACCACTATCTTATAGGTTCAACGAATCAATAATTAAAAAATATATCAAGGAGAAATTGCCAATAGCTTCATCTGTTCCTAGAAACACTTTAGAACTTTTTGGAAATGAAAGTATTTTTACGAAGATTTGGGTTAACTTGCTTAAGACAAAAAATTATGTTTCTTCAATTCTTTTTAAAATATTCCGAAAAGAAATAATAAAACCGATAAATATGAAGGCAGTTAATGGGAGGCAGGTTTTAGTTGATAATTCAGAATTAGTAAAAAAGATATTACTTAATGGCGAAAAATGTTTGTGGAAGGATTTCTTAAATGAAGAGTTTGTTTCTAAAATTTTAGAAAAAGACCCAAAAAGATTAAAAAACTGGGAGATATATTTAATTGATAAATTAATTATGTTTGAGTTTTGGCTTAAAAAAATAGAAATATTATGAATATTAATCCAAAAGTTTCAGTAATAATGGCGGTTTTTAACGGCCAGCAATATGTTGGAGAGGCGATTAAAAATATTTTAGAGCAGACCTTCAAGAATTTTGAATTTATTATTGTTAATGATGGCTCTACGGATAAAACTGAAGAAATTTTAACCAATTGGGAAAAGAAAGACAGCCGGATTAAAATAATTAGCAACCCCTCTAATATCGGCTTAACAAAATCTCTTAATAAGGCGATAGATGTGGTACAAGGTAAATATATTGCCCGCCAGGATGCTGACGACATTTCTTTGCCTCAAAGATTGGAAAAGCAGGTTGTTTTTTTGGAAGATCATCTCGAAATTAAGGTTTTAGGAACATTCGGTTATGCGATAAACCAAGAAGGGAAAATTTTAAGGGAAGAAACTTTGCCCGTCTCTCATCAAGATATAAAGAATGTCCTTATTAGAAGAAATCCTTTTATTCATACTTCGGTTATGATAAGGAAAGAAATCATAAACAAAGTAGGGAAGTATAATGAAGATTTTAAAGTTATCCAGGATTATGAATTATGGTTTAGAATCTTAAAAGTTGCCAAAGGAGAAAACTTACCACTATTTTTAGTGAAAAAAAAATATCAGCCGGAAATGATATCCTCTAAAAGGAACAAGGAACAGATAAAACAAGCAATTTTGCTTAAAAAAAGAGTGATAAAAAGCAAAGATTATCCAATAATTTGCTATGTCTATCTCTTAAGAGATTACCTTTCTTTAGCCTGTCCGCCTTTTTTAAAAATTTTTATCAATAAATATTTTTTAAGAAGAGGAATTTTTTAAATATGCCTATCCAAACATCAAAAAAAGTAAAAATGAAGGAAACAGTTGAAGCGCTGTGGGAGGCGGAAAAGAAATTTGATTTCTATAATGTTTCTTATAATAAAATACCATTATGGTCTTATCTGCGGGAAAAAACCTATTATCTTGCCAGCGGACTGGCTTCATTTTCAGAGCCGACGTCCGCTTTTTTCAAAATAAGGCCAATTAATCTATTCAAGAGATTTATTCGTTTCCTTTTTAGTTTAAATAAAATATTTGGAAACGACATTATAATTTTTGCCAACGAGAGGCATCTTCAATGGAACAGTCAAGAGAATAATTTCTATAACCAGTATGTAGAGCTGGCCCTAGAAGACAATCCGGGTAAAAAGCCACTCATCTTTGAATTCCCGGCCTTTATGAAGACAAAGTATAAAAAAACATGCTATGAGAGATATTTGCCAATGGATTTTATCGTTGCCGTTAAAGGAGTTCTATCTTTTCTTCGTTTATTCTTTTATCCGAAAATAAATAAAGAATTTTATCCCAAACTTAAAAAATCAGGACTTTTACAAGAAAAAGACATTAAAAAAGTTGTAAAATTCACTGCTCTTCAGGCGTATGGCATTAATTATTACGGAATTTTTTTGAAAATAATCAAATTGCTTAATCCAAAGGCAAAACTTATCTATGGTTGTATGGGAGCGCTCGATAAATTTCCAGATGTAACAGAAATACAGCACGGTCGGATTGACGACGTTGCTCCTCAATATGTTTTTCCTAATATATCCTCGATAAGAGAATATGTGAAGAACAAAAAAATAATTGTTTTCTCGGAAGAAATACGTAAGATACTTATTAATAACGGATATTCATCCCAAAACGTAAAAGTGAAGTCCAATCCCAAAGTTTATTTTTATTTTCTTAAAAATATTCAAAAAAACTTTTTCGATAAAAAAGCAGGATTAAAAGAAATGGTAATAATAGGAGGATTCGGAGGGACCATTCAGGGAACAATTAAAAACTTTATTCTTGGAATAGAAAAAAACAAAGAAAAATTTAAAGATTGGAATATTTCTTTGGTTCTCCATCCTTCGGAAAAAAATATATACAAAGATTTGGAGTTGGCTAAGGTTAAAGTATTTGAAAATCACGAAGTTTCTCTTTGGGAAATGTTGTCTCGCGCTGTTTGTCTTGTTAGCGTTACATCAAGTGTGATAGAAGAAGCGATTCCCTTCGGTTGTTTTGAAATAATAATTAAAAACAAAGAAATGGCAGACCAGGAAACTATGATAAATCTGCTGTGCGGGGATTATCCTTATAGAACTACTATTGAGTGCAATGATTTTCCTCGATGGTTTGAGAGTAATGAAAATATGCTTATTAGCCATTGGCAGAAAAAAGCGGAAATTATGAAGAAAAATTACGAATATTTCCAAAATTTTAAAAAATCAATAAAAATTGATAAAAAATAATATGAAAGATAATAAAAAATTAAAAAAAGACATATTACAAGCTTTATATGATAAAAGATATGCCCTCGAATTTAATAAGTTGAAAAAAGAGTTAAAAAATAGATTTAGTTACGAGGAAGAAATAGAAGATCATTTAGACATTTTTTCTAGTAAAGTAATGCACATTCTCGATTTACTCGTTAGCGATCATTTAATCCAAAAAAAAAGTGGACGATTAGCTGGAGGGAGAATAAGCACATTTTACTCTCTCGAACCAAAGGGATATGAATTGTTTGAACCCTGGTATAAAAAAATCATAATCTATTTTCGTAAAAATATCGAAACCGTGATTATTAGTACGATAGTAAGTATAGTTGTTTATACTATTTTTCTTCGATTACCTTCATTTTTAGCTTTTTTGTTCCGCGAGATCGGTCTATAAATATATCACGGTAATCATGGAATATCTTTTCAGCTAGCAAGAGAATTACGAAAATATCTAAAAATTATTACCTTGTAGTGAGAGTAATTTCTTGGTAGGATAAAAAGATAATAAAAATATATGGCCCTAAATATATATCTTGCCGATTTAGTGTATAACACTATTAAAACAAATTATGTCACGCCCTTAAATATAGGGTATATGGCAGCATTTATTAAAAAAAAATTCGGACAAGAAGTTAATATCAAACTTTTTAAATATCCGGATATTCTTGAAAAAGCTCTTCTTGAAAATCCTCCTGATATTTTAGCTTTAAGTCATTACAGCTGGAATGCGAGGCTCGGCTTTCTTTTTTTAGACATGGTTAAGCGCCTAAGCCCAAAGACGTTGACAGTAATGGGAGGACCAAATATTAGAATGGAGCCCGCTGATATTAAAAAGTTCCTCACTGAACACAAAAATCTTGATTATTACATCATATATGAAGGCGAAGAACCATTTGCAAGAATTGTGGGAGAAGTTTTAAAAGGGTCTGTTAAACCGCACCCCATGGGCTGTGCTACTATTATCAATGGGGAGTTTTTTTATACCCCAGAGCCGTTGCGCGAAAGAAGTTTGGAGATAAACCAGCCAAGTCCTTATCTCACAGGATGGCTGGATCAGTTTTTAACTGACCCCAATATGATTCCTCTTCTGGAAACCAATAGGGGATGTCCTTACCGGTGCGTCTATTGCGCTTGGGGAGCAATGCTTCCAAGGATAAGAGTAAGACCGCTTAATCAAGTATTAGAAGAAATTGATTATATAGCTGAAAAATCAGCAGGCCAGCTTACTTGGATATTTTGCGATAGTAATTTTGGAATCTTGCCGAGAGACTTGGAAATTGCAAAAAAGGTACGTAATATCATGGATAAAAAAGGATATCCTACAAATGTAACCGTTTGGCAATCAAAAAATACATCAAAACGGAATATAGAAATATCCGAGCTTTTAGGAAGAAATAATAGAGGATTAATTGCCTTGCAATCAGCAGACCCGAAAGTTCTTGATAATATTGGTCGGGGCGCTATAAAAATAAGTAGCATAAAAGAACAACTCGATTATTACCATAATAAAAATATCGACGTAGGGACAGATATTCTTATAGGTTTGCCTGGTGAGACTCCGGAGAGTCATTACAATACTCTTTCAACTGCTTTTGATATGGGATTTGATTATGTCGGCCCGTTTAACATCAGGCTTTTACACGGCACGAAATATGAAAGCGATGAATATCGCCAAAAATATGAGGTTAAGACAAAATACAGGCCAATTTTCGGCGCCTATGGAAAATACGACAACAAGATAGTGTTTGAGACAGAAGAATCTGTCAGGGCAACGAAAGATATGTCAGAGGAAGAAATGAATAACTTTAAAGTTCAACACTGGCTTATATTTTTTATCTGGAACACCGGTATATTCAAACCCATCTTATTATTAGCTAAAAAACAAGGAATTAATCCCGAAATGGTTGTAGGTGAGCTTTCTCAGACAAAAAATCCCATGCTGAGAAATCTTTTTGACCGTATAAAAAAAGAATCTAAGGAAGAATGGTTTGAAACCAAGGAAGAGATGATCTCTTTTTATGAACAGCCTGAAAATTATAATAAGCTGGTTAATGGTTTTATGAAATTGAATTTTTTTTACATCGCCTTGGTGTATCAGGATCCGGAAATTCTTAAAGCTCTGCAAAAAGAAATGGAAACAATTGTAACTGAAAAACTCAAATCAAAGAATATTTTCAATCAGGCTGTTATGAGTAATGTGATTGAGCTTTCAAATCTTTTATTGTGCAAAGATTTTTTAGAAGGTGAGAAGCGGATAACAGTGAAATATCCGGGTGAAGTTGTTTCTATAGTGACCAGTGATCAAAAATTTGCCAATAAGAACGTTATTGAATTAGAAATTTATCGTCCTAAAGAATTTGTTTCCTTCGCCGAATATCATTTAACTCCAGACGGTAAGAAAGATTTATCCTTGAGAAATATTGTCAGGTTTTTAGAATTAGGGGGCATGGATATACTTAAAAATAGAATAAAAGCATTATAGTTGTTATCGGCGTAATCACGTTTTTCACCTCCGATCTAAAGAACGGGGTATTCTCGCCGTCGAGGTAAATATGAAAATTCTTTTTATTTATTCATTGAATATTGTTGGCTCATTGGCTAAACCGTTAGAATCGCCAGAACAAATACAATTCGGGATATCTTACATCTCCTCATTTTTAAAAAAGCACGGTCACCAGACAAGAATGATTGTTTTGTCTAGGACTTCGCCGAAAAACAATAGGCATATTTTAGATGAATATTTAAAGAAATTTTCGCCTGAATTAATTTGCTTTACCGCTGTAAGCACTGAATATCAATTTATTGCGAATATAGCAAAATATATAAAAGAAAAATGGCCGAATATTTATCTATTAGTTGGCGGACCGTACGTTTCTTTAAATCCAAACGGCATTCTATCAGACGGCTTTGATGCTTTATGTGTTGGTGAAGGCGAGAATCCTGCGCTGGAATTAGTTTCTCAATTAGAAAAAGGTGTTTTGCCATCTACTATTCCCAATCTTTGGATTAAGCGTGGCTCTGAAATCGAAAAAAACTTACCGCGCCCGTTTTTACAAGATCTCGACAGCTTGCCCTTTCCTGATAGAGAGATGTGGCAAGAGTGGACAAAAGAACGTCCAGGAGCAAGATATTCGGTTTTACTGGGTCGTGGTTGTCCGTTTCAATGTACTTATTGTTCCAATCACGCTCTTAAAAAATTGGCTTCTGGTTCTTATGTCAGATTTAGATCGCCAGATAATATCATAGAAGAAATAAAAGACATTATTGCTAGGTTTCCAATGCAAAAAAGGGAGATATATTTAGAAGTTGAAAGTTTTGGGGTAGATAAAAAATGGGCCATAGAATTATGTTCAAAATTAGAGAGCTTTAACAAAACTGTTAATCAACTTCTTTCGTTCGGAGTGAATTTAAGAATTATGCCTAATGCAGATTTTGAAGATCTTCTTGTCGCCTGTAAAAAAGCTAATTTTAGGTTTATCAATATTGGATTAGAATCAGGGAGTGAAAGAGTTCGTCGCGAAATACTTAAACGAAATTATTCAAACAAAGATGTTGTTAATACTGTTAGCTTGGCGAGAAAGCATAGCTTGAAAGTCGCTTTTTATAATATGGTGGGACTTCCAGGCGAAACTGTAGCTGATTTCAAAGAAACAGTGGAAATTAACAGGACATGTCTGCCCGATTGGCACCTTACCGGCATTTTTTTCCCGTATCCTGGGACTGATTTATATTTTTTATGCAAAGAAAAAGGCTTGTTAAAGGAATCTTCTGGTGAAGAGATAGAAAGAATGAAAGCTACTTTAGATCTTCCAGGATTTAATAAAAAACAAATACAAAGAAACTATATTTGGTTCGACTATTATGTTTACAACGGCCTTAAGCCAATGCATAAAATATTAGGTCGGGTTCTCAGGGCATATTTTATGTCAAAACCCTATTCGGCTATTTTTTGGAAAAAACTTCTGCGCCTCCCTCTTTTAAGGAGTTTGAGAGAAAGATATGGAGAATATTAAAAACCATGGTTTATAACTTTAAGAAAATTTTAATAATTCATACCGCTGGAATAGGGGATTTAATAGCCTTCACCCCTGTTTTAAGGATTTTAAGAAATAATTTCCCTAAGGCGACGGTAGATGTTTTTGTCTTATATACACCAGAGTCAAGACATGTTCTGCAAGAAGGGGAAACCGTCAACAGAATTTTCGAGTTTGCTTGGACAAAGAATAGCTTTTTCAATAAATTAAAATTCCTTTATAGGTTGAGAAAAGAAAAGTATGATTTAAGTACTACTCCAACTGACCTCCATCCATTAAAGGGAAAAATCTTAAGTTTTTTTATCGGAGCGAAAGTAAGGGTGGGAGAAGAAAGAAAGAATAAAAGTAAGAACGGTTTGTTCTATACCCACACTTCTCTTTTGCGCCAAGATATAAAAAGGACAGAAAGCGATATGGATCTATTAAGGGCTATTGGCTTGAGAATCGATTATCCTTTACCTGCCCCGTTTATAGAAGTTAGCTCAAAAGATGAAGAATTTGCCGATAATTTTTTAATAAAAAATAGTCTTAACAATAAGATTTTAATTGGTTTTCATCCCGGTTCCGGCGAGAATCAAAAATTCAAAAGATGGCCTCAAAAATATTTTATTGAATTAAGCCGTAAGATATTATATAATTTTCCAAATGCAGTTATTTTGATTTTTGGTGGGAGAGGAGAAGAAGAGCTCTGTTTGGGAATAAAAAATGAGTTAGACAAGAATGCTATGGTAATATCTGGATATTCATTAAAACAAGTAGCTGTTTTAATGAATAAATGTAAAGTTTTCGTTTCTTCAGATAGCGGACTCAATCACCTTGCCTCAACCACAAAAACTAATTTAGTTTCAATATTCGGTCCCACCGACCCCAAAAGAGGAGCACCGATTGATAGAGAAGATGTATATATATTAAAAGAAAATTGTGAGCATTCTTATAATCTTGATACGTATAAAAATTATGATAGGGAAAGGGTCCATAGTTGTTTAGAAAAGATAACTCCCGACCGAGTTTTCGGCAAAATTAAAGAAGTTTTATCTAAATTTTAAAATGGAAACAAATAAACTAAGTAAAATAGCCGACAATTTTAAGGGTAAGAAAATCGGGGTGGTAGGAGATTTAATGCTAGACCACTTTATGTGGGGAGATGTCAGAAGAATATCTCCCGAAGCCCCTGTTCCAGTTGTTTCAGTTACAAGAGAAAGTTTCGTTCCGGGCGGTGCTGCAAATACTGCTAATAATATTGTTGCTCTTAGAGGAGAAGTTTTTATTATTGGGGTAGTAGGATCTGATGTTGCTGGTAGGCAATTAATCTCTGAATTGAAAAAAGGAAAGGTTAATACAGACGGTATTTTTACGGATAAGAATAGAGTCACTACTCAAAAAATTCGTGTCGTTGATAAAGATCAACAAGTAGTAAGGGCCGATAAAGAAAAAACAGAGGATATAAACAAGCGTCAGGAAAAACAAGCGATTGATTTTATCACCTCTCATATTAAAGATTGGGATGGCTTAGTTGTCTCAGATTATAATAAAGGCATTGTAACAATAAATTTAATTCAAAAAATAATTAAATTAGCCGGAAGATATAAAAAAACCATTATTGCTGATACAAAACCAACGCACTTTTCCTATTTTAAAAACATTACTCTTTTGGTTCCCAACAATAAAGAAGCTGTGGCAATGGCCGGTACGGATGATATAAAGGAAGCGGGAAAGATAATTCAGAAACAATTAAATTGCAATGTTTTAATCAAGAGAGGAGCAAAGGGCATGACTCTTTTCGAAAATAGCAGAGTTAAAAACTTTCCCACAAAAGCAAAAGAAGTATTTGATGTTGTTGGAGCGGGAGACACTGTGGCAGCTACGCTTATCTTGGCGCTGGTTTCTGGAGCTAATCTTGGCCAGGCAGTTATGCTTGCTAATCATGCGGCTGGCATTGTTGTTGGTAAAATAGGAACAGCCGTCGTCTCTCTAGAAGAGCTTAAGAAAGACCTAAAAAATGAACTCTAAAATTAAAAATCAAAAAGAAATTGTTAGAATTATTGGGAAGCTCAAAAAACAAGGGAAAATAATAGTTGCTTGTAATGGCAGTTTTGATATTCTCCATGTAGGACATATCAGGGTACTCAAGGAAGCTAAAAATCAAGGAGATTTTTTAATCGTAATGTTGAATAGCGACGAGTCAGTTCGCAGTTATAAAGGGCCTAAGAGGCCCATTATTTGTCAAAAAGAACGGGCAGAAATATTGTCTGCCTTAGAATGTATTGATTTCATCGTCATATTTGATGAAATCACGCCCAAAGAGATTTTAAAAAAGATTAAACCGGATATTTATTGCCATGATTTGGATTGGGGGAAAGATTTTATTGAGCGGGAGACGATAAAACAAAATAAAGGCAGGGTTTATTTCTTCAAATCTCACGCAAATTCCTCAACAAGCCAGTTGGTCCAAAAAATATTGGAAGTTTATTCTACGCCAGAAATAAAAGCCGTGTTCTTGGATAGAGATGGCACCATTAATATAAATAAGCCGGAATATGTCAATAAAATAAAAGATTTTAAATTCGCTTCAGGCGTTATTCCAGCTCTGCAAAAATTGTCAAAAACAGGTTATAAGATTATTATTGCGACCGATCAATCTGGGGTTGGGAGAGGATATTTTAAAGAAAACGATTTAAAAAAACTTCACCAATGGATGCTGAGGGAATTAAAGAAGAAGGGAATTAGAATTGATAAAATTTATTATTGCCCTCATCAGGCGAAGGACAATTGTTCCTGCCGTAAGCCTAAAATAGGGATGGTTTTGAAAGCAGTAAAGGATTTTGGCATCAATTTAAGTAAAAGTTGGATAGTCGGCGATGACGAGAGGGATATAATAGTGGGTAGAGAAGCGAATATTAAAACGATTAAGATTGGAGGAAAAATGTCTAAGAATTTAAATCTAGAATCCAATTATTACGTCAAAAACTTATTAGGTGCAGTAAAAATTATCTTATCTTAAAATTATGTTTAATTATTATACCACTAGAATCCTATTCCATAATGCTATTTCCACTTTGTTATCGGACCCCCAATTTTTCTTTAAGCGCGTTCTTCTTGAACTAAGATCAATTTTTACGCCACTTCCTAACTCTCCGGTTTTTAAGAAAATAAACGGAATATTATTCGAATTTGACTTTAATTACTCTTCTCATATGAAAGAATTTTATTTCGGAACATATGAAGCGAAGCTTATTAGGATTATTAAAACATTTTTGAAAGAGGGCGATACCTTCATCGATATTGGAGCAAATATAGGGTACATTACCGCAGTTGCCACTGGTTGTGTTGGGAAAACGGGAGTAGTCCATAGTTTTGAGCCAGTTCCGGAATATTTTCAAAGGATTAAAAAAATTGCGGAAATAAATAAAGACTATAAAATAATTGTAAATCCTTTTGCAATGGGGGATGAAAACGGTAAAATAAAAATCTATATCTCTGCCGAGGATATAGGTAGCAATACAGTTATCCCGCGCAAAGATGACGTCAAACAAATCCTTGAAGTGCCAATTCGGCGTTTAGACGATTACATAATAGAGAACAAAGTTGACAATCTGAAAATGATAAAGATAGATGTCGAGAGTTATGAACTTCCGGTTCTTAAAGGATTGGAAAAATATTTTTTAGAACATCGTGACGATAATTTTCATTCTTTAATTCTATGCGAAATTCATCCTCATGAGGGAAATAATCTAAAAAATATTCTTGAGTATATGTCGAAATTTTCATATCATCCTTTTAACATCATCAAAGCGAAAGAGAGGCTAACCATGAAAAAAATTGGAAAAGAGCCACTAATAAATGTTATTTTTAAATTCTGCGGATAAATTATGTACCCAAAAAGTAAAAAAATCATAATCTTTATTATTTCAGCGATCCTAATTTTAGGGATAGTTGCTTTTTTTGATAAAGTTTTGGTAGTAGGATCTATCTTCCTTATTTTTCTTTGCTTAATTGTTTTATATATCCTTCGAAAATTTAAGATAGGCGGAAAATTATTAGTCTGGCTTTTTTTAATTGTTATTTTAATGCATTTCGGAACAGTTTTATTTGTTCATTATGCTCATTTTCAGCCGTTTAGTGGTGGAGTAGGCGATTATTTAAAGTATCAGCCGCAAGCCGTAGAAATAGCGCGTAGGGTTCATCAATGGAATTTTTCTTTAGAAAATGTAGACGTATCAGGAGGTCCGACATCAGAGACAATATATCTTTACCATACAATAGCCATCGGTTATGTATATGCGCTTACCTTACCCGAGATGCTTATTGGTCAAATATTTAATGCTTGGGTGGTCGCTCTTTCGATCATTTTCATTTATTTAATAGTTCGGAAAATCGGCGGTTCTAAAAAATGGGCTTTTTTAATTGGTTTAATAGTTAGTGTTTATCCTAGTTATCTTTTTTACGGGAGTTTATTGTTAAAAGATTGTTTTGTAATATTATTTTCGTTAATTAGCTTATTGTTTTTATTAAGGCTCATCGAAAGTTTCACTTGGAAAAAATTCGCCTTGTTTTATTTATTTTTAGGACTTTTGACTAACTCCCGTTTTTATATTAGCTATGCCATAATTTTCACCTTTATTTTTTGTTGGTTTATTTTATCAAAGGTTAATTTAAGGAAAAGAGTATTTAACGGTGTTGTTGCCATCGTTCTTTTTGGATTCCTTTTCCAAGTTTTCGCCGGACATGGATATTACAGCATAAATCTTTTCAAACATTTTCTTAAGCCGGAAACTATTACTTTTTATCGAGAAGTAGCTTTTATTCCTCCGTCTCTACTTGAGTCATCATTTGAACCATCGTCTGAGTCATCGCCTGAACCATCGTCTGAGTCATCGCCTGAACCATCGTCTGAGTCATCGCCTGAACCATCGTCTGAGTCATCGCTTGGACCATCACTCGAACCATTACCTTCCGGGAATGATTCTACAATAGTTATAAAGACGGAGTTTGATAAACCATTAAAGTCTGTATTAAATTATTTAAAGTCTTGTATTTATAGTTTATTGGGTCCTCTTCCATGGCATATGAAGTATGCTCGGCAACTTTTTGCCTTAGTTGAAACAATTCCTTGGTATATTCTTCTCTTTTTTATAGTTAAAGGAGCTATAGTTTCTGTCAAACGAAACAGAATCGCTATCCCTTTGATTGTTTTTAGTTTGGGAGTATTTGGCATGACTGCTTTATATTTTACTAATTTTGGACAAGTGATGAGGATTAGAATGCCAGCATTCATATCTCTTTTATGTTTGATTCCAGTTGGTTTTATAGGATCCCAAGAGAAAACTAGAAGTTTGGATAAAAGAATTAAAGTTTGTCAGGTGACTAATATTGCTTCTTCAATTAAGTTTATAATTTTAAGCCAGATAAAATTATTACAGAAAGAAGGATACGAGGTTTCAAGCGTTTGTTCGCCCGGGAAATTAGTTAATGATATTGAGAAAAGGAATATTAAAGTGAAAACAATAAAATTTAAAAGAAAGCTTTTCAGCCCTATTTCCGATTTAATTAGCCTTGTCAGGCTGTTTTTTTATTTTAAGAAAGAAAAATTTGATATCGTTCACACTCATACTCCAAAAGCCGGATTCATTGGCCAGATAGCGGCTAAAATGGCGGGGGTGCCCATCATTATTCACACAAATCACGGCTTTTATTTTCAAAAAAAAGATCCATGGTTAAAAAGGAATCTGTTTATTTTAGTGGAAAAGACCGCAGCCATGTGTTCTGATTTGATTCTATCCGTTAATAAAGAAGATATTGAAACGGCAGTAGGAGAAAAAATATGCTCTCTTGAGAAAATAAAATATTTAGGAGGATGGGTTAATTTGGAAAAATTTAATCCTCATAGGTTTTCAGAAAAGTTCATTATTAAGGAAAAAAAACAGTTTGGCATTAACCCAGACAGCAAAATTATCGGAATTGTAGCAAGAATGGTTAAAGAAAAAGGATATTTAGACCTTTTTAAAGCATTTAAGAATATTCTTGATAAATTTCCAAATACTGTGCTTTTGGTAGTTGGACCAGAAGAGCCGGAAAAAAAAGACGGAATAGATTCAAGTATTTTTAAGAAATATAGGATAGAGAAAAATGCAATATTTTTAGGAGCAAGAGCTGATATTGATGAAATTTTTCCTCTAATAGATATTTTTGTTTTGCCGTCGTATAGAGAAGGAATGGGTTTATCTATATTAGAAGCTTCGGCAATGGAAAAACCAGTGGTTGCAACTGATGTTCGGGGTTGTCGTGAGGCAGTTGACGATGGCAAAACAGGAATTTTGGTACCAGCAAGAAATCCCGAAAAACTTACTGAAGCCTTAATTTATTTTCTCGAGAATTCAGAAAAGGGGAAAGAAATGGGGAAAAAGGGTAGAATAAAGGTAGTTAATGAGTTTGACGAAAAATTGATTTTTGAAATGATGATAAAAGAATATCAAAGATTAATTAAGGAAAAACTAAGATGAAATTCCAATTAGTATTGAAAAGAATTCTTGATTTTATCTTTGCTTTATTGGGATTGATATTATTATCGCCCCTCCTAATTGTTATCAGGTTATTGGTTAAATTAGATTCTAAAGGTCCTGTTTTTTATAAAGGAGAAAGAGTCGGTAAGTTTGGCAAAATTTTCAAAATTTATAAATTTAGGACAATGGTTCCGAATGCTGAAAAAATAGGAACGATACACGCTTCTCGTAATGATCCCCGGATAACAAAGATAGGAAAGTTTTTAAGAAGATCTAAACTTGATGAGCTCCCTCAGTTGATTAATGTTTTGAATGGAGAGATGAGTTTTGTTGGGCCTCGTCCACAAGTTAAATATTATGTAGATCTTTACACCGAAGAGGAAAAAATAATTCTCAATGTTAGTCCGGGAATGACAGATTATGCTAGTATATATTATATAAATCAAGAAGATTTTATAGATGAAGAAAATGTAGATAAGTCGTACCGAGAAAAGATTGAACCTCAAAAGAATAAACTAAGAGTGAAATATGCTAAGAATAATTCGCTTTTTATTGACGCCGGAATATTTTTTCAGACAATCTTTACGATAATTAAAAAAATTATATTGAAAAAGAAATAATGTTTAAGAAAACAGCTAAAAATAGAATAATATTTTTTGTTGCTATTGATATTATTTTAATCACCATTTCTATCTGGCTGTCTTTTTTAATAAGGTTTGATGGTGATGTTCCGAAGCAATACAATGCTTTTATTTTGGAAATGATTGCTTTGGCAGTAATACTTATCGTCCCCGTCTTTTATTCCCAGAGGCTTTATTCATTTTCTTGGTCTTATGTCAGCGCCAATGAGCTGATTTCTCTTTTTAAAGCTACTACCATTTCTTTTATATTTTTAGGCATCATTGTCTATATTTTAAAATCTTTTTCATTTTTAATTAGTTTCCCACGATCTATTCTTTTTATAAGTTACTTCTTAATATTTATTCTTTGTGGCGGTTTTCGATTCTCTAAAAGAATTTATCTGCATATTATAGGAATGGGAAGGATGTCAAAGAAAGAAAAAACTTTAATTGTCGGGGCTGGCGATGCCGGAGAACAGATTTTAAGAAGCGTATTGTCTTCAAACAATAGCCCATATTCTTTAATCGGTTTTGTTGACGACAGTCTTGTAAAGCAGGGAGTGAACATTCACGGGGTTAAGGTTTTGGGTAAACTTGAAGATATCCCTAAAATAGTGGCAGATTATCAGGTAAAACAATTAATAATAGCTATTCCTTCGGCAGGAAATGCAATAATTAAAAAAGCAGTTGATTTAGGAAAAAAGTCAGGATTAAAAAAAATTAAAATCGCTCCATCTATAAGTGAAATTATTAATGGAAGAGTTTCTTTAAGAGACCTTAAAGATGTTGGTGCGGAAGATTTATTAGGGAGGACTCCAGTAGTTCTGGATACAAAAGAAATCGAGAGGTTTATTAAAGATAAAATAGTTTTAATTACCGGGGCCGCGGGGTCTATTGGCTCTGAATTATCAAGGCAAATAGCAAGATTCAAACCATCTTTGCTTTTGCTTTTAGACCAGGACGAAACAGGCCTTTTTAATATTTCGGAAGAAATAAAGAACAACTTCAGTGACTTGAAAATAATTTCTTCAATAGCCGATATCACAGACGAAGAAAAAATAAAAAAAATCTTTAAAGAATTCCAACCAAATGTCATTTTTCATGCCGCTGCCTATAAACACGTTCCTTTAATGGAAGAAAATCCAGACGAAGCAGTTAAAAATAATATTTTAGGGACAGAAAATATTGTCCGGGCTGCTTTGTATAATGACGCAGAAAAATTTATCTTTATATCCACTGACAAAGCGGTAAATCCAAAATCTATTATGGGGGCGACAAAAAGGATTGGCGAGATGATTTATCAAACATTTAATCAAAAAAACAATACAAAATTTATTTCAGTTAGATTCGGCAATGTGTTAGACAGCAGGGGAAGCGTTATTCCTACTTTTAGAGAGCAGATAAGGAAAAAAGAGCCAGTAACAGTGACTCATCCTGATATGAAAAGATATTTTATGTTGATATCAGAGGCTTGTCTTCTGGTTATGCAGGCAGGGGCAATGGGCCAAGGGGGAGAAGTATTTGTTTTGGATATGGGCGAACCGATTAAAATTTTGGATTTAGCAAAAGAAATGATAAAATTAGCTGGCTTTGAGCCTGATAAGGATATTCCCATAGTATTTACGGAGATAAGGCCTGGAGAAAAGCTATTTGAAGAAATTCTTACAGCCGAAGAGGGGACGATAGCTACTAAAAATAAAAAGATTTTTATGGCTAAACTTTCTAACGTAAATAATAATGAATTGGAAAATAAATTAGAAAAATTAAAGTCCATAGCGAGTGAAGGTAAAATGGAAGAAATAAAAAAAACTTTAGAAAACTTGTTTTATTTTTACAAGCCGAATAAATAACAATTATTTAATATGAAATTCTGTGATAAGATAAATATATGAAAAAGATTATTTTAATTATTGTCGCCTGCTTTCTTTTATCGCCGATTGTAGTAAGTGCGGATAGCTTGGGTGAAAAACGCAATTTTTTTATAGATTCCAGTTATGATTTAAATAAAAGGGTTAGTGTTAGTGCCGTGTTGCTTAAGGTTACCCCAAGGGCTTATTTCTATGCCGATGAAAATTGGTGGAACTTTACTCCACAAAACGAAATTTATGCGACATTAAGTTCTTTGGGGGATGAATTTGATAACAAAATTTATCCTGTTTTAACTGCTAATTACGGAATGGAGTGGAGTCCGGGAATAGATAATGATTCAAAGATTACTATTTTGATTCATCCAATGGTAGAAGATGCTGGCGGTTATTTTCGTTCTAATGATGAATATTTAAAACTTCAAGTGCCAGGGTCTAATGAAAGAGAAATGGTGTATTTGAGTTCCATGTCTCTGCGGGATCCAAATGCTAAAAGTTTTTTAGCTCATGAATTTACTCATTTAATTATTTTTAATCAAAAGAATAAGATTTATAATACTGAGGAAGAAGTTTGGCTTAATGAGATGAGGGCAGAATATGCTTCAACTCTCTTGGGCTACGATGATGTTTTTGAAAATAGTTACATTCAAAACAGGGTGCAATTATTTTCGGACGAACCATTTGATTCAATAACAGAATGGAATGGCACCGAATCTGATTATGGCGCTGTTAATCTTTTCGCTCAATATTTAATTGATAATTACGGTAAGGAAATATTAATAGATTCTTTGCATAGTTCTAAAAATGGAATAGATAGTATAAATTACGCTTTAAAGAAAAATGGATTTACAAAAGATTTCACCCAGATTTTTACTGATTGGACCATCGCTGTTTTTATAAACGATTGCAATTTCGGAAAAGATTATTGCTACCTTAATAAAAATTTAAAAGATTTGCATATTTATCCGAGAATAAATTTTCTCCCTTTGTCCGGTAAGAGTATTTTAAGCGTTACAGAAACGACCAAAGACTGGGCTGGTAATTGGTTCAAGGTAATCGGCGGGAAAGGAGATGTTAAAGTATCTTTTATCAGCAATAGCGAAAATAGCTTTGTAATACCATATATAATACAAAAAAATAACGGAAGTTATATTATTAAATTTCTTAACTTAGTTAAATCAAAAGGAGAAATTAATATTCAGAATTTCGGTACAGAAAATATTGCTTTAATTATTATTCCATCAACCCAAATTAAGCTTTTCGATTTTGGTGAAAATGAATTGTCACGTTCTTTTACCTTTACTGTTTCTGCCTCTGGCGTGGCGTCTTCTAATAATCCAGATATCCCCGCTGGTTTTAGCTTTAAAAATAATTTATATCTCGGGAGTATAAACCAAGACGTTGTTAGTTTAAAAATTATGTTAGCTTCGGAGGGATGTGTTTCTGGTTTGGCAAACACCACTTATTTCGGCCCCTTGACTCTGCAAGCGGTAAGATGTCTCCAAAATAAATACAAATCAGCAATATCTGCAATAGCTGGTTATGCTATACGTGCTACCGGTTTTGTTGGTATTGGGACTAGAACCCAATTAAATCTTTTGTTGAATAAATAAGTTTAATTAGGTTGGAGTTTGCTCTATCGGTTATTGAAGTTAGCCAGATATAATTAGATAATTACAATTGAAAGTATGTTGTTGCATACTTTCACTTGTTATGGTAAACTGAAAGTATAAATATTTATGTTTTCACATATGAGTCAAGAATTTAAGGCAGGCTTGTATAAACAACAGCTGGAATATAAAAGTTTCAGTCCATCTTTAGTTAATAAGCCATTTGAATGGCAAGATAAAAAAATCAACATGCTTTCTGATGAAGCGATGCGTCTTTTAGGTGAACTTAACGCATATTCAACGCTTGTGCCTGATGTTGATTATTTTATAAAAATGCACATAGCTAAAGAAGCAACGACATCGAGTCGTATTGAGGGAACAAAAACCGCCATCGACGATGTATTGAAGGTTAAGGAAGACATTAATCCGGAACGCCGTGACGACTGGAAAGAAGTTCATAATTATATAGAAGCAATAAATTATTCCATTAAAGAGTTGGAAAATATACCCCTATCAATACGTTTATTAAAAGATGCCCACAAAATTTTACTTTCTGGCGTTAGGGGTGAGCATAAAACTCCGGGCGAAATAAGAAAAAGCCAAAATTGGATCGGTGGTTCAAATTTAAAAGATGCTTTTTTTATACCACCGCACCACGAGGAGATAGAAGAGTTGCTTTCTGATTTACAAAAATTTTGGCATAACAAAAATCTTGAAATACCATTTTTAATTAAGGTAGCAATTAGCCATTATCAATTTGAAACAGTTCACCCATTTTTAGATGGTAATGGTAGGATAGGACGTTTGCTTATAACCTTGCAATTAGTGGATAGTAAAATACTACAAAAACCAACACTTTATCTCTCAGATTTTTTTGAAAAACATAAGGGATCATATTACGATTCTTTGACCATTGTTCGAAACTCTAATAATTTAGAGCAGTGGATTAAATTTTTTATTTCAGGTGTTATCGAAACTGCCAGCAAGGGTAAAGAAACCTTTGAGGCTATAGTTTCTTTACGTCAAAATTATGAAAAAAGTATAATAAAGATGGGCCGTCGAGCAGAATCTGGACAGAAACTGCTTATCGCCCTGTTTTCTAAACCGATAATAAATGCGCAAGAGATTGCGAATGTGCTTGACGTTTCTTTTGTAACAGCTACAAGAATAATCAAAGATTTTGAAAAAGAAAGAATCTTAAAGGAAATTACCGGTTTTTCAAGAAATCGTTCGTTTGAGTTATCTGAATATGTCGAATTATTTAGGAGTTAGAAAATAAAAATCGTCATCGGGGATAGAACCCAATTAAATCTTTTGTTGAATAAATAACTCTGTAGGACGGATTTGGCGGGTTTCCGTCGCTTACTTGACCGCCCGCCATTAATTGGATATAATTGGATATAGTTAATATATCCAATGAATTTATGGCAACAAATAAACAATTTGATCAAAGGATTGATAGTATGCCAACAGAAATCTGGTCCAAAATAGCACAGATAGATGGGCTAAAAGGACAATGGATTGCTGGCGTTCAATTAAGTCCTCAAGTTTTGGGACGATTAAAACGTTCTGTTTTGGTTACTTCAACTGGTTCTTCAACGCGTATTGAGGGCGCAAGGCTGTCTGATGAAGATGTAGAAAAGTTAATGCGAGGCATAGATATACAGAAATTTACTAATCGCGACAAGCAAGAGGTAAGGGGGTATTTTAAATTGCTTGAAAATGTTTTTGATGCATGGAAATTGATTAAATTTTCAGAAAACACCATTAAACATTTTCATAAAGAACTTTTAAAATATGTAAAAAAAGACGAACAACACCGAGGCGATTATAAAAAGAAAGAAAACCAAGTACATATGCTTGATATAGCCGGAAAACCTATTGGTATTCTTTTTGATACTACGCCAGCTTATCTTGCTTCAAAAGAAATGCAGGAATTAGTGGAATGGAGCCAACAGGCTTTTGATGAGAAAAAATTCCATCCTTTGCTTATTATTGGAAATTTTCTTGTTGAGTTTCTACAGATACATCCTTTTGAGGATGGCAACGGTCGCGTCTCACGCATACTTACAAACCTTCTTCTATTAAAAAAAGGATATTTTTATGTGCCTTATGTTTCTCACGAAAAATTAATTGAGGACAATAAGCCAGATTATTATGTGGCGTTGCGCAGAAGCCAAAAAACATTTAAGACAGAAAAAGAAGATATAGTCCCATGGCTGGATTTTTTCTTAGAGATTTTCTTAAAACAATCGAAAATGGCAATTGACTTACTGTCTAAAGAAAACGTTGAAAAACTTTTATCAGTAAAACAGCTCGCCGTGTGGGAATATTTACAGAAAATAAATGAAACTACAACTGGTGAAATAGTAAATAACACCAAGATAGCGCGGCCTACTGTAAAACAGGCTCTTGATAAGCTTTTGCGTCTAAAAAAGATTGAACGAATAGGCCTTGGCAGAAGCGCAAGATATAGAAAATTATAGAAGGCTGGGCAAAGAAGAATTAGATAATTCATTTGAATCTGTAAGGCGTTCTCTTCGGGTAACCTTATAAAGTTACCTCATCATTGACTAACTTTTTAAAGTTTAAAAGTAAGAAATATGGAAGACATCAAAAAAATATTACATGGGATAAAAGAAAATGTATTAATGGCTGGGCACACCACTTTCAAAATTGGTGGGCAGGCGAAGTTTTTTTTTGGAGCCAAAAATCAAAAAGGTTTGATCAAAGCCATAAAAGCGGCAAAATTATTTAATTTGCCGTTTTTTATTTTAGGTAGCGGAAGCAATATTCTGGTCTCGGATAAAGGGTATAAAGGACTAGTAATCAAGTTTCAAGTTTCAAGTTTCAAGTTTCAAAAAAATAAAATTATTGCTGGCGCGGGAACAAAATTAAGAGAATTAGTTAATACTTCAACAGACAAAGAATTAACCGGCTTAGAATGGGCGGTTGGTATCCCGGGTACTGTTGGCGCTGCTGTTTATGGGAATGTTGGAGCCTTTGGGTCTTCAATGGCAGATAGCGTTCATAGTATAAAAGCTTTAGACATTAAAACCTTAAAGATTAAAACTTTTTCTAATAAAGAATGCAGGTTCGGTAATAAAAGCAGTGTTTTTAAAAAGAAAAAAAACCTTGTTATTTTATCCGTCATATTAGAATTGAAAAAAAGGGATAAAGAAGAAATTCAAAAAGAAATAAAAAGATTCTCCGACTATAGAAAACGAAATCATCCTTTGAATTTTCCATCAGCCGGCTGTGTTTTTAAAAATTATGCTAAAAAAATAAAAAATAAAAACTTACTTAAAAAATTTCCAGAACTTAACGAATTTAATAAAGGAAGTAGAATTCCAACGTCGTATTTAATTGATAAGTGCGGATTAAAAGGAAAAGTGATAGGCAAGGCAAAAATTTCTGAAAAACACGCAAACTTTATTGTTAATTTAGGTGGAGCGAAAACAAAAGATGTGGTAAAATTAATAAAAATTATTAAGAAAAAAATAAAAGAAAAGTTTGGAATAGAATTAAAAGAGGAAATACAATACCTTAAGTAACAATTTTTAATTTTGTAATTTTTAATAATTGGTAGCGAGTGAAGAATAAAGAAGCTTTGCTTATTTATTCCGAGCGAGCGAACCAATTATATAGGTTACTTAATCTCTATTTTTAAATAATTTCTTAATGTTTTAATTTTTAATTTTAAAATAGATGAAGATTATTGTTAGATCGAAAAACATAACACCAAGTGAGGCAATAGGGGATTTTATTGAAGAGAAAATAGGAGGTCTCAAAAAATTTATTGATTTATTAAGAAAAGACGGAAAAATAGGCAAACCAACAGTTAAAGTTTTTGTTGAGATAGAAAAAGAAACAAGGCATCATAAAAAAGGCCCTTATTTTCGAGCCGAAGCTCAGGTTTATCTATCGGGTAGAACCTTAAGAGTTGAGGCAAAAGGAGAAGATTTAAAAACGGCAATTGTTGAAGTTAAAAATGAGATGCAGCAGGAAATTAAAAAATATAAATTAAGAAAAATTGATTTAGAACAAAGGGACGCAAGAAGCATAAAAAATTCTAAATATCCAACATCTAATAACTAATCCCGATGGCGAAGTCCCGACAAAGTCGAGGATTCTCGACAAAGTCGGAACCATCGGGGATCCTCGACGAAGTCGGGACACCCAACATCTAATATTATGATTCCAACAAAAGTTTTTTTTACCAAAGGAGTCGGCGCTGCCAAAGAAAAGCTTACTTCTTTTGAATTGGCTTTAAGAAACGCCGGCATTGAGAAATTTAATCTAGTTTCTGTATCCAGCATTTTACCGCCCGGCTGTAAAAAAGTTCCAAGAGAGAAAGGCTTAGAAGATTTAAAGGCTGGTGAAATAGTTTATTGCGTTTTAGCAAGGAACGAAACCAATGAGCCGAATAGGTTGGTTGCAGCTTCTGTCGGTTGCGCTATTCCAGCTGAAGGAAATCAGTATGGCTATCTTTCGGAGCACCATTCTTTCGGCGAAACAGAGGAAAAAGTAAGTGATTACACAGAAGATTTAGCCGCTTCAATGCTCGCTACAACTTTAGGAGTTGAGTTTAATTCAGATAGCGCTTGGGATGAGAAAGAAAAAGTTTTTAAAATGTCAGGTAAGATTGTTTATACCTCCAATGTTACCCAAACAGCCGAAGGCAATAAAAATGGTTTATGGACGACAGTAATAGCAGCCGCAATTTTTGTGCCGTAATTTAAACTATTTGATGAGATAATTATTAAAGCCCAAGTCAAGAGTCAAGGCTTTTTTAATTGGCTGGTCTGTGCCCGCCTAAGGCGGACTTGACAGAACAATGTTAGTATGATACAGTCTGTCTATAAATTATGAAAAGATTTTTCCCCATTATCATTATTATTGTCATTATAATTGCTTTGACATTATCTGGCATGTCGTTTTTTGAGTCTTTTAAAAATGAAAAATCATCAATCAATAAATTAGGTATTGAGCTAAAAGACATCGGGAGGTTTTTAACTGCTCAATTGGTTGGCTATTCAGGAAGCGTTAATACTAATGTTGTGGCGCAAAATAATAATCAAATCAATCCTTCTACTTCTCCATCCGCTGCTTCTAATTCTCCTGTCGGTTCTAAAAATAAACCCTTAATTACTTATAACTATGACTATGTTCCGCCGGTTGTTAAAAAAGCTGTAGGACAATCAAACTCGTATGTACCGCAAACAAACACGCAAATATTACCAGAAGCAATAGATACTTTTATTATTTCAGGTCCTAATAACGGAGATATTTTAGAATCAACAGAGAATATTACTTTTAAATTTGATGCTCAGATTCCAGCAGACAAGAACAATCAGCAAGTTACGTTTGAAACAATGGTATATGGGTTAGATAGTAATTGGCAAACCGCTTATGGCAAAGAGAGAACTATATATTTACCAGCAGAGTCAAAATCATATGTTTTTTCTGTTAGAGTAAAAGTTGGCAATTTGGTTGATAAAACTCCAGCAATACGAACCTTTAGCATTAAAGTTTCTCCTTATTTCGGAAAGATAAAGGTTTCAAGCGTTGAAAATAAAACCAATCCTTCTTCTTCGTTAATAACGCTAGGAGCATATTTCTATAACGAAAATAAAATTGATATTACGGGATGGAGCATTGAAAGCATGCAGGGAAAATTTCCTATCCCTCAAGGAATGGAAAAGTATAATCCTTCTAATACGTTTACAAGCAATATTTTTGTTAAATCCGGAGATAGAATATATCTTTCAAGTAGCCAAAATCCGTTAGGGAGGGATAATAATTTCCGTCTCAATAAATGTCTTGGCTATTTAAAGAACTATCAAACATTCCCAATTTACTTTTATGACAATTGCCCAAGGACAGAAAATTATGAAGTTACAAGCCTTAGGTCTTCTTGTCAGAATTACATTCTTGTATTAGGAACTTGCGAAATACCTGACTATGGATCAAATTATGCTATTTCTACAGATTCCCAGTGTACCTCATATATTAATGATAATTTTAGTTATTCGGGTTGCGTTAGTAAGCACTCAAAAGACCAAGACTTTTTTCAAAACGAATGGCATATTTATATGAACCAAAATCTTATCAACAGAAGTGTTGATACGATTATTTTAAGAGATAAAAGTGGTCTTCTGGTAGATAAGCATACGTATAGGATTTATTAGTATAAAGAACATAAAAAGTCACCTAGTCGCTTTAAGCAACAAAGGGTGGCTTTTTGATTTACAAAGAGGGTAATTTTATGTAAAATAAGCGCAATGTCAATCTTCACAAAGATTTTCGGTGATGTCCATCAGAAAAATCTAAAAAAACTAGACCCAATAATTGCTGAAATAGGCTCTTTTGAAGCAGCTCTTCAAAAGCTTTCTGATGAGGAATTAAGAAATAAGACTAAAGAGTTTAAAGAACAATTAGCTAATGGGAAAACAGTGGACGATTTATTGTCAGAGACTTTTGGCGTAGTCCGCGAGGCATCAAAAAGAGTACTTTCACAACGTCATTTTGACGTTCAAATGATCGGTGGCATTGTTTTACACCAAGGCCAAATTGCAGAAATGAAAACAGGAGAAGGAAAAACATTAACCGCTACTTTGTCAGCTTACTTAAATGCCTTAACTGAAAAGGGCGTTCATATTATTACGGTCAATGATTATTTAGCAAGAAGAGACACTGTTTGGATGGGCCAGATATACCATTTTCTTGGCTTGACAGTAGGTTGTTTGAATCACGAACAATCTTTTGTCTATGATTCTGGATATAAGAAAGCAGAAGAGACAGAAGATAAAATTAGAGACTCGATAGGAAGCTTTAAGGTCATGGAAGACTTCTTAAGGCCGGTTTCCAGAAAAGAAGCGTATTCAGTTGACATTACTTATGGCACGAACAATGAATTCGGCTTTGATTATTTAAAAGATAATATGGTTCATAGCTTGCAAGAGCAATCCCAGCGGGGTCATAACTATGCGATTGTTGATGAGATAGACTCTATTTTAATTGATGAGGCAAGAACCCCCTTAATTATTTCTTCTCCAGGCGGGGAGCCGACCGGAAAATATTATCAATTTGCGAAATTAGTAATAGGCTTACAAGAAAAAGAAGACTATGAATTAGACGAGAAATTAAGAGTAGCTACTTTTACTGAACAGGGTCAGGTAAAAATGATAAAAAGCCTTGGTTCCGACCCTTGGTTAGATAGCGACATTACGACGATTCATCAATTAGAATCAGCTCTAAAAGCAAAAACATTATTTCAAAAAGATAAAAATTATGTTGTAAAAGACGGGAAGGTTATAATCGTAGATGAATTTACCGGCAGGTTAATGCCTGGCCGTCGCTGGTCTGCGGGTCTGCATCAGGCAGTTGAGGCCAAAGAAGGAGTTGATGTTCAGGAGGAATCAAAAACATGGGCAACAATTACTTTTCAAAACTATTTTAGGATGTATAAAAAACTATCTGGTATGACCGGCACTGCCCAGACTTCTGCCGAAGAATTTGATAAAGTATATAAATTAGAAGTCGTTTCTATCCCTACGAATAAGCCACTTATAAGAGAATATCTACCAGATAGGGTATATAAATCTATTGAAGGAAAGTTTAAGTCGGTTGTGAACGAAATCAAAGAAAGGAATAAAAAAGGCCAGCCAGTTTTAGTCGGAACGGTTTCAATTGAAAAGAATGAGTTTTTGGGGAAACTATTAGAAAGAGAGGGGATTCGGCACCAGATTTTAAATGCCAAGAATCATGAGAAAGAAGCTGAAACTATTGCTCAAGCAGGAAAACTTGGAGCTGTAACCATTGCTACTAATATGGCAGGAAGAGGCGTGGATATAATCTTGGGGGGGAATCCGCCGGACTTGGAAGAGCAGAAGAAAGTTATAGAAGCAGGCGGGCTTCACGTTATTGGCACAGAAAGGCACGAAGCAAGAAGAATTGATGACCAGTTGCGAGGAAGGTCTGGCAGGCAGGGAGACCCCGGCTCTTCCCAGTTTTTCGTGTCTTTAGAAGACGATTTGATGAGAGTTTTCGGCGGGGACAGGATAAAGAACATAATGAATACTTTTAATATTCCAGAAGACCAGCCAATAGAATCAGGAATGATTTCAAAAGCAATCGCTTCAGCCCAAGAAAAAGTTGAGGGGTTTCATTTTGACTCCAGAAAACATATTTTAGAATACGACGAGGTAATGAATAAACACCGAGAGGTATTTTATAAAAAGAGAAAAGAGATACTAGAAAAATCCTCCCGCGAGACGGGATCCCGCTTCGCGGGACAAACCCCAATAACCAATGACCAAAATAATTTAAAAGAATATATTTTAGAGATTATTAAAAAGGCTGGATTTACAGAAGAGGATTATAATAAGAAAGAAAAAGAAATCGGCAAAGAGAATATGGAGCAAATTCTAAAATTTGTCTCTCTTAGAGTTTTAGACACTTATTGGATAGAACATTTGGAAGATATGGATTATTTAAGGGATTCCGTGCGATTAAGGGCTTACGGCCAGCAGGATCCGTTGATAGAATATAAAAGAGAGGGGAGAAGAATGTTCCAAAGATTTTTAGAAGAGACAGAGATTGCTATTGCTAATAATATTTTAAAAGCTGAATTAACCCGCCAAAAGCCGTCGCATTTAGGCGGGCAGGCACCAAAACCTAAAGGAGAAGTTGGCAGAAATGATCCTTGTCCATGCGGAGCGAAGCATGAAGATGGTCGTCCGATAAAGTACAAACACTGCCATGGAAAATAAAAAACAAGCCGAAGCGCAGTCCCGTAGTGAACAAGCGAAGCGAGTTCTACTACTGGGATATAAAAAGTGTCATGGGAAATAATATGGAAATAGAATTAGAGAGAACATTTTTATTAAAAGATATTCCTTCAGGATTGGAAAGCTGTAAATTGATTGAGATTATTGATATCTATATCCCAGAGATTACAGAACACCCTATTTTAAGAATTCGTAAAAGAGGGGATTCTTTTGAAATAACTAAAAAATGCCCAGTTAAAGGAAATGATTCTTCGGAACAGGGAGAGCATACTATTTCTTTGTCAAAAGAAGAATTTAATGAATTGTCAAAGCTTAAAGGAAAAAGATTTCGGAAAATACGTTATTTTTATCCTTATAACAACAGAACAGCAGAAGTAGATGTCTATTTAGACGATTTAAAAGGACTTATTTTAATTGATTTTGAATTTAATAATCGGGGAGAAAAAGATGGATTTAAAATGCCAAGTTTTTGTTTGGCAGATGTTACGCAGGAAAAAGTTTTTGCTGGCGGTATGTTAGCAGGAAAAAAATATTCAGACTTGGAGACATTTCTTAAAAAGTATAATTATAAGAGAATAATTATTTAAATTATGGAAATCAAAACAGGAATTTACCAGCATTTTAAAGGGAATAATTACGAGGTTTTAGGCACTGCCAAACATAGCGAAACCTTAGAAGAATTAGTTGTCTATAAATCGCTTTATGCTTGTCCGTCCGAAGCTCGCAAGCGGATGAGGGGCGACGGCGAGCTTTGGGTTAGACCGCTTAAAATGTTTTTAGAAAAGGTAGAAATTGGTGGTAAAAAAGTTCCAAGATTTAAATATATTAAATAATACGATGAAAATCGTAATTATTTCTGATACTCACGGTAATACTGCAACTTTTAAAAAAATTGTTGAATGGGTAAACAAAGAAAATATAAAGACTATTTTGCATTGCGGCGATATCGGCAGCCCGGAATCATTGAAGGAGTCTTTGGCAAATTTCAAAGGAGAATTTCTTGGGATTTTTGGCAATATGGATAAAGATTGGGATATAAGGATAGAGGAATATCAAAATCCGTCGACAATCAAAGTTGTTCAAGAACCCTTGGAAATAGAATTAGACGGTAAAAAAATAGCTGTTATCCATAAATTAGAGCCGGCTAAACAATTAGCCGAATCAGGAAAATACGATATAGTTTTTTACGGCCATACTCATAAGCCATGGCTCGTCCGCATCGCTACGCCCGTCAGAAACGTTGTATCTACTGCGGGCTGGCAAGCGAAGCGAAGCGTTGCGAGCGGGGAAGAAAAAGGATGCTTATTAATTAACCCCGGTGAAGCTGCAGGTCAAATCTTTAAGCCAACTTTCGCTGTTTATGATACGGAGAAGGATAGTGTAGAATTAAAAATTGTGGAAAGACTATAAAATCCTTGATTATTTTTCATAATAGGATATAATATTAAAATTAGTTTATGAACCCCCACACCAAACGAATAATCAATGTGGGGGCAATAAAATAAAAAATAAAATATACCAACGAATGAAAATTTTACCTGATTGTAGGATATAAATTCGTTTGGTGTGGGGGTGAAACAAAAATATTTAATTTTTATTGGTATTTTAGTTCTGGTTTTCTTAGCTGGGACTTTTGTTTACCCCGACTATTTTGATAAAGGAGTTGATTTTTTGAATACGAAAGTTGCTTTTAAAATCCCTCATTTTTGGACAAGACCATTTAGATTAGGTCTTGATTTGCAAGGTGGGGTGAGTCTGACTTATGAGGCAGATTTAAGCACTATTGGTGATAGGAACAAAACAGAAGTAATGGCAGGGCTTCGTGACATTATTGAAAGAAGAGTTAATATCCTTGGGGTTACAGAGCCGTTGGTTCAAGTAGTAGGGGAAAATCGTTTACTTGTAGAATTAGCCGGTGTTAAAAATGTTGATGAAGCAATAAGAATGATTGGAGAAACGCCGTATCTTGAATTTTTGGAACAAAGAGCAGAGGAAGAAACAAATACTATTTTGGATAAAATAAAAGAATTAGAAGAAAAGAATTTAGAAGAAATGCAAAAAGTTGAAGATTGGCAAATAGCTTTTCAAAATCCTTATTTTAAACCAACCGAATTAACTGGAAAATATTTATCAAAAACAACAGTTATTTTTGACCAAACAAGTTATAAACCAACAATTCAACTTCAGTTTGACGATGAGGGCGCAGAATTGTTTGAACAAATTACAGAAAGAAACATAAAAAAGCCTTTGGCTATTTTTTTAGACAGTATGTCTATTGTTGATACGAATGGCGACGGAAAAATTGACATCAATGATTTATATGCGCCGATAGTACAAGATAAAATATCTGGTGGCAAGGCAGTAATTACGGGTGATATGAGCATTCAAAGAGCAAACGAAATTGTTAAAAGATTAAATTCCGGGGCTTTACCGGTAAAAATAGGGGAACCGATTTCTCAAACAATAGTAGGCCCTACATTAGGGAAAGAATCATTACAAAAATCACTATGGGCGGGACTAGTCGGTCTTTTGGCAGTTGTTGTATTTATAATAATTGTTTATCGGGGTTCTGGCGTTGTTGCTTCTTTATCTTTGACAATTTATATAATCTTAATACTGGCACTATTTAAACTTATCCCAGTTACTTTAACTTTGGCCGGCATAGGCGGTTTTATTCTATCAATAGGCATGGCCGTAGATGCTAATGTTCTAATCTTTTCCCGCATGAAAGAAGAGTTAAGAGATGGCAAAATATTCAGTCAAAGTATTACAGATGGTTTCAAAAGAGCTTGGCCGTCAATTCGCGATGGCAACTTAACTACTATAATCGTTGCCTTTATTTTCTTTTTCTTGGGCACAAGTTTTATTAAAGGATTTGCTTTAACTTTAAGCATTGGTATTGTCATCAGTGTGTTTTCAGCGATTGTAATTACGAGAAACCTTTTAAGATTATTTGAAGGAACCAGGCTTGAAAGATGGAGATGGCTGTGGGCGTAATTTAAACTATAAATTAAAATATGATAGATTTCTTAAAATATCGTATAATTTTCTTTATCTTTTCTGGTATTTTGATAGTTGCTTCTATCGGTTCTTTATTTATTTTTGGCTTGCAACCAGGCATTGAATTTACCGGGGGTACGCTTATTGATATTAGCTATAATAATCAAAGACCTACGATTGATAATCTTAAAAAGACTCTTTCAGAGTTTGATTTTAAAGAAATAGAAATCAAATTAATAGGGGGAAAAAATATCAACTTAAGGATTAGTGAAAAAAACATTACTAACGATTTACAACAAAAAATAAGCGATAAATTAAAAACACTGGGAGAGGTAGAGGATGGCTCTTTAAGCTTTGAAACAATCAGTCCAGTCATCGGTAAAGAGCTAAGGGCAAAAACTCAGATTATTACAATTTTATCAATATTAGTGATAGTACTTTATATAGCCATTGCTTTCGGCAGGGTCGCAAGGCCGATTTCTTCTTGGCAATATGGAGTCGCTTCTTTATTAACTCTTTCTCAAGATGTTTTAATAACATTAGGGGTTTTTAGTATTTTAGGAAAGTTTTACGGGGTGCAGGTGACAATCCCTGTTGTTACGGCTTTATTGGTCATAGTTGGTTATGCAATTAACGATAAAATTGTAGTTTTTGATAGGATTAGGGAAAATCTTTTAAGAAAAAGTTCTTCTAATTATGATGAAATTGTAAATGTATCCTTGAATCAAATATTGAGCAGATGCTTGAGCACATCTCTTACGACTTTATTTCCACTTTTTGCCATCTTCTTTTTAGGCGGACAATCTCTCAAATATTTTTCTTTAGCTTTGATAATTGGTATTATTATCGGCACTTACTCGTCTTTGTTTATTGCTAGTCAGATTTTAGTAAGTTGGTTAAAAAGAAAAGAGAAAAGAGCGGTAAAATAACATTAGGGCTTGGTAAGAGCTTGGCCCCGCCACTTATAATTATGAGTGAGGGAAAAATGAAAATTGAGGGAAAAAAATAAAAATTTACTTTTATTTTTGACAACCGAAATTTTCATTTTGACCGAACGATTAATTATGTGGTGAATCACAATTTTGCGAAAAAGTTCTACGGCAGTCCGCTTCGCCCAACAAGGGATGTGGCTATTCGCCCCACGCGGACTGTAAAATATTTCCAGACTTTATCTAATAGTTTTATTGATAAGTAAAAATATGGCAAAATAAGTGCAAGGGTCCGCGCCTCTTACCTTGCTTTTACAAGGTGAAAGTCTTGACACATATTGATAAGTATGATTGAATAGAACAATATGCTGGATGTCGTAATCCGTCATATATAAATTAAAATATACAACAATGGAAAAAATAAATTATTCTACGACATACGCAAACCTTACTAAAGGTTTATCCGACAAAACAAAAGAGATTTTTAGTCGGCGTTTTGGCATTAATCAAAAAGAAAGAGAGACCTTGGATTCAATCGGCAAGAGCATGGGCATTACTCGTGAAAGAGTGCGTCAAATAGAGGCAGTTGGTTTTTCTCATATAAAAAATCAGAACAAAGAAATTTTAGAAAAAATATTTAAAGATTTTTCAAATTATTTTAAAAATAAAGGCGGTTTTAGAAGAGAGGATTTAATTTTAGCAGATTTTGGCGGGAATAATGCTCAACCATATGTATTGTTTTTGTTAACCTTAGGTGAGCAATTTTCGCGTGTTTGCGAAAAGAGAGATTTCTATTCTTTCTGGGCCAATGTTATTAATGGAGAAACAGGAGTTAAAAAAGTATTAGCTTCTTTATCTGGCGGACTTGAAAAAATGGGTAAACCTTTAGTTAAAAAAGAATTTATAACTCAATTCACTGGCAAATATAATTTAACTCCGGTGATTTTAGATTCTTATTTTGAAGTTTCAAAAAACATTAAGGAAAATAATGAAGGAAGGATCGGTTTAATTAATTGGCCAGAAATTAGCCCAAGGGGCGTAAGAGATAAATCATTCTTAGTATTTCAAAAAGAAAATAAACCGCTTCATTTTACCAAAGTGGCTACTTTAATTGACACTTTAAACTATAATTTACCTAACAAAAAAACTCTTCCTCAAACAGTTCATAACGAATTAATAAAAGATAATAGGTTTGTCTTAGTGGGAAGGGGTATGTATGCTTTAAGAGAATGGGGATATAATCCTGGAACAGTTAGGGACGTAATCGCTCAAATTATGGGAGAGCATAAACAACCATTAACAAAAGATGCGTTAGTTAATAAGGTTCTTTCTCAAAGAATAGTTGCAAAAAATACTGTTTTAATGAACTTGAACGATAGGAAATATTTTTCAATAGATGATAAAGGAAAATACATATTAAGAAAAACCCAAACTGCTTAATAAGATGACCCAGTAATACAACCTCCAGTGTTCTTGGTCTATGCCAAACAAAGAACACGAAAGTTGTCTCTGGGCAATGGTATTTATTAATTTAATTCATTTAACCAACCAAGAACCTATGTGTTGTTTGGCTCTGGAGGTTGATATACTGGGATGATATATTTTCTTTTGTTGATAAAAATCCTTTTTTTATTAACAATTGTTTACTACGCAATCTTTTTCGGATTCGTTTACTACTGGCATAAAAAAGAATTAACTTATATTTTAGTGCCATTAATGTTTTCCTTTAAGTTTTTTTTAGTAGGTTTTTTAATAGTAATTATTCTATCTATACTGTTGGAATATGTCCCGCAGCTTTTTTAATTACTTTGAATTACGGAATGCTTTCTTGGGATTTTCTCCAAATTTCAGAGCGAAAATTTGATAGAACTATGAGGCATATGCAACGCATACGCCAAATAATTATAGCAAATTTTCAGCTGAAATTTGGAGAAAAGACCTGAAACTTGCTTTTAATAATGCATTTCGTAATTCAAAGTAATAAAGTAAGATTTTTCTTTCAAATATAGCTATGTTTTTTTACTTTTATGTGTTAAAATCACTAAGATAATAGTAAAAAAACATTTTTTGTTTTACAAAAACCTTTTATGAAATTTAAAGATTATTTTTTCTGGTTAGAGGTTCCTGAAAGAGTAATTTGGAAGCCATTTTGGAGTTTGTTTTTATCCGCAATTGTTTTGTTAGTGCCAGTAATTAATGTTTGGTGGTGGCTGATAATACCGATATTTCTTGTTTATCATCTTCAAACATACTATCTTTGGTGGATAAGTTGGGATTTTGAGTATAAGAAGCAAAAATGGGTGATGTTGGAATTAATCCCGCCAAAAGAAGTTCTTGCCCCGTTTTCTGCGATGGACGATGTTTTTAATGTTGTCTGGAGTATTATAGACTCGGCAAATTGGAGAGAGACTTGGTGCGAAGGAGAATTGCCGATATGCCCTTATTGGTGTTCTTGGGAAATAGCAAGCATTGAAGGAAAAGTTCATTTTTATGTCAGGTGCTTGGCCCAACACCGTAACATTATTGAATCGGTTCTTTATTCGCATTATCCTGAAGTAGAAATTGTGGAAACATCCGATTATACTAAAAATGTTCCTCAAGATATTCCTAACGAAGAATGGCAGATATACGCAGAAGATTATATTTTAGGCAGGGGGAATGCTTATCCCATTAAAACATATTCAAAGTTTTTTGAGCCTCAAGGCGAAAAAATATCCCAAGAAGAAAAAAGGATTGACCCGATAGCCTCTTTATTAGAAAACCTTGCGACATTGGATCCAGGAGAGCAATTTTGGCTTCAGATTATAATCAATCCTGCTGTTGATCACGAGATTCCATGGAAAGAAGAGGCAAAAAAAATAATTAATAAGATTGCCAAGCGCCCAGAAGAGAAAAAGGAATCATTTTGGGATATGTTAGGCAATATGTTTAACGAGCTTTTTGCTGGAATAACAGGAAGCGCGGGAGTTGATGATAAGGGAAAAGCCAAATCTTTATCGCCGGCTAAATCTGAAAGTACGGAAAGAGAAATGATAATTACTCCAGGGGAAAGAGAAATTCTTTCTGGCGTTGAGGAAAAAATTAAAAAAGCGGCCTATAAAACCAATATCAGAGCTGTTTACATCGCAAAAAAAGGTTCTTTTAAGGGTCCTAACGGGAAAATTGCCAGAACTTATTTTATGCATTTTGCGGCTGCGAATCTAAACTATATTAGATTTTCACTTGATACAAGGACTAAAATTCATTATATTTTAAGAAAAACCAGGGAACGTTTAAGGGCTAAAAAGATTTTCCGGAATTATATAAAGAGGTATCCATATAAATTTCCAGTATTGTTCGGAGAAGGAAACCCTATTTTAAATACCGAAGAATTAGCTACTATTTTTCATTTTCCAACCAAAATTAGCGGAATTAGCTCTTCTGCGGTGGCTGGCGTAGAGGCTAAAAGAGGCGGTCCACCTGCTAATTTACCTTTTGAAGAATAAATTTTTAAGATGATAGAGAAAAAAATAACTATTATAGGCAAAACAACCTTCAGAAATCAAGAAAAGAATTTCGGAATTAAAACCGACGATAGAAGGCGGCACATTTATATTATTGGTAAAACAGGTATGGGCAAAACCGTCTTAATGGAAAATATGGCAAGACAAGACATTCTGCAAGGAAGGGGCGTAGCTTTTGTTGACCCTCACGGTGAAGCGGCAGAGGGACTGCTTGATTTTGTTCCTTCAAGCAGAATCAATGACGTAGTTTATTTTAATCCAGCTGACATTGATTTTCCGATAGCTTTTAATGTTATGGAAAAAGTAGATTTTAGGTATCGTCATTTAGTTGCAGGCGGTTTGATGGGTGTTTTTAAAAAAGTTTGGCCGGATGTTTGGTCGGCTAGAATGGAATATATTTTAAATAATTCAATTTTAGCGCTCTTAGAATATCCTGATTCAACCTTACTTGGAGTTAATAGAATGTTAGCAGACCCGGAATATAGGGCAAAAGTAGTAGAAAAAGTAACTGACCCTGTTATTAAGTCATTTTGGGTTAATGAATACTCCCGCTATACTCAAAGATATGAAGTAGAGGCAACGGCTGCTATCCAGAATAAAGTCGGACAGTTTGTTTCAAACGCTTTAATAAGAAATAGTATTGGCCAAGTGAAATCTACCATTGATATGAGAAAGATTATGGATGAAGGAAAAATATTAATTTTGAATTTATCTAAAGGCAGAATAGGAGAAGATAATTCAAGGCTGTTGGGAGCTTTATTGATTACTAAACTTCAATTAGCAGCAATGTCTAGAGTTGATATTCCAGAAGAAGAAAGGCGTGATTTTTATCTTTATGTTGACGAATTTCAAAACTTTGCCACTGAATCATTTGCCAATATTTTATCTGAAGCGAGAAAATATCGCTTAGATTTAACTTTAGGTCATCAATATATAGCCCAAATGGAGGACGAAGTAAGAGATGCTGTTTTTGGAAACGTAGGTACTTTAATTCTTTTCCGTATTGGCGCTGAAGATGCAGAATATTTAGAGAGAGAGTTTACTCCAGAATTTCTCGCCCAAGATTTAGTAGGTTTAACAAAGTATAATATTTATTTAAAATTAATGATTGATGGAGTTGCTGGCCGTCCGTTCTCAGCGCAGACTCTCCCTCCGATAGAAGCGCCAGAAAAATCAAGCAGGGATAAAATTATTAAAACCAGCCGTGAAAGATACGGTGTTAGAAGAGAGCTGGTTGAAGATAAAATTAGGCGCTGGACTGGAGAAACTGATGAAGGAACAATGAAAACTCATTCATCGGCTCCTGCCGGAACCCCCCCTACGCTTTATGATGCTATTTGTTCTAATTGTAATAAACCAACTAAAGTTGTTTTCCAACCAGAAAAAGGAAGGCCTATTTATTGTAAAAATTGTTTAAAAAAAGTTAGGGAAAATTCTGGAAAAAGCGAGAAGACAGAAACTAATAGGGCTCCGACAGTATCTTTAAAAGAGGCCATAGAGAAAGAAGTAGTTTCTTTTTCTTCTCCAAGGAAAAGAACTGAGAAAGAGAAACCGAAAAGAAAAGAAGTGGATATTAGCGAACTTAAAAAAGCATTAGAAGAATCGCTGGAAGAAGAATCTGTCCCTGAAAAAAACAAGCGAGCCCCGCAGGGCGAGCGTAGCCCCGTAGTGTCGCCCAAAGCGACTACTACTGGGGAAAACAAGATCAAAAAAGGCGTAATTAACCCCGGAGAAACAATTAAACTTTAAATGATTAAGAAAATTTACGACCTTAATGTCGGAAATAAAAGAGTTTTGGTCAGATGTGATTTTAATGTTCCCTTGGATGAACAAGGGAACATTTTAGATGATTCAAGAATTGTGAAAATTCTTCCAACTATTAAATATCTTATTAAAAAAAAGGCAAAAATAATATTAATGAGTCATTTGGGGAATCCGGACGGCAAGATTGTCCCGACTTTAACAATGGATAAGGTTCAAGAAAATCTTGTAGCTCATTTGGGCCGTCCTGTAACCAAAGCCCCAGATTGTATAGGGTATGAAATAGAAAAATACACTTATGGATTGAATCCCGGTGATATTTTTCTTTTGGAAAATCTAAGGTTTCATAAAGAAGAAACTGAAAATAATCAAGAGTTTGCATCGTTTCTTTCAAGAACGGGAGAGATATATATTAATGATGCTTTCGGCGTCTGTCATAGAGCTCACGCCTCGGTTGTTGGCGTGCCGCAATATATAAAAGAGAAAGGAGTCGGGCTTTTACTTGAAAAAGAAATAAGGACATTGGAAAAAGTGATGCAAAAACCAAAGAGGCCAATGTTAGCTATTATTGGCGGTAAGAAAGTAGAAACAAAGACGAAATTAATCGAAAATATCTTAAAGTTTGCAGATGTTGTTATAATCGGAGAGTTGATAAAACAGGAAATAGAAAAAATGGGAATAGAGTTTAGTTTTAAGGAGAAGTTAGTGGTACCGATTGATGCCATTGAGTCGGACGGAAGAAAATTAGATATTGGCCCGGAGACGGTTAAACTTTTTAGGAAAAAAATTAAAAAAGCAAAGACTATTTTTTGGAATGGTCCTCTCGGCCAGACAGAAGAAGAAGAGTTTGCGAAGGGGACGCTTGCGATTGCCAAAGCAATTACTAAAAAATGGTTTTGTTTCACTTTAGTTGGTGGAGGCGAGACGGTTGAATTTTTAACTAAAACAAAATTGGCATCAAAGTTTGATTATGTTTCAACCGGAGGAGGCGCAATGTTAAGTTTTCTTTCAGGGGAACAGCTTGTTGGATTACAACCTTTAATACAATGAGAGTGTCGCTCGGTAGTAGTTATAAAAGTGGCGATAATTCAAACCCCTCACTTCGCAACACCAACTCCGCAACACCCGGTGTTGCGGCCGCCAATCGGCGAAGCCATGCAAAATCGCCCGCGAGAGGCACTTTTATAACTACCACCTCGCTTAACAGTTTAGCTTGGCTCCGCGAAGTGCTCCGTATACATTATTGCCTCACTTAACATTTTGAAGATTAGATAATTAAAAATTCATTGTCCCGATGGCGAAGCCATCGAGGATCCTCGACGAAGTCGGGAAAAATTGAAAATTGGGAATTGAAAATTAAAATTATTATGCCTAAAGAAATACAAATAAAAAATTTAAAAAAAGCGGCTGAAAGGATAAAAAAGGCAGTAAAAGATAAAGAGCGCATTATACTTTATGGCGATTCAGACTTGGATGGAGAAACGTCGGTTATAATTTTGAAAGAAAGCATCCAGAATTTAGGTGGAGAAGTCTCCGCAGTTTTTTTCCCTGACAGGGAAAGTGATGGATATGGCATAACAAAAAAAGCCATAGAGGAATTAAAGGATTTGTCTCCAGCATTATTTATTTCAATGGATTTGGGTATCAGCAGTTTTGCAGAGGTAGAAATAGCGGAGTCTATGGGTTTTGAAGTAATAATAATTGACCATCATCAGCCATTAAATGGGTTGCCAAAGGCTTCAATTATTGTTGCTCCGAAGCAGGAGAGCGATAAATCTACTTTTAAAAATTTTGCGAATGTTGGCTTAATTTTCAAATTATCAGAAATTCTTTTAGGAAAAAATATGTCTCAAAGTTTAAGAAATAGTTTTTTAGAACTTACGGCTTTGGGCACTTTAGCAGATATGATGCCAATAGTGGATGAAAATAAAATTTTTATTGAAAATGGGTTAGACTCTCTAGGGAATACTTTTCGGCCGGGACTGAGAGCTTTTTTTGAAATTTTTGGGGATAATATTCAAAGCCAAAATAATCTTCAAAAAATTATCGGCGCTTTAAATACTTGTAAAAGAGTTGGCAGGGTTAATGAAACATATTTACTTTTAATCTCTTCTTCTTTAGAAGATTCCAAGAAAATAGCCCAAAGGTTAATTGAAAATTCTCAAGGAAAACAATTTCGAATCAAAGAGATAATAAGAGAAGTTGAAAACAGAGTAGAGTCAAAAACATTAGAGCCAATTATATTTGAGGGGGATTCATTTTGGTCGTTAATTTTAGCTGGTTCTGTCGCTTCAACTATTTCTCAAAGATACGAGAAGCCAACTTTTATTTTTAAAAAAGGCGATACAGAAAGCTGCGGGTCTGTGAGGGTACCAAAGAATGTAAATTCTGTTGATGCCATGGCTACCTGTGCCGACCTTTTAATAACTTACGGTGGACATCCGCCAGCTTCCGGATTTAGAATTAAAAACGAAAATTTAGAAAAATTTAAAAGCTGTTTAATAGAATATTTTAAAAAGAAATAACATGAAAAAATTTATTATATATACAGATGGCGGTTCTCGCGGTAATCCCGGTCAGGGAGGAATAGGAGTTGTAATTTGCAATGAGAAAGAGCAAGAGCTTAAAAAATACGGGGAATATTTAGGAGATAATCTGACCAATAATGAAGCTGAATACAAGGCAGTAATTTTTGCTCTAAAGAAGTTTAAAGCTCTTTTTGGCAAAAAGCTTGCCGAAAACACAGAAATTGAAATAAGGTCTGATTCCGAATTATTGGTTAGCCAGGTTAATAGCGAATATAAAATTTTAGACGAAAAAATACAAAAACTATTTTTGGAATTATGGAATCTGAGATTAGACTTTAAAAAGATAAAATTTAAACATATTCCTCGCGAAAAGAATAGGGAAGCCGATAAGATGGCAAATGAGGCACTGGATAATACTTATAAGAATCAGAAGTTGATATAAGAAATGGAGGGCTGGTCCCTCTATTTTAGTTTGACAAAAAAAGATATAAAATGTTATGTTATAAATAGTTGTTTGTTAGCAAAATATGTGACGAAAATTTTTTGATAAGGAGATGATTGATGAATAATAAAGTTACTATTATCGTTTATGGGGTGCCCCTATGTACTAGTCAGGAATTGTTGGCAGAAATGATAGCCGATTTCCAGATTCTCATCAGTGGCGTTAAGGGGTTAAACGTTTCTCAAGATGGGGTTTCAATATTTTTCCCCCAGGATCTTTACAAAAAAGGATTAGGAGGAGAAATAATTATTTCAGTCGTCGGTTTATATGTAACCGCAGAATTACTGAAAGAAGTTTGCAGGCGTCTTAGTGAAGCAACCAAACGTTCATACTTTCAAAAAGCTTACGTCAGATGTGTCGTTCAGCCTATAATACCTCCACATATAGGGACAGACTGGTCGTCAGAAGAATGAAGGGTATAATAACCCGCTAAAGCAGAAGAAAACTGTTTTAGCGGGTTTTCTTTTAATTTCATTGAGTTATTGGGGTGTCGGACACCCCAATTCTATGTCGGACACCCCAATTCTAATTTGACAAGGGGTTAAAGGTTTGGTATTATATAATTGTCTCAACAAGACGAGTGATCGCTCTTTATCTTAATTGATAAAGGGAGGAAAGTCCGAACACCCATTGTCGCTTAGGCGACTCTAAAAAAGTAGCGGCTAACAGCCGTCGACCGCGAGGTTAGAGGTGCGAGCAGAAACGTTTTAATTCGAAAGGATTAAAACGCCCTTCCGTAGCTTTATGCGAAGGGGGGCGAATTCCGTAGTAATACGGAAATGAAACGGCTAAATCCTTACTGGGCGCAAGAACAAAGCAGAAATTTAGGTTAATTTCATCTTGAATTTCTGTTAAAAGTAGTTCGCAAGAACCAAAGAGTAATTTTTGGTCCAGACAGATGATCACATAGAACAGAATTCGGCTTATAGTCTTGTTGAGATATTAAAAACCCCGTTATATGACGGGCTTTTTAATTCCGTGGAAGTAATTCCGCAGAGGACAGGCTTCTGTCGGTTCAAAATTATTGCAAGGTCCGACCCTGCAATACCTGCAATAAAATTACGTGGAGGGCGAGTCTCTACTGGCTAAATTTGTAAAATTGTTAAAAAATGATTAGAATAAGTCTATAAAATCCTGTTAAATAAAATTTTATGCAAGACTCCATAGACTATAATTTATTAGAAAAAATAGTATTATTTTTATTTATATTTGTAGGGATATTATTTCCTATCTCTTTTTTTATTTTGAAAACAAATGAAGTTGTTGTCTCATATACAATAGTTACTCCGATTTCTGTAGCTGATATGCCTAATATTGATACACCGGAGATAAATAAAGAAGGAGAAATAGTCCCGATTGTTAAAAACGATAATCCGCTTTTTGAACCAATAAAATTAAATTGGCAAATGGTTAGCGTTAAAGCGCAGTGGCTTGGAAGAGATGCTCACACCGCAGTTGTTTTTAAAGATAAAATCTGGCTTTTGGGCGGGATAGGCGGTAAAGCTCCTGATTACACTCAAAATTATAGTGATGTTTGGAGTTCAGAAGATGGAATAAATTGGACTTTAGTTACAAATAAAGCTCCTTGGGGCTTAAGACGAGCTCACGATTCAGTAGTTTTTAACAATAAAATTTGGCTCTTGGGTGGAGTGACTACAGATGGAAAATATCTAAATGATGTTTGGAGCTCGGAAGATGGGATAAATTGGGTTCAAGCCACAAAGAGTGCTGGTTGGTCTCCAAGAAAAGGTTTTAGTTCAGCTGTTTATAACGATAAAATTTGGGTATTCGGCGGAGCGTCTTCAGAAGGAATGAAAAATGACGTTTGGTATTCAGAAAATGGCAAGGATTGGCTTTTAGCTGTAGATAACGCAAGCTGGTCTCCGCGATACGACATGGCTATAGAAGTTTTTAATAATAGATTATGGCTTTCTGCCGGCGTTTTTCCTGGTAAGATGGGTATGTCTGAGGTGTGGGTTTCTGATGATGGCATAAAATGGGAGCTCGTTGTCCCAAAAGTTCCTTGGACTGGACGGCATGGGCATTGTTTTATCGGTTATGAAGGCTATCTTTGGATAATTGGCGGATGGTCAGGCTACGGAAAAGGATTTAACGATGTCTGGTTTTCAAAAGATGGCATTGGTTGGCAAAAACCAGAAGCTCAATCCCCTTGGAAGGGGAGAGAAGATTCCGCTTGCGTGGATTTTAAAAATAGGTTATTTTTTATGGGAGGAATGTTAACCAGTGGTCAAAGGACTAATGACGTTTGGGGTTCAATCTAATTTTTTTAATAAACATGGAGGCTGTTCCAAATTTTGGGAAAAATTTAATAATTGAAGTTGGCAGTCAGAAATGGTTTCGCTATCCTATAAAAACTCATTTTATTGGAGTTGAAGATGGTTTTGAGGATATTATAGAAAAATATGTTTTGTCAGTTGCCCAGAAGGGCGATATTGTTGCTTTGGGTCAAAAGATAGTTTCAATTCTGCAGAAAAGGATTGTTTATAAAAAAGACATTAGAGTTGGTTTTTGGGCAAAATTTTTATCAAAATTCGCTAAAAAAACACCTTACGGTTTTTCAGTAGGGAATCCATTAAAAATGCAAGTCGCGATAAATTTGGCCGGCCTTCCCCGGATTTTTTTTGCCGGATTTTGTGGCATGATCTGTAAATTATTTGGGATATCAGGTATTTTTTATAGGATAGTCGGTAATCAGATAAACGAGTTAGACGGATTTTATGGGAAATTTTTTCCTCAATATACAGAAATGGGAATTTTTGGCCCTGTTGGCTGCGACTCATTGTGCGACAAATTAGAAGAAAAATTTGGTTTTTCTTTTTGCGTGTCTGATGTCAATGATTTAGGTGGCAATATTTTAGGCAGGAGTCGGGATTTAATTGGCAAGGAAAAATTATTGCTTAAAATCTTGAAAGACAACCCAGCTGGGCAATCAGACGAACAAACACCGATTATCATTATTAGAAATGTCGCTCGGCAGTAGCCATAAAAGTGGCGATAATCCAAACCCCTTACTCCGCAACACCCGGTGTTGCGGTCGGTTGCGGTCGCCAATCGGCGAAACCATGCTAAATTGCCTGCGAAATTTACTTTTAAACTCGTCGCCTCGCTTAACAGTTTGGGAATTGAGCCTGCGAAATTTATCTTTAAACTCGTCGCCTCGCTCAACAGATTGGGAATTGAGCCTGTGAAATTTACTTTTAACGCTAACACCTCGCTTTCTAACTTTAATGTTAAAAAATCTTCTTAAAAAAATATATAATCATGAGGCCAAAAATATTTCTTTGGCCGCTTTAATTTTGTCCGTTTTCTCTTTTCTAAGTTTTGTTTTAGGGATATTAAGAGACCGTTTATTAACCGGAAGATATGGATTGGGGAATGAGCTTGATGTTTATTATACTGCATTTCGTATTCCGGACTTTGTCGCGATGGTTTTAATGACTGGCGCTATCGGTGTCGCAGTTATTCCAATTTTTACTAAAAACTTAATAAGAAGCAGGAAAGAAGCTTTTAACTATATATCTAATCTTTTAAACCTAGCTTTGGTTGGTTTGATTATAATCTGTGGGATTTTATTTATTTTTACCCCTCAATTGATTTCTTTAATTGCGCCGGGTTTTTCAGGAGAGAAAAGGGAAATTACAACTACGCTGACCAGAATAATGTTTTTAAGCCCGATTTTAATGGGTATTAGTAATATAATCTCTGCTATTTTAAGGGTTTTCCAAAGGTTTTTAATAACTGCTTTAGCTCCAATAGTCTATAATCTTGGCAGTATAATCGGTATTATATTTTTTGTTCCCAGGATGGGGATTTCAGGCCTTGCATGGGGTATTGTTTTGGGAGCCATTCTCCATCTTATAATTCAGTTGCCCACATTATTTAAAATTGGCTTTAAAATCCAGAATGTCTTTAATTTTCTTGACAAGGAATTTTTGTTAACTTTAAAACTCACTGTGCCTAGAGCAATTGGTTTAGCTGCCGCTCAAATTAACTTGGTTGTCATTACTATCATCGGTTCAACATTAATTCCTGGGAGCATTGGTGTTTTTAGTTTAGCTAACGATTTGTCCTTGCCGATAATTGGCTTGGTTGCTATTCCGTTTGCCATTGCTGTTTTTCCGGCTTTGTCTTTGGCTTTTTCAAAAGGAGATAAAAAAGAAATGCTTGCTAAATTTACTTCGGTTTTTCGCCAAATTCTATTTCTAATAATTCCCATAAGCGCCATCGCATTTATTTTAAGAGCTCATCTCGTAAGAATTGCTTTCGGCGCTGGAAAGTTTGATTGGTCAGCCACTAAATTGACCGCTGCTTGTTTTGGAATTTTTATGTTAAGTCTTTTTGCCCAGGGATTAATTTATCTTTTAGCCAAAGCTTTTTACGCAATGCACGATACAAAAACTCCAGCCTTAATCAGTATTATCAGTATAGCCAGTACGGCCGCGTTCGGTTATTTTTTTGTTTGGGCTTTAGGTTTCCAAAACTTCTTTTCTATTTTATTAAGTCAATTTTTAAAAATTGAAGGTATGCAAAATTTAGCCGTTGTCGGTTTGCCATTAGCAATTTCGTTAAATGCTGTTTTACAATTATTTTTATTAATTGTTATTTTTAAAAAGAAAGTTATTAATTTCCATACAAAAGAAATTTTGTCCTCCTTAAAAAAAGTTTTAGTTGCAACCTTTTTAACGATATTTTTCACTTATTTCGTTCGTCAGGTTGTTGGTGGTTATATAGGCGAGAAAACTTTTTTGACAATTTTGTTCCAAGCTTTAATTTCCGGAGGTTTAGGATTTTCATTCTATCTATTGGCTACCTATATTTTTAAGTCCCCCGAAGTGAAACATCTCAAAAATTTTGTTTTAAGCCAAGTCGGATTTTTAAACGGGAAGAATAAAAAGTAAAAAAACAATGGATATAAATATTGAGTATTTCAATCAAAAAAAGGAAAAAGCAAGGGCTATATATTACACCCAAAAAACGATTTACAGCCCTTATTTTAAAAGCGATATTGTTTTGAATTCCGATGGATTTCATCATTTACAATTTTCTGCGAGGAGAGAAAGAAATAAAAGAGAACAAATTCTTAAATTCAGTCTTTTACCGCTGGCTTTAAAAGTTATTAGAAATTCTGGGACACTCCAAGAAATTAGGAGGGGATTTGCCCCTATTGGTAAGACGGGTAAAGATGGACTCAAAAAAACAAAAAACGTAGAGTTTTGGACATTTATAGCGATTATTGGCGATTCTAATATTAAAATTAGAGTAGTTTTGAAAAGGGTAGGTGATGGCAATATTATTTTTTGGAGCGTTATGCCAGATTCAAACCTTAAGAGAGGACAAAAATTATATACCGATGGCATTGAAGACGAATAAAACAAAAAAGCCGTCCAATGGACAGCATTTTTGTCGTGCTTGCCTTCAGCTTAGGAAATCCTTGGCTGAACGGGGCTTTCGCCCACAAGCACATATTAATAATAGCAAATCAACAAGCGCTGTCAAGCCAAGCGATTGGTAAAAAATATAAATATGCAGGAGAATATACGTAATTTTGTAATTATTAGCCATATTGACCATGGGAAATCTACCTTAGCCGATAGATTTTTAGAAATAACTGGAGCGGTAAAGCCGGGTAAAATGAAACCGCAGTTTTTGGATAGAATGGACTTAGAAAGAGAAAAGGGGATTACAATTAAACTTAAACCAGTACGAATGATATATCATTCGCAAATCCTAAATCCTAAATCCGAAATTCTAAATAAACCCAAAACCCAAAACCCAAAATCCGAAACCAATAGTTTAGAATTTAGTGCTTCGAATTTAGAGTTTCCAAGTTTAAAATATGTTTTGAACTTGGTAGATACTCCAGGCCACGTTGATTTCTCCTACGAAGTTTCAAGAGCTTTGGCTGCAGTTGAAGGAGCAGTTTTATTGGTTGATGCCACTCAAGGCATTCAAGCCCAGACATTAGCTAATTTAGAGTTGGCTAAACAACAAAATTTAGTAATAATTCCTGTGGTGAATAAAATAGATGCGCCAGATGCCAGAATTGAAGAAAGCGCTTTAGAAATCGCTAATCTTTTAAGCATTGATCCGGAGAAAATTCTTAGAATCTCTGGGAAAACAGGAGCTAATGTAGATACTCTTTTAAGTAAAATTATTGAAGAAGTTCCTGTTCCAGAAATAAATACTCAAAAACCTTTTAGGGCTTTAATTTTTGATTCAGATTATGATGCCTATAAAGGAGTCATTGCTTTTATCAGAGTTGTTGATGGTGAAATTAACGCAGGCGAGAGAGTAAGGTTGATGGTTACGAATACTGAAGCAGAGATAAAAGAAATAGGATATTTTATGCCAGGACCTGTTGCTCAAGGAAAGATTTCAGCAGGTGAAATCGGATATATTGCTACAGGAATTAAAGAGCCAGGCAAGGTAAGGGTCGGCGATACAATTGTTTCAAGCCAGCAGTTTAAATTAAAAGCCTCTGAAATCCAACCCCTGCATGGTTATCTAGAACCAAGACCAATGGTTTTTGCCAGTTTTTATCCGCAGGATGCTGGCGACTTTGATTTATTAAAAGACGCATTGGCAAAACTAAAGTTAAGCGACCCATCTTTTATATTTGAGCCCGAAACAAAAGAAGCTTTAGGCAGAGGATACAGATGCGGATTTTTAGGTACTTTACACGTTGAGATTGCTTCTGAAAGACTAAGAAGAGAATTCGGTCTTAATCTAGTGATTTCAACGCCATCGGTTGTTTATAAAATCTTTAATCAAAAGGGCAAAGAAGAATTTATCTATTCAGCTTCGGATTGGCCGGATGCTACCTTTATCCAAAAAACTGAAGAGCCTTGGGTGTCTTTAGAGCTTATTACCCCGAGTGTTTACATAAGCAAGCTTTCTGATATTTTAAAAAATACCGGAGGAATCTATGTTGATACCCAATATTTTGGCCAAGATAGGGCAATTATTATTTATGAAGTGCCTTTGCGCGGGATTATTAGCAATCTTTACGATAAAGTAAAAAGCGTAAGCCAAGGTTATGCTTCAATGAACTATAAGGTTTTAGGTTTTAGGCCAGGTAATTTGGTAAAAATGGAAATTTGGATTGCAGGACACTCAGAAGAAGCGTTTTCAAAGATTGTTTCCGAAGACGAAGCATATAGGGAAGGAAAGTTTTTGGTAGAAAAATTAAAAGATGTTTTGCCTCCGGAACAATTCTCAGTTGCTTTGCAGGCAGTAGTTCAAGGCAAGGTTTTAGCCCGTGAAACAATCAGGGCCAGAAGAAAGGATGTCACCGGTTATCTATACGGAGGAGATGTGACAAGAAAAAGAAAACTTTTAGAGAAACAGAAGAAAGGAAAAAAGCTATTAAAGGAGAAGGGGAGGGTTGAAATCTCCCATCGGGCATTCTTGGAGATATTTAAGAGCAGGCAGTAAGGTTGTCTTGATTTAGGATATATGGTAGTATTATATTAGATACAATAATTATAATTAACTTTCGACATAGCTTACGGTTAATACTGGGTTAAGTCGAATAAAAAAAATATGCCAGGAAAAGCAAATTCGGCTTTTATGAAGCCGTTAAAGCTCACTGCTGATTTAGAAGCAGTAGTAGGCAAGGGTCCTATGTCCCGTCCCCAGGTTGTAAAGAAACTTTGGATGTATATAAAGAAAAACAACTTACAGGATAGCAAAAATAGAAGGAACATCAACGCTGATGAAAACTTGAAAGCAGTTTTTGGCGGAAAGAAAGTAGTGAATATGTTTGAAATGACAAAATTAGTTTCAAAACATTTATCTTAGTTAGATTGCAGTATGAAAAACACTTGCCTTGGGCGGGTGTTTTTTTGTTTTACCTATATCGGCTGAAATATGAGCTATTGATTACATCTCCTTTTATGATAGTATTTAAATAGCGCTGTGGAGGAGTAGTACCTCGTCAGTCTCATATAAAGGCCAAAGGCCCAAGTGTGACCCTGAGTGGCAACACTCAGCGGAAAAATTCCTTAAACTGCTGGAAACCCATTAGAGCTTTTTTCACGACAGCGGAATCCGTAAGGATAAACGCGAACGTTTGAAAAGAAAAGAGATTTGGCAATCAGCATCCAAACCGTCCTTTAAATAAAGGCGGGAGGTTCAGAGACTATAATAGGAAGTCGCCTCGGGCGACATGGTATAGTCCATTCCTTTTAGAAATAAAAGGTATAAAAAGAAGCTGAAGGCCCTGGTGCAATTCCAGGCAGCGCAACAAATTGCAATATTTTAGAACCCACGTTATAATTAAATAATAATATTAAACGTGGGTTCTATGGCAAAATTTAAAGAGAAATATAAAGCAATTCAATTAAGGGAAAAAGGAGAGAGCATAAAGGACATTTCGGAAGCATTAAGGGTTTCTAAAAGCGTAGTTAGTCGTTGGTGTAGGAACATTAAATTAACAAATAAACAAATTGAAAGATTACACGAAAAAATGATGGAAGGTAGTTATAAGGGTCGGATGAAATTTTTAGAGAATGTTAGAAAAGCAAGAAAAGAAGAGACAATAAAACTCAAAGAAGAAGGGTTAAAGGAAATTGGGAAACTAAGTAATAGAGATTTATTAATTGGTGGGATAGCGATGTATTGTAGTGAAGGGACAACATCTGTGAATGCTGAGGAAACAAGTTTTTCTAATTCAGATCCTAAAATGGTTCTTTATATGCTTAAATGGTTTAAAGAAGTTTGCGAAGTATCTATGGATAGGTTCGCGTTACAAATTAGAATAAACAAAATTCATAAAAACAGGATAAGAGAAATAGAGGGTTATTGGTCAAGATTAACGAAAATTCCATCTTCCCAATTTACAAAAACAGTTTTAATTAATACAAAATCAAAAAAGATTTATTCAAATTATAATAACCATTATGGTACTGTAAGGGTTTCTGTGCATAAAGGGGTTAAAATAAGAAGAAAAATTATTGGTTGGATAGAAGGTTTGTTAAGGGTCGTATAAAAAAGCCGGCGTAGCTCAGTGGTAGAGCAGAGTCTTCATAAGGCTAAGGTCGCTGGTCCGATTCCAGCCGTCGGCACAGAAATTAAAAATGCCAATTTTTAAAACAAAAAACGAAAACTTTAATTATTTTTATATTTAGTCCTGCGGGTGTGGAGGAGTCTGGAGTCCTCGGATCCCTGTCACGGATCAGATCACGGGTTCAAATCCCGTCACCCGCGCACGAAGCTTTTAGTATCGAGAGACCCGAAGGCCTCACAAAAATAGGAGAAAGTTCACATCCCGTCGCCGTGACCCCGAAGGGATTTGAAAAAATAGGATAAAATAATGAAAAAATCCGATAAATAGGCGGATTTTTTGTTCGCCAAAAATTTGACGGATTGGCATAAAAGTTGTAGACTGATAATAGTTCGCCGAAAATGTTTTTCGGCTTTGAAAATCAAACAATAAATAAAAGAGAGGTGGAATATGAAGAAAGCACTTGCTAATAGAAATATGGCATCGTCTTGCTATTTTAGGTCATCAGTTACGCCACCAGAACGTAAGGCATTATTGCAAATTACAGAACGATGTAATTTGAATTGTGCTCATTGTTTTCTTTCGGCGGGTCCCAAGGGTAATTATGTGTCGATTGATAATATTCGTAAAATGGTAATACCACGGTTAAGAGAATGCAGAGTGGTCAGTATTACCTTAACTGGAGGAGAACCGTTTTTACATCCAGATATTTTGGATATAGTTTTGCTATTTAAAGCAAGCAATATTCAAGTCGGTATTTGCTCAAATGCTTCTGTGATAAAACCGGAGCAAATTGAGTCACTAACGAATATCGGCGATGTTCATGTTAATGTCAGTTTAGATGGATTTAAGCCAGAAAGCCACGGAAAGTTTCGTGGAAATGAAGAATCCTTTTTAAAAACAATATCTGGGATTAGGTTACTGGGAGATAACCGTCTTCTGCGGGGAATTTTAGTCACTCCTAACACATTGGCCGACATAAACGAATATGCAGAGATATGCGAATTTGCTATCCAGAATCATGCATCTTATGTGCTTATGAACCCTCTATCTCGAATGGGAAGAGGGGTTGCGTCTATTGGTGAGTTGGGATCTCCAGATGAAATGATGAGAAAAATTAAAGAAGCTATACAACCGTTTAGAGATAGGATAGAAGTTGTAGATGTTAGATTTCCAAATGAACAAAAGCTCCCACTTTCTTCGTGCGAAGCGGGAAATATTATTTATGTATTTACGCATGGCGAAGTCACGATTTGCCCGTATCTTATATTTGCTGCGAGAACTCCTCAAAGTAAGCATAAATCAAGCGAGTTCATCATTGGAAATATTTTTAAGGACGCCGACATTAGTAAAAAGCTCGACAAATACAATTTTCAAGAGTTGTGCCAATCAGGGAATAATCCTGAATGTCAGAAATGCCACCTTAGGTCAGTTTGCGGAAAGGGTTGTCCTGCTGCTATTATTGCATCTGGCAATAAGTTGGGTGGAATGGACAAAGAAGTTTGTCCTATAGTAGATCTATTATCGGAGGATAAAAATGGTTAATTTTATTATAATCCTTATTGAGAGTTTGTTCTCGATAAGGATTTTTTTTGTTATACTGTATTAATGATTAAGCAGAAAAAAGATCTAAAAAATAATTTTTCGATATTTTGTTGGAACATAGCAAATCCGTCTATTGAACGGGCGAGTAGGCAAGTCGATTGGTTATCTAAGAGAAATGAGGATATTTTTGTATTAACCGAAACAAAAAACAGTAAAGGGTGTGCATTTATTGAAGAATATTTTAAAAAAAATAATTATAGTGTAATTTTTACAAAACCAGATGGAAAAGAATATGGTTCAATGGTAATAAGTAAGCATCAGTTAGAGCCGATAGGCTTTTATAATTTAAATGATAATCTTAAGCCTAGGATAGTTTCAGTAAAAGTATTTTTAAGTAATAAGTTTGTAGAAATTATAGGTGCATATATTCCATCGCGAGATAAAAGTTTTGATAAAGTCCAAAGAAAAAAACAATTTATTGAAAATCTTAGAAAATCATTTCAATTATATAATAATAATTCTAATAGAATTTTTTGTGGAGATTTTAATATTTTAGAACCTAACCATACTCCTCATTATCCTTTTTTTGAAAATTGGGAGTATGGTTTTTATAATTCTCTGATAAGTTATGGACTTTTCGATTCTTTTCGTCATTTAAATCCCAAAAAACAAGATTACAGCTGGGTTGGTCGCACAGGAGATGGTTATAGATATGACTACTGTTTTGTATCAAAAGACCTTTTGCCGTCTATTAAAGAGTGTTATTATTTACATAATCCAAGGAAAGAGAGATTAAGCGATCATTCAGCTATTATTACTAAATTAAGTTTATGATTGAGGTAGAAAAGAAATTTATTTTAACTAACGAACAAGAGAAAGCTCTTATTGATGGCGCAGAATTTTTAGGTGGGAAAAAATTTACTGATATATATTATGACGACTCAAATTATTCTTTAACAAGTAAAGATATTTGGCTTCGTAGTAGAGATAATAGGTTTGAGTTAAAAATTCCAATGAATGTGTGTATTGAAGATAGAGTATCAGATCAGTACAAAGAGATAGAAAATGATAAAGATATATTAAATTATTTTAAAGCTAATATCGATGGATCACTCGCCGATTTTTTAGTAAAAAATGAATTTAACCCTTTCTGCGCAATAACTACTACGAGAAGAAAATATAAAAAGTCAAAGTTTAACATCGATTTAGATTTTATGGATTTTGGTTATACTATTACAGAAATAGAATATATGACGAATAAAGAATTAGAAATGGAAGAGGCAACAAGGTCTATTATTGAATTTGCAAAACGACATAATATAAATTCTGACACTGTTGTCAGAGGTAAAGTAGTCGAATATTTAAGAATAAATAATCCTAACCATTTCCAAAAACTTTTAAGATTGGGAATTATTGTATAGTGATGGCGTAGCACTTTTTTCTGAGTGACCCGTCCGGTTCAAATCCTCACGCGGGCGCATAAAAATAAATGCCCCTCGTGGGCATTTTATTTTTATGTGTTGTTGTGGTGGGTGAATGAACCCGTTATTCAAATCCTTTGGCCGTCCGTAGCTTTAGCAAAGGAGGCCCGTCGCCCGCGCACGACGGAATAAGTAGACGAAAATCGCCTGTTTTAAACTTATTTTGACGGTTCTGAAAACAGGCATATTTTAGAGGGGTAAAAGTATTTCAGAACTTTTCCCGATTATTTTTAATTCAAATCCCGTCGTGGGTATTTGGTAAAAAGTCGCCTTTTAGGCGATTTTTTATTTGTATAGCTTGAATTATAAATAATCGCTTGATATAATATCAATACATATTGATATTGTTTTAATTTATGAAGATAAAATGTTGCAAAAATAAAAAAGTGGGGAGCGAATTAAAGGGCATAGTTGATTTTCTGAAAGTTATCTCAGAAGAAAATCGTCTGAGGATTTTATGTATTCTGAAAGAACAAGAAATGTGTGTTTGTGAGATTTGGCAATACTTAGATTCCCCACAAAATTTAACATCGCACCACCTAAAAGTTCTAAAGGGTTTTAGTTTAATATCTTCAAGAAAAGACGGTTTGAAAGTTTTTTATAAATTAAACAAAATTATCATTAAAAAATATCTAAAATTATTGAATAAATTTTTATAATAATATGAATAAAGAAATTAAAATACAAGTTCTTGGTTCGGGTTGTTCAACATGTAAAAAATTGTTTGAATTAACCAAACAGGCCGTCAACGAACTTAATTTGAGAATAGAGGTTGAATATATTACTGATATTCAAAAAATTGTGGAAATGGGCGTAATATCCAGCCCCGTTTTGGCAATAGGCGGAAAACCAGTAATAGCTGGCTTATCGCCTGACATAAAAAAAATAAAAGAAACCATAAAAGAAATTATAAAATAATATGGACATATTTTATCCCTTGCAATTATTATCTGATTGGTTAGTTTACGGAATTTTTAATCTTGGAAAAGTGTCGCACTTAGGCACGTCACTGAATTTTTTTATATATGACTCTTTAAAAATTATCTTTCTACTTTTGGTCATAAATTATTTTATGGCCATAATTAGATATTATCTGTCAGTGGAAAAACTGCGGGATTTTTTGGCCTCCAGAAAATGGTATGGTTTAGATTATCTGCTATCTTCTATTTTTGGCACAATTACTCCTTTTTGTTCTTGTTCCTCAATTCCTTTGTTTATAGGATTTTTGGAGGCCGGGATTCCGCTTGGCGTAACCTTATCTTTTTTGATCACTTCGCCCCTTGTTAATCAGGTGGCAGTTGTTTTATTCGCAGGGCTATTCGGTTGGAAAATAACAATTTTATATGTTATTTCAGCTATGATTTTGGGGGTAACCGGCGGATTTATTTTGGGTAAATTAAATCTGGAAAAACAAGTAGCTGATTATGTCTGGCAGATTAGAAGTAAAAAGAGTAAAGCTGTAAATAAAAAGGAGTCTCTTAGAAAGCTTGTTAAAATTTTTTGGCAAGAGGGTTTTTCATTAACCAAGAAAATTACACCTTATGTTCTTTTGGGAATAGCTGTGGGCGCTTTAATCCATGGCTATATTCCTGCTGGGTTTTTTGAAAAATATATTACAGTTGAAAATTTGTTTGCCGTGCCAATAGCCACAATTGTTGCCGTGCCTATGTATGCTAATGTCGTAGGAGTTATTCCAATTATGCAGTCGCTAGTTGAAAAAGGTATTCCCATCGGTACTGCTTTGGCTTTTATGATGGCTGTGGTGGGTCTATCTTTGCCAGAGGCCTTAATACTAAAACGAGTAATGAAAATAAAGCTACTGGTTTATTTTTTTGGCGTGACCGCCATAAATATTATTATCATTGGATATCTTTTTAATTTATTTGTGAAATAAAAGCTATGAACAAAAAAATCATCGTCGGGTTTGTAATCGGATTGGGAATTATTTTAATTTTAGTGATTGCCAGTTCGGGTTCGCCTAGATTGCCTGGAATAGTTCAAGACAATCAAAACAGTCAAAACAATACGTTCTCAAGTCAAACGATGCAATCATTCACAAGCCCTGAAAAAGTTGAAGTATTCCTTTTTCACGCAACCCAACGCTGTCCAACTTGCATTAGAACTGGGCAATTATCAAAAGCTACAGCAGAAGAAAGGTGTCCCGCCCAAGTGATAATGTCATAGTACGGGCAAAGTTAAAATGTCATAGTTAACAAGTTTTGTGTAATAATTTATCTAAATTATTAATAATTAATTTAGACTAAATTATGAATCAAAATCAGCTAATAACTATGACTCAAAAAGAAGTTAATCGTTACGAAATTATTAAGGAACTGCTATCTAAAAAGATAGATGGCGCAGAAGCTGCTAAATTACTGTCTCGCTCAGTGAGGCAAATCAAAAGAATAAAGGCAGTTGTTAAATGTTTAGGTATTAAGGGAATTATTCATGGCAACAGGGGGAAAGTTAGTCATAACAAAACATGCCCAGTAATTTTAGCAAAAGCCAAGAAATATTTACACAAAGATTATCACGATTTTAATCCTCTCTTGGCTCAGGAAAAACTATTTGAAATAAACAAAGTGAAATTGAGTAAAGAAACTGTCAGGAAATTAATGATTAGCGAGCAGTTATGGAAACCGCGGAAAAAGGGTATTACTAAAAAACATTTTTGGCGAGAAAGAAAAGACAACTATGGCGAAATGCAGCAATTTGACGGCTCTTATCATAATTGGTTTGAGGGTAGGAATGAAAAAGAGTTAGGGCTTGAACAATGTTTGCTTCTATCGGTGGATGACGCCACCGGCAAGCTCACTGGAGCCATATTTGAGAGCAATGAAAGCGTAGGGGCGGTATTCAGGTTCTGGAAAGAATATTTTGTAGCCAACGGCCTGCCAATATCAATCTATTTAGACAAATTCAGCACCTATAAGGTTAATCATAAAAATGCAGTTGATAATAAGGAGTTAATGACACAGTTTCAACGAGCAATGAATCAGTTAGGCGTTAGAGTAATCAGCGCCAATAGCCCACAGGCCAATGGCCGAGTGGAAAAAATGAACAACACGCTTCAGAGACGGTTAGTGAAAGAATTAAGACTTAGCAATATTAACACCATCGCCGATGCCAGCAAATTTTTAAAGGAAATATTCATTCCTAAATTCAGCAAACAGTTTGCGGTGTTGCCAAAAAAGAAAAGCGATCTGCATCAAATATTAGATGCAGAAAAAATGAAAGAATTGGACAAAATATTATCAGTCCAGTCAGAAAGAAAAATTAATAATGATTACACGATTCGGTTTAAAGGTAATTATTACCAATTAGAGGAAACCCAACCGACCACGGTTTACAAGAAAGAGAAAATAACGATTGAAGAACATTTAAGCGGCGAGATTAAAATTTCTCTGAGAAATCATTGTTTAAATTACTTCTGTTTGCCAGAAAGGCCGAAGAAGGAGATGGATATAAAGTTAGCGGCTCTTACAAGCAGAAAACAAGCTAGTTGGACGCCACCAGCCAATCATCCTTGGCGAAAGCAATTTTTAATCAATAAAAAACAGCCGATTTTATCGGCAGTGGAACGATAAGACCTGAGGCAAGTATGACATTTTAACTTTGCCGACAGGTATGACGTTTTAACTTAGCCTTTACAAAATGAAAATCAAAGAGTTGCTAAAGAAATGATTTTTTGCTAGAATAAAAATAAATTATTAATAAAGACAAAATTTTTTCATAAATATGCAAGATTTTATTCAAAAAATTACCCAAAGCACGCCTTCTTGGCTTTTTAATCACGGAATTAAAATCGTCGCAATTATAATTATTGCGCACATCATCCGTAAATTCGCTGGTATTTTTATTGAAAAACTCACAAGGAAACTTATTGTGGCAGACCATTTTTTAAACAAAGAAGCCGAAAAGAAACGAGAAGATACCTTAATTAGAATTTTTTCAACTTCGCTCGGTATTTTTATATGGATTCTTGCTTTTCTGATGATTCTTCAGGAAGTCGGTTTTGCAATAGGTCCGCTTCTGGCGGCGGCTGGAATTGTTGGATTGGCTTTTGGTTTTGGCGGGCAGTACCTTATCCGCGACCTTATCAGTGGGCTTTTTATCATAATGGAAAATCAATACCGAATTGGCGATGTTGTTTGTTTTGATGGAACTTGCGGATTGGTTGAAGATATAAGCTTAAGAATGACTACATTAAGAGATTTAGATGGAACAGTTCATCATATTCCGCATGGAGAAATCAAAAAAGTTTCTAATCTCTCTAAGCTTTTTGCTAGAGTGAATTTAAACATCGGGGTTTCTTATGGTTCTAATCTTGAGCAGGTTATTTCCGTGGTGAATAAAATTGGTCAAGAACTCGCTGAAGATAGTGCGTGGAAGAGTTATATTATAAAGCCTCCGCAATTTTTGCGGGTGGATGATTTCGGAGAATCGGCGATTATTATTAAAATTCTCGGAGAAACAAAACCACTTAAGCAGTGGGATGTAACAGGTGAATTGAGAAAAAGGATTAAAATTGCTTTTGACAAAGAGGGGATTGAAATTCCGTTTCCTCAACGAGTTGTTCACCAAGCGAAATCTTAAGAATTTATCGTTAAGTCTCTGTGTAATACTTTAATTTATTTGATTGGCAATGTTTGTATAGCCAGCAAGATTTTAGAAAAAAGGTTCCAATAAATGAAATAAATGGGGTCAGCCACAATTTACGAGAATAAATGGAGTCAGGGCTTTTTATTTTAGGCCAATATTCGGTTCTACCACTGGGAAGTTTTCCCAAAACCAAGTTCCCCGTCTGCAAAAGCTATGCTTTAGCATTGCGGGCAGGGAACTGCGTCCTCCGCCTTCGTTAAAACTACGGCAGGACAAAGCCCTCTTTCGCTAAAGCTACGGACGGGCAAAGCACTGGGCGCGTTGTTAAAAACCACCTTTTAATTGAGGTGGTTTTTTGTTAGAATTAAATTAGTTATGAAAAAAAATTGGCACACAATTTCATTAGAGAAAATTTTTGTCGAAACAGGAAGCAGAAAAGATGGTCTCACCAACCAAGAGGCGGCGGAGAGACTTAAAAGGTTTGGAAGAAATACTCTCCCTCAAGAAAAACCGTATTCCAAGATGCGGCTGTTTTTGAGTCAGTTCAACGGTCCATTAATGTATATTTTGCTTGCGACCGTTGTTGTTTCTTTTCTATTGAAGCACTATTCAGACTCCATCTTTATTATTATTGTGTTGCTTATTAACACTACTGTCGGATTTTATCAAGAAAATAAAGCCAATCAGTCGCTTCTCGCTCTAAAGAAAATGGTAAAAGTGAGGACGAAAGTTTTGCGGAATGGCTATGAAAAAGAAATAGACAGCGAGGAATTAGTTGTTGGAGATGTGGTGTTTCTAAAATCAGGAGATAAAGTGCCAGCAGATGGACGCATTATTGAATCAAAAAACTTAAAGATAGATGAAGCGAGCCTTACGGGAGAATGGTTGGCGGTTGAAAAAAAGGCTGGTGATAACCTTTCTGAATCAGCGTCGCTTTCCGAAAGAACGAATACGGTTTTTATGAGTACGATTGTAGAGGAAGGACGAGCTACAATAGTAATTATCGCTACTGGAATTAATACGCAAATCGGAGAAGTTGTGTCGCTTCTTAAAGAAACAAAAGAACGCAAAACTCCTCTGCAACGGAAAATTGTAACTCTCTCAGGGTGGCTTAGCATTTTCATTCTGTCTATAATCGCCATTATCATCATTGAGGGTTATTTTACTGAAAAGAATTTTATAGATGTTTTTATAGCCTCCCTTGCCCTTGCAGTTTCAGCGATACCCGAAGGATTGCTTCCAGCTATTACAGTTATATTAGTTTTAGGGATGAGGCGTATTTTCAAACAGGGCGGTCTGGTAAGAAAACTTGCCGCCACAGAGACTTTGGGAAGCGTAACTGTCATTTGCACTGATAAAACGGGTACTCTTACCGAAGGAAAAATGCAGGTAAGCCATATTTTGACGAGCACAAAAGAACTGATGGGAGGCAACATTAGAGGGCTCGCTAAAGACAAAAATATTAATGGCGTTGAATCACATCTCTTGGCGTTAAAAATCGCCATTTTGACAAACGAAGCCTTTGTGGAAAACCCAGAGGCGGAATTGGAAAAATGGGTGGTGCGAGGCAGACCAACCGAACAGGCATTGCTTCTGGCAGGAATGCAGTTGGGTTTGAATAAAAAAGAACTGGAAGAGCAATATCCCATATTGGATAGAATCAGCTTTGAATCGGATTACAAATTTGCCGCCACTTTTCATCGCAAAGACGAGAAGCAAAATATGCTTTATGTTGTCGGAGCGCCAGAGGAGATTATTGCTCGTTCTGTTGATTTGGATGTTGATGGCAGAACGGATAAATTAGGTACGGCTCAAGTGAATAAATTAATAAAGAAATTAGAAACGCTCACACAGAAAGGATTACGTGTTCTTGCTTGTGCCCATAGGGATTACGATTCCAAAACAAAATATCAAAATCTTACAGAATTAGTTAATGGCCTTTCACTTGTTAGTTTTATCGCTCTTAAAGACCCGCTTCGTCAAGACGCCAAGGAATCAATTTTAATCACTAAAAAGGCTGGTATCCGCACAGTTATTGTTACGGGAGACCATAAATTTACCGCTAAAGCCGTTGCTGAAGAGATTGGTCTTGGGGCAGAAGACGATAACATAATTGAGGGTAAGGATTTGGAGACAATAAGCGATGACGAGTTAAAAGAAAAAGCAAAGACTATCTCTATTTACGCCCGTGTATCCCCACGCCATAAATTAAGAATTGTTAGCGTCCTTCAAGCTAATGGAGAGGTGGTGGCAATGCTTGGTGATGGCGTTAATGACGCTCCAGCCCTTAAATTAGCCGATATTGGGGTTGCCGTTGGTTCTGGCACAGATGTGGCAAAAGAAGTGGCCGATTTGATATTATTGGACGACAATTTCAAAACGATATTAAAAGCCATTGAGCAAGGCAGGGTGATTTTCGGAAACATTCGTAAAGTGTTTGTTTATCTTGTAGTAAATGATTTTTCAGAACTATTTTTATTTTTGGTAAGTATGGCAATGGGGCTTCCGCTTCCATTATTGCCAGCCCAGATTCTTTGGATAAACCTTGTTGAAAGCGGATTTCCAGATATTGCCCTTACCACAGAACAAGAGACCAAAGGATTGATGGACGAGAAACCAAGGAATCCTAAAGAACCGATACTAAATAAGGATATGAAACGCTGGATGACCACCATTTTCTTTATTACTGGGATAAATGCGTTCCTATTTTTTATTTTTTTCTGGAAGTTTACTGAAGACCTTGATAAAACACGAACAATGGTTTTTGCGTTTATGTGCGTCGCTTCTCTTATCCTCGCTTTTTCAGTCCGCTCGTTTCAAAGAACCATCTTTAGGAAAGACATATTTTCTAACCGCTACTTGGTTGGCGGTGTTATTATTGGATTCGTTTTGCTTTTTTCCAGCATCTATCTTCCGCCGCTGCAAAAACTTTTAGCCACCCAGCCGTTAAGCATAATGGAATGGTTAGCCATTTTTAGCGTCAGTTTGATAGAAATTTCATTGATTGAATTTTTCAAAAAGAGGATTTTTGTTACAAAAACTATATTGAGTCGCAGGGTGGGGTGAATCTAAATAAAGCTCAAACTATATCCATCTCAACCTTCATTAAATCCCAGTTTAGTGTTCTAAACGCACACAGTAAGGGGCGCATAATATATAAATTTGAGCTACAGAAAACCACTAGTAAGTGGCATCATACAGGTTTTTGCATTTTCGAAAACATTATTATATAATAACAAATTCCAGAAGGGTTCTGGTTTAGTTATAAAAAATAGCAATAATAAGTTCTTTTAAAATAAGGAGGAATTCCAGTGATTGATAAAAATAAAAGATATGAAACAAAGAACAAGTTGTATGCTTTAACCGCACACCAATTAGGTCGTTTGGCCGTTATATTCGAAAGACAGCATACCAGCAAGATAATTGAACAAAAGAAAGCCGACGCGATTTTTAAGAGCTTAGAACAAAGTCGTGAAAGTGCTATCGGAGTAGTTATGAATACACCGATTTTGCAAGAACAGACGCCCCTTCTTTTGCCAATTATTCCAAAAAACATTTTAGGCGTTTCCGTACAAGCGCAATTAATTGAATGTAACGGAAAAATTGGCAGATGCGAGATTGATCCGGATGAGATACAAGATCAAGATTTTGGAAGGGTTTTTTACCGCTTGTTATTGGATTATCGGCATAAAGAACGGTGAAGATGTTCTTAATTTTACTCCGTGTGCAGCAGAAGCTTTTAACAGAAATATGAATCATAGATGTCTTACAGTTGCCGAGGTTATTTCTTTCGGTATTTACACTAATGTGCTTTCACAGTATTCTATAAACGCAGTTTGGTCTCGGCGTAGTATGCAAAACAAAATTGTGAGTTTGTGTCTTGATGCTAGTGGGCCAGTTCTTAAATGGATTGATGCCAACGAGGTAAATAACCAAAGTATTACGCCTTCTCGTCTTTATATACAGCCTGCTTTTGTGAATTAAGTCTAAAACGAGATTTTAAAACTCCGAGATATAGGGCAGACCTAAAAATCTGCCCTTTTTATTACAAAGTTTTCCACAAAAAAGCGTTGATTATTGTTTGTTTTTAGGGTAAAATAAGAGAGTAATCCTTGTACTATTTGGATTATATTTTTTAAACAATATGCGTAAAAATATCGTAATAGAAAACTCTAAAGAAGGCGCTATTATTGAGGAGTTGGGGAAGAGGAAAGATATTAAAGCAGAGAGAATCAAAAAATTATTAAACCTTCCTGACCTTACAAAGAAGCAGAATTCTCCTGTAAAGATTTTAGCTAATCAGATAATAAAATTGTCAAGATTTGCTGATTTTGATTTAGTCGATTTTCCTAGAGTGGTTACATTAGAAGAGAACTTCGATGTTTTAAATACTCCAGAAGGCCACCCGAGTCGCAGAGAAACAGATACCTATTACCTTACAGACGAATATGTTTTAAGAACGCAGACAACAGTTATGTGGCCTTTTTATTTAAGAGATCCTGAGATTTTTAAAAGATTAAAAGAAAAGGGGAGTGTTGGGGCTTTATCAACTGGAATAGTTTTCCGCAAAGATGAAATTGATAAAAATCATTTTCCTGCCTTTCATCAAATAGACGGACTATATATTTGCAAAAAAGACCAAAAAGTTATCACCCTAGAAGATTTGAAAGATATTTTAGCCGATATCGGAAAAAGTATCTTTGGAGAAAAGGTTGAGCATAAGTTTATCGTTGACTCTTTCCCTTTTACGGATCCGTCAGTAGAGATGGATATTAAGTTGGGTGAGCAATGGATGGAAGTTGTTGGGTCGGGACTTGTTCATAAGCAGGTTTTGAAGAATTTTGGTTTAGATCCGGAAGTTTACAATGGCTGGGCTTTCGGCTTCGGGATAGATAGGTTAGCAATGGTAAAAATGGGAATACCAGATATTAGAGTTCTTTGGTCGGATGACCTAAGAATTACCAGCCAATTTAAAGATATTAATAGCAAGTATAAAGAAGTAAGCAAGTATCCGGAAACCTCAAGAGATATTTCTTTTGTGATAGACAAAAATATAAATTTGAATAATTATTACGAAATTGTAAGAGATTTTGTCCCGATGACTTCGTCATCGAGGATCCTCGACGGCAGAGCCGTCGGGACAGAAAATTCAAATGTTGGAATTATTGAAGAGGTGAAATTAATTGACGAATACGAAGATGAAAGTAAGTTTGGAAAAGACAAGAAGAGCTATACGTTCAGGATTGTTTATCGTTCGCCAGAAAGAACGCTGACAAATGAAGAGATAAATAAAATTCAAGAAGAAATTAGGGAAAAGACTAAACAGGACTTGGGAGCTACATTGCGTTAATGTCTAAATAGTTTTCAAAATTTAATCATTAAAAATTAAAAATTAAAAATTATTAAAGTAAATATGGCTATAAAAATAAAAATAAGAGAGATAAAAGAACCTGCCCGCAATGTTTCGCCCGCCAGAAACGCTGTATCTACTGCGGGCTGGCATAGCGTTGCAGGTGAGGGAAAGAAGAAACCAAAAGCTGAAAAAATAGTCAAGAAAGCTGTTGTGGCTAAAGTTAAACCGACTAAGGTTGAATCTATTAAAACTAAAACAAGACAAACTAAAGTAGAAAAAGAGGTTATTGAGACAGTGAGAGACGAGAAGCCTTTAAAAGAAAAAACAGGAAAGGACGAATACACAGCTAAAGATATTTATGTTTTAAAAGGTCTTGAGGCGGTAAGAAAAAGACCAGCAATGTATATTGGCTCAACTGGTTTGGATGGTCTTCATCATTTAATTTGGGAGGTTATTGATAATAGCTTGGATGAAGCGATGGCTGGTCATTGTAAAAATATAGAGGTTTCTCTTTTGCAAGACAATTTGGTTAAAGTCTCTGATGATGGCAGAGGCATTCCAGTAGAAAAACATTCTCAAACTAAAAAATCAGCATTAGAAACTGTAATGACGGTTTTACATGCTGGTGGTAAATTTGGTAGTAAAGCATATCAGGTATCTGGAGGCTTGCATGGTGTCGGCGTTTCTGTTGTTTGCGCATTGTCTATTCAAATGAGAGCAGAAGTTTGCAGAGATGGCGGTTTGTATATGCAGGAATATGCTAAGGGTGATGTAAAGTCTCCGGTTAAAAAAATAGGAGCTTGCAGAAAGACAGGAACCACTGTTACTTTCCAAGCAGATCCAGATATTTTTAAAGAGATAAAATTTGATTCTAAGAAGATTCTAAATCATTTACGCCAACAGGCTTATCTTACTAAGGGGGTTAGGATTTCTTTTTCAGATGAAAGAAATTCTAAAGAGAAATTTAGCTACGCCTTTTATTTTGAAGGGGGAGTGGCTTCTTACGTAAAATATTTAACTACTGGGAATACACCAAGAAATCCTAATGTTTTCAGCATAGCTACTACAAAAAACGAAATCGCAGTTGAAGCAGCTTTTCAATATACCCAAGAGATGGAATGCATTGAAGAAAGTTTTGCCAATAATATCTATACTCCAGAAGGAGGCACTCATTTAACTGGTTTTAGGGCGGCTTTAACGAGGTCATTAAATGATTATGCTAGAAGGGAAGGATACTTAAAAGAAAAAGATGAAAATCTTTCAGGTGAAGACGTAAGAGAAGGATTAACTTCAGTAATTTCTGTAAAAATAAGGAATCCTCAATTTGAGGGCCAGACAAAAGCAAAATTAGGAAACCCAGAAGCCAAAAACGCCGTAGAGACAGCTGTGGCAGAAGGTTTAAGCGATTATTTAGAACGTTACCCATCAGATGCTAAAGGAATTGTTGAAAACTGTTTATTGGCGGCAAAAGCCAGGCAAGCGGCAAAAAGCGCTCGTCAGACAGTTTTAAGAAAAGGAGTATTAGAAGGATTAGCGTTGCCTGGAAAACTTGCAGATTGTCTTTCAAGAAAACCAGAAGAATCAGAATTGTATATCGTCGAAGGAGAGAGTGCCGGTGGTTGTTGGTTTGGAAAAACTGAAGTTGCTTTAGCTGATGGAAGAAACTTATCTTTTGAAAATTTGGTTGAAGAACATAAACAAGGAAAGAAGAATTATTGTTATACAATTAAAAATGACGGTAGTGTTGGAATCGAGCCAATTGATAATCCAAGAAAAACAAAAGAAAACGCAGAAGTTATTAAAGTTGTTTTAGATAATGACGAAGAGATGATTTGTACGCCAGATCACAAGTTTATGTTGAGGGGCGGAAATTACAAAATGGCAAAAGACTTAAAAACAGAAGATTCTTTAATGCCTTTTCATAAAGAATGTTTTAGAAAAGAAAGAGTATTAGAACAAACAGTTTCAAGCTATAACCATAAAATTAAAAGAATAGTTAAATTGAAAGAAAGGGTAGATGTTTATGATTTAGAAGTTAAGAATACTCATAACTTTGCATTGGCATCGGGGGTTTTTGTTCATAATAGCGCAAAACAAGCAAGAGACCGGCATTTTCAAGCGATTTTACCTTTACGAGGCAAGATTCTAAATGTGGAAAGGGCTCGTTTGGACAAAATGTTGGATTCAAAAGAGATAAGAGCTTTGGTTATTGCTCTAGGGACAGCGATTGGCGAAGATTTTAATATAGAAAAACTAAGATATCATAGAGTTATTATTATGACTGATGCTGATGTTGATGGCGCCCATATTAGGACATTACTTTTAACTCTTTTCTATCGTCACTTCAGACCATTGGTTGACGCTGGATATATTTATATCGCTCAGCCACCGCTTTATAAAATACAGATTGGCAGAGAAATAAAGCATGTCTATAACGACGAACAAAAAGAGAAGCTTTTGAAAACAGTTAATAAAAATCAAAGTATTTCTATCCAACGATATAAAGGTTTGGGAGAAATGGATTCAATACAGCTTTGGGAGACAACAATGAATCCTCAAAATAGATTATTATTAAGGGTTACAATTGATACCGCCAGAGAGGCAGATAAAATTTTTGATATTTTAATGGGCGAAGAGGTAGAGCCAAGAAAGAAATTTATCCAGACTCATGCAAAGACGGTAAAGAACTTAGATATATAAATTTATGGCAAATAGAGTTTTTACACAAACATTTGGAGTAGTGGGAGCTATTATTGAAAGAGATGGTAAAATTCTTTTAGTTAAAGAATCTCAAAAAAAGGGACCAGATGAGGGAAAATGGAATCATCCAGCAGGATGGATTGAAGTAGGTGAAGATCCAACGGGGGTATTAAGAGAAATAGAAGAAGAAACGGGTTTTTCTTTTACTCCAATTCATATCTTAGGAATATATTCTCTTATTAGAAAAGATTTAGAAAAGCAATTAGGGCAAATTCATCATCCTGTAAAAATTATTTTCATTGGTACAATTTCTGATAAAAGGGTTGCTGATCTTGCCGATGATGTTTCAGAGACAAAATGGTTCACCCCTGAAGAAATAGAGGCGATGGATTCCAAGACTCTTAGGGATATGGATATAAAACAAATGGTTAAAGATTATTTTTCAGGCAAAAGATATCCATTAGATTTATTGACTCACACTATGCAAGAATAAATTTACAAGTATTTTAAAAGCATTGACTTCTTTTATCATCTCGGCTAATCTAGAAATAGATGGCCTCGCGGCCGTTTTTAATTACCTTAATTCGTTGACTTTTAGCCAAAATCTTAATATAATTTTAACATGCCCAGTAATACAACTTCCAGTATTCTTAATTCGCATCAAACAAAAAGATAAGAAGTTGGTTCTGGGTATGTAGATACTATAATAATTAATCCATTTAACCAAATAAATAATATAATTTTTTGGTTGTCTGGAAGATGATATACTGGGCATGATCAAAATTTCTAATATTCCAGCTAAAACTAAAAGTTTTTTGAAGGAAGTATATATAGAACTCAGAAAAGTTAATTGGTTGAACCGCCAGGAACTTTTTAAATACACAATGATTGTAATTTTAATTACCTTTGTGGCAGCTGCTTTCTTGGGCGGTTTGGACTATATTTTTACGGAATTAATTAAGAGATTCATCTTATATAAATAATATTAATAAAATCCTAAATCCCAAATCCTAAATCCTAAATAAATCCAAATATTAAATATTCAAAATCTAAAAACGTTTTAATTATTTGAATTTAGAGTTTTGATATTGTTTAGAGTTTAGAGCTTAGAATTTAGAGTTTCTTTTGTGAAACAAAAAGTGTATGCCAAAACAAGTAGTTGAACAAAGTAAAAACTGGTATGTGATTCATACCTATTCAGGCTATGAGGATGCAGTTGCCAAGAACCTAAAACAGAGGATTGAGAGTTTAGGTATGGAAGACAAGATTTTTAATGTTATTGTTCCAAAAGAAAGGAAGATTAAAATTAAAAATGGAAAGAGGAAAACAATAGAAGAAAAGATTTATCCCGGCTATGTTTTAGTTGAAATGGTTGTTACTGATGCTTCTTGGTATGTAGTTAGAAATACTCCGAGAGTAACAGGATTTATCGGAGCCGGTACTACGCCTCTCCCAGTTTCAAAAGAAGAAGTGGACTATTTGATGAAAAGAATGGAAGTTAAAGAGCCTAATTTCAAGATTGATGTCGAAGTCGGAGAAATGGTTAAGGTTACCGACGGCCCGTTTAAAGGTTTTGACGGAAAGATATCAGAGCTTGATGCAGAAAGAGGAAAGATAAAAGTATTAGTAAATATGTTCGGTCGAGATACTCCGGTGGAGCTTGACTCATTACAGATTAAAAAACTTTAAAATTACACAAAAATCCGTATAAATCAGTCGTATCAGCATAAATCCGCGGTTAATAATACTTCAATTGCAGACCACGGATTAATACTGATTTTGGCGGATTAATGCTGATAAAATTTATGCCAAAGCAAGTAAAAGCTATAGTAAAACTTCAGATACAAGCTGCAAAAGCTAACCCAGCTCCTCCAGTAGGACCAGCTTTAGCTACTCATGGTTTGAATATTTCTGAATTCTGTCAGAAATTTAATGATGCCACAAAAGACCAAGCCGGTTTTATTATTCCAGTAGAAGTCACAATTTATGTTGATAGAACTTACACCTTTAAATTAAAAAAGCCACCAGCATCAGAATTATTGAAAAAAGCAGCTGGGATTGAAAAAGGCTCTGGTTCTCCGAATAAAACAAAAGTTGGCAAGATTACAAAAGCCCAATTAAGAGAAATAACCCAGAAGAAATTAGAAGACTTGAATACTAATGATGTTGAGCAAGGAATGAAGATTATTGCAGGTACGGCCAAGAATATGGGTATTGAAATAAGCGAATAGCGTATAAGGTATAGCGTTTAGCGTATAATTAACTAGACCCTAAACCCTAACACCTAAAACCTAAACTATGAGGTCATCTAAAGATCAATACTATCTAGGGATTGCTAAAGAAATTGGTGATAGAAGCACCTGTTTTAGGCATAAGTGTGGAGCAATAATCGTTAGAGACGATCAAATTATTGCCACGGGATATATTGGCGCTCCGAGAAAAACTAAAGATTGTCTAGAAAGGGGAGAATGCCTAAGAGATAAATTTAAAATTCCTCATGGCACAAGTTATGAGGTTTGTAGAAGCGTTCATGCGGAAATGAACGCTATAATTAATGCTGCTCGTGCTGGAGTAAGTCTTTTAAGCGGAGATATATATATTCATAGTTTAAATCCAAAAAACGGGGAAAAAAATGATTCTTTCCCTTGTTTTTTTTGCAAAAGAATGATTATAAACGCAGGTTTGGATAGGGTAATTTGTCATACTAACAAAGGTGAGCTTAAAATATTTATAGTAGATGATTGGATTAAAGAGTGGCGGGAAAAAGATATTTATGACGATAAATATCAGTATGGCGCAGACAGGAATATAAAAGAGAATTTAAAATAAAAAAGAACTTTTAAAACTGAAAAAGGAGGTATAAAGATGAACGACAATAGCGACCTTCCAGAACAGCATTTGCCGAAAGATTGTTCCGGTCAAAAGAAAATTGAATTTCCTAAAAAGTTTGAACCTCACGAAATGGGTATGGTCTCTCCTTTCGGGAATAGAAGTAAGTCAATTATTCTCTATAAGGATTTTCTTATCAAAGAATTAGATATGGGTGATCCTTGCGATGACCGTTCTGTTGGGAAAGTTACCGAAGTTTTTTGTCCGTTTTGTAATAAAGGGCATATCAGGTTAACAAAAATAGAGCCCATTTTTTCAAGAGGCGCAAGAAGTTACGGCAATTTAAAACATGTAGGAAATATATATGAATTTGACTGCTCCGAAAATTGTGGTGCTTATTTCTCGGGTTCATTTGAATGGATGAAAATTGATTAGATAAAAGGGCTCAAAAAATGAGCCCTTTTACTTTTGAATAATTTATGATAATAATTAAGAACAATGGAAAAAATAAAAAAAGAGGACGAGCAGGTATTGGTCATAAAATCAGAAATTCTTTTCAAAAATGGGAAGTGGCAAGGATTGAAAACTGATAATTTGGATTATTATATCGATTTAATAAAAAAGGAAAGCCAATTTAAAAGAAGGGGAGATATGGAAAATGATTCTTCTTTTCAGCAGATAATTCCATATATCCTTTTTAGTTTTGAAGACCAATTTTTTGCTTACAAGTATTTAAAAGCAGCTGGCGATCAAAGATTAGTTAATAATGATTATCAGCTAGGAGTTGGTGGACACATAAACAAAAAAGATGGCGATAGGGGTAAGAATATTTTAGAGGTTGGTATGATGAGAGAGTGGAATGAAGAAGTTAATTTTCAAGGTAATTTAATACAAAAAAAATTAATCGGTATAATAAACGACGAATCAAGATCAGTGGAGCAAGTGCATTTAGGATTAGTCTATCATTTCGTGGGGGATAGCTCGAATATTAATGTGAAAGAAGCCGATAAAATGGATGGAATGATGATAGGCTTAAAAGATTTGTCGGGTGACAAAATAAGTCACAGTGTTTGGATGCAAATAGTTTATAATGAATATTTAAAAAAAATATGACTATATAAACGGCGAAGCCGTTTATATAGTTAATCGCTCGGTCGGAATATATGGAAACGAGTTTCCATATATCCCTTCCTCGCTCATAATTATGAAAAAAGGAAAATTTATTGTTTTCGAGGGAATTGATGGGTGTGGCAAAGCCACTCAGGCAAAATTGGCGATTGAGTATTTTAAAGATAAAGGATATAAAGTAGAAAAAATTGATTTTCCACAACATGGAGAAAGATCCTCGGCATTAGTAGATGATTACTTAACAGGTAAATACGGGAGCTCAGAAGAAGTGGGGGCTTATGTTCCCTCTATTTTTTATGCTTGTGATAGATATGACGCTAGTTTTAAAATTAAAAAATGGTTAAACGAAGGCAAGATTGTTATTTCGGACAGGTATTTAGTTTCAAATATTGGGCATCAAGGAGGAAAGATAAAAAGCAAAAAAGAATGGAAGAAATATGTAAATTGGTTGTATAATTTAGAATATAATATTTTTAAAATACCAAAGCCGGATTGTACGTTTATTTTGAAAACGTCACCAGAGTTTTCTTTAAAGCTAGCACACAACATAACAGATAAAGATAAACAAAACAGAAGAAAAGCTTATTTGGGAAGTAGTAAAAAACAAGATATACACGAAAAAGACAGAAGTCATTTAAAAAACGCTCTTAATTCTTATTTAACGGCAGCGAAAGAATTTCCAAAGGATTTTAAAGTTGTGGAATGTTTGGATAAAAGTGAGTTATTGTCACCGGAAATAATAAATCAAAAAATATTAATTTTTTTAAAAAAATTAATATAATTTTGTCTCTCGGTTGGAATGAAAATTTATTTTCATTCCTCCCTCGCTAGAAATTATAATTAAAAAAACATGAAGCAATATTTAGATGTTTTAAAAAAAATAATGGATGAGGGTGTTGATAGACCTGACAGAACTGGAGTTGGTTCTCGAGCTATTTTCGGAGTTCCGATGAGATTTAATATGAAAGACGGTTTTCCTGCAGTGACAACAAAAAAATTAGCATTTGAATCAATGAAAGCAGAATTACTTTGGTTTTTATCTGGAAGCAGTGATGTAAAAGAGTTACAAAAACTAGGTTGTCATATTTGGGATGGCAATGCTAATGCAGATTATTGGAAGCCAAAAGCAAAGTTTGAGGGAGATTTGGGCAGAGTTTATGGAGTTCAATGGAGAAACTGGAGGTCGCCTTATACTGATGTGCCGATAGATCAGATAAGCAATGTTATTTCTCAATTGAAAAAAAATTCTGGAGACAGAAGAATTATTGCGTCTTCATGGAATCCGGCAGAGTTAGATATGATGGCTCTTCCGCCTTGCCATTTACTTTTCCATTTTTTTTCCGTTCAAGGCAAATTGTCTTTGTTAATGTATCAAAGAAGTTGCGATACATTTTTAGGCGTGCCGTTTAATATTGCTTCTTATTCATTGTTTTTACATATGGTGGCTCAGGTTGTGGGATTGGAGCCGTGGGAATTTGTGCATATTTTAGGCGACACGCATATTTATTTAAATCATTTTGACCAGGTAAAAGAGCAGTTGGCGAGAGAGCCTTATCCTTTGCCAAAATTATGGCTGAACCCAGAAGTAAAAGATATATTTAGTTTTAAGATGGAAGACATAAAGCTGGTTGACTATAAATATCATCCGTCGATTAAAGCGCCAATGGCTGTTTAGAAATTGCTCCGCAATTTATATAATTAGTCGTTCGGTCGGAATATATAGAAACTCGTTTCCATATATTCCTCCTTCACTTGTAATTATAAAATATATGATACTTTCAATAATATCAGCAGTAGCAGAGAATAGAGTGATTGGAAACAAAAACTCTTTGCCATGGCATCTGCCAGACGACTTTAAATATTTTAAAGAAACCACGCTGAATAAACCTATTGTTATGGGTTTGAACACTTTCAAATCAATTGGAGAAAAACCCCTGCCAAGCAGAAAGAATATTATTTTAAACAACGACTTAAGTTATGTTCCGCCAGAAGGTTGCTTCGTCGCGCACTCTATAGAAGAACTTTTAGATATGGTAAAAAATGAAAACGAAGTAATGATTTGCGGAGGAGCATTGGTGTATAAGCAACTTCTGCCATTAGCCAACCGCCTTTATTTAACCTTTATACATCACAGTTTCGAAGGCGATACATATTTCCCAGAATTTGATATAAAGGAATGGAGGGAAGTAAAAAGAACAGACAATAAAGCTGACGAAAAGAATAAGTTTGATTATTCATTCGTAATTTTAGAAAGAAAATGAATTACAAAACAACAATAGGATTAGAAATACACGTGGAGTTGAAAACTAACTCTAAAATGTTTTGTTCTTGTAAGAACGATCCGGATGAGAAAAAGCCGAATTTTAATATTTGCCCGATTTGTATGGCGCACCCGGGGACGCTTCCGGTTGCTAATGAAGAAGCAATAAAAAAAGTTGTAAAAACAGGATTAGCTTTAAACTGCAAGATTAATGAAGAGTCAAAGTTTGATAGGAAAAACTATTTCTATCCAGATTTGCCAAAAGGTTATCAGATTTCTCAATATGATAAACCGTTTTGTGAAAAAGGCTTTTTAGAAATACCAGTATCTCAAGATTTTTCAGAGTTATATTTAAAGAAAATTAGAATTACGAGGATACACCTAGAAGAAGATACTGGTCGTCTTTTACATCCAAAAGGCGTGGACTATTCTTTAGTTGATTATAATCGAGCAGGCATGCCCTTAATGGAACTAGTAACAGAGCCTGATTTGAAATCAGGATTAGAAGTACGACGTTTTGCCGAGGAGCTGCAATTAATTTTAAGATATCTGGAGGTTTCCGATGCTGATATGGAAAAAGGACAACTAAGAGTCGAAGTAAACATAAGCTTACTTCCACTCAAATCCGAAATCCTAAATTCTAAATCCGAAACAAATTCAAAATCGAAAGTCCAAAATCCTAAACTCGGGACAAAGGTGGAAATAAAGAATTTAAACTCTTTTAAAGCGGCGGAGAAGGCAGTTAATTACGAAATTAAAAGGCAAACAGAGGTTTTAGACGACGGGAAAAAAGTAATTCAGGAAACACGTGGCTGGGATGACAACAAAGAGGAGACATTCAGTCAGAGGGAGAAGGAAGAAGCGCATGATTATAGGTATTTTCCAGAGCCAGATATACCACCTATCATATTGGACTCACAACTTATAAACAGCGTTCAGGCTGAAATCCCAGAATTGCCGGCGAATAAGAGAAAAAGATTTGAAAAAGAGTATGACTTGGATGCAAAATCTATAGAAATCTTTACCGATAACAAAGACCTAGGAGAATATTTTGAAAAAGTTATCAGCGAGATTGAAACAGAGGCAAAAAAAGATAAAAAACAGTCTTTAATTAAATTAGCTAGTAATTATATCATTACAGACCTACAAGGCTTATTAGGAGAACAATTTTCAGAGAAAGAATGCGCGATAACTCCGGAAGACTTCTCTGAATTTATAATTCTTATAAACGACGGAAAAATAACTAGCAAAACAGCGAAAGAAGTTTTAGTGCAAATGTTGCAAACTGGTAAAGATCCTTCACAGATTATTGAAGAAAAAGGCTTAAGTCAGATTAGCGACGAAAAAGAAATTGAAAAAGCGATTAAAAGTGTAATCGAAAAAAACCAAAGTGCAGTAGACGACTTTAAAAAAGGAAAACAGAATGCTTTGCAGTTTTTAGCAGGAAAGGTTATAGCAGAAACCCGAGGCAAAGCTAATCCCGAAATGGTTCAAAAATTGTTGAAAAATATTCTCAAATAAAAAAACCAGAGCAAAAAATTCTGCACTGGTTTTTAGTCCTATGTATGCTATCCCACCTAATAAAGAGGCAATTTAGAATAAGTTTTATCATCTATATCGGCATACTCCACAAACTTTAACCCAAGTCGTCTATCTTTTTTATTGCTTACTATAAAGAATCCGCAGTTCTCTGGACCCATCCTCATTCCAAATGGACCATTTCTAACCTTTCTGGTGGCAGTTGATAGTTTATATATGTCGTCTTTATAAAACCCAATCGAAAAACGAGTCTTAGGGTCGCCTGTCGGCATGAGGATAATAATTTTTCGCCAATCCTTCCTGCAAGATTTTTTTGGCATGGTTTTATCACCTTCTCCTATTATTAGCGCCGATCGGAATCGCATCAATGATTCATGTAGAAATACTTGGTACCATATTTGGAACACTTTCTTTTTCATTATATCGCTCCTATTCCAAAAAAATTTTTAAATAACAATTCTATCTTCAGATAGTCTACTTCTATTCAAATATTATATAGCTTTATTTTTTATCTGTCAATATTAGATAATTTTTAACTGATTTATCCGCTTCTTTTATATTCTTAATCCATTTAATTCGCTTATCGCGCTTAAACCAAGTCATTTGTCTTTTGGCGTAATGTTCTATCTCTTTTTCCAGTTTTTGGATCATTTCATTGTAAGTTAATTTCTTTTGCAGGTATTGTGCGACAAAACGGTATTCTAAGCCGAATTCTTCTAATCGTTTCCAAGAAACTCCGGAGCGATGGAGTTTTTTAACTTCGTTTATCATTCCGCTTTTTAGTCGTTTTAATAGTCGTTTTTCAATCAAGTTTTTTAATTCTTTTTGGTCTTTTTTTACTCCTAAGAATAATGCCTTAAATCGTGGTTTTTGAGGGATTAGCGGACCCACAGGCCTCTTTGATTTTAGAACGATTTCTAGGGCCCTTATTAGACGCCTGGGGTTATTTTTATCAATATTAGAGGCTCTATTAGGGTCTAATTTAACCAGCATTTTATATAGCTCGGGAATAGGCTTCTTTTCCAGCTTTTTCCTTAATTTCCAGTCTGGCTTAATTTTAGGCATTGAAATATTATCAATTACGGCTTGGATGTAAAAACCAGTGCCACCGACTAAAAAAGGAAGCTTATTTTTCTTATATATCCTATTGATTGCTTCCTCTGCCAGCTTCTTATATTGAGCAACATCAAATCTTTTTTTAGGCGATATAACATCTAAAAGATAATGGGGGATACCTCTCATTTCTTTTTTGGTCACTTTTCCAGTACCAATATCCATTCCTTTATAGACCTGCCTTGAATCAGCAGAAATTATCTCGCCCTTGAATTTTTTGGCGAGTTTAATAGATAGATCGGTTTTTCCAGAAGCCGTCGGCCCAACGATAACAATAATTTTTTTGTTTTTATTATCCATGATTTTTTATTCTAAATTCTAAATCCTAAATCCTAAATTCTATATTCTATTTTTCCTTCCAGTATCCAAGGCAAAGCGTTAGTAATTTTTACTTTAACGAATTTTCCGATCAGGTTTTTATTCCCTTTAAACTTCACTGTTTTATAGTGCCAAGATTTACCAAATAAGAGTCCGTTCTTATATTCCATTGGTAAAACTTCTACAACTTTATTGACGTATCGTTTGTTTTTTCCCAACGCAGTTTCTTTTAAGATATTATTTAGAATTCTTTTTCTTTCAGATTTTTCTTCTATGGAAATATCGTCTTTCATTTTAGCGGACATTGTTTTTGGTCTTGGAGAATATTCTGAGATATATGCCATGTCGTAATTTATCTCTTTAAACAATTTAACACTATTCTGAAATTGTTTTTTTGTTTCTCCGGGGAAGCCGACAATTATATCTGTTGAAAGACAAATATCAGGAATTTTCTTTCCGACTTTCTTAATGATATTTATATATTGTTTTATTGTATAAGGCCTATTCATTCTTTTCAGAACCTTATCGTCACCAGCTTGGACCGGAAGATTAAGGTAGGGGGTGATTTTCTCTCCTTTAGCTATAATATTGATTAATTCATTCCAAGAAAAATCCCCCGTACCAGAAACTTTGTTTCGGTACGGGACTAGTCCAGCACTGAGCTTTGCCCTAGTGCTGGGTTTAGGATGGGAAGAGGTAAACCTTATCCAAAAGTTTCCTGGAATATTATTTACCATCTTTAATAATTTAGGAAAGTTTATTTTGTTTCGCATCAGTTTCGCGTTTTGTTTCGCATCAGTTTCGCGTTGAACTCCGTAAGAGTTCACGTTTTGTCCCATCAGCCAGATTTCTTTGTATCCGCGCTTAATTAAGTTTTTAATCTCGCAGATAATATCTTTGGCCGGCCTTGAAACTTCCTTTCCACGAGTGTATGGGACAACGCAGTAGGCGCAAAAATTATTACATCCAGTCATAATCGGCACTATTGCAGAAAATTTATTAACGTGCGCTGGTTTTATTCTAAGGTAATCTTTTTTTCCCTCATTTTTGTTTCTTAAAATTTTAGGCAGTTTTCCAATATCTTTAATATTGATAATGTAATCAAAAAATCTGGATAATTTTTTCTCATCTTTTTTTAGAACACAGCCAGTTAATATAGTTGTGAGTTGTGGGTTGTGGTTTTTGAGTTTGACGAGTTTTTGGTTTAAACCAAAAACTCGGTCAACGGCTGATTGTCTCACAGAACACATATTTACTACAACCAAATCAGCAGGTTCTATTTTCTGAACAGGTTTGTATTTTATAGATTCTAAAACCGCTGCGATTCTTTCCGAATCCGATACATTCATCTGGCAGCCGAAAGTTATTATGTAATATTTTTGTGTCATTCGATTTATTTCACCCCGTTAGAAGTTTGCCATATTTCTCTGCGGTAAAAGAGAGGAAAACTCTCTTTTGCTAAAATTGAATTATATTATAAAAAAAATAGAGTAAAGTAAATCTAATTTTTGTAAACTTCTAACGGGGTTTCATACGGCTTATATTATAATAGAAAAACAGCCCGTTCAAGGGCTGTTTTTATAAATAATTTATTCCTGTTCGCCTGTGTCAACAAATGGTACCTCTGGTTCATTGCTTCCTTCTCGCGGTTCCCATCCTTCACTTGAATTAGTTGAGTTGGTTGATTTACCAGTGTTTTCATTCCCTGTGCTTTTTACTTCTATTGTAACGCATTTATTATTTACGCATTTTACTTTTGTATTGCAGTTTGCGGCAACGAAACTAACAGCGCATTTTTGCGGACAATCAGTATCTTTTTGGCACTCTAATTTGCAAATTCCTTTATAGGCAATTTCTTTACCGGCATTTTTTGCAAAACATTCATTATTATAATTTTTTCCATTTTTCCCGCAGACGGGGTCGTAAACCTGCGCGCATATTGCTGGTTTCTCGCCGCATTTCTCCATTTTAATTAAAATTCCAGAGCAAGAATTGTATAATCCTTCAGAGTTAGCCCCGATATTTTTACAAGTAACTTTACAATCTTTACAGCTGTCATATTTTATTAATTCATTGTCGCATGAGTTATACCAACCCTCTGATCCGGTATTAATGTTTAAGCAAATAGGGGAGCATTTATTATTTCCTGTATTTCCGTCCTGTGTTTCTTCGGTGCATTCAAAATTAACGCAACCAGCATCATTTTTTTCTGTCGCTATTTTGCCATTGGTGCAAAAATCTAGTCCTGGGGTTGAAAGAATTGGGCAATTTCTCGTTTGATTTTTTTCTCCTATTTTTTCTAATACATTTTGGCGGGACTCCATAAGCTTTTCTTTAATTGGCGGATTATTTGTTATTTCTGACTTTAACGTTTCTATCGCTTGGAGTCTTCTTGTTTTGTCGCCAGCTGGATTACTTATGTAGCTTTTAAGTGTTTCTTGTTCCTCTATTGTTAAGTTTTCTATTTTTTGTCCTAGATTTTGAATGGCGTTTTGCTTTATTCCCCATATCATCTTTTTAATATCTTCCGATGACGCATTTTCTTCTAAACCGCTTAATATTTCCAATGATTTGATTCCTAAAAGTTCTTGACCCGATTGTTCCTGTATTTTATTTTCTATTCTATTTTTAATCTCTTCTTTGTTGTTTTCCAGTTTTTGCATTACTTCCCAAAATTTATCAATGTGATTCTTCCGCGCTTCTTCTATCTTTTGAAAAACCTCGGTTGGAACCTGATCTTCTAATTTTTGGAGGATCTCTTCGTGTAAAAGCGCTTGTTTGGTGAACTTGTCTAGAAATTCTTCTACCTTAGAATTATCTTCTGTTTTATCTTTTATTTTATCTACAGCTTGTTTTATCTTTTCCATTTCTGCTCCGTACTTGTCAGCTGCCTTTTCTATTATCTTTTGACTGGCGTTGTTATCTATCAGTTTTTGTAGCTCTAGCAGCTTTTCATTGGCAAACTTTTCTTTCAGTTCGGCTTTTTTCACATCATTGAAGGTAAAAAGAGATTGGATTCCGCGACTCCATTCTTTCAGAAAGTAAAAAGGACTATCTGGCAATAAATTTTGGTCTTTAATTTCTAAGCTTTGTGAATTTGCAGTTGCAGTAAGCGCTTTTTCTGGGATTAATGTTTGAGCGGAAACGGATAAACCCATTACTAATCCAGAATAGATTACTGTTATGGTTAAAAATAATTTTATTGAATTAGACATACTTATTTCCGCTGAGTTAACGCTGAAATATACGCAGAATTTACGCTGAATCAGCCTTTTATCAGCGTAGAAATCAGCGTCTTATCAGCGATTAGATTAGTGCATTTTTTCTTTTTTCTCTTTTAGGAAATATCTCCATTGTTCTATAAACCTCACAAATGTCATAAACGGCAGATCTATCAACGCGCTGAAGAAGGCGGAGATAATATTGTATTTTTTCCATTTGTTAGATAGCCACTGGCCCGTGCTGGCAATTGGCAAGGAAAGAATATCAAATATAAAACCCAAGAAACCCGGCGTTGCCTCTTCAACCGTGAGCTCTTCACTTTTTCGTCTGATAGCTAGTCCAGTGAACATAATTATAGCTATAAACATAATATTGATTACCGCTGAAGTTATAGGGAATTTAGCAAGATAGAAAATCCAATAGATGGCTCCAAAAGAGACTAAAGCTACAGAAAGATAAATAAGACCAATAATTGATTTCATGATAAGTCCCTTTTGTCGAGAATGTCTTACTTCATAAACATCCTGCTTTTCTTTTTGATAAATAATTTTCATTGTTTCCATTATTACAATGTTCAGATTATTTTTCGTCGGCGGTTTAATTGTGGCTACCATTAAGAACATTAAGAATGTTGGTCCTAAAATATCCACTGATATTGTAAGAAAAGGGGAGTTGCTGAAAAAGCCGTAGATTAATTTTGCTACTGGTATTTCTAAAATCAGAACTGAAAAAGCATTAGTCAATAGAACAGAAAGTGTTGAGTAAAAAGCGGCGCGATGAACCCTGGTTTTAAGAGTAGATAGTCTTTTGTTGTAGGTATTTTTAATTAAACTCTCCATAGCTTCCGGTTCTGCTATTTTTTTAGAGAGCTCTTCGGGATTCTCTTCAGATAAAATGTCTCCTAAAAGCAAGTATGGGGTGTCATATTTTTCACAAATTTGATAAAACTTGCCCGATAAGGGGTGCGATAAATTTCTTTCTATCTTTTTTTCCAACAAGAGCATATTTTTTGCGGCTTCCAGCAATTTTTCTTGTCCTATATCTCTCCAATCCGGATATTTGTATTTCAATAAATGGTAGCTTATTACTGGCGCATCAAGCTTGAAGAGAGCTCTTTGGACGGCGATGTATATTTGGACGTTTTTTTCTTCCTCCTTAAGCGGTTTTATAGCGAGAGCTCCTTCATTTAGAACAATGCGTTCTTTCATTAATTCGTACATATAGGAGATAAGGGCTCTTTCTTTGTAAGAGGAGCTAAGGGTTTCTTCAATTTCGCAGGCCGCAATTGATAAAAGCCAATTGTAAAAATGCAAGGAGTCTTGTCCGCTTTCGGCTTGAGGTATATTCTTCAGAATAAAAATATATTTTTCAATTATTTTTTGAACGTCAGTTATCTTCGTTTCTGGAATTTTATCATTTGGATAATGCCCGCCGCGTATTAATTCTAAGACCAAAGGCTCGGCGATAGATTCGCGGGTCAATTTTTCCTGGAGGATATCAATACCTACAAAAAAATGTCTTTTTAACGTCCTCTGTATAGCCCCTCTCTTTAGAAGATGCTCTTCTCTCCAATCAATAATCCCTCTTATTTTTTCATAGAAAACAGCGACTTTTGCTGCGACTTCATCTACATGAACAGTGGTTACTCCTTCTGGGAGTTGATTAACTTTATCTCCGGAACGATATTGCGACAGAAGATCTTTGGTTGCTTGCGATAATTGAGGCATAAGTTTTTTAAACTCTAAATTCTAAACAAATTCAAAATCCAAATATCTAAATTATTGTGGCGTTGCCACATAATTATTTCGCTCGGTTGAAAAATAAAAATAAATTTTTCTTTTCCATCCTCGCTTATAATTATAAACACTTTTGGATTTGGGGTTTTGGAATTTGGGCTTATTTAGAGTTTAGGGTTTGGGATTTAGGATTTCTTGGTCTCTATTTCTTTTTTAATTTGTTCAATAAATTGAGCAAATTTTATCATACCGACATCTCCTTTCTTTCTTTCCCTTACTGCTACGGAACCTGATTTAATTTCTTTATCACCAACAATTAAAAGATAAGGGATTTTTTGTATTTCCCCCTCTCTAATCTTTTTTGAAATAGTATTATTGTCGTCTTTTATCTCCGCTCTTATTTTTTCATTTAATAATTTCTCGCAAATTTCTTTGGCATATTTTTTGTGATTATCTCCCACTGGCACAACCCAAGCTTGAATAGGGGAAAGCCAAACAGGAAAACTGCCCGCGTAATGTTCAATCAGAATGCCGAAGAATCTTTCCGGAGAGCCGACTATTGCCCGGTGTATCATGACCGGAGTTTTATCTTTTCCGTCAGAGTCAACATATTTTAAGCCGAACCTCTGAGGCATAATGAAATCTAATTGGATAGTTGATATCTGCCATTCTCTTCCTAAAGAATCTTTTGATATTAAATCCATTTTCGGGCCGTACATAGCTGCTTCTCCGATTGCTCTGAAATATTCAATTTTGTTTTCAATTAAGATTTCTTCAAGCATTTGTTGCGATTTTTTCCAAATTTTAGTATCGCCCAAATATTTTTCGGGATGTTTCGGATCCCATAGTGAAAATCTTATCTTATAATTCATCCCGTAAGTTTTCATTGCTTTCTCAATAACAGAAAGTACAGACTTAAACTCATCTTTTATCTGATCTTCTTTGCAAAAGGAATGGCCGTCATCCTGGGCAAATCCACGCAGACGCGTAAGGCCAGAAAGTTCCCCTGTTTTTTCGTCTCTATAAAGTTGGGCAAAATCAGCAATTCTTATAGGCAGGTCTTTATAGCTTCTTGGTTTCGAAGCATATATCTGCGTATGTTGAGGGCAGTTCATCGGTTTTAGATAATAGTCTTCTTCTGTATAATGTGAAACAACTTTAAACATGTCGTCTTTGAATTTTTCATAATGGCCAGAAATTTTAAAGAGTTCGGCTCTATTCATGTTGGGAGTTTGTACTTCCTGGTAGCCGATTTCATTTTGAAGTTCGTTGCAATAATCTTTTATCTCTTTTAAAATGGTGGCGCCTTTGAATGTAAAAAGAGGAAGGCCTGGTCCAACTAAATCAGAAAAAACAAATAAGTCTAATTTTTGCCCGATAATCCTATGGTCTCTCTTTTCTGCCTCAGCAAGGTTGTTTAAATAATCAATCAATTCTCTTTTAGAAGCAAAAGCCAATCCGTAAATGCGGGTCAGCATTTTATTCTTTTCGCTGCCTTTCCAATAAGCTCCGGCAATCCTTGTTAATTTAAAAGCATCAGGAGTTATCTCCTTACCAGACTTTATATGCGGTCCTTTACACAAATCAATGAAATCGCCTGATTCGTAGATAGTGGCATTCTTTTCTTTGAGTTCCTTGATAAGCTCCAGCTTATACGGCTGGCTCTTAAATATCTTTTTCGCTTGGGCTTTATTGGTTAGTTTTTTCTTGAACTTGATGTCTTGTTTAATTAGCTCTTTCATTTTTTCCTCAATCTTTGACAATTCCTCTGGCCTTATCGGTTTTTGAGTTTCAATATCGTAATAAAACCCGTTTTCTACTGCCGGGCCGATTCCGAATTTTGTTTTCGGATAAAGTTCTTGAATGGCATAAGCCATAATATGAGCCAATGAATGACGAATTGTTTCTATGTTCATAAGACGCTGATTTATGCGGATAAGACAGATTTATGCGGATGGTTTTTATTAGTATTAATCCGCTAAAATCCGTATTAATCCGTGTTTATAATTTCTTCTATTTCATCTGCGATAACTTTTATCTCGCCATCTCTGTTGTCAACTTTGCCTTTTACAAACACGATTTTATTTTCTTGAAGAACAGTGGGATTTCTATCAATAACTGTTGGGAAAACAACTACCTCAACCTTATTCGTTAAATCTTCAAGGCTCATAAAAAGCATCGGCTTTCCGTTCCTTGTTATAATCCTCTTGATTGTTGATATCACCCCGCCGATTTTTACCAGCTTGCCGACTACGTCATTGTCTAGCCTTGATAGGGGATAAGAGTTTTTTTCTAAAACAGATTTAAAGCTATCTAAAGGGTGGGCAGAGATGTAAAGGCCTAGAAGTTCTTTTTCCCAATTTAGTTGGTCGTTTAGAGATATATTTTGAGCTTCTTTCAATCTTAATACAGAGGGATTATATGAAGAGGAATTTGCAAAGAGACTTGTTTGGTTATTATTCATGTTTTGCTTGATTTCCCGATTAGCTTCCAATATATCCTCCATATTGTATAAAAGCTTGCTCCTATCCTCTAATTTATCAAAAACTCCGGTTTTTATCAAACTTTCAAACGATTTCTTGTTTAAGGTTTTGGATTGTATTCGGGAAATAAAATCATACATTGATTTAAAATTTCCTTTGGCTTTTCTTTCTGCTAAAATTGCTTCAACTATATTTTCGCCGACATTTTTTATCGCCAGCAATCCAAAACGTATTTTATTTTCATTTGGAATTACAGAAAAATTTCTAAAGCTTTCGTTAACGTCTGGCGGTAAAACAGGGATTCCCATTTTTTGGCATTCTTTTATTAGGACAGCGATTCTTTCAATGTCTGATTTTTCAGAAGTTAAAAGAGCTGCCATAAATTCAACAGGGTAATGAGCTTTCAAATAAGCTGTCTGGCAGGCAATCGTGGCGTAACCCACGCTGTGACTTTTATTAAATCCATAAGAGGCAAAAGGTAAAATCCATTGCCAAAGTTCTTGAGCGGTTTTTTTAGGCACTTCATTTTTGATACAGCCAGAAATAAACTTTTGTTCTTGAGCTTGGAGTAGATCATTTATTTTTTTCCCGATTGCTTTCCTTAAAACATCGGCTTCGGATAAAGAAAATCCGGCTAAATGCTGGGCGATCTGCATTAATTGTTCTTGGTAAACGCAAATGCCGTAGGTGCTTTCTAAAATAGGTTGTAATTTAGGATGCAAATATTCTATTTTTTTCTTTTTATGTTTTCCTTTGATAAAATCAGGAATAAATTGCATCGGTCCCGGTCTATATAGAGCAACCATTGCCACAATATCATCAAAACTAGTTGGTTTTAATTGTTTTAAATAATTTTGCATTCCTGATGATTCTAATTGGAAAATACCTATTGTGTTCGCTTCTTGAAAAAGTTTGTAGGTTTTTTCATCGTCTGCGGGAATGTTATCAACTTGAATTGATTTGCCATAAATCTGATAAATACGCGCTAAACAATCTTCAATAATAGTTAAATTTTTCAAACCCAATAAGTCCATTTTTAAAAGTCCTAAATCTTCAATGGCATGCATTTCATATTGAGTAACAATAGTTTCGTCATCTTGAGTCGGATGTTGCAAAGGGACGTAATCGGTTAAAGGTTTTTCAGAAATAACAACACCGCAGGCATGAGTTGAAGCGTGGCGGGCAACTCCTTCAAGATTTTTTGCCAAATCAATTAATCTTTTTGCTTCAGCATCGCTTTCATAAAGTTCTTTAAATTCGCTTACGCCATCAAGCGCCTCTTTTAAAGACATACCAAAGGGAATCATTTTTGCTATTCTGTCGCAATAACTATAGGGGATAGCTAATGCTCTGCCGACATCTCTAATAACAGCTCTGGCGGCCATAGTTCCAAATGTAATAATTTGAGCAACATGGTCTTTGCCATATTTCTGGCCGATATAATTTATAACCTCATTTCTGCGTCGGTCAGTAAAATCCAAATCAATATCAGGCATTGAAATTCTTTCTGGATTTAAAAATCTTTCAAAAAGGAGATTGTGTTTTAATGGGTCAACATTGGTGATATTAGTTAAATAAGCTACTAAAGACCCGCCGGCCGAACCTCTGCCGGGTCCTACAACAATTCTGTTTGACTTCGCCCAATTAACAAAATCTTGGACAATCAAAAAATATCCGGCAAAACCAGTTTTTTTAATAACAGAAAGTTCATAGTTTAATCTTTCAATTACTTTCGGGTCTGCTCCGATAGTAGAGCTATCGTGAGTCCTCGATAAATTTTCTGAATTTATCGGGAGATTTTCTCCGTATCTGGCAGGAATTCCTTTATAGCAAAGCTCCTCTAAATATTGTTCCGCGGTTTTGCCATCCGGAACTTGGAAAGTAGGAAGTTTTGTTTTTCCGAGTTCAAACTGAAAATTACAAGATTCAGCAATTTTTTGAGTATTTTCTATGGCTTCCGGAGTTTCTTTAAACAATTCTGCCATTTCCTCCGGCTTTCTTAGGCTGAAGTTATTATCTTTCATTGTTAATCTTTCGGGGTCGTTGGAATCAGCCCCAGTGTTAATTAACATCAAAACATCTTGGACTTCAGTGTCTTCAGGTTTTAAATAATGGCTGTCGTTAGTTGCCACTAAAGGAATATTTAATTCTTTTGAAAAAATTATTAAATTTTTATTTATTTTTTCCTGTTCTGGAATGTTTTGATGATGTTGTATCTCAAGATAAAAATTATCTTTGCTAAAAATTTCCTGATATTTTAAGGCCTGTTTTTTTGCATCTTCTAATCTGTTTGCCAAAATCAATTGAGGAATTTTTCCCTGCAAGCAGGCAGAAAGACAGATTAAGCCTTTTGAGTGTTGCGCCAGCAAATCTTCGTCAATTCTTGGTTTATAATAAAAGCCCTCTAATTGGGCTTTTGTAACTAATTTAACTAAATTTTTATAACCTTCTTCGTTTTTTACCAAAAGAATCAAATGATATCTTTTTGAATCAATATTCGGTCTCTTTTGGGTCATTCCTTCATATGATTGGTAGAGCTCACAGCCAATTATTGGTTTTATTCCAATCTCCTTTGCCTTTTTATAAAACTCAACTGCACCGTAAAGAACACCATGGTCGGTAAGAGCTATAGAATCCATCCCTAATTTTTTCGTATAATTTAAAAGCTCATCAATTTTAGGCAGACCATCTAATAGGGAATAGTGGGTGTGAACATGTAAGTGTGTGAATTTTGTCATAAAGGGTGGACGCTTGCCCCCACACCAAAGTTTTTTCAAAAACTTCTGGTGTGGGGGTGAAGAGGTGAGAAAATTTCATTGTAATTAAACCCGTTGCGTAATAATTTTCGTTACGAAAATTGAAGATTTGCGGGCGAAAAATCAGAAAAGCGACGAGTTTTATCAATGAAATGGATAAGACGAGGAGATTTTATGATTTTGTAGCCGAAAGATTCAATTTGCAGTAGATTAATTATTACGCAACGGGTTTATTGATATTCTAACTCATTAAAATATCTGAAGCAAGCAGGGGGATAACATGCTATTGACGGACAGGCTGGTATTTTTTATTATGATATAATAATTAATTAATTGTTCTTTGGACAATTAAATTAAAAGATATTCTGAATATCTAACAATCTGATAAAAACCGAAATCTTCTTCTTCCTCCTCCTGCGAGCAGTTTGCATTTCTTCACCGGGTGCGACTGCTCGTTCAATCATCCATATTTTTATTCCTTTAGCTTGTTTTGCTGTTTATCTCCCGATTTTATTGTCAACCCCTTTCCTCCTGAAAGGTAGGGGTTCCAGATATCGCTCGTTTATTGTCTCATAGACAAACGAGCGATTTTTTTTATTCCCCTACAGGAAAACCGACCCATAGGGGTGCGGGGAGGATATCGTTTTCATTTTTTTATTGTTTATTTATTATCGTTTATATACCCTCCGTGAAAATCACGCTATAGCGTGATTTTCACGGAGGGTATATTTTATGTTTTTGTGATATAACAAAATAATGAATACAGTAAAAGAAAAAATATTATTACTTTTATTGGGCGGGATAGCTTTTGGTTGTAGTTATACGCATGGTAAGCAGTTAAAAATATTAAGAACGGTTTCTAAAGAATGGAAGAAAATAAACCAAAAAGAATTAAAAAGAGAAATAAGCGATCTCTATCGCTTTAAGTTTATAGAAAAAAACAAAAAAGAAAACGGCTTAATAGAAATATTGTTAACAAAAAAAGGTGAATTAAAAGCATTAAATTATCAGCTTGATAATTTAAAAAACAAAAAAGGGAAATGGGATGGGAAATGGAGAATAGTTGCCTTTGATATTCCAGAAAAATATAAAAGAGGAAGAGACGCGCTTCGCCAAAAATTAAAGAAAATAGGATTTTGTAAATTGCAGAAGAGTATTTTTATAACTCCCTATGAATGTAAAAAAGAAATAGGACTTTTAGTTAAATTTTTTAATTTAAATAAGTATGTTCGTTTCGGTATTTTAGAGTCGATTGATAATGAAAATTATTTCGAAAAAGTTTTTAAATTGATATAGTGACGTATCCGTGAAAATCACGCTATAGCGTGATTTTCACGGAGGGTATTTTTATATATTATTATTCTATTTTATGAAATATCCTAATTTTAATGAAGAAAAAAAATTGTGGAAGAAAGAATGTAAAGCGGTTGTTGGATTAGACGAGGCAGGTCGCGGACCGCTCGCGGGACCGGTGGTTGCAGCAGCAGTAATGCTGAAAAATCCTAAATCCAAAATCCTAAATCCTAAATCCCGATATAATCGAGGACTCTCGATGCCGACAAAGTCGAGCATTCTCGACAAGGTCGGAACAAAGTCGGAGCAAGTTCAAAATTCAAAAACTCAAAAGTCTAAACGCATTTTGAATTTAGAATTTAGTAATTTGGATTTGTTTGGGATTTCTAATTTAGGGTTTTGGATTTCTGGCATCAAAGATTCAAAACAACTTTCACCTAAAAAACGAGAGCAATTTTACGATGTTATTACTACTCACCCAAACATCAAATGGGGGATAGGAAAGGTCTCGGAAAAAATCATTGACGAAATTAATATTTTAGAAGCGACAAAATTAGCAATGATTAAGGCCGTCGCTAATTTAAATTCTAAATCCAAAATACTAAACTCTAAATCCCGACATCGTCGAGGACTCTCGATGCCGACAAAGTCGAGCATTCTCGACAAGGTCGGAACAAAGTCGGAGCAAATTCTAAATCCAAAGTTCAAAAATATAGATTATTTGTTGATTGACGGAAATTTTAGGTTGAATATAGGTTTGTCACAAAAAAGTATTATTAAGGGCGACCAAAAAGTTATTTCAATTTCAGCAGCTAGTATTATCGCTAAAGTCAGTCGCGATAGAATAATGGAAAGGTTTCATAAAAAATATCCCCAATACAGATTTGATAAGCACAAAGGATATCCGACGAAACTACATATAAAAATGCTGAAAAAATTCGGGTCTTGTCCCATACATAGGAAGTCTTTTTATCCGGTAAAAAAGTTATTCACAATTTGACATCCTTTTTTGCAAGTAGGTTTTAATGTATAATAAAAATAATAAAGTTTATTAATTTAAAAAATATTTTCAATAAATAAAACCTATGTCTAAGTTAAATAAAAAAGATATTCTTTCGGCAGTGGCCAAATTTTTTAAAGAGTTGAAGCCAAGCAAAAAATTATTATCCCAAAATTTTATGCTTCCGGCGATTGCAGTTGCCGGTATTATTATTACGGTTGCGATTGTTGGTTTTTCAGGCGGATTAATAAATTTCAAATTCTTAGGGATAACAGAACATTCTTCTTCACAGGAAATTGCCCAGAAAACAATCACTTATATTAACGAAAAAATATTAAAAGGACAGTCAACAGCTGTTTTAATAGATGCGATTAAAGAAGACGGATTTATTAAAGTGCGGTTTAAAATAGGGACGAACGAAACAATAGGGTACACCACAATTGATGGAAAGCTGTTTTTTCCACAGGCATATAATTTAGACGAAAAAGCAGTTACTGGGAATACAGGCGGAACTACCGCTGAAACAGCAAATAATAATGCGCAGAAAACATCTTGTGAAGAAATTAAAAAAGACAAAAAAGCATTATTAGAAGCTTTTGTGGTAAGCAAATGTCCTTTTGGTTTGCAAATGCAGAGAGTTTTAGCCGAAGTTGTTAAAAATATCCCCTCTTTAGTCGAAAATATAAAAGTAGAATATCTCGGTTCTATTTCGGGCGAGAAAATAACATCAATGCATGGGGACGCGGAAGCGCAGGAAAATTTAAGGCAGATTTGTATAAGGGAAGAAGAGGGGAGCAAATACTGGAACTATATTTCCTGCCATATTAAAAAAGGAGACATGGAAAGTTGTTTAGTATCTGCTAAAATAAATACAAGTGGATTAAATGCTTGTATGACGGATAGCAGTCGTGGTTTAAAATATGCGCAAGTGGATTTTGACTTGCAAAAAAAATACGGGGCAAACGGCTCTCCGACAATGTTCTTAAATGGGGAACGAGGTTCGGAATTCTGGTTTGGCGGAAGAACAGCTGAGGCGGTAAAAACTTTATTATGTTGTGGTTTCAGTGAAAATCTAGAAATTTGCTCACAAAAACTAAGCGAGAAAAGTGCGGCGTCTAGTTTTTCTGAACAATATGAGAGTTCTCAGCAAGTAACCCCTTCTGGCAGTGCGGGTGGCGGTTGCCAGTAAAATCGTGCTAAAATAATAAAATGAATAAAAAACAGCTTTTAATACTAGTAGTTTCAATAGTAATAGTTTTAGTATTAACGGCTGTTTTTGCCTTTTTTTATTTAAAACCATCCATAGAAAGGTGCAAAGACGACGATTGTATTAAAAAGAGCGTTCTTTTGAAGAATTTTAATCCTGAGGATTGCTCTAAAGCGCCATCTCTTCAGCTTCAAAATAAATGTTATTATACTTATGAGGTGGAAAATAAAGAAGTGTTAAAAATTGAACCTACTAAATATTGCAGTTCTATTAAAGATATAGATTTAACGCTTGAATGTTTTAGCAAATGTAAAGAAAAAGACGAAAAGATTTATTTTCCCGTGGATAACTATACTAGCGTAATTCATAAGTCAATAAATATATTAGATACTCAAATATGCGAAAAAATCATCGACGCCCCTGAATTAAAGGAAGAGTGTCTGAGCGGAGTAGCGCTTACCGAAAAAGCGATTAACGAAAAAAGCTCCGCTCTTTGTTCAGAAGATAAAAGCTTTAAAGTTTCTGATTTTGCAAGACGAACTTGTTTGATAAAGGTTCTATTAGAATTAAAGGGTATTCAATAATTATTTTTATGTTTTTTAGAAAAAATCATTTTCAATTAATTCCCTTCCTGTCCTTTTTAAAAACAACTTTATTGATATTCGCATTGATTGTTTTTTGTTTATGGTTTTTTAAAATAGAAAAAATAGAGAACGTAGATGCTGAAGAAGCTTGTTGTTCTGGAAATATATCTACTGGTGGTTGCGATGAAAGTTGTTCTGGTTATGGTACCCCTGAAAAAGATTGTTGTGATAGATCCGGGCTACCTTGTGGTGATAGAATTTCTGTTCCACCTTGCAACTATTTTTATGAAAAGTGTTGTCTAGGGGATAGTTGGTGTTATACCGGTTATGTTTATTGTGATGAGAGTTGTACAACTGTTTGTTGGTGCGAACCTTGTTGTGTTGTAGATTGTGAACATGACTGGCCTTGTGGTGAAGAAGAGGAAGAAGAGGAAGAAGAGGAAGAAGAGGAGGAGGAGGAAGAAGAGGAAGAAGAGGAAGAAGAGGAGGAAGAGGAAGAAGAGGAAGAAGAGGAAGAAGAGGAAGAAGAGGAAGAAGAGGAAGAAGAGGAAGAAGAGGAAGAAGAGGAAGAAGAGGAGGAAGAAAATCCGTCACCATATATTGAAAGTGGAAGCTTTGTTTTCGTACCTAATTCTGAAAATTATTGTAATGGCATAGTAGGTTCTTTCCAATGGACATATCGCGACATAGATGGAGAAAATGAAATAAGCTTTGCTTTTCAGGTAGATAATGATTCCGATTTCTCTTCTCCAGAGATTAACAGAAGTTTTCTTGTTTCAAACCCAGTAGGAAGTATTAATAGCCAGATAGTTCAGGTAAGTTTGAATCCTTCTGCTACTGATCGCATCCCTTACGGAACATCTTATTATGTTCGGGCAAAAGTTTGGGACCAACATGGTGATTCTGGCTGGTCTGCTATACCAACAACATTTATAACCGCTGCTCACGCTTGGCCTTATCCTCAATTTAGTTTTTCACCGTTAGTTCCTGTAGTTGGAAGCTTGGTTACATTCTTGGATTCGTCAATTTGCTACTACGTAAGCGGTGCTTCTTATTCATGCCAAAATGGCGACGGGATAACATACTCTTGGATATTTGGCGACGGTCAAGTCGGCAGTGATAAAGGAAACACTTACCATACCTATAATATTAGCGGTAGTTACTCTATGAAGTTAAAAGTTGATGATCCTGAAGTCGGTTATTGTTTAACTTCTCCTAATAACATATTAGTGAAATCAGGAGGAAGCGGATTGCCTAAATGGAGAGAGATCGCGCCGTTTTAAGCAGAAATTTAAAAACAAAAAGAGCGCCTTGGGCGCTCTTTTTGTTAGTGGCGGACTATTTTATCGGTTTCAGTTTCCAGAAGTTATTAAACCACATCCGTTTTTCAAATTGTTCGGTAGTCAGCGGTTGGTAATAGGTGAGCGGGCTGAAGAATTTGTAAACCCCGACGATTATAATTACAAATAGGATTAAGCAAAGATAAAGTTTTTTGGATTTAGCCAAAATTTTGCTTTCAAAAATGTAATTAAAGACGAGAAAAATTAAAATAAAAGAAAAAATAAGAGGAATAAAGTAAGTGTGTAAATACATTACTCGTTCTATCTGGAGCATTATTGCCATATAAATAACATAAAGCGTTGCGAAAACTGTTATGAAATAAAATAGATTTTTGTTTTTAGCCGGATCTTTAAAAATCACTCGGCCGATTATTAGAATGAAGGACAAAATTATTCCGGCTAGCCCTAAAAACCAAGTTATTGGATTGACCTGCAAGTATATATACCGCACACTATTGCCGCTTTTTTCCCAGCGATATCTTATAGAATTTTCTCCTAGTGGCCAAGTGATTGGATAACTGCCGGTTTCACCCGGGTTGAAGATATCAAGCTTTGGGACGCCTTTGTTGTAATTAACCATAAAAACGAGGTTGTCTTTCAACATCGTCGGAAAATACTTGAGATCAGAAGTAGCCCCATTTTTCAAAACTTCTTTGTATGTATTGGATGCATTGTAATATTTATTGTCCATTATTGTCTTGCCTAAAGAGAAATGAATATACCAAACCAAACAAAAAATAGCGATAAAGCCACTGGTAAAAATTAATCCCTTAACGATTATTTTTTTAATCAGCGGTAATTTATTTTCTTTCCAGTTTTTCAGTTTCTCTTTTTGGTCTAAAAGGAAAAGAAATGGAAATAGAAAAACTGTTATACCTCCGGTGACTTTGACAGATATGGCCAGTCCGACCAATATTCCTAAGATAAAATAGTTGAGCCAAGTTTTTTTTGATTGTTTTTGGGCTAAATAAACAAAATAAATTATTGCCGAAAGAACGAAAAATAAAAGACTACCTTCTAACATAGCGGCGCGGGAATGGACGATTAGGGCGTTTTCAAAAATATAAAGGGAAGAAAAAAGAAGGGAAATATGAGGGTTTTTGGAAATTAAATAGAGTATGTAAAAAAAGACGATGGCCGAAAGCCAGGCGAACAAAGCGGAAAAAAATCGGACGCCTTTAAACGAATATCCTACCGGAAAATCTTTTATGTAATCCATTTTCGCTACAGAATGCGTTTGAGTGTGCTTGAGCAACTCTTCAGGCGCAATGTTATCGTTTGGGTGGATTAAATATTCTCCAAGTGCGATAAACAGTTTTCCCAGTGGCGGATGCACTTCCATAAACATTACTCCTGTAATATATCTTTGAGAGGAAGTAATATGATAAACTTCGTCCCAGAAAGTGGCCGGAGGATAATCGTAATTTTTGAAATAGGTGAAATAGGAAAATATCAAAACAATAATACTGTAAATTATCAGGATGTTTCTTTTTTTAGGATAACTCATAAAATATTTTTAGCTTTTATGTCTTTTTTTAATTTTGACAATGCGCACAAATATTCTTTCGTCACTTTTAAAACGTTAACCCTGCTTTTGTTTTTATCCCTATCTTCCCAGATAATTGGTATTTCTTTTATTTTTAATCCGTCAATAGCCGAACGGATTACCAGTTCGGTATCAAAAAAGAAAGTATTATTTTTAACCTGTGATAATATTTTATTTATAACATTTTTATCAACGCCCTTGAAACCGCAAGTGTAATCTTTTATCTTAAGGCCAAACATTAAACGGGTAATAATACTGAAAATTCTAGAAACTATCTCTCTACTCAGAGAGCGCTTGACAAAAGAACCTTTGATGAAACGCGACCCTATAACCAAATTATTATCATTTTCCAATTCCCTTATAAGAGTGGGTAAGGCAGATAAATCGGTGGCTAAATCGGCATCCATAAAAACATAAATATCGGCATCAAAACTTTTCCAGCTTTCCCTAATAGCTAAGCCCTTACCTTTTTGAGGGATAAATTTATAGAAAATCTCGCCGTTAAATTCTTTTACAAGATTTTTTGCTATCTCCATAGTACGGTCGGTTGAATTATTATCAACAATAATTATTTTCCAATTATAATTTCGGAGATTTTTTTTGCAGAAATCGCACAAAGTTGTAATTACTCGGTTTATTATCCCTTCTTCGTTATAAACTGGGATGACGATTGAAATATTTTTCATATAATACCAATTTTTTTAATTTTACTCCGCTACTATCTTCCAGTCAATTTGTATTTTTAGCAATAAAACCGCAAATGTAAACAAATAGGCCTGTGTATCTTTTAAAGGGGATAGAAAGATTGACAGAGTGTTTCAAAGTGATATAATTAAAATAATGTAAAAACATTAAATCTGAACATTAAAAAGTTAATAGTGAAAGAAAGGATATATATGAAGAAAATAATAATCAAACTCTGGATTGTAGTTGTAGTATTCGGCATATTCGGGTTTCTTTGCCCGAAATTAAAGGGGAAATGTCCTCCTGTGAGTGACGCAGCAAGGGCAGCAGTCAAATTACCGCCTAAGGGAAGGGATGGAAAATTAATTCCTGTTCGTGGCAATGTGCTATTTTTTAATATCGTGAACAGGTCGAGAATTAACTCATCTGCGGTAATGGAAAGACCAAGTGTTATAAAAAAAGAAACCTCACTAGTTCCTCTTTATGTGCAAACAGCAAATTTGAGAGAGGCTTTTGAAAGGGTTCCAGTTTCCGAAAATAATGAAGTAAATTATGTGCTAAGAAAGTCTTTCGAGACTCAGGTTGCGAAACTGATTCATGAAAAGTGTCAACAGAAAAAAGAGCTCTTAAAAATGGTCGGCGAAGAATTCCCAAATAAAAATACTATAGCGGTTTCTGTGCAAAACATTGCGGCCGACGAGTACAAAAAAGCTATTTTAGAATTTCTCAAATTTTGGAAATATCCAAAAATAAGAATTGAGATTTCTAAGCTACAGAAACTGAAGCTAGTTGACTCAAATAATTCTATTCGCTTTGACCCATTAGCCTGGAAAAGCCAGAGACATCCCGTTAATCCAAATTATGTGGTCGATCAACTTGATAAGTTTTCTGCTGATTCCAATAATACTACAAATATTGAAGTAGTTCGTATTTTTAAGGCATTAGTCGCGGAGACAGAATTATTAAATTCTGCAACAGCAAACTTGCCAACAACGCCGACAGAAGATGTAAACACAATAACTAAATCTAAACAACCTGAAATTACGAAGTCTTTATTGCCGCTAACCCCGATTATCTCAAAAGCTGATTAAAACCGGCAAAGTAAAAATCTTAAGGCAAAGAAAATTATCTCTTTGCCTTTTTTATTTACCCCGTTAGAAGTTTGCCTGCCTAAAATAAGGCCGTTTGTAGAAATAAAGTAGATTATTAGAGGTCATTTTTTACGAGTGCGAGAAAAATATTTTGAAAAAATATTTTTCGTCAAAAATTTCTAACGAGGTTTACTATCTCATCTACTTGCGTTATTATTTAAATTAGAAAGTTTTAACGATAAGCTTATGAACAAGAAAATATTTTTTAATAAAGTTTTTATTTTCTCCATTTTAATTTTGGCGGCAATTATTTTATCAGTCCTACTTTCAGGTTCAGTTATAAATAACAAAATTGAAAAAAACATAGGACAATGGCCGGAAATACGCTATCTTGATAAAAATTTAATTCAAGAAAAAATCCAGCAAGGAAAAGATTATCTTTTAAGGACAATAGATAAAAACGAAAATGGAGCGCATAAATATTATTACCCAACTGACGACACTTTTGAAAATAAATTATATACAATTTACACTTCTTCTACTATTTATACTCTTTTGAAAATTTACAACTCTGAAAAAGACGAAGAACTTTTAAAGCAAATTTATAACAGCGCTGATTTTATCCTTTCTATGCAGAATAAAGAAGATAAAAAGGTTTTTGGCGCTTTTTATTATTCTTATGATTTAGATATCAAAGAAAAAGAGCTGAAATATTTTACCGGCACTAGCGCTAAAACTATTTTTACTTTAATAAAATTATATGAGTTATCTGGCGACAAAAAATATTTGGAATCTGCCAAGTTGGCAGGGGATTGGCTGTTAACTATGAAAAAAAGCAATGGTTCAACGAAATCTTATATAAGGTACGATAGTGAAAGTAAAAAATGGTTTTCTGGGACAAAAGAATCTCTGCTTTATAACGGGCAGGTCCTTTCTGCTTTTTCACGACTTTATTTAGCGACAAAAGAAGAAAATTATTATAAAGGAGCGGAAAATATTGCCAAATATCTAGCGGGAAAGTATGAGGAAGTTGGCAGAAATTATATCAAAGATGATTACCGTGAAATAAATCCTATATCAAACTCTTGGGTTGTTATGTCTTTGATTGATTTTTATCGCGCTAAAAAAAGCGATTATTATGAAAAAATTGTTTTTGAAATGGCTAATAGGATTTTAAACGACCAGATGGATGATCCGAATAAGCTTTCAACTTATGGCCAGTGGAAAGGCGTTTATTCAACCAGCGGTGTTGGCTGGATAAGCGAGGTTATGTCCGAGCTCTATGATTTTTGCCAAAAGGAAAACAAAAATGACTGCGAAAAATATAAAGAGGCGGTAGTTTTGGCGACAAGATGGCTCGTCCAAAACACTTATCCAAAAGAAAGTATGTCTGGTGTTAAAAATCCAGAAATGGCGCTCGGTGGCATTCCTTGGGATCAAAGACAGGAATACATAAGAACCGACTCTGTTTGCCACGGATTAAACAGTTATCTTAATATAATTAACGAACTAGCCGATAGTTCATTAATTTCGATTACGGTTTCTCAACCTTAATCTCAAAAGTGAAAAAAACATTAAAAAACCGTCTTTTAAGATATTTAACTTAGAACTCGATTTTTCTTCCCATTCTATTGGAATTTCTTTAATTTTAAATCCTTTTTTTAATCCTCTTAAAATTAACTCTGTGTCAAAAAACCATTTATTATCTTTAGTTTCAGGGAGGACTAACTTTATTTTTTCAGAATTTAATCCCTTAAAGCCACATTGATAATCCATAATTGAGGTTCCAAAAAATAATCTTACTAGAAAACTATAACCTGAACTTAATATTCTTCTATAAATACTTCTTTTTACTTTACTTTCTTTTTTAAATCTTGAGCCGATTACTATATCGCAACCTTTTTCTAACCAAAAAATTAATTCTTCCATATATTTTAAAGGAACTGCTAAGTCAATATCCATTTGAATAAAAAAATCAGCTTTTTCTTCTAAAAATGTTTTTTTTAATTGAAATCCTTTCCCTTTTCTTCCGATTTCTTTTAATCGCAGGTTATTAAACTTTTTTTCCAACTTTTTAACAATTTCAGTTGTTTTATCAGTGCTCTTTCCATCAGCGATAATAATTTTAATCGGATATTCCTTTAATTTGTGATAAACAAAATTTTCTAATCCTAAAATCCCTTTTTCAACTCTTTTTTCCTCATTAAATACTGGGATTACAATAATATAATTTTTTACACTCGTCATCTAAATTTTAATTAAGGTTTCTAAGGGCACAAAAGGAGCGTTTTTAAATTCGCGTATTAATTTTTCAATGTCTTTCGCGAAAGATTTGCCGGTGTGAAAGTTATAATAAAAAGGCACATATTTACTTTCCATTTCAATAAATTCCCAAGAGTGGAAATATAGAACCGGTCTCATATTTTTTTTCAGTAACTTTTTACAAGCGATAATTACTCGGTTGATGCCGAATAATCTAATAAATAACCAGCTGATTGGAAAACGAAAAGAGCTGACCGAAGCGGGTATTTCTATAACGTCACAATTTTCTAATGGTTTGAAGATTTCAGTCGGTTTAGTTAAATTATTGTAATATCCCGGCAGATAACAGGGATGTAGGGAGCTGTCATATTTAAAATTTAAATCGTCTAATATTTCAATTAGTTTTTCAGAGTACTGCATTTGCGGCGCTCGGAAACCTTTTATGTTTTCCCCGGTTATTTTTTCCAGAATTCCTTTTGCTTTAACTATGTCTTGTTTTATATCTAAATCTTTATTGTCGCGATAAAAATGATTATATCCGTGGCAGGCGATTTCATGGCCGTTTTCTTTTATAAGCCTTACCTGTTCAGGCTCTTTTTCGGCAAAGTATCCTGTAATAAAAAAAGTGGCTTTTATTTTATATTTATCAAGCAAATCCAAAATAATTTCATTTCCTTTTTTACTGAAAGAAGTTTCGTTATTTTCATTAACTTTTTTCCCTTCTAATAAAGGGCAGTTCCATTGTTCGCAATCTATTGTTAAAGCAATCATTTTACCTGTATTAATTTAAAGACAAATAAATTTTTAATTTCCTTAGTTGCAACCGCCTGATAATTTTTTGGGACGGATTTTTTATCCATCGAAATTAACCAATAACTGTAAAAATTATTATTTTTTCTCACAATATTAAATTTTTGGAATCGACTATAGTCGGTAGCATAGTTTTTTAACCAGCTTGGATTAAAAACAATCGGTTCATTATTATATTTTCCGGAATAGATTAGATATTCTTTTACTTGCTCCCATATATAATTATTTGGTTTATCTAAATAAACACTATATTTATACAAAATAGTCGGAACAATAATCAGGCAATAAGTAAGGATAAAAATTGGAATCAGTTTTTTTAATTTATCTTTCATCCTTTTGTTAATATTAAAAATAGATTCAAGATTATTGTGTAGTTGATTAAACAGAAAGAGCTTAGTATTTTTATTTTTAGGTTTTTTATATTTGAAACTATGTAATACAGCAGACCAAACCAGGCGACTGAAGGCAGATATAAATATCTACCTAAATTATAAATATCGCGGAAATTAGAGTAAATATAAATTAAAATTAATAAGAATAAACAGATAGCGAGAAATAATAAATTTTTATCTTTTATTCCATAATAAATTAAAATGGGGAAAGAAATTAAAATAAACATCGTAATAGTTATTTGAATATTAAAAGATACGGGGATTACAGTAATTAGATAAATAAGAAAATCAATAAACCTATAAAACATATGTATTCCAAAATTAAATCCGCCCCAATTATTAATTAGCGCAGAACTACTTAGTCTCGTAGAGGTAATTAAGATTATAGGCAGTGATAACACTAAATAAGGTAAGAAAATCAAATCAGTTTTTATAAATTTGAAAATCTTTTTTCTCTGAGTCGTAAGATAATAAGTCAATAATATAGGAGCCACAAATACAACGGTTTCTTTTGCAAAAGTTCCTATAAGGAAAGTTAATAACGATAAAAAATACAATAATCTATTTTTTGTTTGAAAATATTTCAAAAATAATAAGAAAGTGGAAAGCAAGAAAAAAGCGGTTAAACCTGTAGTAATTGTCGCCGCAATCCAGCCGATCGTTTTAAAATTTAGATAGTAAATTGCAAAACTTAAAGTCGCTGAAAAAGAAAAGAATTTATTTTTAATAAAATTATTAAGAATAAAAAAGACGAGAACGACATTAATTAAATGAATTAAAATACAGAGAAAATGGTAGGGATATGACCGCTGTCCATAATTAGTTGTCATGTATCGCCAAATGACCAACTGGACTGGGTTAAAATAAGAGCTGGGACCATATCTCCCAGAATAGTATTGAAAATCGAAAATTTTTGTCAAAGTGTCTCTTTCTTTGGCCTCTTCATACCATTCTAAATTATCTCCACCGCCAAAATTTATTTTAAAATGAGGGCGGTATAGAAAAAGAACCGAAGAGATTAAAACTAATAGAATTAAAGAGATTTTGAGAATATCGCTTTTTTTAATTTGGTTGAACATTTTTCAATAGTTTATTTTTTAAGAATCTAAGCTTTGCGCAATCTATAAGGGTACGATAAATTATTTTAAAACTACACTTTGATTTGCCTGCGATTCTTTCTCGGACATTTATTGGATAAGTGTTTATGGGTATTCCTTGCATTTTAAAACCGAGCAATACCTCAATTTCAATCATTCCATATCCGTATCTAAAATTTATTTTTTCAAGATTTTCTCTTTTCATCAGTTTCAAAGAATTAGCATCTTTCAATTTTAATCCGAAAAGTAGGGCAATATAAGAGTTATAGGCGGAAGAAAGCAGCATCCTAATAGGTTTTTGATATTTTTTTTGAGGAGCGCCTATAACGAATTTCAAATCGTTTTTTAGGGCAAAATCATACATTTTCATTAATTCTTCTGGCGGATATTGAAGGTCAGCGTCAATAAAAGAAACGTAATCTTTAATAGAGTTTTTTATACCTTCTTGAATAGCATTAGAATAACCTTTATTTTGTGAGCAAGATATGCATTTTATTTTTGGGTTGGTTTCGGTAATTTTTGAAACTATATTATGAGAATTATCTTTACTGCCGTCGTTGACGGCTATTATCTCATAGTCAGTTTTTTTAAAAACTTTTTTTGTCTGTAAAATACAATCTTCTATGCAATCCTCTTCATTATAAAAAGGGATAATAATTGAAATGCTCATAATTATAAATGAGGAAGAAATGAAAATTAATTTTCATTTCGACCGAATGCAATAATTATATAAATAACGAAGTTATTTCTATAAGATTATTTATTTTCCAAAAAGGCATTGAAGAAAAAATGATTCCATCTGTCATTTGTTGTCGTGATACTGAAGACTATGCTATTTAAAACTTTATTAAACGGTACATCGAAATCTTTCCAGCCAGCCGTCGGTTTAAACTTCTCTTCATATATTTTTTCTCCGTTAGCCGTGATTGTAAATGTTAGGATCGGATTCAATGTTTTTGGCAGAGCATAATCATTTATTCCGTAATAGCCGATAATTTTATCGACATATAAGTTGATATTATTGTATTCCAAGGATTTCATCTTATTGGCTATTGGATGGAACCAGATAGCTTCTTTAAATTCATTTCCAGAAATAGCAAAAGATTTTCCTATTGTGTTCCAGATTTTACTTTTTGTTATTAAATTTTCTTCGCAATCCCAGCGTTCAAAAATTTTAGAGTCTAAAAAAGGAGGTTTAGTTTCATTGTGTGGCCAAATTGAAGCGGTTTGATAGATGCTATAGGGTTGGTCTTCTACTTTGGCTATTGCTTTTTTGATATTGTTGTAAAAATAATCATTTGGCGCATTTTCGTCAACGACTTCGGCGTCAAAGCAGAAGTGTCTTTTTTCGTCATAGTCGGTGTAAACAACAAGTTTTAAATCTGCTGATTTGTTTTCGTATTGGTTAGTGTCAATTTTTGTGGTTAGCCATCCTTTTGTGTCAGGATTGATAATTCTTTTTATAAAAACATTATCAATGTAGACATCCATATAAACCGGGCTTTTATCTCCAATTACCATAGAATCGGAGATTCCAGAGGAGAATTTAATGCTTTTGCTAAGTTTAATGTCTTTGTAAATAAGATTAATTTTCGTATTGTTTCTCGGGTGGGTAAAAAGACACACTTTTTCTTTATTACCAGAAGTTATTTTATCTATTCGGATTCTCTGCCAATCCTTTTTACAGTTCCAGGCGCTGATTGCGCCGTTTAAAAACTCGAGTTTTTGAGTTTTTCTACCTTTTTCTATTTCTATCAAAGGGTTATTAAAAATTAAACTTTTGTTTTTTTCCGGTGATTTTTTCGTTAAGTGAAAAAGTATTATCGGTTCAAATTCTTTATATTCTTCTATATTATATTCATCGGCTATCTTATAGATTGCGTCATATTTACCGTGTCGCCTGACTACCCAAATATCGTCAGAATATAAAATTGAAGCACTTTCTAAGCTATACAGCCGCGTTACAGGTTTTTTTAGATAATATTCCATTAGTAAATCTCCTACGTTAAACTTATAGAGTATTAAAATTTGGGTATTTTCTTTGATTTTGGGTTGTAAAAAAGAAGTTACACCCTTCCAATTATCAAAATGATAACCTTTAGCCATTTGCCATGAAGAAAAAATAGTTAATGAAAAAAGTAAAATAACGGTTATTAAAGCATAAAGCCTTTTTGATTTCGGGAAAATCGCCAGACAAAAAAATGGGACAGTTACGGCGAAATATCTGGATTCTACTGGCGTGCGTGATGTCCAAAACATTAGAAATATCAAAATAAAAAAAATAGTTGAAGCTAACCAAAGTTTTGCATAAGATAGCTTAATATTTTCTCGGATTTTTTTGAAAGGAATTATTTGAATAATAATAAGTAATAAAATCAGCCAAATAAATCCATTATAAAGCAAATTATGTTTATCCAAGTACTTAACGCCAGCAATAGCGCCTAAAGATTCTTTTATAAAATCAAGACCCCTTGTTGATGTGCCCCAATCCATGTGGTTTCCCTGCACATCAATTAATTGGTGTGCGGCTTTTTCGTAATAATAAAGAAACGGTAAGGTAGAAAATGCGCATATAATTAGAAAAAGTGCGAAAATCTTAAAAGAAATCTGTTTTGATATTAAGTTCGCTAATATGTAAATTGTAAAAGCACAGAGAAAAATTAAAAAAATAAGATTTGAATAAATTCCTGCAATAATTATTGAGAATAAAAGAAAAAGATATTTTTTACTTTTAGTGCTCTTAAATTTTTCAAAAAAATAAAGAGCCGAGAGAGCCGTTAAAACTAGAAATGACCAGTGCTTGAAGGTGAAAGCGATTTCCCTTAATAACAAAGGATTGAATAAAAACAAGCTGGTAGTTAAATGTTTATTTAAACCGTAAATTTCGCAGATTTTATATAAAACAAAAGCCGACAAAAGAAATATGCTGATTGATAATATCTTAAGAGAAATTTCAGATTTACCGAATACCCCAGTATAAAATTTTACCAATAAAAACCAAAAAGGCATTTGATCTCCATAATTATCAAAGATAATCTTTTCAACACTCCTCTGAGAAATCCTTAAATAATCTATTTCTTGATTATCAAATGTTTTATCGCAAAAGAAACTAAAAGTTGTTAAGATAAAAATCGAAAAAATTATCCAAATGCCGTATTTTGCTAAATTTTTTTTAATGACGCTAGAAATCTTGAACATCGTATTATCTTTTTAGAAAATAATATTTTCTTATTATATCATATTATTTGGGCTATAAAACTTACCCCGTTAGAAGTTTGCCACTGCAAAAATAATTATAAAAAATTAATGGCAAAATTCCAGTTGGAATTTTGCCATTAATTTATACAATCGCAAACTTCTAACGGAGCTTGCTAAGAATTAAATTATTTGGTAAACTAAAAATTAGCGTTTAGCGTTCAGCGTTTAGTCAACTTACTAAACCCTAAATCCTAAATCCTAAAATCTAAAAAGAATGGCCGTACCAAAAAGACGAAAAACAAGCTCAAGACGGGATCAAAGGAGAATGCACCTTTTTTTAAAGGCGCCTATTTTAATGTTGTGTTCGAAATGTAAAAAACCGCTTAAACCGCATATAGTTTGCAAGTATTGCGGATTTTATAACAATAAAGAAGTGGTTGATATTTTAGGGAAACTGACTAAAAAAGAAAGAAAACAGAGGGAAAAGGAAATGAAAACCAAAGAGAAAGAGGGAGGGAAAGACAAGCCAATGACCATGGAAGGACTATCAAAGAAATAATATCCTACGAATTACGAATACTTTCGAATTACGAATTCGTAATTCGGTTTAATATGTAATTCGTAAGAAAAATGGCTAGTAGACATTTATCACGTTCAATCGCAATGCAGAGCTTATATGAATGGGATTTTTATGGCCAAAAGAAAAACACTTTGGATAAAATCGTGGAAAGAAATATTCAAAATTTTGGACCGGGCCTTGAAGATACTAAATTTGTTTGGGACTTAATAGAAGGCGCGACAAAGCATTTAAAGAAACTGGATAATATTATTGAAAAAGCAGCTCCAGAGTGGCCAATTTTGCAGATATCTCTTATTGATAGAAATGTTTTGAGAATAGGCCTTTATGAGTTGATTTACAGCGATAAAAAAGAAGTTCCTCCGAAAGTTGCTATAAATGAAGCCATTGAACTTGCAAAAACATTTGGCGGAGAAAGTTCCGGCAAATTTATCAATGGAGTGTTGGGTACGGTTTACAAAGAAATTGGAATAGAAGAATAAATAACCCTACGAATTACGAATGTCACCGAATTACGAATTCGTAATTCGAAAATATTCGTAATTCGTAAGAAGATAATGAAAGAATTTTCTGATTTTGAAAAGAAATTAAATATAAAATTTAAAAATAAAGACCTTTTAACGCAGGCCTTTGTTCATAGGTCTTATTTAAACGAAAATCCTGATTTTAATTTAAGCCACAATGAAAGGTTAGAGTTTTTAGGCGATGCGGTAATAGAGCTTGTTATTAGCCAGTATCTATATCATGAATATCCCTCAAAACCAGAAGGGGATTTAACTAATTGGAGGGCATCATTGGTAAATGCCAAAATGTTGGCTCAAACAGCCCAAGAATTAGATTTAGGAGAATTTTTATTATTATCCAAAGGAGAGGCAAAAGAGGACGGAAAAGCAAAACAATATATTTTGGCAAACACTTTTGAATCCTTAATGGGCGCTATGTATCTTGATTCCGGTTATGAGGTTTGTGATAAGTTTTTAAAAAAACATTTAATTGTAAAATTGCCCAATATTATAGAAAACAACCTTTTTAAAGATTCAAAATCCCGTTTTCAGGAAGAAGCCCAAGAAAGAGCTGGCATTACCCCTGTTTATAGGGTAGCTAAAGAGTGGGGGCCAGACCATTCAAAAAGCTTCGTGGTCGGAGTATTTTTAAAAGATGAACCAATTGCAGAGGGCGAAGGTTCTTCAAAACAAGAGGCAGAAGAATCAGCGGCAAAAAACGCTTTAGTTAAAAAATCCTGGTGATTTGCTCGGCAATAATATATGCGGGAGCACGGCGTCGGCTTAAGTAAAAACAAATTTATTTCTCCGCCGCGCCTATTTCTCGGTCGCCTTAGGCGACCTCCGAAGTGCACCCGCATACATTATTGCCTCGTTAGACAGTTTAGGAGTTGAATCATTAAGAAATTATTTAAAAATTTAAAATTTAAAATTTAAAATTAATATATTATGCTAGTTATAAGATTCACAAGAATAGGAAAAAAGAATCAGCCGTCTTATAGGATTGTAGTTGTTGATAAAAGAAAATCTTCTTGCGCTGGGGACTGCGTTGAGATTTTAGGTACATATAATCCTTTTACTAAAAAGAAGACTTTAAAAAACGCTCGAATAAAATATTGGATTTCAAAAGGCGCGCAGCCATCAGTCAGTATCCATAACCTTTTAATAAGAGAAAAAGTAATAGAAGGTAAAAAAATAGCAACTCACGTTAAAAGCAAGAAGAAAGAAGGAGTGGCGGCAGCCCCGACAGCACCAGCCCCAATAGCACCAGTTGTAGAAGCGACTATAACACCAATAGCACCGGTAACTCCAGCCGTAGAAACACCAAAGGAAGAACCAAAGAAAGAAGAAAAGAAAGAAGAAGCAAAGCCAGAGGTTGTAGTAGAGAAGAAAGAGGAATCTAAGAAGGAAGAAGTAAAGGCAAAAGAAGAGGCAAAATCAACACCCGGTGTTGGTGGAACAAGTGTTGACGGAACACCGGGTGTTCCACAATAAATTTGACATCCTTTTAAAAAAGAGTAAAATATAAAACAGTAGCTATAAAGAATTCTGATTCTCTTGTTTGTTAGTAATGGAGAATCTCAGCAAAGGTCGCGCCCTAAAAGGTGAACCTCGTCCAAAAAACGAGGGCTACTGTAAGATAATTATTAGTATTATTCACTTATTGATAAAATATGGCAAAAGAACTTGATAAAGAATTTCTTGAATTTTTAATAAAAGCATTAGTTGACAATCCAAAAGACGTAGAGGTTGATAGAAAAGTTGATGAAATGGGAGTTCTGCTTTCTTTAAAAGTAAACCCAGAGGATATGGGTCAAATTATTGGTCGCGAAGGAGCAACTGCCAAGGCAATTAGAAACTTGGTTAGAATAGTTGGTCTAAAGAACCACGCTCGTGTCAATCTAAAGATTGAAGAGCCAGAAGGTGGTCGCGCTCCAAGAGCAACTGAAGAAAAGAAACCTTCAGAAGAAATAGATAATCTTTCTCTGTAATAATTTACAGATTTTCGGGAACGGTGCTATCATTAAGGTGGTGCCGTTTTCGTTTTTATAAACCGCGGATTTATACGGATATGTTATCAGTATAAATCAGTTAAAATCCGCATTAATCAGCGATTTGCGAAGCAAATATGAAATTCGATATCATCACTATTTTTCCGGATATCTTCAAAAGCTATTTTAAAGAATCCCTTATCGGGAAAGCTATAAAAAATAAGCTGATTTCTGTTAATATCCACAATTTAAGAGATTGGGCAGATGGTAAGCATAAAACAGTTGACGATAAGCCTTTTGGAGGTGGGTTAGGCATGGTAATGAAAGTAGAGCCAATATTTAAAGCTGTGGCAGATTTAAAGAAATCCCAAATCCCAAATCCCAAATCCCAAACAAGCCCAAAATTCAAAGCCAAAAATTCAAAAACGAAGGTGATATTATTTACTCCAAGGGGACAAAAGTTTAATCAAAAGATAGCGCATCAACTTTCAAAATCAAAAAGAATAATTATGATTTGCGGAAGATACGAAGGAGTTGATGAAAGAGTAGCTAAAAATATCGCAGATTTAGAATTATCAATAGGGGATTACGATTTAATGGGCGGAGAGTTGCCGGCAATGATTGTTGTCGAAACTATATCAAGGTTAGTCCCAAAAGTTATTGGCAAGAAAAAATTATTAAAAGAACGGATTACAAAGAGTGGGGGATTTATAGAATACGCTCAATATACTAGGCCGGAAGTTTTTAAAAAATGGCGGGTTCCTGAAGTGTTAACTTCCGGAGATCATAAAAAAATTAAAGAGTGGAGAGAGAAGAACAGAAAAATCATTGAAAATTAAGTATTCTGTGTTAGAATACAAAAGAAATTACGGGCGTGTGGCTGAGCAGCAAAGGCATCAGACTGTAAATCTGACGGTCCCTGACCTTCGCAGGTGCAAGTCCTGCCGCGCCCACAATTCAACTTCATGGTAGACTATATATTTGGTGAGGAATAGATTGAACATATAATAACAATAGTTTATAATAAATATATATTGTTATTATGAAAAATTTAACGCAAGGAAAACTTAAAGAATTATATATAAAGAATAAAAAATCTACAGCAGAAATTGCAGAAATATTCAAATGTTCTGAGCGAGGAATAAATTATTGGCTTAAAAAATATTGTATTTCTAAAAGGACGATAAGTGAGGCTATCTACGTAAAAAATCATCCCAAAGGAGATCCTTTTAAGTTTATTCCGCCAAAAAATATGGAAGAGGCTAAATTATTCGGATTGGGGATCGGATTGTATTGGGGCGAAGGTAATAAGGCAAATAAAAACACAGTTAAGTTAGGAAATTCCGACGCATCTTTATTGAGAAAATTTATTAAATTTCTCGTTATATTCTTCAATATAGATAAAAAAGATTTAAAGTTTCACTTACACACATTTTCAGATATTAACTTAAATGAGGCGTATAATTATTGGACGAGAGAATTAAAAATAAAAAAAGAACAATTTTATAAGCCGACAATAACTATTACAGGGAAATTAGGAAATTATAGGAATAAAAGTAAGTACGGCGTTTTAACGGTTTACTACGCTAATACAAAATTAAGAAATATATTAGTTAATTTATTGCCGATGTAGCTCAGTGGTAGAGCACTCCCATGGTGGGTCGCAAGATTCCTGCCCATTATTAAAGAAATTTAATTATGAATCCCTAATAACGGTTAATAGCCAGTAATGGCCAAGACCGTAGCGTTCTAAAGACGCTCGAACGACTGACAAGGGGGAGCTAAGTTTTATAAAAATAAGCTCAAGATACAGTCTAGCCCTCTTAATAATAAAAGAAAAAGAGGTTTAAGCGAAGGGAAAGGTCACCAGTTCAAGTCTGGTCATCGGCTCCGATTAAAATTATTTAAAATTATAGAGGCGATAAATCGCCTATATATTTAATCGCTCGGTCAGAATAAAAATTAATTTTTATTCTTTCCTCGCTCATAAATATGGCAAAGAAAAAACAAGCTTCAAAGATTCTATGTACTGTTTGTAAGGAGATAAATTACTTTACAAAAAAATCAAAGAAAGCAGCTGAAAAGAAATTAGAAATGAAAAAATTCTGCAAGAGATGCAGAAAACATACTCTGCACAAGGAAGGAAAAAGATAATTTTATTGCTTTGCCCGTCCGAAGCCCGACCCCGCAGGGTTTAGGGCGAAGGAGGGTGCGACAAAAAAAAGCTTTAGATTATTACGAGGGTATTGACAATGAATTATACGGGAGTATGATAAATCTAATATGAACACTACCCCTGCTTCGGCAAGGGTAGTTTTTTATTATAATCAGTAGTATAATTATGCCATATGGATAATCAAATAAATAAAAAGGGTAAAGAAAGAGTCGCTATTTACATAGATGGAAGCAATTTTTACGGTTACTTAAAAGATAAAGAGATAAATTATCCTGCTGGCGTTAAGTTTAGCTTTAAGGGTATGATAGATTTTTTAGTCGGAGAAAGAATATGTGTTTCAAAAAGATATTATACAGGCGTTTTCAGGAATACAGACAAGACAGAAAAAAGCCAACAGTTAGTTTATGGACAGCAAAAGTTTTTTACTAATCTTGAAAAAGATGGCTTTACAATAAAACGTGGCAGGATTATGCCTATTGGAAAAATGTACAAAGAGAAGGGCACAGATGTTAAAATCGCAGTCGACTTGATAGTAGGAGCGGTTGATAATATATATGATACGGCTGTTTTAATAAGTTCCGATACCGATTTGATACCCGCTATTTGTTATATAAAATATAAAGAGAAAAAAATTGAATATGTCGGCTTTGCTCATGCTCCGTCTTTAGGGATGCAGAAATACGCAACTATCTCAAGGCTTTTGCTGCTAGAAGATATAGAAAGGTTCAAAGAAAAAAAGATTTTATAAGGTTACTACCCATTTGAAACATACACTACACAAGGAAGAAAAACGATAATTTTAAAATATGAATCTAAAAGATTATCAAAAGCTTTGTAAAACAACGTCAAAAAAGTTTAAAGATAAGGAAAAGGAAATAATGACTTGGGGTTTGGGCATTTCTGGAGAAGCCGGAGATGTGGCCGGTTGTATAAAAAAGACATATTCTCAGAATGACGACCAGAAGAACGGGATAAGAGAAAACTTAGGCGATACTATGTGGTATATTGCAATGATTTGTAATTTTTACGGTTGGAATTTAAATGATGTATTGAAAGAGAATATAAATAAGTTAAAGAAAAGACACCCGAAGGGTTTTTCTTACAAGGGGTGTAGAAAAGATAAAAGAAACGATTGGAATGAAAAATAGAAATGGGGGTGTGGTGAAATGGCTATCATAGGAATCTCCCCGCCTGCCTTGCCATATATGGGTCCGTAGTTAAATGGTATAATTGTGGTCTCCAAAACCACTGTTCCTGGTTCGAGTCCAGGCGGACCCGCCTTCGGTCACCTTAAGCGACCTTCGGCGAGGCAAGCCCGCAATATAAAATTTCAAAAATTATATGGCAAAAAAGAAAATAAGCGAAAAGAATCTAACATTTTACAAAACATCAATTAAATGATAAATACAACGATAATAGAAGAAAATAAAAATATTAATAATGTGCAATCTCAAAAACCCTATTTTGAAAGGGATAATCTTCTGATTTATAAAGACGATATTTTGAAGATTACAGCTATTCCAAAAAATTCAGTTGATTTGATAGTTACTTCTCCGCCCTATAATGTTGATATTCATTATAATTCTCATGCCGATAATTTGACTTATGAAGATTATTTAGAATTTACCCAAAAATGGATTAAAAAATGTTTTGATTTAGCAAAAAATGAAGGGCGCTTTTTATTAAATATTCCGCTTGATAAAAATAAAGGTGGCCAAAAATCAGTTGGTGCAGATATTACAAAAATCGCAAAGGATGTTGGCTGGAAATATCACTCAACAATAATTTGGAACGAGGGGAATATATCTCGTCGTACTGCTTGGGGTTCGTTTATGTCGGCTTCTGCTCCATATGTTATTGCTCCAGTAGAATTGATCTTAGTTTTATATAAAGATAGTTGGAAAAAAACTGGAAGTAGTAGAAAAAATGATATTACAAAGCAAGAGTTTATGGATTGGACAAATGGTGTTTGGACATTTAATGGTCAAAGTAAAAAAGGAGCAGGTGGCCATCCTGCGCCATTTCCTGTTGAGCTACCAAGAAGATGTATAAAATTATTTTCTTTTATAGGTGATACGGTTTTAGATCCCTTTTTAGGAAGCGGTTCAACTTTGATCGCCTCATATTCACATAATAGAAAAAGTATTGGTGTTGATATTGATAAAGAATATTGCGATATAGCGATTAATCGATTACAGATAGAAGCGAAAATTAATTAATCAAACTTAATAAATTAAATAAAATTATGAAAAATAATGTAATTCAACAAGACTTAATCATTGAGTTTTTTAAGAAAAATCCAAATAGAGATATAAAACACCCCGAAGTTGTAGATTGGGTTGTTACGACTTATAAAAAGAGAACTGGAAATGTCTTTCGTGATCCAGATAGAGCTATTCGTAAATTGTCTCAAAGCGGATTTTTGATTAAAATTTCTAAAGGAATTTATAAATATGATCCTGATAAAGCACATAAAAGAAAATTGGAAGATTTTAGTGTTTTACAAAAAGAAGCTATTTTAAAAAGAGATGGCTATAAGTGTGTTATTTGCGGAAGGGGAAAAAAAGATGGCATGGATTTGCACATTGATCATATAAAGCCCAAAGATTTAGGCGGTGAAGCAACAATAGAAAATGGTCAAACTTTGTGCTCTCAACACAATTTTATTAAAAAGAATTTAAAGCAAACCGAGACAGGTAAGAAAATGTTCATTCGTTTATATGAATTAGCAAAAAGAGAAAAGAACCAAGAATTGGTTAAATTTTGTGTAGATGTATTGGAGACTTATGAAAAGCACAATATAAATGGACATATTGTTTGGGAAAAATAAAATAAGTTCATCTATTATGAGTAAAGATAAAAAAAATAAAACAAAAACAGCTTTTCCCAAGATGTCGATAGGTGATTTGATTCTTTTTAGTATTTATTCAATATTATCAAACAAGCAAGATTGTAAGTTTGAGAAATTAGTCAATCAATCCTTTATTTTATTCCCAGATGTTTTTGGCTTTAAGAGCTACCCTCAATGGCCGGATGCGAGGAAATTAGACAGACCATTAAGAGCATTGAGAAATCAGAAACTTATTAAAGGAGATCCTAAAACTGAATTTACTATCACCAAAGAAGGCAAAGAAAAAGCCGAAACTATCACTAAAAAATTAAGACAAGGAAAGTTACTGTAAAATCCTAAGCACTAAATCCTAAATAAATCCCAAATTCTAAATCACAAAATTCAAAACACTTTTCGAGTTTAAATATTTTAGTTTTGAAATTATTTAGAATTTAGATATTAGAATTTAGAGTTTATTATGAATCTTATAGATTCTTTAATTCAAGAAGGTTGGTTGAAAACCGATTCTATAAAAGACGCCTTTATAAAAATAAAGAGGCAGGATTTTTTGCCAGAAGGAATGAAAAAACTTGCCGAGCTTAATGAAGCGCTTCCCATTGGTTTTAATCAAACCATATCGCAACCTGCAGTGGTTGCTTTTATGTTAGAGCAATTACAGCCGAAAATAGGCGAGAAGATTTTAGACATTGGTTCCGGCTCTGGCTGGACAACAGCTCTTTTAGCTCAAATAGTAGGGGAGACAGGCAAAATAGTTTCTATTGAATTAATCCCGGAGTTAAAAGAATTTGGCGAGCAGAATGTGGCAAAGTATAGCTTTATAGAAAAAGGAATTGTTAAGTATGTTTTAGGGGACGGTTCAAAAAGGTATTCTGGTCTTGCTACCGACCCTGAGCTTGTCGAAGGGTTTGATAAAATATTAGTGTCTGCATCCTGCGCAAAAATTCCTCTTGCCTGGAAAAAACAGCTGAAAATCGGTGGTAAAATAGTAGCTCCAGTAGGGAATTCGATTAAAACGATTATAAAAAAAACAGATAATAAATACGAGGAAATAGAATACCCGGGCTTTGTTTTCGTTCCTCTAATAAGCAAATAGCAGACAATGGGCAAAAAACCAATTTTATTATTAACAGCGCTAATTTTTATCATAGGTGTTGTTTTTTTATGGAGCGAAATTTATTTACCTTTAAATCAAAGCTCTAATGAAATAATTGATTTTAATATTCAAAAAGGTCAAGGAGCAAAAGCAATCTCGATTGGCTTAAGAAATCAAGGATTAATAAAACACCCGTCTATTTTTAGATTTTATACTTCACTTCTTGGCAAGGCAAAAAAACTCCAAATAGGTACATATGAATTATCTCCTGCAATGAATATTGATGATATGCTCGGGAAGTTTATCAAAGGAGATGTTAAAAAAGAAAAGATAACTATAATTGAAGGATGGAATTTGAAGGATATAGCTCAATACTTTGAGGAAAAAGGAATTTGTAACAAAGAAGAGTTTTTTAATTTGGTTGAAAAAGATTTTAACCAAGATTTCAATTTTTTAAATGATAAGCCCATAGGTGCAGACTTAGAGGGTTATCTTTTTCCAGATACTTATAAAATTATTCCAGGGACCGCTGTTGGAGAGGTTATAAAAAAGGTTCTATCTAATTTTGATAGAAAATTATCTTCGGAATTAAGGCAAGAAATCGCTCGTCAAGGGAAGTCAATCTTTGAAGTTATTACAATGGCCTCTTTAATTGAGAGGGAAGTAAGAACTTTAGAAGACAAGAAGCTTGTTTCTGGAATTTTCTGGAAAAGATTAAAACTTGGGATACCCCTTCAGTCATGTGCAACAGTAGTATATATCACTGGTAAAAAAAGCACAGAAGTTTTAACAGAAGATACTAAAATAGATTCGCCATATAACACATATAAATATAGGGGTTTGCCCTTGGGACCTATTTCAAATCCGGGATTAGATAGCATAGTGGCCGCTATATATCCAACAGAAAGCGATTATTTATACTTTTTATCAACTCCTGACGGCACAACAATTTTTAGTAAGACATTCGCAGAACATAATAAGGCTAGGGCTAAATATGGCATTTAACTATTGATCCTTCACTAATTTCAGCAGAGGCCGCTATAGTAGTTTGTATAATATGCGAAGCGCCTGCGTCCTTCACCTTTTCAAAAAAGGTGGATGACTGCGGCTGTCATTATCAGTATTCAATTTCTGTTGTAAAAATTAGTGGAAGGGTTGACATCCATATCCTATCGTGTAAGATATTAATATATACGAAATAAGCCACAGACAATGGGTTTTCGGAATAAGCCGGAAATAAATCCCATCGAGGCGCTACAAGTTTTTTACTTGTTTTAAGCTGTCTGCGGTAGCAGGCATTTTATTTTGTAAAAATTCTAAATCCGAAATTCTAAATCCTAAATAAATTCAAAATTCTAAATTAAAAATTACAAACACGACGAGTTTAGAGTTTAGAGCTTAGAATTTAGAGTTTCTTTTGTGAAGCAAAACTATTATGGCCCTAACAAAAGATCAAAAGAAAAAAGCAGTAGAAGATTTAAAGAAAAGAATTGAGAACAAAAAATCAATAGTTTTTGTTGATTTTTCTAAGGTTAATTCCAAAGATATCTTTTCTTTTAGGCAAAAATTAAAGGCAGCTGGATGTACCCTTAAGGTTTCTAAAAAGACATTATGGGGTATTGCTTTTGAGGGAGCTAACGCTGTTATCTGGGAAGAAGCAAAAAAGAATATTCCTGGACAATTAGCTATAGTTTTCGGAATAGAAGACGAAGTATCTCCAGCCAAAATTTCAGCTCAATTTAGTAAAGAAAGCGAAAACTTAAAGATTTTAGGAGGTATTTTTGAAAATAAGTATGCTAATAAGGAAATGATTCTTACCTTATCAAGGATTCCTTCAAGGGATGAATTATTAGCAAAATTGGTAGGCAGTATTGCTTCACCAGTTTCAGGTTTTGTAAATGTTTTACAAGGAAACATTAAAGGTCTATTGTACGCTTTAAGCGCAATTAAAAAATAATTAAAATAATAAAAATATATGACAGAAGAAAAAGAAAACAAACCCACAACGGCAACTTCTAATACCAAAACTACTTCCGTTGATCCTGGAAGTAAGCCGGATTTAACCGGTACTACAACTACTCAACCTCCGATGGACAATGAAAAAAAAATAGAAGTTCCAGTTAAATTTCAATCATTAGTTGGAGAAATAGAGAAAATGTCAGTTTTAGATCTAGCCGAATTGGTAAAAGTATTAGAAAGCAAATTCGGCGTATCAGCAGCAGCTCCAGTCGTAGCAGCAGCTCCGGCCGTAGCAGTAGCTCCAGAAGAAGAGAAAACTTCATTTAACATAGAGTTAAAAGATGTTGGACAAAAGAAAATTGACGTTATTAAGATTGTAAGAGATATTACTGGCAAAGGATTAAAGGAATCAAAGGACTTAGTTGATGCCGCAGCCGCAGCTCCTCAAATGGTTAAAGAAAACGCCAAGAAAGAGGAAGCAGAAGACATCAAAAAGAAGTTTGAAGCAGTAGGAGCGAAAGTAGAGTTAAAGTAGCGCTCGGAAAGTAATTTCTTTTACACGCGAATTTTTTCCAGCGAAAAATTTGCTACTACTCGCGAATTGGTCGCCTAAGGCGACACCAATCCAATTCGCTCCGAATCGTAAAAGAAATTACTTTCCTCGCTTAACAGTTTAGAAAAAGAAAAAACCGCTTGCGAGCGGTTTTTTTTGTATAAAGTTTTTATTATTGAAAATTTTTTAAAATAAAGCTAATCTAAAATAAAGAAAACATGGAAGAAAATATCATCATTTCAAACCCGCAGGAGTTAGAGAAAATAAAGAAAGCGATTTCTGAAAAAGGGGCTAGGGGGCTACATGTTTTAGCTGATTTTGATAGAACGCTCACATCAGCTTTTGTTGGCGGGAAAAGCGTTTCTTCTATTATATCTATTTTGTACGACGGCAATTATATGACTCCCGATTATACTAAAAAAGCTAAAGAGCTTCATGATAAATATTATCAGATTGAAATAGACCCGAAAGTTTCCTTTGAGGAAAAGAAAAAAGCAATGCAAGAGTGGTGGACAACCCATTTTGATTTATTAATTAAGTCAGGGTTGAATAAGAAGGATATAGAAAAAATTGTTGAATCTGGAAAGGTTAAATTCAGAGATGGCTTTTCAGGGTTTATAGATTTTTTAAAAAATCATAATATCCCTTTGCTTATTATATCTTCAAGCGGAGTAGGGGGAGATGCTATTTCAATGCTTTTGGAAAAACAAGGAAAACTATACGAAAATATTTATATCATTTCCAATTCATACGAGTGGGATAAAAACGGCAAAGCTATTGCTGTTAAGCAGCCGATTATCCACGGGATGAATAAAGACGAAACAATAATTAATGATTCTCCATTCTTTAGTAAAATAAAAGACAGGAAAAATGTCTTATTATTAGGAGACAGCTTAAGCGATATAGGAATGGTTAAGGGTTTTGATTACGAAAATTTAATTAAAGTAGGATTTCTGAATGAGAGAGTAGAAGAGAGCTTGGAAGCATATAAACATACTTATGATGTAGTAATTCTGAACGATTCTTCGATGGATTATATTAATAAGTTACTAGCGGAGATAATAGATTAGTTAACTATTGACAAGGTATGATGCTGTATGGTATAGTATAAATGTATTAATTAAGCTCTTTAAAATATCGCATTGTGCGATCCCTATAACCTCGGGCAGAGGGAATTCTTTCGGCAAACAGCCGAGAAAGGTAAGGTGATTTATGAAGTACGGAAATTTAACCCTTGGTCAAATTGAAGCGATAGTAAACAAACTTGGTGGCATAGAAGGAGTGCAAAAATTTCTTTCAGGAGAATTAATTGTAGTCCTGAAAGACCGGATCGTTTACAACCTCACAGTGGACTACACTAAGCCCTTAATGGAAATGATTAAAGCTGGTAAATATGATCAGGTGAATAGCGATATCACTCAAGAGAATTTTCCGGTCGTAGGTAGTGGTAAAAAGGAGAAAGAGCTCGTTCTTTTCCAATTCAATCGGCGTATTTTAAGCGATGATGCAATTGACGAGATGTCTAAAGCTGGTTGTGACCCCGGAGATATCGTGGACCTACTTGCGTTAGGAGAAGATCAACCGGAGCTTCAACGACAATTTCCGATAGTTGCTCTAAAGTCGTCCTGGCGGCATCCCGCTGGCTCTCTCCGCGTGCCGTATTTGTGCGGCAGGGCTGATGATCGGGACTTGAACCTGTACTATTTCGAGAATGATTGGAATGAGGGCGCTCGCTTCCTCGGTCGTCGCAAGTAATCTTCAAAATCCTTGGGAATTTGGAAGCTTGGCTCTTTATTGAATCTTGGTTTCTTGAACTTTTGGAAACGTAAGCCCTATGAAATGCAAAAAAGTTTTTTAATTAAGAAAAAACTTTAGGCCTGAGTGGGCGTAAGCTCGTCGAGGTAAAACACGGAAAGCGATTTCCGTGTTTTTTTTATTGCTTATGATTATAGAAGTGTTAAAATAGAAATAACACAGCGTTTCGTTCATTCACCCGCCCAAATTTTGGGCGACTAGCTCAATGGCAGAGCATTCCGGTCACATCGGAAAGGTTACAGGTTCGAGCCCTGTGTCGCCCACACCAAAATTTAGGCGGGCAAGTCGAAATGGTCGTCCCGCCGATGGCGGGACACCGTCCACTGAGATAAATTAAAACTATTATTAAAAATATGCATTACAATAAAATCATAGGCTACTCACTTCTCGCAATCGGTTTAGTTATAATCGGGTGTACTCTTTTCACCTCTTATAAAATCTTTACCGGCGAATCAAAAGTTCCCGAGCTTTTTCCTGTCCCATTAGTATCAAAAACCTCTTCAAATAGCGTTAATACCCAAGACCCGCAAAAAATGATGGAAGACATAATCAAAAATCAGATAGGTGATTTACTTCCAGCAGACATGCTTCCAAAAACTATGAATTTAATAAGCTGGTCAATATTAGTTGGAATCTTAGTATTAGGAGGCGGGAAAATCGCTGGTTTGGGTATTAAATTAGTTGCTGTTAAAAATAGTCCAGTCAGTTAAATAAATCTATGTCAAATAATATTATAATTTCCTGGTTTTTTTGGCATTTTTACGAAGCTCCGAAGTTTTTGTTAAAGGTCTGGAAAAACTATATTCAATTCAGCGTAAATTTCTTTTCAACTCCATTGCTTTTTAAAACTCTTTTTTCTCCCTGGAGAAGATACAAATGGGGATATCCTCGGGGGTTTGACCTTATGGGATATTTTGAAACAATTACCTCTAATATCTTTTCACGGTTTATCGGGGCGATTTGCAGAATTACTTTGATTATTGTCGGGGTCATCTTCCAGATCTGCGTTTTTCTTTTCGGCGCAATTGTTTTCGTAGGTTGGTTATTACTACCTCTGCTTTCTTTAGCCGGCTTATTATTTGTTTTGAATATTCTTTAAATATGGCACAACAATTTAATTTAAAAGAAACAAAAATATTTCGAGCGGTAAAACAGGAAAAGTTTCCTCTTTTTAGGTTTGCTAAGTTTTTTAAAAACTTCTTTTCAATATTGTTTGTTTTGTCGCTCGCTTTTGTCGGTTTTTCTCTTTTTGGCCCACTTTCTTTAACAATATCTTTAAAGATATCGGTCTTATTTTTATTTCTTTTTCTTATCTTTTGGGAAAGCGGTCTATTTTTTAATATAAAGCTCAAAACTCCAGAATTAAAAATTAATCTCGCAGATGCAATTAAAAATCCAGAGGACTATAATTTAGCAGAATTTTTGACTCTTGGGTCAGCTAAAATTATTGAAGGCGCTATTCATTTCTGTCGGAAAAGAAAAATATCTGAAGTTTCTGCAACAGCTTTGTTATACGCGGCCTTAGAAAAGAGTAAAGTGGTAGGCTATATTTTTATGCGCATGGGGCTTGATCCAATAAATGTATTACATAATTTGAAAAACTCTTTAGAAAAATCAAAAAGAGACAAAAACCCTATAGGACTATATTCAGAAGATTTTAATAAAGTCATACTCCAAGCAGCGGAAACGGCTAATGAGCGTAAACATACAAGGATTGAAGAGATGGATATTTTAATTGGCATATCCCACGCAGGATTTTTTGAACAAATATTAATTGATGCAAATCTTAAGACAGAAGATTTTGAAAACCTTACCTTATGGTTTGATTATCTTGATAGAAAAATAGAAGAAAATAGAAAGTTTTGGAAAAAAGAAAACTTGTCTGTCTATGGTTCTATGGGTAAAGATTGGGCGTCGGGGTACACAATTATCTTAGACCAATATTCTATTGATTGGACAAAGAATATTAGAAAGTGGCTTTTTAAAGCTATTATTGGTCATGAAAAAGAAATAGAGCAAGTCCAAATGGCTTTAGCTAAATCAGGCCTTAAAAATGTTCTGATTATTGGAGACCCAGGAGCTGGCAGAGAAAGTATTATTGAAGGATTGGCTAAAAAAACCTGTTTGGGAAAAAGTCTTCCCGAACTAAATTATTACAGAGTGGTGGAACTGGATATGACAGCCTTGCTTTCCAGGATTAATAATCCCGAAGAAGTGGAAAATACATTAGATAGAATCTTCCAAGAGGTTGTTACGGCAGGGAATATAGTTTTAGTTATTAAAGAATTTCACAACTATATAGGGATTGAAGTAAATCAACCCGGCATGGTTGATATTTCTGGTGTTATTGGAAAATATCTAAAAGCTCCAGAATTCAGGTTTGTGGCAACAACTGATTATAGCGGGCTTCACACCAGACTAGAAAATAATCCTTCTTTGTTAGAAATGTTTGGAAAAATAGAAATTTCAGAAGTTTCAGAGCAAGAAACGATTAGAATTCTTCAAAACTTAGCCTTAGAATTAGAGCGAAAATACAAGATTTTTATAACCTATCCTGCAATAAGAGAATTGGTTTCTTTATCTGCTCGATATATTCCGAATCAGCCGTTCCCTAAAAAAGCAATTGATTTATTGCAAGACGTTGCAGTTTATGTAGCTAGGTCTGCCAAAGAAAAAGTAGTTTTGCCAGAGCATGTAGCAAAAGTTATTTCTACAAAAACAGAAATTCCTGTTGGTAAAATTGAGGTTGAAGAGAAAAAGACTTTACTTAATTTAGAAAAGTTAATTCACGTTAGAATTATTAACCAAGAAGAAGCAGTAAAAGAAATTTCCATCGCAATGAGGAGGGCAAGAGCGGGGATTGGATCTAAAAAAAGGCCGATAGGATCTTTCTTGTTCTTGGGTCCTACTGGCGTTGGTAAAACAGAAACCTCAAAAGCACTAGCCCAAATCTATTTTGGCGGGGAAGAAAGGATGATAAGACTGGATATGTCAGAATTCCAAGCTATTGCCGATATCCCTCGTTTGTTGGGAGTCAGAGGAGAAGAGGGGTTATTAACTACGCCAGTGAGAGAAAAGCCATTTTCTTTATTGCTGATAGATGAAATTGAAAAAGCTCATCCAAATATTTTAAATTTATTCTTGCAGGTTTTAGACGAAGGCAATATAACCGATGGTCAAGGAAGAAAAACCGTGTTTACCAGCACTATTATTATATGTACTTCTAACGCTGGCTCAGAAGTGATATTTGAAGCGACTGGAAAAAACGAGCCGATCGATAAAGAAAAACTTTTAAGCAGTTTATTTAATAAAGGAATATTCAGGCCAGAGTTTATCAATCGTTTTGACGCAGTTGTTATTTTCAAACCTTTGACAAAAGATAATCTTTTAGATATTTCCCAATTAATGCTGGCATCTTTGAAAAAGAGCTTAAAGGAAAAAAACGTAGACTTTATAATTACAGAATCATTGAAAGAAAAAGTTGTTGAACTATCTTACAAGCCAGCTTTTGGGGCAAGAGAAATGAGAAGAGTTATTCAGAATAATATTGAGAGCACAGTTGCTCAAGCTCTTTTATCAGATAATCTTAAAAGAGGAGATAGATTTGAAATTTCTCCAGAAAAATTTGAATTAGTAAAAATAGACCCGCCTGCATCGGCTATGCCCGCCTGCAACGCTGTAGAAACTGCGGGCAGGCCGGAAGCATTGCGGGCAGGGGAAGAAAAAACTAAAAAGAAAATAAATTAATAAAATATAAAAACATATGGAACAAATACCAGGCCAACCAATCAGTGGGGGAACAATGATGTCCCCTAAACTAAATCCAATTCCTCCTCGTCCCACTCCACCGCCTCCACATCCTAATCCAATTCCAACTCCGCCTCCCGTTCCAACTCCAATTCCTTCTTCATCTATTGGGCTTAAACAGCCACAGCCAGGGAAAAAATCAGGTATTTTGATTAAGGTCATAATTGCTGTAATAGTATTAGCAATTGTTGGCGTTGGGACATCTTTAGCCATGAGAATCTGGGATCCTGTTTGGAATCCTTTCAGGCCTGATCCGGAAAAGATTACAGCTTTAATGATGGAGAAGATGATAGCGATAAAATCAGCTCATTCTGAAGCAAAGATAGATTTAGATGTAAATAGTCAGGATTCTATGGCAGCGACAATTACTTTTAGTGGTGATTGGGATAAGGATGTAAACAACCCGAGAATACAAGGAGATTATGGAATATCATTGATTAATGGAGTCGGGGCTTCGGTAACAGTCAATTCAGCAAAGTTTAATGTGAAAATGGTTAGTCTTAGCGAAGGATATTTTAATATCGGGGAAGTTAATGCCCCTTCTGTAGAGCCACTTTTAATGATGATGGGGATTGATTTAAACAGTGTAATAGGGAGTTGGATTAAAATTCCAATCACCCAATTTTCGTATAATCAATTTCTGCAAAATGACAACGCTCAAAGAGCCGTTCTTGCCGAGCAAATCAAAAGAATATTATCTGAAAACAAATTCTATGCTGTAAAAAAGCAATTATCTAATCAAATAATCGGTGGTCAAAAAATGTATCACTATTTAGTTGCGTTGGATAATAACAAGGTAGCGAGTTTAGTAGAAGCTTTAGCAAGCGAGGCAATGAAGCAATATGGCCAGGAATCATTAACGTCATTACCTGATGGCGCAATAGAAGGGATGGTTTCAGAGTTTTTAAATAAGATAGGAGAGATTAATGCTGAGCTTTCAATAGGCATGAAGGATAATTTTCTTTATGGATTCAAGTTAGACAAAAGCATAGACCTTGCTAAGATTACTGGCGATCAAGAAGGAGTGGTTGGTTTAGGTATTGAAATAACTAATTCAAAGTTTGATCAGCCAATAGCAGTCGAGGCGCCAGTAATCTTTAAAGAATTTGAAGAAGCGTTTCCGCAGTATAGGAACTTAAAAATTGAAAGCAGTATGGCTGAATTAAATAACGAAATGAATTTAATGTATATGAAAGATGGTGCTTACACTAATGTTTCTTGTCAGAACGATAGCATAAAACCTTATTGCGACGAGATAAAGGCAATTAGTGGCAATGAAGTAATTATTAATAAATCTAAGAATTATTATTGTGCCTATGTGAAGTTGCCGTCTTTAATTTCAGATTCAGCCATGGAATGTTCTCCAGGTTTAAAATGTGTTGATGAGGTAAGATATTTCTGTATGGATATTTTAGGAGCAAGCCATGAGACTACAATTAATCCTGGGAATAAAGGATATTGTTCTGGCAAAATATACAAATGTCCTTAGTCTAAAAGAAACAAGGTTTTAGAAAACCAGTCCGATGAGGCTGGTTTTTTAGTTTTGCTGAAAAAGGGAATCACAATTTATTCAATAGTGGATTTCCTGTGGAGAAATAAGTGTTTTCCCTAGGGAAATGAGCTTGGGTTTATAAGTGTTGACCCAATCCTATAAAGTGGGGTATAAAGGATATGTAGTGGATAATAGTGGATAAGTGTGGGAGAACCTAATTAACCTGTGGATAACACTCGGCAATAATATATGCGGGAGCACGGCGTCGGCTTAAGCCAAAATAGATTTATTCCTCCGCCGCGCCTATTTCTCGCCAAGCACGTAGGCAATATTATTCCGAGTCCTCATTTACAGCTTGGCTCCGAAGTGCACCCGCATACATTATTGCCTCGCTTAACTGAAAGATTGAGCCTGCGAAATTTACTTTTAAACTCGTCGCCTCACTTAACAGTTTAAAATTTGAGCCATTAAGAAATTATTTAAAAATTATTCGTATGTTTACTGGTGAATATAGATATAAAATTGACGTTAAAAAAAGATTAGCTATGCCCGCTAAGTTTAGAGGCGAACTTGGAGTAAGAGTTATAATCACCAAGGGCATAACTAAGTGTTTAGTTGTTTATACCAAAAAGAGCTGGCAGGATATGTTGAAGAAATTAGGCGGACTCCCGATTACCGAACCAGAAGCACGCGGTTTTGCCAGAGTTATTCTTGCCGGCGCTATGGAGGTCAGCTTTGATAAATTAGGCAGAATTCTTATTCCAGATTATTTAAAAAAATACGCTGGTTTAGAGAAAGAAGTAGTAATTTGCGGATTAAATAAAGAATTAGAAGTCTGGGACGCAAAAAGATGGAATAGTTATATAACCAAACAGGATGAAAATATGAATAAAAGCGAGAAAGCGAAATAAAATGCATATACCCGTTCTGCCAAAAGAAGTCCTTGAATATTTAAATCCAAAGAGCAATGAAAACTTTATTGATTGCACAATAGGCGAAGGCGGTCATGCGATTGCGATATTAGAGAGAAGCGGTCCGAATGGAAAACTTTTAGGAATCGATTTAGATAGTCAACAAATTGAAAATTGTAAATTGGAAATTGAAAATTACAAGAATCGAATCATTCTTGTTGTTGGTTCTTATACAAATTTAAAAGAAATTATCCGAGATAATAACTTCGGGTCAGCTCGCCCAGTTAGAGGTCAAGGAGGCTCGGAAGGGGAACAAGATGAACAAGGGGGACAAACCTCTAACGGGGTAAATGGGATTTTACTGGATCTAGGAATGTCTAGTTGGCACCTAGACGATTCAGGCAGGGGATTCGCCTTTATGAAAAATGAACCGCTTGATATGCGTTATTTAAAGGATAACGAGCTGACTGCAAGGCAGATAGTAAACAGCTGGAGAGAGAACGACATAGAAGCAATCTTGAGAGAATACGGGGAGGAAAGATTATCAAGAAGAATCGCTAAAGCGATCGTAGAAGCTCGAAGGGTAAAAAAACTTGAAACAACAACTGACTTGATAGAAGTTATTAAAAAAGCAGTACCGAGAGGATATGAAAGAGGAAGAATCCATTTTGCAACAAGAACATTCCAAGCATTAAGAATCGCAGTTAATCAGGAGTTAGAGAATTTGAAGAATGTTTTACCTCAAGCAATAGAGGTGTTAGAACCCGGAGGAAGATTAGTGGTTATCTCCTTTCATTCTCTGGAAGACAGAATCGTTAAAAACTTTTTTAGAGACCAATCAAAAGACGGCGTAATAAAAATATTAACAAAAAAGCCGATTACAGCCTCATTAGAGGAAATTAAATCAAATAATCGTTCAAGGTCAGCAAAATTAAGAGCAATAGTTAAAACATAAATTCTAAATCCCAAATCCTAAACTCTAAATAAATTACAATTTCAAAACCCAAAGTTCAAAAGTGTTTATAATTTAGATATTTGAATTTTGAAATTATTTAGGATTTAGAAATTAGAACTTAGAGTTTTCAAAGTTATGACAACACATGCATTAGTTCAAACACTCTCTTTGCAAAAGGCATCTTCCCGCCCGATGGCGAGGCTCGCCAAAATGGCGACAATTAGATTGCCGAAGATTAATTGGAAAGCTCTTTTGTTGTTTGGTTTTTGCGGAGTGTTGTTCTTTTCGGTTTTGTATGTTTTCCAAATAAATGAAATGATTCGAGGGGGATATGTGATTAAAAGCTATCAAGCGCAAGTTGATAATCTCATTCAAGGAAACAAGAATTTAGAAATAAGGCTTGCTCAAATCAGTTATTTAGAAAACATTCAAAGCAAGGCAGCAGAATTAAACTTTACTCAAGTTAAAAGAATAGGATACATCCAAATTCTAGATAGTTCATTAGCCCAGAGGTAAATGAGAAACGGACGAATTAATTTTATCTTCATACTCATCGTTCTTTTTGGAGTGGCTATTATTAGCCGCTTATTTTATCTCCAGATATTAAATCATAAGTTCTATCAAGCTCAAGCTTTAGGCCAGCAAGCTATTTTCCAAGAGATTCAGGGAGAAAGAGGAGAAGTTTTCTTTGCTGGTAAAACTAAGAGTTTGGCTATAAACAACGACAAGTGGTTAGTATATATAAATCCTCAGGAGATTGAGAATAAAGAAGAGACTGCAGATGCTTTAAGCGAAATTATCGGAGACACATCAAAACAGATTCTTTCTAAGATTGAAAGAGGGGACTCCTATACATTGATTAAAAACAAATTAACAGAAGACGAGGTTGCAAAGATTAAGAGAGCGGGTTTAAAAGGAGTGCATTTAGAAAACCAACCAGGTAGATATTACCCTCAAACAAAAATAGCTGCCCAGGTGATTGGTTTCGTCGGAGGCGAAGAGCAAATCGGCCAGTATGGCGTAGAGGGATATTACGACAGTATTTTAAAAGGAGAAAAAAGCTTCACAGAAGGGTCCCGCAGTTCTGTTTTTTTTAATCCTGCCAGCATTGAAGTAAATAGTTTAGACGGTTCTGATTTATATCTAACAATTGATTACAGTATTCAATTTGAAGCAGAAAGCTTATTAAAAAAAGCAAAAGAAGATTTTAATATTGACTCCGGTCAGATTATAGTAATGGATCCGCAGACAGGCAGAATTGTAGCGCTTGCGAATTATCCCAGCTTTGACCCGAATCAATATTCTAAAGAAAAAGATTTAGCAATATTTCAAAACTCAGTAGTACAAAAGATTTTTGAATTGGGTTCTATATTAAAACCTATTACTATGGCGATTGCTTTAAACGAAGGAAAAGTAACTCCAGAAACAAGTTATATAGATGAGGGTTGTGTAAAAATTGGTACAAGAAATATTTGTAATTTTGATGATAAGAAATACGGGGAGCAAACAATGACAGGGGTTTTAGAGAAATCCCTTAATACAGGAGCTATCTTTGTTTCAAAACTAATTTCCCACGATGTTTATCTAGACTATATTGATAAATTCGGTTTTGGAGAAAAAACAGGTATTGATTTACAGGGTGAGGTTTATTCTAAGAATCAAAACTTAAGAAACGGAAAAGAAATTAATTTTGCTACTGCAAGTTTTGGCCAGGGTATTGAAATGACCCCAATTCAGTTCATCAGAGCTTTTTGTGTTTTCGCTAATGGGGGAAAGTTAGTAAAACCATACATAGTAGAGAAAATTGTAAACAATCAAAGAGAAGAGCTTCAAACTTCACCAAAGGTTTTGAGGGAAGTAATCAATCAGAGCACTGCTTCCCAGTTAACAACAATGTTAATCAGCGTGGTTGATAATGGTGTCGCTGGACGAGCAAAAGTCCCCGGCTACTATATCGCAGGGAAAACAGGAACAGCTCAAATAGCTTACGAAGATAAAGCTGGTTATTATCCAGATAAAACCATTCACAGCTTTGTTGGGTTTGCTCCAGCTTTGAATCCAAGATTCGTTGCATTGATAAAATTAGATAATCCTACAAGCAGAAGCTCAAGTTTATCAGCTGCTCCAATATTTTCAAAATTAGCTCAATATGTTTTAAACTATTGGCAGATACCGCAAGACTATTCAGACGATTAAATTATATAGAAATTACTAAAAGTAATTTATATAATTAATCGTTCAGTCGGAATATATGAAAATTTTTCATATATTCCTCCCTCACTCATAATTATGAATTTCATATTCAAAACTATTTTCCGTCTTAAAAAGATAAAAGTTATTATAGTGTCTGGCAAAGGCAAGAGTTTGGCTGTTGAATCTATTTCCCATATTTTGGAAAGCAATTTTAAAGTTAAGAAGTTGATTAAGAAAACTCCTAATCTTTTTGATATTTTAATAAAAAACGTTTTTATTATAGAAACAAATTTAGAAAGTGAAAAAATCTTTAAAAAGATGGCTGAGCTGGTAAGATTGTCTCCATTGCCGATTTTGGTTGTAACTCATATGGTAGAGATTTTAAAAGAAATAAAACAAATATCCGAATTAGCTCAATTAATCCCTTCTTACGGATTTTTAGTTTTGAATTTTGATGATAAATCAGCTGTGAAAATAAACGACACGGCTAATTTAAAAGATATTACCTTCGGCTTTGAACAGGGAGCTGATTTTATGGCAAGTGATGTCAACACAGATAACGAAGGTGCGAATTTTAAAATAAATCATAACGGGAAAAGCATACCTATCTGGCAGGATTCTGTCGGAAAAGAGCATGTTTATTCCGCCTTGGCAACAAGTTGCGTTGGCACTATTCTAGGTTTAAACCTCGTGGAAATATCCGAGGCGTTGAAAATGAAGTGGAAATAGATAAAATTGTTATAAAAAATCGCTCTAACTTTAAGGCGATTTTTTTATCGACAGAGAGTAAGTTTTATGTTAAATTTTAATAAATGCCGCCATCGTCTAGTCTGGTCTAGGACATCAGCTTCTCAAGCTGGAGACTCGGGTTCAAATCCCGATGGCGGCGCATAACGCACAAGTTTGAACTAGACTTGAGAAAAAATGGGGTCAGCCACCATTAATTTATGCTCTGGCCAACAAAAAAATTAGACTAAATCCATTTTATCCAAAGCATTTAAAAGAGAATTAAAATAAAATCATTCTCACATTCTCGAGAATGTGAGAATGTCAAAAATGAATGTTTAACACCCGACGTGAATGTTTAACATCCGACGTTAAACAATTTGAGAAATTATATAAAGAGTTAAAAAAGAAATACGGAACGCCTAAGGGACAATGGAAACTTTGGTGTAAAAGGTCTAAAATTAGACGAGAAAGAGAGGAAATAGCAATCGGGGCGATTTTAACTCAGAGAACAAATTGGAAAAACGTAGAATTGGCTTTAAATAATTTAAAGAAAGCAAAGATAAATTCGCTAAAGGCTCTTTATCAATTGGGCGCAAAAAGATTAGTGCCTTTAATTAAACCCTCGGGATTTTACAAAACCAAGGCCCAATATCTATTTAATTTATCCAAATTTATCGTGGAGAATTATCCCGACTCTGTCGAGTCCCGACAGAGTCGAGGATCCTCGATTTCATCGGGAGATCCTCGATTAAATCGGGATGGCAGTTTGGAAAGAATGAAAAAAACAGAACTCAAAGAATTAAGGGAAGAACTGCTAAAATTAAAAGGCATTGGACCGGAAACAGCTGATAGCATTTTACTTTACGCTTTAGATAAACCAGTTTTTGTTATAGATGAATATACCAGAAGATTAGTTAAAGAGCGTAATTTGGCAGACAAGACGGATTATCAGTTTCTGCAAAAATTATTTGAGGAAAACTTGAGAAAAGATTTTCGTTTATATCAGGATTTTCACGCCCTAATTGTTATTAACGGCAAAAATTCAAAGAAATAATTATGGAAAAGCTTAAAATTTTGGAAACATAATTCAAAGAGTAAATAAACATTCTCACATTCTCGAGAATGTGAGAATGTTATGGTAAAATGAGGATATGAAAACAAAAATAAAAACCGCAAAACAATTAGAAAGACACTTTAAAGGCATATCTAATCATCGCCGAATCGAGATTTTAAAACTGGTTGCCGAAAACGGGGGAATTAGTTTAGACAATATTGCCGAGAGTTTAGAATGTAATATAAAAACAATCTCGGGACATACGCAAAAATTAACGCAGGCAGGTTTGGTTAATAAAAAATATCGGGATAGGGAAGTCGCCCATTTTCTTTCACCTTACGGCAAAATTTTCTACAAATTTATAACGACATTCTCGCATTCTTGAGAATGTCGGAATGATAAAATAATAAAATGGAACAAAATAATAATCAGAGAAGGAAAAATATTTTTTTGAGTTTTCAGAATTCTTGGAAAGGATTATGGACGGTTCTTGTTAAAGAGCCGGCTTTTAAATATATGGCAACAGCGGCTCTATTAGTTGTCGGAGCAATGCTTTATTTCCCGACCACCAGAACAGAAAAGGCCGTGCTTTTAGTAATGATTTTTTCCGTGCTTGGATTAGAAATGATTAATTCCATTATGGAGCGCTTTTTGGACTTTTTACAGCCAAGCCATGACCCGCGCGTTAAAATAATAAAAGATTTGCTTTCGGCTTTTGTATTTTTGGTTATTTTTGGCGCGGCAATTATCGGCATTCTTATTTTCTGGCCCTATTTAAAAACAATCATCAATAATTGCAAGTGAGGGAGGAAAAGAAAAGATTGCTTTTATTTTCCGACCGAACGCCGCAAATATATAAACTTTAGTTTCTATTTTTAAAAATAGAATGACTAAAAAGCAAACCAAATTTTGGTCTGATAGAGTGACAAAATACAGCAATGCTCTTGACTTGGAAGAAGGCGTTTTTACGTGGGACAACCCGAAAAAAATCGCCCTTTCACTAAAAGAATCGGCGCTCGCGAGCGAGCGCCGGAAAGGAACGTCGTTTCAATCAGCGATGTCAATGCTTAATTTTTATATCAATCGGGCAGGCAAAAATTTAAAACCGGCGAGAAAAAGAATTTTGAATCAGACAAAAACAGAACTGCGAAAATTATTTAGAACTTAGTTAAAATTTTGGAGGTATATAAAAACATTCTGACATTCTCAAGAATGTCAGAATGTTCCGTGTAGATTCCCTTGGTCTAATTCGCGCGAATAAGGGAACAAAAATACCCATCTGGTCAACAAAAAAAATTAGGCAAATAAATTTATGTCAATAATAAAAAACCACAGTAGTAGGTCGCCGAAAGCGACCACTACGTGGCGCAAGAAAATTTGGCCGGAGTATTTTAACTTAATCGTTTCGGGTAAAAAGAAATTTTAATTAAGGTTGGCCGATTTTGATGTAAAAGAAGGCGATGTTTTGTTATTGGAAGAATATGACCCGAAAACAAAAGAATATACGGGCAGAAGCATAGAGAAAAAAGTAAGTTATATCTTAAAATTCAATCTCAACGATTTTGGTCAAGAATGGGTGATTAAGGAGAAAGGATTGCTCGTAATTCAATTAGATTAGAATCGAAAATAACGCATTAAAAAATCGCTCCTATATCGCCTCAGGTGACCGAGCGATTTTTGTTTTGAGAGTGATATTTATGGTAAAATGATTTAATAAATTATAGAGATAGCTTCGCTATCTATATAATTAATCGCTCGGTCGGAATGAAATTTTCGGTTGCCAAAAATAAAAGTAAACTTTTACTTTTTCCTTCCTCAATTTTCATTCCTTCCTCGCTCATAATTATGGCGTTAAATTTGGAAAAACTAAACAAAGAGCAAAAGGAAGCGGTGGTCCATGGTAAGGGGCCTCTTTTAATTGTGGCTGGGGCGGGAACTGGTAAAACCACGGTTATTACTCAGCGAATAGTTAATTTAATTGAAAAGGGCTTGGCAAAGCCAGAGGAGATTTTAGCAGTTACTTTTACTGAAAAGGCAGCAGGGGAGATGGAAGAAAGAGTAGACCAGCTTTTGGACTTTGGATATATGGATTTGTGGATTTCTACATTCCACGCCTTCTGCGAAAGAGTTTTAAAGGAAAATGCTTTAGATATTGGATTGCCTCCCGATTTTAAAATATTAGATGGAACCGCCGGGTGGCTGTTAGCTCGTCAAAACTTAAATAAATTTGAATTGAATTATTACAAATCATTGGGGAACCCCACGAAGTTTATACAATCCCTAATTTATCATTTTTCCCACTGCAAAGACCAAGGTATTTACCCAGAAGACTATTTAAAATATGCAGATAGCTTAAAAACAAGCTTAGACGATTTGCCGGAAGTCCAAGAGACAGAAAGAATAAAAGAAGTTGCTAATGCCTACTATATTTATCAAAAAATGCTTTTAGATAACGACGTATTGGATTTTGGTGATTTAATAAACTATTGTTTGCTTTTATTTAAAAAGCGTCCGTTGATTTTAAAAAAGTATAGGGAAAAGTTTAAATATATTTTAGTTGACGAGTTCCAAGACACAAACTACGCCCAGTATGAGTTAATAAAGATATTAGCCGAACCGGGAAATAATTTAACTGTCTGTGCCGACGACGACCAAGCTATTTATAGATGGAGAGGCGCTTCTTTTAATAATATTGTGCAGTTTGCTAAGGATTTTTTCCCGACGGCTTCGCCGTCGAGGATCCTCGATGAAATCGGGACAAAAGCCAAACAAATATCTTTAATAAATAACTATAGGTCTACGCAAAACATTTTAGACAAAGCGTATGTTTTTATTAAAGCAAACGACCCTGATAGATTGGAGTTTGTAAACAAGATTGATAAAAAGTTAATTGCAGAGAACAAGGGGGAAGGAGTGATAGAACATATTAGTGCCAAAAGCTTAGACGAAGAAGTAAGGAAAACAATAAAAAAGATTGCTGAAATTTTAAAGAGAGATAAAGATTCAAGTTATAGCGACTTTGCTATTTTAGTAAGAGCAAACGATACAGCGATTCCCTTTGTCAGAGCCTTAGAAAGAGCGGGCATGCCATACCAATTTTTAGCTTCAAGAGGACTTTATTCAAAGCCAGTCATTTTAGATATTATCTCTTACTTTAAATTATTGGATAACTACCATGAATGCGCAGCGGTTTATAGGATTTTGAGTTTGCCGTTTTTGGAAATATCAGATGAGGATATTGCTACTATTACTCAATATGGTCATAAAAAAACCAAATCACTTTTTGAGGCATTGCAAGAAGCCCCGCTGATTACTGGAGTAAGCGCCCAAACTAAAGAAAAGATAAGCTTTATCCTTTCTATAATCAAAAAACACAGCATTTTAGTTAAAGACAAAACGGTTATTGAGATATTAGTGGCGTTTATGAATGATTCCGGATACTTAAAGTATTTAATTAATCGAGACGAAAAAGAGAAGTTAGACCTGTTAAACCAATTTTACGATAAGGTTCAAAGTTTTGAGGAGTCAGCAATTGCTCCTGCTTTAAAAAACTTTATGGAGGAGCTTACTTTAGAACTTGAATCAGGAGAAGAAGGAAAACTTGAATTTGACCCAGAACAAGGTCCTGATATGGTTAAAATAATGACAATACACGCGGCTAAGGGCTTGGAGTTTAAGTATGTGTTTCTGGTAAGCATGGTTGATAGGCGTTTCCCTGTGATAGAAAGAAAAGAACCGATTGAATTACCAGATGAATTAATTAAGGATATTAAACCAACAGGCGACGTGCATTTGCAAGAAGAAAGGCGTATTTGTTATGTGGCAATGACGAGAGCTAAAAAAGGATTATATTTCACATCGGCCCAAGATTACGGAGGTCAAAGAAAAAAGAAGCTTTCCAGATTTTTAATTGAAATGGGATACGAAGAATCAAAAGGGGATGCAGTTAAAGAAAAGAAGGGCTTATTAGCCGATAAGGTAGAGATAAGAAAGCCTAAGACATTAGAGAATAAGTATTTGCCAGAGCATTTTTCTTTCTCCCAACTGGCTGCCTTTGAAAAATGTCCGTTGCAGTACAAGTTTGGGTTTATTCTAAAGATTCCTATTAGGGGCAAGGCGGTGTTTTCGTTCGGTAAAACAATGCACGCCACTCTTTACAATTTTTTAAAAAATGTAAACGAAGCCAGTAAAGTAAATCAAGAATCTCTATTCGGCCCTAGTAAAAAAGTTATTGGGACGTCATACGTCCCAATAACTGGGAAGAAGAGTGGGAAAGGGGATGAATTTAAAATATTGGAAAAGCTTTATGAACGAAATTGGATTGGCGAGTGGTACGAATCAAAAAAACAAAAAGATGATTATTATAAACTAGGCAAAAGGATAATTAAGGATTTTTACGAAGATTTTAAAAAGAATCCTCCAAAGATTTTAAAAATTAACAATGAGTTGGCATTAGAGCTACCTTTCAATTTAAAAGTAGGGGGATATAATTTATACGGAGTGATAGATAGGATTGATGATTCTGAAAATGGAGTAAAGATTATTGATTACAAAACTGGTAAACCGAAAGAAAAGCTAGAAGCTGACGATAAATCCCAGTTATTAATCTATCAAATAGCAGCAGAAGAGGTTTTAAATATTAAACCAAAAGAATTAGCCTATTACTACCTAGATAACAATAGCCAAGCATCATTTCTAGGCTCAGATAAAGAAAAGCAGGATAGAAAAGAAAAGATAATCGCAGAAATTGAGGCAATAAAAGATAGTAAGTTTGAGCCAACTCCGGGCTGGCAGTGCGAGTATTGCGACTTCAGAGATATTTGCGATTTTAGACAAACTTAAAATTATAGAGGCGATAAATCGCCTATATATTTAATCGCTCAGTCAGAATGAAAGTTTCGGTCGTCGAAAATAACTTTGTTATTTTCTCCCTTCCTCAGTTTTCATTCTTTCTTCGCTCATAAATATGGCAAAAGATAAATACAATTCAACATGGGTGTCGCATTCGTCCATTAACGACTTTTTAAAATGTCCTCGGGCATATTATTTGCATAATATATATAAAAGTAAGGACAACAGAAAGATAAACTTAGTAAGTCCGGCTTTATCATTAGGCTCGGCTGTGCACGAAACATTAGAGAGTTTAACGAAGTATAAGGTGGAAGATAGATTTAAAAAATCGTTATTGGAAGCATTTGAAGAAAATTGGAAAAAAGTTTCTGGAAAAATTGGCGGATTTAGAGCAGAAAAAGAAGAGTCGGATGCAAAAGAGCGTGCGAAGCAAATGATAGAGAGAGTCGCAAAAAATCCAGGACCTTTATTGAAGAAAACAATAAAACTGAAAAATGAAGAAAGTGAGATGTTGCCGAATTTCTTTTTATCAGAGGAAGATAATATAATTTTATGCGGGAAGATTGATTGGTTAGAATATATTGAGGCAGACGATAGTATTCGGGTGATTGATTTTAAAACTGGAAAGAACGAAGAAGGGCAGGATTCCCTTCAACTGCCAATTTACATTTTACTTCTAAACGCTCTGCAAAAAAGAAAAGTTTCTGGTGCTGCTTACTGGTATTTAGACAATGCAGATACTCCTTCAAGCGTTGCTTTACCAGAAATTACTAGCGCGCGGGAAAAAGTTTTAACTATTGCTAGAAAAGTTAAAGAGGCTCGGGGGATTGGCCGTTTTGAATGTCCTCGTGGATCTCAAGGTTGTTTTTCGTGTCAGCCATACGAAAAGATTTTGAAAGGTGAGGCAGAGTTTGTTGGTATCGGCGGATATAACCAAGAATTGTATCTACTTTAAAACCATTTTATAATTCAAACTTTAAAATGACCCAAGAAGAAGCGTTAAAAATAATGAAAATGGGATACAACGTATTCCTAACCGGCCCGCCTGGAAGCGGGAAAACTTTTTTATTAAACAAATATATAGATTATTTAAAAGAGAATGATAAATCGGTGGCAGTTACAGCCAGCACTGGGATTGCCGCTACTCATATGAATGGGACAACTTTGCATTCGTGGTCAGGGCTTGGGATAAAAGAAACCCTTACCAAAAAAGATATTCAGAAGTTAATGAAAAAGTCCTATTTAAAAAAGCATTATAAGAATACTAAGATTTTAATTATTGACGAGATATCAATGCTTACGGCTGCCCAGTTTGATGCGGTTGACCGTGCCTGTCAGCAGTTTAAAGTAAGTTTTATGCCATTTGGGGGGATGCAGGTTATTTGTTCTGGCGATCTTTTCCAGCTTCCACCGATAAGTAAAAGTGGCGAGGTAAAGTTTGTGGTTGAATCAAAGGCGTGGAAAAATATGGATATGAAAGTTTGTTATCTTGAAGAACAGCACAGGCACAAAGATAAAAATTTGTTTGATTTATTAAACCATATTAGAAATAATAGCGTTGAAGAATCAAAAAAAATATTAATGGGTAGACCCCAACAAGATAACTTTTTAGAAATCCCTACAAAATTATATACCCACAATATTGATGTTGACACAGTAAATAGCATTGAATTAGAAAAGATTACTGGCGAGGAATTTATTTATCATATGACCGCCACCGGCAAACGAGATGTTATAAATGCTTTAAAGAAAAGTTGTTTGGCGCCAGAGCGCTTAGTTTTAAAAAAAGGAGCAAGGGTGATGTTTTTGAAAAACAATTTTGAAGTTGGCTATGTGAACGGAACACAAGGTAAGGTGATTGATTTTGATACTGAGGGTTTGCCGATTGTAGAAACCATTTATGGCCGAAAAATTACTGCAAAGCTAGCTGGCTGGACGGTTGACGAAGAAGGGAAGATAATAGCAAGAATAAATCAATTGCCATTGCGGTTGGCTTGGGCTATAACAGTGCATAAAAGCCAAGGTATGAACTTAGATGCCGCAGAAATAGACCTTTCTAAGTGTTTTGTTGAAGGAATGGGTTATGTGGCTTTATCTAGACTACGTTCTTTAGCTGGGTTAAAACTTGTAGCAATAAATGATATGGCTTTTTATGTAAACGAGAAGGCTTTCAATGTAGATAAACAGCTAAGAGAGGCGTCCAAGGGAATGGCAAAAGAACTGAAAAAGATTTCGCTTATTTAGGTAATAAAAAAGGTGAAAAAATCGCCACTTCGGCGATTTTTTAAATAAATTGGATATTTACTAAAAAATAAGATAATATACGTCTCATGTCAGCAGATGAAATAATAGTAAAATTTAGTAATGTTTCTTTTGAGTGGGGAGTAAACCAGCCAATTTTAAATGAGGCTAGCTTTTCTGTACGTAGAGGTTCAAAGATTACATTAATGGGACAGAATGGCGCAGGGAAGAGTACGATCCTTCAATTAATAACTGGTGAATCAAAACCTGATTCAGGTTCGGTTAATGTGAGTAAGGATTTAACAATAGCTACAGCTAAACAAGTAATTCCTCGCGAGTATTTAGACTTGACCATAAAAGAGTTTTTTGAAAAGTGTTTTACAGAAAAAGTATATAATATTGATAAAAAAATTGATGATGTTTTAGAGATAATAAACCTTTCTTCTCCCCACGATAGAGTAATTAAAACTCTTTCTGGAGGACAGCAAGCAAGGCTTCTTTTGGCATCAGCTTTAATACAGGACCCGGATTTACTTTTATTAGATGAGCCGACAAATAATTTAGATAAAGCAGGTATTGCCCATTTAACAAAGTTTATTATTAATTATCCAAAAACCTGTATTGTTATTTCCCACGATGCAGATTTCTTAAATACTTTTACCCAAGGCGTACTATACTTAGATATATTCTCAAAAAAGGTTGAGCAATATGCAGGCGATTACTTTATCGTTGTTGAAGAAATTAGAATGCGTTTAGAAAGAGAGCGTATGAAAAACATTAGATTAGAAAAAGATATTTCTCGCAGAAAAGAGCAAGCTAACTTCTTTGCTCAAAAAGGGGGACATTTAAGAGATGTTTCTTCAAAGATGAAAAAAAAGATAGAGGAGTTAGAAGGTGAGGTTGTAGAACTAAGGAGAGAAGATAAAACAATAAGAAACTTTATCATCCCGTCTCAAAAAGATATTGGAGGTGTGATTTTACAATTAGACTCTGTCACAGTCGCGGTAAAGAACAAAGTTGTAAGCAAAAAAGTGAATGTAACCTTGAATAAAAAAGAAAGATTGCTTTTAGTCGGGCCAAATGGAATTGGTAAAACTACGCTTTTAGAAAAATTAGCTTCAGGCCATGCAAAGGGGGAGCACGTTAAAGCCGGAGTTAAGATTGGATACTATAGGCAAGATTTTTCAACATTGGATTTTAACGCAACCGTATATCAAACTCTTATAAAAGCAATGGGAGGTGATGGCACAGAGCAAAGTTTGAGAGCTCACGCAGCCGGGTTTCTTTTAGACGCAGAGATATTGAGAGCTAAGGTCGGGTCGCTTTCTGAAGGTCAGAAGGGATTAGTTGCTTTTGCTGCAATAGCATTAGAGAAACCAGGCTTGCTTATTCTAGATGAGCCTACAAACCATATTAATTTCCGCCATATCCCAGTAATTGCAAAAGCAATTAATGATTTTGACGGCGTTATGATATTAGTAAGTCACGTTCAAAATTTTGTAGAGAAGATAAAAGTGGATTTCACTCTGGATTTAGGGGCGTTGAGTAAGAAATAAGGTGGGGTTTGACAAAATTAATCTAGAGTATAATATATAAGAAATTGTTTGTAGATAAATAACAGTAGGAATTTAAAGATAAGGAGAGAATGTATGTCTGATGGAAACGTTTTAACGAAAGAGGCAGTAGAAAAGGCAAGGCAAGAAAGAGGCTCAGTAAGAACTTTGTTCGTTGAAAAAGTGAGGCCATGGTCGGATCAACCGAGAAAACATTTTAATAAGAAGGCGATCCAGGCTTTAGGTGAAAGTATTAACCAAGTTGGCCAGAAAGTGCCGATTTCGGTAATGGTAGATCCTAAGGATCCAGAATACTTTTCAATTAATGATGGTGAACGCCGTTGGCTAGCATGCAGATGGATTGGTCGTAAGGTTATACAGGCAATAGTTCTTCCGAATGAGGAAGAAGACGAACGTCTTATTAGATCAGTTGTTGCAAATTTTGGTAGAGAGGGACATACGCCATACGAAGTTGCTTTAGCTATAAGGCGGATTCATGCAAAAGGTAAATACAATGTTAATCAAATTGCAGCTATGTTTGCCAAATCTAATTGTTGGGTTTATCAACACTTAAGCCTGACAAAATTAGACCCAAGAGTTGTCGCCATGATGGATTATAGTGTTAGGTTTGAAGAGCGCCTTAAATTTGCAATTGCTATCTTGCTGACAGCTTTACCTGGTGATTTACAATTTGCAATAGCAAAAGAGACGACAGAGAAGAAGATGCGTATGAAAACGGCTAGGCACTATGTAGAAATTAAGGCAGCAGAGGCAGGGTTAAAGGTAGGAGGAATAGCTAGTAGACCCGAAAGAAGAAGAGGTTCATTAATATCTTTACTCACGGTAATGAAAGAATCTCTGCCAGCTTTTCTTAAAGCTCCCGATATTTCATTAAATGATTTTCTTTCTGCTTTCTCATATAAAGATTTAGTTAAAATTGGTGAGCAAACAGAAGAATGTTGTAAAAGTATGAAGGTTATTTCTGACACTGTGAAGGCGGTTAAGCAAATTAAGACGAAAGAAAAAAAAGCGCTTAATTTAATAAACCTAAGAAGAAATTCTCTTGCTTTAATGTAAGAGGAATATAAACAAAAAGCCCAAGATGGAAACATCAAGGGCTTTTTTTTGACATTTTTAATAATTTAATGTATAGTGGTTGTGTGGCTCTTTAGCCACATATTTTTTAAATGATAAACAAACAAACAGAAAAACATATATTAAGCGAAACAGAAATGACTTTTGGCGGTCTTGGGATAGCTCCAAAGATTCTTGATGTACTTTTAAGAATGGATTTTAAAGTTCCAACCTCAATACAACACAAAGCAATTCCTGCAGCTATTGAAGGCAAAGATATTATTGGTATAGCTCAAACAGGCACAGGTAAGACCTTAGCTTTTGGTATTCCTTTAGTCCAGCGGCTTTTAAAAGCTGGTAAGGGAAGGGGATTAATCGTATTACCAACCCGTGAATTAGCTATACAGGTGAGTGAGGCTATAGAAAAGATAGGGAGAGGATTTGGCATAAAAACAGTTGTGTTAATCGGTGGAGCCCCTATTTATAATCAAATAAGAGCGATCCGTAATAATCCTAATGTTGTTATTGGTACTCCAGGAAGGATTAATGACCATCTTCAACAGAGAACTCTTAATTTGCGCGATGTTACAGTCTTAGTTTTAGATGAAGCCGATAGAATGTTTGATATGGGTTTTGCTCCACAGATAGCTAAAATACTACAAGTATTACCTAAAGATAGACAAACTATGTTATTTTCGGCAACAATGCCAGATGGCATTGTAAAAATTGCCAGCAATCACATGAAGCTTCCTGTTAGGGTAGAGATAGCTAAAACCGGGACTACTGCTAAAAATATTGAGCACGAATTGTTTGTTGTTAGAAAAGACCAAAAGCCTTCGTTATTGAGAAAATTGATTAAAGAATATAAGGGAAGCGTTTTAATCTTTTTAAGAATTAAATTTAACGCAAGGAGAATTTGTGAAGATTTACGCAATATTGGAGTTTCTGCGGCAGAAATACATTCAAATAAATCACTCCGACAAAGAAAAGAAGCATTAGAGGGATTTAAGATAGGTAGATATAGGGTGCTTGTGGCAACTGATATTGCTTCACGCGGTATAGATGTTAAAGGTATTGAATTAGTTATTAATTATGACCTTCCTGAAAATCCAGAAGACTATGTCCATCGTATCGGAAGAACTGGCAGGGCCGGTATGTCAGGTAAAGCTATTTCTTTTGTTTTACCAGATCAAGGGGCTAAAGTTAGAGAAATTGAAAGATTAACCAGACTATATCTTCCTATTTCAAGATTACCCGATCTTCCAGCTCATTCAAGTCAGTCCAGATGGCAAAGTCCCGACAAAGTCGAGGATTCTCGACAAAGTCGGAACCATCAAGGATACTCGATAGAATCGGGACAATCTAATGCTCCCAGTGGTTTTAATAGAGGCAGTTATTTTTCACATAGAAATAGTAGGCCGTCTGGTCGTAGGCCATCAAGCCGTTTTGATTATAGAAAGCGCTAAATTAAATCGCCAATCAGGCGATTTTTTGATAGAATAAAACTATGACCTCGTCTTTTAAAAAATACATTTTAACAGTAGCTACTTTATCGGGCACCATTATCGGGGTTGGTCTTTTTTCTTTGCCGTATATTACTGTAAAGGTAGGGCTCTGGGTGATGTTGGGATATTTAGTTGTTTTGACGGCTTTGGTACTTCTGATTCATTTGTTTTTCGCGGAAGTTGCCTTAAAAACTCCTGATTTTTTACGTCTGCCGGGCTATAGCCAATTTCACTTAGGGAAAGCAGGGAGAATAGCAGCCACGATAATAATAATATTAGGGTCATTCGGTACTATTTTAGCTTATATTATTATCGGCGGAGATTTTTTAAGTAATTTATTAGTGCCTATTTTTGGAGGTAGTAATTTTATTTACACTTTTATATATTTTCTTACAGGAGCCCTTTTTATCTTTTGGGGGACAAAGGCAATTTCCAAGATTGAATTTTGGGGCATGCTTTTATTTTTTATCTCGTTGCTTATTGTTTTTCAAAACGGGCTCGGGTTTATAAGATTAGAAAACTTGCCATTTCAGGTAAAAAGCTCAGGTAATTTATTTTTGCCTTACGGCCCGATATTATTTGCTTTATGGGGAGCTACATTAATTCCTGAGATTGAAGAGATGTTAGGTAGAGATAAAAAAATGATAAAAAAAGTAGTTATTGCCAGCGCTATTATTCCGGCTTTGTGTTATTTTTTATTCATACTTTTAATAACCTCAATATCTGGCTCGAGTACGTCTTACGAGGCAATTTCTGGTTTAAAAAATGTTTTGGGAAATGGAATTGTTAATATTATGTTTATCGCTGGGATTTTAGCCACTTTTACATCTTTTATCGCTATAGGATTAAATCTTAAGAAAGTTTTATGGTATGATATTAAAATACCAAAGAATATTTCTTGGGCGTTAACTTGCTTCATACCGCTTATTCTTTACGTTGTTGGTTTTAAAGATTTTATCGGAGTTATAGGGTTTATTGGTGCAGTTGCTTTAGCTGCGGAAGGAATATTGATTCTTTTAATGTATAGAAAGGTTGAAAAAAGAAAAATAAGATTTCTAGCTTATCCATTGATCTCCATTTTTATTATGGGAATAATTTACGAAATAATTTACTTTTTTAAATTTTTATGACCCAGTAATACAACATCCAGTGTTTTCGGCAATATAATGCTAAACCCACTGCGAGAGTTAGTATTACTGAATATCAACTTATTAAATATTAAACACCATTCAAGCCGAAAACATAATTATATTATGTTTGGCTCTGGATGTTGATATACTGGGTATGATTTGGCTCTATCTGCTTATTTTTATTGCTTCTTGTCTTGCTTTGCCTTGGCTGGGTTCAATATTAGTAGATTCTCTTATAAAAATTGCAAAATTTTTAAAGTGGCGCGAATTTATAGTCGCTTTTTTTGTTATGGCTTTCGCCACTTCTATCCCGAACCTTTTTGTGGATATAAGTGCTGTTCTTCATGGTTTACCTCAGCTTGCTTTTGGAGATATACTCGGCGGGAATATGGTTGATTTGTCGTTAGTATTGGCTTTAGCGGTTTTTTTAACACACGGAAATTTATCAACCGGAAGCAGAATGGTTCAAACGAGCGCTCTTTTTACAACAGCAATTGTTTTACTACCCTTGCTTTTAATTTCTGATGGAAACTTAAGTAGGGGAGATGGGTTAGTTTTGATTTTCGCATTTTTATTTTACACCTTCTGGATTTTTTCAAAAGAAGATAGATTTAAAAAAATATATGACAATAAAGAAAGAAAATCTATCGCGGGAGTAATCGATTTTTTTAAAAGTTTATTAAAAATTGTTTTTCTTTTGGGCATGCTTTTGTTAGCTTCGGAGGGGATTATAAAAAGCGCTCAATTTTTTTCCATTTCTTTTAATATTCCGCTTTCTATCATCGGTATCCTTATTGTTGGTTTAGCGAATTGTTTCCCAGAAATATATTTTATATTTATTTCAGCAAAAAAAAATCAAAATTGGATGATTCTCGGAGATATAATGGGCTCTGTTATTGTTTGCGCTACTTTAGTATTAGGAATAGTTGCTTTGGTTTCACCTTTTGAAATCAAAGATTTTTCTCCATTTATAACAGCTAGAATATTTACAGTGATTGCCGCTTTCTTCTTTTTATTAGTTGTTAAAACGGGTCAGAAAATCACTAAAAAAGAAGGTCTGTTTTTGCTCTTTCTTTATATAGCTTTTCTGATTACAGAGATATTTCTCAGGTAAATTACAGTGTTGAATCTTTGAGTAAAATAATATAATATAACTTTAATGGAACAAGCAATAATAATCAGCTTTTTGGTTTTAATTTTTTTCGGCTTGACAGGAGTGTTTTTTTTATTATTTAAGAAGAAATCTGAAACAAAAAGCGATGCCTCTTTAATGATTCAACAGCAATTAAGCGATATCAGGAAAACTTTGGAAAGCCAGTTGTCTGAATCAAATAAAACTATTCAAGTGCAGTTCGGACAAAGCGCTAAAATTATCAGCGATGTTACTGAAAAACTAACTAAACTTGATGAAACCAACCGTCAGGTCGTAGGTTTTGCCGACCAGTTGCAGAGCCTTCAGGATATTTTGAAAAATCCCAAACAAAGAGGAGTTTTAGGAGAGTATTATCTTGAAACTGTTTTAAAAAATGTTTTGCCTCCCGGTTCTTTTCAAATGCAGTATTCGTTTAAAGACGGGACAATAGTTGACGCAGTGGTTTTTGTAGACAAGCGCATTATTCCGATTGATTCAAAGTTCAGCTTGGAAAACTATAACCGCATTCTAGAATCAAGGAATCCAGAAGACAAAAAGAGATATGAGAATGCTTTTGTCCAAGATTTAAAAGCCAGGATTGAAGAGACATCAAAATATGTAAAACCAGAAGAAAACACAATGGATTTTGCTTTTATGTTTATTCCTTCTGAAGCTGTATATTACGATTTGCTTATCAATAAAGTGGGGACGATAACCGAAGATACGAATAATCTGATATATTACGCTGGCAGAAAGAAAGTAATAATTGTTTCCCCGACATCATTTCTTGCTTATTTGCAGACGGTTTTGCAAGGATTGAAAAATCAGAAGATATCAGAACAGGCAAAGGAGGTTATAAAAGAAGTTGAAAGGCTGGGAAGGCATTTGGGAACATACAGCGAATATATGAAGAAAATGGGCGGGCATTTGAATATAACAGTCGGTTCTTACAATAAAGCGTCAAAAGAGCTTGCAAAAATAGATAAAGATGTGGTAAAAATAACAGGTACGGAAAATAATATTAAAACTATAAAAGAGGTTGAACAGTCTCTAATTGAATAGACGCTCGGTAGTAGCCATAAAAGTGGCGATAATCCAAACCCCTGCGAGGTTTGGTCATCTCCACTCTCGGCGATTTTTCCGCCACGAGGCGGAACCATGCAAAATCGCCTGCGAGGGGCACTTTTATAACTACTGCCTCGCTTAACAGTTAAAAAACAAAAATACTTATGTTGGCAGTAATAAAAACCGGTGGGAAGCAATATATTGTTTCCCCCGAAGAAAAATTAAAGATTGAGAAAATAGAGAAAAAAGAAGGGGAGGAAATTATTTTTTCCGAAGTTTTATTATTGGAAAGAAACAAGAAAGTAGAAATCGGTACTCCTTTAGTAAAAGGAGCCAAGGTTGTAGGAAAAATTTTAAAGCAGGGGAAGGGAGATAAGATTACCATATATAAATACAAGGCTAAGAAACGTTTTCATAAAAAGATGGGGCACAGACAGCCCTATACCGAAGTAGAGATATTAAAGATAGAGGCAGAGTAGATTCTCTAAAAAGCCCGTCTATAGCGGGTTTTTTTTGTTATAATACAAATATGTACCACGTTAGAAGTCTGTTTTTATTAAAGCAAACAACTAATATGGTAATCAAATGTTTATTAAATTAATGTTTTGTTCTGTTGATAGAAAAAATTTATTTATAAATTTTTTCGTCAAGGACTTCTAACGGGGTGTACCGCAAAGATAAAAAACGCGAGTTCTATACTCGCAAAGCAAAAAAAGAGGGTTATCCCGCAAGGTCAGTCTATAAGCTGAAAGAAATAAATGATAAACTCAGAGTCATTAGGAAAAATGACGTGGTTTTAGATTTAGGTTGCGCTCCGGGTTCTTGGATAATATATATTTCAGATACGGTTGGTCCGAAGGGCAGGGTATTGGGCATTGATATTGAGGATATTAAAATACCTCCGAGGAACAATATCTCTTTTATTAAAAAAGATATTTTAGAAATAACAGAAGATGATTTGAAAGCATGGCAAGGAAAGTGCGATGCATTAGTTGCTGATTTGGCTCCAAAGACTACCGGAGTAATATGGTCTGATGTGGGAAAGTCTTTAGAACTTTCTGAAAAAGCATTTGAAATAGCAAAGATTGTGTTAAGAAGAGGCGGAAGTTTCATATCTAAAATCTTTGAAGGGGAATGCGTAGATGAATTTGTGAAAGAGGTAGAAAAACACTTTGAGGTTTTAAAAAGAGTCAGGCCTATGGCAGTTATAAAACACAGTAAGGAGTTTTACATTGTGGCGAAAAAATTTACTCGACAATAGCGTTCGGCAACGAGTTTAAAAGTACCGATAGTCCCTTCGTCCAGCGTCTCAGGGCTATTTAAATTTACTCCGCAACACACTCCGCAACACCCGGTGTTGCGACAACACCGGGTGTTGCGGTCGCCAATCGACGAAACCATGCTAAATTGCCTGCGAAATTTACTTTTAAACTTATTGCCTCGTTTAACAGTTAAAAATTATTAGTGAGGTCCCGACCTCACTAATTTCTCCAAACTCATTTAATAAATTGTATGCAAAAAGAAGCCAGTTGGTTATTAAAGGAAAAATATAACGGAAAAGTAACAAAAGGATTTAAAAAGGATTTAAAGCGATTGCAAAACGGCGAGCCGATAGACTATATCATCGGCTTTGTTAGTTTTTTAGGCTGTAAAATTGATTTATCTAAAAAGCCTTTAATCCCTAGGCAGGAAACAGAGTATTGGGTGAGGGAGGCGATTAAAGGAATTAAAAAGGATTATTCCAGCCGTGTAAAAAATTCGCGATCGCGAATTTTTTACACGGCTGGATATACGGCTGAAAAAGTAAAAACAGGAAATATTAAGCTGAATATTTTAGATATCTTTTCTGGGTCAGGGTGTATTGGCTTGGCAATTCTTAAGAATATTAAAAATAGCAAGGTTGATTTTGCTGAAAAGGATAAAAGGTTTTTAAAACAAATTGAATTAAACTTAAAGCTGAACAATATAGATAAAAAAAGATATAAGATAATTCAATCCGATGTTTTTAGCAAGATAAAAGGAGAGTATGATTATATCTTTGCTAATCCTCCATATATCAGCAAAGGAAACTTAAAGAAAGTTCAAAAAGCTGTTCTAAAACACGAACCTAAAAAAGCAATATTCGGCGGTAAAGACGGGTTTTTTTGCATCAGGAGGTTTCTAAAAGAAGCACCCTCCTTCGCTCCTCCTTCACTTAAAGCTACGGACGGACTCAGCAAGGCTTCGGAAGGGCGAGGAAAAATATTTATGGAGTTCAGCCCTGAACAGAAAAAAGAGATTGAAAGATTGTTAAAGAAGTTCGGATACAAAAATTACCGATTTCATAAAGACCAATTTAACAAATGGCGATATATAATAATACAAATTTAAATTTTTAATAGAGATTAAAGCTTACGGGGGTACGACCCCCGTAAGCTTAATAATTAGAAATTAGAAATGTAGCGGGAAATGTTAGGCGGAGGACATGAGGAGGAAATCAGGTTTCCATTTTTTAACTCATTGTGCGACAGATTATCGTATAGTTAAAACTAGTAAAATTGCCCTATAGGCAATTTTTTGTTATAATAAAATAATAATAAAGCGATATAATATACAATAAACTAATCCAATAGAATAGATGGAGTGTAAAAAAAACAAAAGAATTTAGAAGCCTGTCCCTGCACTTATCCAGATTGCGAGAGGAAGGGGACTTGTTGCGAATGTTTAAGGTATCATTTAAAAAATGACGAGCTTCCTGCCTGCTGTTTTTCAGCAAGCGTTGAAAAGACTCGCGATAGGTCAATTAAAAACTTTATTAAAAACCATAAAAACAATGCATAAAAAAATACTAAATATAATAAAAACAAAGAAAAAAATAATTATAATATCAGTTATTATATTGATAATAGCCTTTTTCCTTTTTGGAAATATTTTTAAAAAAGGGGATAGCGCTTTAAAAACAGTTAAAGTTGTCAGAGGAGATATTATCCAAGAAGTTGCAGAAACTGGTTCTGTGGAAGGTGCTCAAGAAATAAACCTTGGTTTTAAAACTTCAGGAAGAATTGAAAGAATGGATATTAAAGTTGGAGATATTGTAGAAAAAGGGAGCACTTTGGCTAAATTAGAAATAAACCAGCTTTATGTTCAGCTTAATGGAGCTGAAGCATCTTTAGCTGTGGCTCAAACCCAATACGATAAATTAATAGCTGGTTCTACTGCCGAGGACATTAAGGTCGTGGAAAGCGCAAGAAATGCGGCCCAGGATGATTTGAATAAAGCCTATCAAGATGCTTTAAATGGACTAGACGATGCTCATTTGAAAATCTACAATGCCTATAACGCTGTTGGCACAATTCAAACCAGTTATTTTAACGCTGGCGACCAAGAAGGCACAAAAGTGAGAGACAATAAAGATGTGATTGGAGAAGCTTTGACAATAGTTAAGCCGTACTTAGATGTAGCTAAAAGTAATTCAACTAACGACAATATTAACAGCGCAGTTTCTAAAACAATTATTGGATTAACCAGTACTTCTAATGCTCTAAAGATTATTAGAGAAACTTGCGAATCAGCAGCCTATTATTCAAAAGTTTCGTCTGCTGATAAAACAATATTAGATAATCATAGGTCGTATATCATTACAAGTTTAACTAGCGTTACTGATGACCAGCAGGCCATTTCTTCTGATAAAATCGCTTTTCAAACAGCTGAAGACGAACTCGCTTTTAAAAAAGCCAAGCCAAGACAGGAAGACATTGACTATTATCAAGCAAAAGTGAATGAGGCAGAGGCAAACGTTAGTTTATTACAAACACAGATTAACGATGCTTCGCTTCGTAGCCCAATAAAAGCTATAGTGACAAAAGTGGATAAGAAAGTTGGTGAAATAGCCCAAGCTACAGAATTGCCTATTTCTTTGATTTCTTTAGACCCGTTTCAAGTAAAGGTTGATATCTATGAAGAAGATATTGTTAAGATTAAAAATGGGAATTCAGTTGATATTAAGGTAGCTGCTTTTTCAAACGAAACATTGACGGGAAAGGTAATAACAATTAATCCAGCTGGAAAACTAGTTGACGGAGTTGTCTATTACGAAGTTACGATTGCTTTTGATGAATTAAAAGAAGGTGCAAAACCTGGGATGACGGTTGATATTGTTATAAAAACCGCAGAAAAAAATAATGTATTGGTGGTGCCGAAAGAAGCTGTTCAAGAAAACGGAAAAATTACAGTTTTAGTTTTAAAAGACAAGAAACAAGAAGAAATAGGAATACAGATTGGATTAGAGGGGAGTGATGGTAAAGTAGAAGTCATCTCCGGTTTGATAGAGGGTGAGGAAATTGTGATTGAATAAGCTACGGGGGTCGCACCCCCGTAAACTCACAGATAAAGTTCGCAGGAACTGTTCCCGTGAAGGTAAACGATAAATCTGCTTTTTAAAATTCGTATGTAAAAAAAGAAGCGTTAACTTTTGATAGTTAACGCCTTTGGTTGCCAGAGAAGCTAGTGTCAGGAAGAAGGAGGAGAATTTGGATCAGCGGACTTAAGAGTGAGCTTGAATTCTTGGCAGATAAATCCTACTCCGTCTATATCTGTGATAGTTTCTGTGCTAATTATCTTGTCATTCTGTTCAATCATTTTTTTCGCCGTTTTGAGTAGCTCGGCAGCCTTCTTCTCTGTGTCTTTTACTTCAGTCTTGTCAACTACTATCGATATTCTTACCATAAGGTCTTTTAAATATCTGACCGTGCACCCAGTTCCATGTTCGTCTCCAGAATAGCCGATAGTATAACAGTTAGGTTCGTCGCAGTTAGAATCATAAGGAACGCTCTTATAGCTACTATCAGTGTTGGGTTCCGCGATTACTTGCTCGTTGGTTAGCCTCGCGTTTGTTCTTATGGCGAGGTCTATTAAGCCTACTGAGACTACAAAGGATAAAAAAATAATAATCATTAACAAAAAATTCAGCGTCGTTAAACCTTTTCGTTTTTTCATTTTAAATCTCCAATCTTTAAAATCCATTTCTGTTTATACGTTCTGTATTAAAGGACGAACGCCATCCTTTATTTCTTAAAAAACAATTTAATTTATACATATATCATAATACACTATTAAAACCTTGTCAAGCATGTCTGAGTCTTTAATCAAATTAGAAAACGTCTGGAAGATCTATCAATTAGGCAAGATAGAACTTCCTGTTCTTAAAGGAATAAACTTAGAAATAAGGAAGGGTTCTTTTGTTACGATAATGGGACCTTCTGGTTCTGGCAAATCAACCTTAATGTATCTTTTAGGCCTTTTAGATGTTCCGACAAAAGGAAAAATATTCTTGGAAGGGGAGAATGTCTCTGGTTTTTCTGAAAATGAATTAGCTAAAATCAGGGGTCAAAAAATTGGGTTTGTTTTCCAGCAATTTAATCTTTTGCAAAATCTTAACGCGTTGGAAAACATAATAATGCCGATGATTTTTCAATCAGTGCCAGAATTAGAAAGAAAAGAAAGAGCGGAAAAATTATTAGCATCTTTTGATATGCAAAAAAGGGCTCATCACAGGCCAGGCGAGCTTTCTGGCGGAGAACAGCAAAGAGTTGCAATTGCCAGGTCTCTATCTAACGACCCGGAAATAATAATCGCCGATGAGCCTACGGGTAATTTGGATTCCAGCACAGGGAAAATAATTATGGAAGCTTTATCAGAATTACATAAAAAAGAAAAGAAAACAATTATTGTTGTAACTCATGACCCGACTATTGCCCATTATAGCCAGAATATAATTCATATTCAGGACGGGCAGATAATTCATAACCATTTTCAAGAAGAAAAAGTGTTATGGGAACAAAACTCACATAAATCATAATTATGGGAAAAATAAACTTCATAAAAGAATACTTTAAAATTGCCATAAAAAGCTTAAAGGCTAGGCGTTTACGCAGTTGGCTTACTATAATCGGTGTTGTCATCGGGGTATTTTTGATTGTTTCCTTAATGTCTTTAAGCGAGGGGATAAAAACAGCTTTAATGCAGCAATTAAAAATGATGGGCAAAGACTTGATTATGATTTTTCCTGGAGAGATAACCGATATGGCAACTATGATGAGTGGAGGCCTTGAGCTAACGGAAAAAGATATGGACGCAATTAAAAAAGCAGAAGGAGTGGAAACAATCGTGCCCATGAATTATAAAGGAGAAGCTGTTAGACACGAAGGAAAAGTTAAAACAATATTAATAAACGGCGTTTCTTGGAAAGACGGAATGGATATTTTAAAAAATGACTTTGGCTGGAGCATAAAAGAAGGGGATTGGCCTGTTATTGGTAAAAAAGAAATTATTGTCGGTTCAGCTGTTCCTACAGATGTTTTTCCAGGGATGAAAGTTGGAGACGAAGCTTTTATTAGCGGAAGGAAATTCATAATTTCCGGAGTTTTAAAGTCTTTGGGAAATAAACAGGACGATTCTACAATTACCGTTGATTTAGATATTTTTAAAGATATCACTGGTGAAAAAAAAGGAGCTAAGATTGTTTTAGCAAGAGCTAAGCAGGGCTACGAAATAGACGAAGTAATTGAAAATATTAAAAGCAATCTTTTAGAAACCAGAAAGAGGGTAAGGGGAGCAGATTCTCCTTCATTTTCTGTTTTAAGTTCTGAAAAAGTAATGGATATCGTGGGCAGTATATTGGGAATGATACAAATAGCTATTTTCGGTTTTGCTTCAATCGCTATTATCGTCGGCGGGGTAGGAATTATGAATACTATGTATACTTCAGTTCGAGAAAGAACGAAAGAAATCGGCATCATGAAGGCTATTGGCGCTAAGAATTCCGCTATTAATACTATTTTCTTAATAGAATCCGGGTTTTTTGGACTATTTGGAGGAATTGGAGGGATGATTTTAGGATTAGGTTTGGCCAAGGCTATAGAATTTGCTGTTAAAGCAACCGGTAATTTATATCTACAGGCATCAATAACTCCCCAATTGATTATATTCAGTCTAGGATTTTCTTTTTTAATTGGCTGCATCGCGGGTTATTTGCCCGCGCGCTCCGCTTCCAAGCTTAACCCGGTTGATGCTTTGAGGTATGAATAGCGCTCGGCAATAATATATGCGGGAGCACGGCGTCGGCTTAAGCAAAAACAGATTTATTCTCCCGCCGCGCCTATTTCTCGCCAAGCACGTAGACAATATTATTCCGAGCCCTCATTTACAGCTTGGCTCCGAAGTGCACCCGCATACATTATTGCCTCGCTCAATCAAGATAGGTGAAACCCAATTCGCTCCGAATCGTAAAAGAAATTACTTTCCTCACTCGACAGTTTAAAATTGCCTGCAAAATTTACTTTTAAACTTGTCGCCTCGCTTAATAGTTAGAAAATAAAAAAATAGAATTTATAATAAGATTAAAAATAGAGATTATAAATAATCTATTGTGCTTAAAGATTTGCTAAACTCGTTTTGAAGAAGTAAAATACAATAAGACTAAATTTAATAATCCTTAAAACTATGTTGTTCAAAAATATTAACAAATCCTCAGGTGAAATAGTCAAAACTTTATTAGTTCTGGCAGTCATTGTTTTAATAGCGCTTGGCATTGCTTATGCTGTAGTGAGCAGAACAAAGCCGAAACCACCAATAGAGCCAATAACGCCGGGAGAAGTAAAGCCCGTATATGAAGCGACAATAGGCAATATAAGATTTCTTTTTTTGGAGGCGACTAATAAGGGCAATACTCTTTTTGGAAAAAATAGCAGATATGCTGATTGGCAAAAAGATTTAAAAACCACAGAGAGGTTTATTGAATTAACTGTTGGCGCTCAAAATATTGGCAAGGAAAACACCGAAGATAAAATTTGGACAATTGGGGATATGGTTGATAGCGAAGGAAGGAATTATATTCCTTCTACAGAGGAAGTTCGAAATTGGCTATCAGAGCAAGACCCATGCGGAGAGATTTTAAAACCTAGTTTTGAGCCTACTCCATGTAAGAAGATTTACGAAGTGGCAAAAGTTGCTACAGGATTAAAGGTAAAGGTCATTGTTTTTAAAAAATCATATAGCGAAGATAAAGATGAAGCGATTATTGATGTTAAATTAATGCCATAGTTAAAAAGTATTTGTATTTAAAAAAGCACCCATAAAGGTGCTTTTTAAGTTTTATTTTTTTACTCCTTTTCTACTCTTCTTACATACTGGCCGATTTCCGTGTTTATTTCAACAACATCTCCTTCTTTAATGAATAATGGAACATTGATTTCAGCTCCGCCGTCTAAAACAACGGCTTTTGTGCCTCCTTGGGCTCTGTCGCCTTTGATTCCCGGAGGTGATTGTTTCACCCTTAGTTGGGCTTTGATTGGGACTGACACATTGATAATCTTTTCATTGAAATAGATGCCGTCAACAATTTCGTTTGGTTTCAAAAATCTAGCGCCCAAGCCGATTTGAGCTTCTGTTAGAGAAAAGCGCTTTGATTGGTCTTTTTCTTCGCAAAAGAAAAAATTGCCTTTGTTATTATATAGATATTTAACTCCTATTTTGACTAATTCAGCTTCGTCAAAAATATCTCCCTGCTGGAAGTTTCTTTCAAGGACACTGCCAGTAATTAAGTTTTTAATTTTACTTTGGATTACCGGTCTCCGTTGAGCCATTTTCATTGCCATGGCCTCTAAAACTTCGTATGGCTGGTTATCAAGAATAAATCTTGTTCCAGGTCTTAAATCTGTATGTGTTAACATAATCGCTTCGCTGAATGCGATACTAATCTACGAATAGCATTCCAATTATACGAATATTAGTATCATTGGTATCTGTATTAGTATCATTAGTATCGAGCATTGGTATTATTGGTATGCAGATTAGTATTATTGGTATCGCGTTATATTATTTAATTATTCTCCACTCAATTTCTGAAACCTTACCCGCGTATTCTAGCCAGTCGCCGTATTTATCAATTACATACCATTTCTTTTTGGTTTCCGACCAAATCATCGGGTTGTCTCTATAAAATGGCTTTTTAACGATTTCTTTTGGCTTTAATCGGTCTAATTCCAGCCACTTTTTAAAAACAGTTTCAATGGCATAATCTAGATTTCTTGAGCTCGCCCAATCAGCTACTTTTTTGATTGCTTCCTTGGCTTTATCAAGAGAACCCGCTAACTCTAAAAGTTGTTTTGCGGGTTTAGTAAATCTAGAGTATATTATTTTTCTCTTTCTAGCATTTTCTTTTAAATCTTGCAAAGATAAGCCTTTTGTCTGGAAATAGTAGGTGATTACTTGTCTGATAGCTGTTTCTTCTTTTAATTCTTCGTAATATTTAATGCGTCCTTGTCTTGTCTCGCCGGAGCCTTTGGCGGAGGAGGATTTAATATATTCTTCAATCTTTTTTGCAATGCTGTCACCAATACCTTTAATACCCCTTATTCCTTTGAGCCCCTTTTCTTTATACAGTTCGTAAACTTCTCTTTCTGAGCTTTCTAAAGACTTTGATGCTTTTTTGTAAGCATTAATTCTAAAAAAAGTCTCTCCCTTTATTTCTAAGAGTCCAGCTATTTCATCTAGAATTATAGCTAGCGTTTTATTATTCATGTTTATTATTTTACTCTTTTAAAGAGCGCGGAACAAGCAAAAACCCCACAAAGAATGTTCTTTGTGGGGTTCTATGGTTTACGCTTTTTTGTCGAGTTCCTTTACGAGGAGTTCGATTATTTTTTTATAGTTCTCTTTATCTGTGATGCCCGATACGTCTATTTCTTTGCCTTGTTTCTCCGCTAAAAACTGGATTATTTCTACGCAATACTTTTCAACGATTTTTTGAATATCGTTGATGTTCAAATCCGCTTCTTCTATTTCAAACATTGGTGTCAAAAATTGCTCCTGAAGCGGGTGTATATGAGTCCGTGTTCCTATCAGGTTAAATTTACTTTCGCTTCCTCTGCCGGTAACATTTTTTATTACAAGAAAACGACACTTATCTTCGTCATACAAAACATCGGCAAAACTACGGACATTAATTAAAGCCAAGGTTCCTTTTCTAAACAGCATATTCTGAGTCATCTTTACTACTCCTTCCAATAAAATTATTATTTTAATGTGCTGTAAATTACATTAATCTACTACGCTATTTAGCTTTTTAACATTTTAAAATTGTTTTGTAAAGCCTTTTATATAGGTTTTTATATAGGTTGTTTTAATTTCCTTTTTTGCTAAGATAAAATTATGTTGATATAAGAGAGCTTATGCAAAAACATAGAATTTTCATCGCCATAAATTTACCGGGAGAAGTAAAGACTACCTTATCTGAGCATCAAAGAAAGATTGAAGATTTTTTTACCCAGTATCGAACCGAAGGTTCTGATACGGGGCCAGCGAGATGGACAAAGCCAGAGAACTTGCATATTACGGCGGTTTTTATCGGTGATGTTGATGATAATGAGGTGGGTGAGATAAGAAGCGCTGTTTCTAAAATTGCTGAAAATTTTAAATCTTTTTCTTTAATTTTGAATAAAATTTCTTATTCGCCGTATAAGAAGGAGACAGAGGTTCCGCGGATGATATGGGCTTTAGGAGAGAGGTCAGAAGGATTTGTGAATTTGAAAAACGACTTAGAAAAAGAGTTGTCGCAAAAGATAAGATTTGTACCAAAAGATAGAAGGGTCAGTTTACATATTACTCTTGCTAGAATAAAAGAATGGGAATGGCGTAGAATTGAGCCAGAAGAAAGACCAGAGATAGAAGGAATAGTAGATTTGAATTTTCAGGTTTCTTCAATCGAGTTAATGGAGAGTGTATTAAAAAGAGGTGGTCCGAAGTACAAAATTTTAGAATCATATAAATTAAAATGAAAATACATTTTATCGGTATCGGAGGAATAGGTGTTTCAGCTTTAGCTCAGTATTATTTATCAATCGGGGCAGAAGTTTCTGGTTCTGATTTAGTTTCTTCTGAAATTACTAATCTTTTAAAGAAAAAGGGGGCAAAAATAATTATTGAGAAGCACAACGCAAAAAACATTTCTAATGATACTGATTTAGTAATATACAGTCCTGCCGTTGAAAAAAACAATCCAGAATTACTACAAGTAAAAAAGTTCCAAGTTTTAGGTTTTAAGTTACAATCTTTAAGTTATCCCGAGGCGCTTGGTGAATTAACAAAAGAATATTTTACAATTGCGGTTTCTGGTACTCATGGTAAAAGTACAACTACCTCAATGCTTTCTTTGGTTTTAATAAAAGCGGGGATTGACCCAACTGTAATAGTCGGCACTAAATTAAAAGAATTTGGCAATAGTAACTTTAGAAAAGGGAATAGCAAATATCTAGTAATTGAAGCCGATGAGTGGAGTGCTTCGTTTTTAAGCTATTGGCCTCAAATAATTATTCTGACTAATATTGAAAGGGAGCATTTGGATTATTACAAGGATTTAAATCATATCCTTAAAACTTTTAAGGAATATATAGGTCATCTTCCAAAATATGGTTTGATAGTGGCAAATAAAGATAATGAGAATATCACGAAATTATTAAAGAATTCATCGTTTAAGATAGAAAATTATTCTTTAAAACAACCCGAAGCAAAAACTTTAAAGAAGATTTTGAAAGTACCGGGCGTGCATAATATTTCTAATGCCATGGCAGCTTTAACCGTGGCGAGGAGTTTAAATATTCCAGATAAGGTTTCTTTTAAAACGCTCTCAGAATATATGGGTGCTTGGCGTCGTTTTGATATAAGTAGGAAAATTATCAATGACAAGAGAATCACCATAGTTAATGATTACGGACATCATCCGACAGAAATTAAAGCAACTTTAATTTCTGCGAGAGAAAAATATCCTAAAGAGAAAATATGGTGCGTTTTTCAGCCCCATCAATATCAGAGAACATTCAATCTTTTTAAAGATTTTGTTAAGGTTTTTAAAAATGCGTCTATTGATAGAATAATCATTACAGATATTTATAGCGTTGCTGGAAGAGAAAAGTCAGCCATTAAAAAGAAAGTTAATTCCCAAAAATTAATTAAAGCTGTGAATAAGCCAAGCGTAATTTATTTAGCTAAAAAAGATATCAAAAACTATTTAAAGAAAAATATAAAAGAGATTGAAGTGTTGTTTATCATGGGAGCAGGGGATATATACGATTTGAATAAAGAACTGTAGATCATTGTTTTTTACATAAAAACAGCGCTCTTCATGAGAAGAGCGCCTTTTTTTATGATATGTATAATATTTTATAAAGATTTACCCAATAGTTGTTGTGCCATTCTGTCAGCGAGAAGAAAAGAGATATCGTTCGCGATTTCAATGGGGTAGGGGTAGGTAAGGTTTAAATACGATACCTCAATAGCAAAAATATCCATCTCTGTTAGTCCGCCGATATTCCTAATAGCGTCAAGAAAGTTTTTCACTGGATTCGAACCTTTAACTTCCAGTAAAAAATGTTCTACTACTGAGTCGAGGATTTTGCGATATGCTCTGACTGTCCCGTCTGCGCAAATCACAAAGGTATATAAGCTTTTTTGGTTTGCATTTGCAAAATGTAAGTAGGTCGGTATTTTTTCATCTGCGATACGCATTTGTGTATCCTCCAAAAATAGTGGGTTAGTTTCGGTTAGTCGGTTACTCAGTTGACAATGAGCAAGATGTATTACCTAATATTATAAATTACTCAAGAACCTTTGTCAACCCCGTTAGAGGTTTGCCACATTCCCCGAGAGCAAAAGAGAGTCCTGCTCTCTTTTGCTATATTTAAATTGCATCACTAAAAAATTCAGAGTAGGATTATTTTAACTATCGCAAACCTCTAACGGGGTCAAGTCTTTTCTGGGAATGAAGATATCCTTGACGACTTTTTATATTAAAATGGTATAATGTGGTATTATAAAATAAAGTTAATTTCAAAGGTCTATTTATTAAAAGTAATATAATAAAAATATGACTTCTAACACAATTTTCATAACCTTAACTTCAATTTTAGCGATAGCAGTAGTAATCTATTTAATAGGAATCAAAAAAGGGAAACCTCGAAATGGGTCGCAATTAATATCTATGCAAGATCTCGGGAAAACAGACGAAGTTGATGACGACGAAGAAGGAGTATAAAATAGTCTTTTGTAGGAAGCAGTGGGGGAGAACTCGCTGCTTTTTATTAATATCTCGACTTTTATCTTAAAATTTGGTTTAATAGAAGAATATTAATACATTAATATAGAGGCGATAAATCGCTTATATATTTAATCGCTCAGTCGTAATGATAAATACTAATCAAGAAAAAATTAAAGAATTATTAGAAAGGGGAGTGGATGAAGTTATTGAGAAAGAAAGCCTTAATAAAAAGTTAAAATCCGGAAAGCAATTAAGGGTAAAATTTGGTATTGACCCCACAGCACCAGATCTCCATTTGGGTCATTCTGTTGCTCTTCGTAAATTACGGCAATTTCAAGAATTAGGTCATAAAATAGTTTTTTTAATAGGCGACTTTACTGCTACGATAGGTGATCCATCTGGAAGAACAACTCAAAGAGCAAAACTTACAGAAAAACAAGTGAAACAAAACATGAAAGATTATATAAAGCAGGCGGGTAAGATTTTAGATATAAAAAAAACCGAAATAAGATACAATAATGAATGGTATAAAAAGAAAGGGGCAATGTTTTTGATGGATTTGTCCTCTAAATTTACATTAGCAAGAGTTGCTGAAAGGGACGATTTTAAGAAACGCATAAAAGAAGATGTGGATATCAGTATGCTCGAGTTAATTTATCCGCTTTTACAGGGTTATGATTCAGTTGAGTTAAAATCTGATGTAGAAATAGGTGGGCGGGACCAAAAATTTAATCTTCTTATGGGAAGGAAGGTTCAAAAAAGATATAATATGGCAGAGCAGGATATTATGACATTGCCCTTGTTAGAAGGTGTTGATGGTGTTAAAAAAATGAGCAAAAGTTTAGGAAATTATATTGGTTTTACAGAAGTGCCGTTTCAAATGTTTGGAAAAGTGATGTCTGTGCCAGACGAATTGATGTGGAAATATTTTAATTTATTAACGGATTTATCGTCAGAGGAAATTAAAAAAATAAAAGAAGAAAAACAAAGATTTTTAATTTCTCCAAGAGATATAAAAGCAAGGTTAGCAAAAGAAATTGTGATATTATATCACGGCGAGAAAGCAGCTGAAAAAGCTGAGGATGAATTTAATAAAGTTTTTAGAGACAAACAAGCGCCTACAGAAATATCAACAATAAAATTGGCGGATGAAAGTATCGCTATATCAGACACTAGTACGGATTTAGTTTTTAATTTAGGTTTAGCTGATTCAAAATCTGAGGCAAAAAGATTGATTATGCAAGGGGCAGTAGATTTTGACGGCAAGGTTCAAACCGATTGGAAAGCAAAGCCTGATATAAAAAAGGGGATGGTAATTAAGGTCGGAAGGAAAAAATTTAAAAAAATAATATAACTATAGAGGCCTTCGGCCTATATAATCACTTCATTCGGTCGGAAAATGATAATAAATTATTATTTTCTTCCCTCATTTGTAATTATGAAAAGAGTTTTAAACGTAGAAACACCGAATTATATTAACGGAAAAGTAAAAGTTTCTGGTTGGGTTAATGTGGTAAGAGCCCACGGAAAGATATTGTTTATTGACTTGCGCGATAGAACAGGAATTCTGCAAGTAGTTTTTTTACCGCTTGCCTTCACTATTGATGCTTCGGCGGGCAAGCAAGAAACAGAAATATATAACAAAGTAAAAGAAGTAAGGCCTGAATGGGTGGTTGAGATAATTGGTGAAGTAGTAAAAAGGCCACCCCAGATGGTAAACGCTAAGATTCCTACTGGTCAAATAGAATTAGTTGCAAAAGAATTGAAGGTTTTATCAGAGGCGAAAACATTACCTTTTGATGTTGGAACTGACGGTTATGAAACAAACGAGGAGATAAGGATGAAGTATCGATATTTAGATATAAGAAGAGAGAGAATGCATAGAAATTTTAAAATACGGCACGAAGTCTTTCAATTCATGAGGGACTTTTTAAGCAAAGAAGGCTTCATTGAAATAGAAACTCCTAATCTAACAAAATCAACCCCGGAGGGCGCAAGAGATTTTGTCGTGCCGTCTAGATTACAGCCGGGCACTTTTTATGCCTTACCGCAATCACCCCAGCAATACAAGCAACTTTTGCAAGTTGGAGGGTTTGAACGGTATTTCCAAATTGCCCGCTGTTTCCGCGATGAGGATCCTAGGGCTGATAGACAGGCGGAGTTTACCCAACTAGATATTGAAATGGGTTTTGTGGATAGGGAAGATGTGATGGAGATAAATGAAAAATTAATGATTGCGATAGTAAAAAATTTATTTCCGGAAAAACAGATTCAACAGATTCCGTTTCCAAAGATAACTTATCAAGAATCAATGGAGAAGTATAAAACAGATAAACCTGATATACGCAGTGATAAATCAAACGACAATCTTTTGGCTTTTTGCTGGATTATTGATTTTCCGTTTTTTGAGAAATCAGAAACTGGCGGTTGGATATTTACCCATAATCCTTTTTCTGCGCCAAAGACTGAATTTATGGATAGTTTAATGAAACAAAAGAATATATCTGAGATTTTAGCTACTCAATACGACATTGTTTTAAATGGCTGTGAAATAGGAGGGGGGAGTATTAGAAATCATAAACCAGAGGCATTAGAAACAGTTTTTGAAATAATGGGATATAAGAAAAATAGGATTAAAAATAATTTTGGTCATATGTTAGAGGCATTTAGCTATGGCGCTCCGCCTCACGGAGGCATTGCCTACGGATTTGATAGATTCTTATCAGTCATATTAAAAGAGCCTAATATTAGGGAAGTTATCGCTTTTCCGAAAACCGGCGACAGCCGTGATTTAATGATGGACGCTCCAAGCGGGATAGATCCGAAACAATTAAAAGAACTACAACTTCAATTAAGCCCAGTTAAATCTTCTCGGAAACCAGCAAAGAAAATTAGTAAAAGGAAAAAATAATGATTAGTTCAAAATCAATAAAACCTATAATATATTGCCTTGTTATGCTGGTAGTTTCTCTTAAGGTGTTGCAAGTGAAATTGAGAGAAAGAAAAATTAAAAAACCTGCCCGCAATGCTTCGTCGTCCGTCAGCAACGCTTCGCCAGCCCGACAGCCTGACGGCAGTCATGGCGGCGGGCGTAGCGATGCGGGCTGGCATAGCGATGCAGGTGGGCAAAAATAATGAATTTAAAATCGCTGATAAAACCAGCAATATGCTTCGTTATTCTATTGATAATTTTTTTTATTACTTGGCTAATAATTAGTAAATTTAGAGGAAACAAACAAAATATTTTAACAGAAGAAGAGCAATTAGCTGTTAAAATTTCAGATATGCCTCCGAACTTAAAGCCGATTCGCGATTGGTTTGTCCAAGATTTTGATATCTCCGCTAAATCAGCAATATGCACGGAAGGAGAAGGAGTGAATTACAAAGTTCTTTTCCAAGAAAATAGAAACGAGAGATTATCTATTGCCAGTTTAACAAAATTAATGACAGCTTTAGTGGTTTTAGAAAATTACGATTTAAATCAGGTAATTACTATCAGTAATGACGCAGTAAACCAACCTGGAGGGCAAGGATTTTTAAAAGTAGGGGAGATGTTTACTGTGAAAAGTCTTTTATACTCTGCTTTAATGGAATCCAACAATGACGCAGTTTATTCTTTAGCTGAAACAATAGGTGTTGGAAAATTTGTTGATTTAATGAATTCAGAAGCCTTTAAACTAGGTCTTGAACAAACTAATTTTGTAGAGCCTACAGGAATGAGTCCTGATAATTATTCAAGTGTCCAAGATTTAGTTAAATTAACAAGATATTTATTAGAGAGTCAGCCTTTAATTTGGGAAATTCTTTCGCAAAAAAGTTTTAGGGTATCGACCTCTGATAAAAACTTTCATCACGAAGTTTTAAATACTAACGAGCTTTTAGAAAAGATCCCGAATATTATTGGCGGTAAGACAGGTCAAACCGACGAGGCAAAAGGTTGTCTTCTTTTAGTTTTAAACAATCCGAAAACCCAAAACAATATGATTTGTATAATTTTAGGCTCAAATGATAGGTTCGGAGAAATGGAGAAATTAATTAATTGGGTGAATCAGGCGTATCGCTGGTAGGGCGCTCGCCCGGTGTTCAACACCCGGTGTTGCCAATGACCGGTGTTCAACACCCGGTGTTGCCAATCAAACCACAATTTCTAAAATTCCAAATAATTGGTCATTAGGGTTTAGGACTTGATTGAGCATTGGGGTTTGGATATCGGGGTTTAAAAATATTAGTCATTGATTAGAATAAATAATTAAAATAATTATAAATTACAGGGGATGACTTTACTAACTTTTAGTGTTGTTAAAATTTTTACTCTGTCTACAGCTTCTTTGATTTTGGCTTTGATCTGGTGTCCGGTTTTGACTCGTTATTTGTATAAGCATAAACTTTGGAAAAAAGAAGCAAGGTCTAAGGCGATAAGCGGGGAAGAAGCCCCAGTATTTAACAGCCTTCATAAAGATAGGGAAGTGACTGTTCCGCGTTTTGGAGGTCTTTTGATTTGGGTGACGGCGGTTTTGATTATTTTTATATTTTATGTAGTTTCTTTATTCTTTGACGGTTTTTGGCTGGGACAATTTAATTTCTTATCTCGCGGACAAACATGGTTGCCTTTATTTACTTTGGTTGTAGCTTCTATAGTTGGGCTTGTGGACGATATTTTAGTTGTTTTTGGATCTTCTATTAAAATATTCGGCAAGAAAATTTTGGAATTTAAGGGAAATTATATAGGTGGTGGAATATCTTTTAAGCGCCGATTGATAATCGTGATTTTAATCGGGCTAATAGGCGGGTTATGGTTTTATTATAAATTAGGCTGGAGTGCTATTTATATTCCGCTTATAGGATATATTACAATAGGTTTCTGGTATGTGCCCCTTTTCATCGTAGTTATGCTTGCCTGTTGGTCTGGCGGAGTAATAGATGGTTTGGATGGCTTAGCTGGAGGAGCATTTATTTCAATTTTCGGAGCATTCACGATTATTGCTCTATTTCAGGGCAAAACAGATTTAGCCTGTTTCTGCGCTGTTATCTTCGGTTCATTGCTCGCTTTCTTATGGTTTAATATCCCTCCAGCCAGATTCTATATGGGAGAAACAGGAATCTTAGGATTAACTACAACCATAGCTGTGATTGCTTTTTTGACAGATTCAATTATTGTCCTGCCGATAATCGCAGGTTTGTTAGTTTTAGAATCCGGCTCTGTGATTATTCAGCTTCTTTCGAAAAAGATAAGAAAGAAAAAGATTTTTCTATGCTCTCCTTTGCATCATCATTTTGAAGCAATCGGCTGGCCTTCATACAAAGTAACGATGAGGTTTTGGATTATTGGGATTGTTTTAGCGATTATAGGAACAGCGATCAGATTGCTGGGGTAATCTAAAATATATATACAAAAAGGACGATTTTTTATATCGTCCTTTTTTATTCTAATTTTTCAAGATTTGCGGTAGTCGTATGGATGCCTTCTATTATTTTTTCTGTTCGTTCACGGTTTTTACTAAGATTTTCAAAAATCTTTTGAATATCATTTCTCATTGAATCAAAAATGTTTGAGTTATAATTCGGCGAGTTTTTGATAGAACAGATATCGTCGTAGGAAAGATCCATGCTTTTTAATACCTGCCAGCCTTCCATCACAAATTCTAAGCGTCGCGTCATAATTTCGATCAAAAAACGTTTCATTCTGTCCTTGCTGATCCTGCGTTTGTTGTAATTTTTCAGAAGTTCTGCGAAAGCTTCTTTGGCAAAAAAGAAATCGCTGTATAAAGTTATACAAAGCAGGTCAGACCAGTCAATTCCAAGGCTTAAAACCATTTTCCATAAGTCTTTTTTATAACCTTCTTTTATTTTGTCAGGAGCCAAAATCGGATAAACATCGTTGAAAGAAAGTTGAGGGAATAACTTTCGCAGTTTTTTGAAAACGTTTTTCTGGATGTCGAGATTTTTCGTTTCCACAAAGAGCCGTAAGAATATCTGTGCCGCGGTTTTTTCACTTAGCGCCTTTTTCATTAGAAAAGCCAAATTCTTTCTTAATTTTCTTTTTTCAAATAACTTTTTAATTTGTCCGAATAGCCATACCATCTTATATCCTTTCAATTTTTATTTCAGTCTAAAATAAACTTATATCACATATTCAGCCCGAATTTTAAAAGAGCTTAAGTGGTCTTACTTTAAAACCTTTTATAAATTTTGTCAACCCTTCTGTAATGGTTCAGGAGCTTGTGACCACCTGTGGTATAAAAGAAGGTATGGCATATTCTAAAAACCCTAATCTGCCTCGGGTTAGAATGAAGGCAGTAAGCCTAGTAAGAAAAGGATGGTCGATCATAAGGGCTGCGAGATATTTTGGATTTTCTCACGGAGCATTGATTAATTGGTTGAAGAAAGCTCCTCGAGACGGACGACTGACTATCCCTACTGAAGATTCTTCGGCCAAACATCATCCCAGCCAGTGGTTGATGTTTTTTATCGTGTTTGCGGTGGGATTTACCATCAGAAGCATTTTTATCAGATTAAAAAGAGGGTAGAAAAAATAGAGAATTGAAAATGAAAAAAGACAGAAATTTTATCATCTGTCTTTTTTATTTCCAAAAATATAAAATTTTGATATACTAATTTTATGATAGGAATTTTTGATTCTGGCGTCGGCGGACTTACAGTTGTAAAAGAGATTTTCAAATATTTGTCCGACTACCAGATAACATATTTTGGTGATACTGCCAGGCTTCCTTACGGCACCAAGGGTGCTAATTTTGTTATTAGATATTCAAAAAAGATAACAAGGTGGCTTTTGAAAAAAGGAGTTAAAATTATTGTCGTTGCTTGCAATACTTCTTCAGCGTGGGCTTCCGACTCTTTAAAAAAAGAGTTTAAGAATATCCCAATTTTTGAAATGATTTCGCCTGCGGTAAAAGAGGCTATAAAAACTACGAGAAATAAAAAGATTGGCATTATTGGGACTCCGGGTACTATTAAAAGCGGCGCTTACAAGAAAAAACTTATTAAATTAGACAGCGATTTGAAATTCTTTTCTACGGCCTGTCCGTTATTTGTTCCTTTGGTGGAAGAAGGTTGGATTGATGAAAAAGTAACGAAAGAAATTATTAAGAAATATTTATTGCCATTAAAAGAGAAAAATATTGATACTTTAATTTTAGGTTGTACTCATTACCCGCTATTAAAGGAAGCTATAGCTGAGGTTATAGGTAAGAAGGTTAAGATTATTAACCCGGCAGAAAGTTTAGCAAAAAAATTGAAGGAGTTTCTTGAAAATAGGCCGGAGGTTAAAAACAAAATAAAAAAGGGAAGCAAGCACAAGTTTTTCTTTAGCGATGAGCCATATAATCTAGGAAAAATAAGTCATCTTTGTTTTAATAAAAGAATTAAACCAATCATTAAAGACCCGTTTTAAATTAACGCAATACCAATAATACTAATTCGCATACCAATTATACGAATAGTTCAATAAATTCACCACAAGTTATTAGTATCATTGGTATGATATTCGTAAATTAGTATCGCTATTATGAAAAATTTATTCAAAAATAAGCGAGTCACCATAATGGGACTGGGTTTGCATGGTGGGGGAGCGGGTGTTGCAAAATTCTTTTATGAGCAAGGAGCGGAAGTTTTGGTTACTGATTTAAAAACCAAAGAACAATTAGAAAAATCATTAAAAAAACTTAGGAAATTTAATATCAAATACCGGTTAGGGGAGCATAAGGAAGAAGATTTTATTAATACTGATTTAATAATTAAAAACCCGGCTGTTCCTCAAAGTTCGCGGTATTTAGAAATTGCTAGAAATAATAAAGTTTCCATAACAACCGATATTAATATCTTTTTTGAACTCTCTAGGGCATTCGCTATTGGAGTAACAGGCACTAAAGGTAAATCAACAACTGCAACCCTTATTTACGAAATTTTAAAAAGCAAGTCAAGAAATACTATTCTAGCTGGTAATATCGGTGTTTCGCCATTGGAATTTTTAGATAAGATAAATGAAAAGAGTAAAGTAGTTTTAGAATTGTCTAATTTTGAGCTAGAAGATTTAAAAAAGAGCCCACAAATAGCCGTAATCACTGCGATTTACCCCGATCACTTGGATCGTTATGGTTCTTACGAAGAATATATTGAATCAAAAAAACCAATCTTTAAATATCAAAAACCAACCGACTTTTTAATCTTAAACTACGACAATCCTCAAGTTAGAAACTTTGAAAAAGATGCTAATTCTAATATTTATTTCTTTTCAAATAATTTCTATTTAAAAAGAGATAAGAAAAATCCCGGCTGTTTTATAGAAGACAACAATGTTTTCTTTGCCAATGAAACAGAGCCGATTTTCAATATTGAAGAAATCAAACTGCCCGGCGAGCATAATATCTCTAATATTTTAGGGGCAGTAACCGTAGCAAAGATTTTAAAAATTCCAAATAAAAACATCAAAAAAGTTGTTTCTAAGTTTGGAGGTGTTTCTAACCGCCAACAAGTAATAGCCCAAATTAATGGCGTAAAATATATTAATGATACTACAGCTACTATGCCAGAGGCAGTAATTCAGGCGCTAAAAACTATTAAAGGGGAAGACTCTCAATCAAGAATAATTCTTATTGCTGGCGGTCAGGACAAAAAATTAGAATACAAAGAATTAGCTAAAGAAATTATAGGGAAGGTGGAAAAACTTGTTCTTTTGCCTGGGACAGCTTCGGAGAAAATAAAAAGAGAATTATTTAACATAAAGCCTAACTTTAAAGTTATTTCTGTTGAATCAATGGTAGGGGCGGTTAAAGAAGCATCTTTAGGTATTCAAAACAAAGATATTATTTTGCTTTCTCCAGCTGCAGCTAGCTTTACCCCGTTAGGGGTTATAAAGAGAAAGACAAAGAAGGAAGACAAAGCCCTCAAACCTCTAACGGGGTTTAATCTTTTTAAAAACGAATTTGATAGAGGAGAGCAGTTTATTAAAGCTGTTAAGAAATTAAAATGAGAATAAAGCACTTAGATTATTTCCTGCTATTTATCGTTATACTAGTTTTAATTTTGGGAATATCATTTTTAGCTACGATCTCGGCGCCTTCTTCTATAAAAAGATTTGGAACAACTAATTATTATTGGATACACCAATTGGTTTATGGGATTTTACCGGGCTTTATTTTAGGTTTAATCGCCTTTTTAATACCATTAACTTTTATAAGAAAAGTGTCGCCAATCTTGCTTTTGTTAAATTTGATAGCCCTTGTTTTAATTTTTTTACCACTCCTCGGTTTGAATTTTTGGGGAGCTAGTAGGTGGTTAAAGATAGGCGGTATTGTTATACAGCCATCAGAATTTTTAAAAATAACCGCTATCTTGTATCTAAGTAGTTTATTAAGAAATAAATTAAATTATCAAGCTCGAGGCATAGGGATATTAAAAAGCAAAAAAGCTTTCCATAACCTTAAAGAAGTTTTTTTGCCATTTTTGTTTTTTTTAGCAATAATTTCTGTTATTTTCATTTGTCAGCCGGATATTAGCACTTTAGGGATAATAGGATTAACAATGGTGGCAATTTATTTTGTTTCTAGTATGCCTAAATGGCACATTGCTTTGATTATTCTTATAGCGATTCTATCCTTATTCATATTGGTTAAATTTGAACCTTATCGGCTTTCTCGTCTTACTACTTTTTTAAACCCAGAGACCGATCCATTGGGGGCGGGGTTTCAATCCAAGCAAGCCCTGATCGCAGTTGGCTCCGGCGGTTTGAGCGGCATAGGACTAGGAATGTCTAGCCAGAGCGGTTTTCTGCCCCAATCAATGTCAGATTCAACCTTTGCTGTGTTTGCCGAAGAAACGGGGTTTGTAGGTTGTCTTATTCTAATCGCTCTTTTTATAATGTTTTTGTGGGCAGGTTTAGCTATTGCCAAGCACACTGATGATAAATTCGGGCAATTAGTTGCTTTAGGCATTACATTCTGGATACTTCTTCAGGGATTTGTTAATATAAGCTCAATGATAGGAATTTTTCCTTTAACCGGCATCCCTTTGCCTTTTATAAGCTATGGCGGTTCACATATAATTTCAGAACTAATTGGGGTCGGTTTGCTCTTAAATATCGCGAGGCATACAAAATACTAAATCCCAAATCCTAAACTCTAAATAATATCAAAATTATAAATTCAAAGCATAAAACCGGTTTAGAATTTTGAATATTTGAATTTATTTAGGATTTAGAAATTAGAATTTAGAGTTTTAATATAATATGAGAATACTATTTACTGGCGGTGGCACCGGTGGTCACGTTTATCCTTTAATTGCCGTTATAAGAGAAACGAGAAAATTGTATCCCAAGAAAGATTTGGAATTTTTTTACATTGGTCCCGAAGATGAGTTTGGTTCAATTTTACTATCGCAAGAAGATGTAATAGTTAAAACGATTTCATCTGGTAAAATCAGAAGGTATTTTTCTTTTCAAAACATCATAGATGCGCTTTTTAAAATTCCTTTGGGAATTATCCAATCGTTTTTTTATATCATAAAAATAAAGCCCCAGATTGTTTTCAGTAAAGGCGGTTCAGGGTCTATCTTGGTGACATTTTGCGCAAAGATTTTTAGAATTCCAATATTTATACACGAATCAGATATTATCCCCGGTTTGTCTAATAAAATGACGAGCAAATGGGCAAGGAAAATTTTTATTTCCTTCCCAAAAACAGAATACTTTGATTTAGATAAAACAATTTTAGTCGGCAATCCCGTTAGGTCAGAAATATTAAACGGAAATAAAGAAAAGGCGATAGAAATGTTTAATTTGACGCTTCAAAAGCCAGTGATTTTCTTTTCAGGAGGTTCACAGGGCGCTGAATTTATTAATGATTTTGTTTTAAGGATTCTAAATTCGCTTTTGCAAGAGTTTGAAGTAATTCATCTTTGCGGACCGAATAATTTGAAACAAGTGCAGGCAGAGGCGCAGGCGATAATAAATAAAGATTTGGAGCCGTATTATCATCCTTATGCTTTTTTGGATGAAGAAAAATTAAAAAATGCATATCGGGCAGCCGATTTTATTATTTCAAGGGCAGGCTCAGGGAGTATATTTGAAATTGCAGCTATAGGAATTCCAAGCATTTTAGTTCCTTTACCTTCGGCTGCCGGGAATCATCAGGCAAGAAATGCTTATTCATATGCAGAAACAGGAGCAGCTTTAGTTATGGAGCAAGATAATTTAACCGAAAACTTCTTTTTAGAAAAACTCCATTATTTATTAATGCATCAAAAAAAGTTAGATAAAATGAAAGAAGAAGCTTTAAGATTTTCAAAACCTTATGCGGCTAAAACAATTGCCAGAACTATTTTAGAGTATCTGATGTTAGAGTGACGCTCGGAAAGTAATTTCTTTTACACGCGAATTTTTTCCAGCGAAAAATTCGCTACTACTCACGAATTGGTCGCCTAAGGCGACACCAATCCAATTCGCTCCGAATCGTAAAAGAAATTACTTTCCTCGCTTAACAGTTTAGAAATTTAAAATTTAAAAATTGATTAAAAATTTCGGGTTATTATGCCTAAAAAAATAAAAGAGACAACTAAAATTAGAACCAGATTTGCTCCTTCGCCGACCGGGCATTTGCATATCGGCGGAGTTAGAACCGCTCTTTTTAATTACTTATTTACTAAACAAAATAACGGAGCTTTTGTTTTAAGGATAGAAGATACTGATGTTGAAAGGTCAAAGAAAGAATATGAGGAAGAAATTTTTGAGAGTTTAAAATGGCTAGGGATTAAATGGACGGAGGGGCCGGACATAGGAGGGGATTATGGCCCTTATCGTCAAATGGAAAAAAGAAATATTTATAAAAAATATTTAGAACAGCTTTTGAAAGAAAGCAAGGCTTATTATTGTTTTTGTAGCGAAGAGGAGCTGGAAGCTAAACGTCAGGATCAGACGGCTAGGGGAGTGATGCCAAAATATGATGGCAAGTGCCTTAGTTTATCAAAAATCGAAATTGAAAAAAACTTAAAAGAAAATAAAAAATCTGTTATTCGTTTAAGAATTCCAGAAAAAAAAGTTGTTTTTGAAGATATTGCTCGCGGAAGAATTGAGATGGATTCTGGACTAATAGGGGACATAGTCATTGCTAAATCCCTAGATAGCCCTTTGTTTTACTTAGCTGGAGTTATTGATGACGAAGAAATGAAAATAACTCATGTTATTCGCGGAGAAGAGCATATTTCAAATACTCCAAAGCAGATTTTAATTCAGGAGGCTTTAGGATTTAAGAGACCAATTTACGGCCACATACCTTTAATATTGGCTCCAGATAGAAGTAAATTAAGCAAAAGGTATGGAGCGGTTTCAGCGATGGAATATAAAAAAGCAGGGTATTTACCCGAGGCTTTGATTAATTTTTTGGCATTTTTAGGCTGGAACCCCGGCACTGAAAGAGAATTTTTTTCTTTAGCCCAACTGGTAAAAGAATTTAAATTAGAAAACGTTCAAAAAGGAGGAGCTATCTTTAATCAAAAAAGATTGGATTTCTTAAACGGCTTTTACATCCGTCAGAAATCTTTAGCCCAATTAACAGAATTAGCTCTGCCTTATTTAATAGAAAGTAAGTTGATTGAAGCTGACGGAGGTAAGGAGAAAATATTAAAACATTACGATATCTGTGAAACCAAAGAACAAATATCTTTTGAAGAAATAGAAAAGATAGTCAGCCTTCATCAGACAAGACTCAAAAAACTTTCTGAAATACCAGGATCAATGGATTTCTTTTTCAAGAAAGAAATAATTTATCCAAAAGAACTTTTAAAATGGCAGGAGATGTCTGATAAAGATATATTAGAATCGCTTAATAAATTAGAGAATGCGCTATCGCAAATAAAAGAGAAAAATTGGGATCTAAAGAATATACAGAACGTTTTGTTATTAGAAGCAGAACAATTACCCAATAGAGGGTATCTCTTGTGGCCGTTAAGAGTAGCTTTGACTGGAAAAGAGTATTCTGCTGGTCCTTTTGAAATAGCAGAGATTTTAGGCAGGGAGAAAACCTTAGAAAGAATTATTAAAGCAAAACAACTAAAATGATAAAATATATTATTCTGATTGTTTTAGTATTCGCGATTATAATCTTAGGGCAGCAGGCATATTTTCAGTCCTTAGGAACAAAAGTGATAGAATGGGGGAGCCTTATTTGGCAAAAATGCCAAGACTATTGGAATAAGAATATTTTAAGGAAGGTTACTACAGAGATTGAAAAAAGACAGAACATTGCCAAAGAAGAAATAAAGGAGCAGACAAAAGAAGTTACATTAACTGTTTGGCAAAAAGTTAAGAATTACATTTCAGGACTTATTAATGGTGTTCTTGGTCAACCATCGCAGTAGGGCTTGACAAGCTTTTATGTCGTGTAGTATAATATTGATAGTATAAAGAACATTGAAAAATAACAATTGAAAGAAGAAGAACTAGCGAGCCGTTCTTCAGAAAAGTTTCACCGACCTGGATCCGGACTTAAATTAAAGACAAATTTAATTTTGAGCGGTGATCACACAAAACAACGTAAGTTGTTTGGAAAAGGTTCATATCTAAATACAAAGAGTGTGTGAAGGTGAAAACTATCTTTCAATTGTTTTACAATATGCTGATGGTGTACGACATAACGTGGATAATAAGCATTGTTTTGGGACAATGTAATATTACGTTGTATGTCGGCGATATCATCAGACAATGGGGCGGTTCTAAGGTTTACCTTATGGGGTAATACTGAAGGCCGCCTCTTCATTTATTAAAAAGGCCCCAAACAGGTCTTTTTTTGCTGTTTTTAAGTTTGATAGGTAAGTGAGACTAGGGGAGGGGCTTGTTTTAGGTTTTAGGGTTTAGGGTGTAGGGTTTAGAATTAAGAATTAAAAGAATTAATTTTTATTTTTTTACTTGTCCGCCTAAGTTTTTTTAAATAAAAACTTAGGAGGATTATCTAAACCCTAACCCCTATACCCCAAACCCTATCTCGTGGGGGAAGGTACTTGACACTGGTTTTAGAGGAGTTATGATAGATATAGTAAAGTGCGTATAATAACTCTTACACTCAGTTTATATATGTATAAAGCTAATAAGACGATAATTGAGAGCCTTTCTAATTTTATCGAATATTGTCGTGTCGAGGGTCTTACTCTCGCAACTCAAGAAAACTATAAAGGATATCTTAAAAAGTTTTTTGGTTGGTTGCGTAGTGAAAATTTGGAAAATTTATTTCCGCACGAATTACAGGAAAAACATATTGTAGATTATAAAAAACATCTACTCTCCCCTACTCTTAACCGTAAGACGGGAGGATCCCTTAGTCCTAATACCCAACACTATTACTTAATCGCCTTAAGGGCTCTTTTGGGTTATTTTGGGGTTAAGAGTATAGTTTCCCTCGTCCCAAGCAGAATAACCCTCCCTAAGGTCAATAAATGCCTTAAAAACGGCATATGTTTAGATAGTAGGAGTGTTGATTTAATATTAGATGCTCCAGCCACTAATAACGTAATCGGATTAAGAGACCGAGTTATTTTAAGTATAATTATTTCAACTGGTTTTAAAGTTCGTCGAATATGTAATTTAAATAAAGATTGTTTAAATGAATTGCCTGAAGATATACATCCTTGCCTTAATAAATATCTTAAAGAAAGAGTTGATGATATAGAGGCGTTATTTATTAATTATAGTGGGAAAAAAAGAGCTGATCGACGATTAACTCCACGGTCTATTGAAAGAATAGTTAAACATTATTCTGAAGTTGCGGGTTTACCTAAAACTTTAACACCGGAAGCATTGCGTTCCGCCAAGATTTTAAGCGTTTGGAATGAGAAAGTTGAAATAAAAAATATTAGTTGGATAGAAGCAGAAAACAAAATTGATGAAAAGATACTTTGGTTAAATAAAAATATTTCTCTTTTACCGGATTCATATAAAAGTGAGGCATTTTTAGCAACCTTAATAAAATGCGAGAATTGTATTTCTAGGAAGATAGCTATTTTAATTATTTCCGGAAGAATAAAAGCATCAGAGTCTTCTTTAAGTGATTTTTTCCAGAATAAACACCTAATAGTGAGCGCTAATAATATTTCGGGTCGTCATGGCGCAGATTGGCATAAAAAGATGATGACATTAATGGCTAATAATTTTCACATTTTTATACAAAAGAAGAATATTGTGGTTGAGCCTATAACGAATTATGGACGAGCCGATTTAGGATATTTCCCTAATATAGGTAAGCCCATCTATGTTGAAGTTGGCACAGTATCTTTATTTAAGGTTTGGTACAATTTAATGACAATGAAAAATTGCGTTTTCTTTTTAATTCCTAACGACGATATTATAATTAAATTTGAAACATAAAATGAAAATATCATTACCCCAACTCGACGATTATCTGCTCAATTTAAAATCAAATAATTATTCTGATGAAACCGTCTATAGCTATGAAAGAGATTTAGAAGTTTTTGAAGATTTTTTAAATGACATTAATGTTGAATTTACGAAAACCGATAAAAAAACTATTTTAAATTATAAGGCATATTTAATATCGCAGGACAGACAAACGGCAAAAAAAAAGAAAACCATAAAGAAATTAAACACTTTCTCAATAAATAGAATGTTATCTGCCCTTAGGTCATACCTGAAATTTTTAATTAAAATGGATTATAACTCACCTATCACTCCAACCAGCATTGAGTTGGTGAAAACCACGAAAAAACATCCTCGGATTTCCGAACTTGTAGAGATTATAGCTCTTATTGAATCGCCAAGTAAGTTTGAAAAAGATAAAGCAGTGGCAGTCCGCAATAGAGCTATGCTAGAAGTTTTGTTTTCTACAGGGATGCGTATTTCAGAGTTATTAAGTTTAAAAAAAGAACAGATTGATAAAAGTGGCAGTGTATTTATCCGAGGTAAGGGCAGAAAAGAAAGATTCGCCTATCTTACAAAGAGAGCTGAACGATACATAAAATATTATCTTGAAGTAAGAGGTTTAGACGATTCGCAGTATTTATTTGTGCCCAATAGAGGTAAAAATATGGCGAACAAAGACCATCATATATCCGCAAATTATTTACAAGGAAAAGTGAAAAAATACCGGGAATTATTAGGGATCAATCTTCCTTTATCCTGCCATTCAATTCGTCATGCTTTTGCTACATATTTAGCAGAAAGTGGCGCAAACCCAGCTGCCATACAAATATTGCTTGGCCACGAATCATTAGAGACTACAACTAGATATGTTCATGCATCTGATCGTTATGCCGAAAAATCTCTAAGACGTTATCATCCCCTTAAAGAGTAATTGCAATCTACCGCCAATTTCATAGCGGTAAGAATTTAAAGGAATAAAAAAAACCGTTAAATATATTTAACGGTTTTTTCTTATAATTATAAGTAGTTATTTTCTCCTAAAGATTTTTGAAAAGAAATTAAGTATCTTTTCGTGTAATGTTTTTTCAGGAGTGCTTTGGACTGCAAATTTTGTTGTTTGCGGTTCTGGCGTTGCTTCTTTTGTGGTAGGTTCTTTGGATTCTGCAATGGCTAGGTCTTCAAATATTTTGTTTGCGTCTGTGTTTGAAACTGTGTCTGCTAAGTTTATCTCGTCCATATCTTTAGCTGTCTTTCGCATCCTTACTTTGATAAACTGTAAAACTTTTTCACGCAACCCAGAAGACTTAGTAATACACGCCATCAGCGTTTGTATTTCTTTGTCTTCTCTAGCCAAAGTATTAATAGTTTCATTAGTTATATTAGTAAGATTCCTTTTATTTCGCAAATAAAGGAACCTATTCAATAAACCATTAATCGCTGTGGTTAAGTCATTGGCGGTATACTTTTTTTCTCGGGATCCGACTATTTCTTTCATTTCATTAAGAGTTTCTAAAAGATCTGCAATAGATTTTTCTGTTTATTGTTTTCAATGTCCAACTCCAATACAATAACATATTTTTCTAGATTATGTCAATTCGTTGAATTTTAATTTGGTTTTTTTACTTAAAACAAAAAGTCGGATTCTATTTTGTTGTTTTTTGGCAGAAGCCAAGGGATGTTAAATCCTAGGAAATAAACTATTTTAATAGCTATTTTTGAAATTAAAATTTTCTTTATAAAAAAACAATTGGCTTTTCTTCTGTATTTTTTAAAATCAGGGAAATTTTCTAATAAAATATCGGCTGCCCTAAATCCCCATATCACTCCCCCACCCGACCAAGGTTTGGTTATCCCAGCCGCATCTCCGCAAAGAGTAATTTTATTATTTTTAGGAATAATAAGACCCTGCGAGATGATTTTTGCTTTAACTTCTTTAATAGGAATATTATTTTCTTTTATAAAATTAGAAAAAGCTCTATGGGCTTTGTCTAAATCTGTAATTACACCGTATTCTGTGCTGTTTTTCCTAGAAATTTTCCATAAAAAACCATTTTTACATGGCCAGGCTTCAACGATATTATCTTTTACCCCCACACCAAACGAGGAATCACTCCCTTGATTGGTTTTGTCGTCAACAAAACTTTCCCTCGTTATGGTGTGGGGGCTAACAAATCCCTGAATTCCTAAACGCAAATTTGGCTCTTTTCCCTTTAGAGTCTTTCTTATATGTGACTCTGCGCCATCACACCCGATTATTCTATCAAAACCTTCAGGAATTTCTGAAACTTTATGATTTAAAATTATCTTTGCTCCGACAGAGCGCGCTATATCAGCGAGTAAAATATCTAATTTTGAGTGGTCCATTATTAAAAATCTTTTTGAGAAAATAACTTTTACTTGCTTTTTAGGAAAGCTTATAAGAACAGAATTAATTTCGTTTTCAACCAAGTTTTTAGATTTTGGGACGAAGTCCAAAATTCTTTCTGAAAAAAGACCCGAACACACTTTGTTCCCAATAGCGGTGTTTTTTTCAAAAATGGTCACATCGTGACCTTTTTTTGCTAATTTCCAGCCAAGATACAGGCCGGATATTCCTGCTCCGATGATTGCTATTTTCATTTTAGTTTTCTATAAATTGGATCGGTTCTTTGTTTTGGTATTTTGCTGTTATAAAACCGGCGGCAAAAGAGAATAAAAATAACAAAACAATAATAATAATAAGTATTATGTCTTTTTGATATTTTTTGACAAATTCGGTTATATTTGATAACATAACTTTATTAACTTTATTAAATCCTAAGCACTAAACCCTAAATCCTAAATAAATCCCAAATTCTAAATCCTAAAATACAAACGTGTTTAGAATTTAGATATTAGAATTTAGAGTTTCTTTTGCGAAGCAAAAGTATTATGGCAACTAGTAAATCGGCAGGTTCCTCAAGGCTAGGAAGAGAATCAAACGCTCAAAGGTTAGGAGTTAAAATCTATGCTGGAGAAAAAATAAAAACTGGCATGATTATTATTCGTCAACGAGGAGTTAAATTTCTTCCAGGTAAAAACGTTAAAATAGGTAGCGATGACACCCTTTATGCAATGAAGGATGGCGTTGTTAAGTTTACTGAAAAAACTAAGAAAAACTTTAACAATACTAGAAAGATAGTAAGTGTTGTTAATGTAGAATAGGTTTATTTCAAACTCGCTTTAATAAAAGCTTTAAATAAAGGGTGCGGCCTTAATGGACGAGATTTAAATTCAGGATGGAATTGAGTAGCCATAAAAAATGGATGATTGGATAATTCAATAATTTCAACTAAATCTTTCTGAGGATTGATGCCAGACATGGTCAATCCTTTTTTTTCTAATATTTCTCGGTAATCATTATTTAATTCGTATCTGTGTCTGTGTCGTTCGGAAATCATATTCTTTCTATACGCTTCAAAGCTTTTTGTTTTAGATTTTATCTCACAATCATAAGCGCCAAGCCTCATTGTTCCACCGTATTTCTTTTCTTTTAATAAAACTTTTTGTTCTGGCATAACGTCAATTATAGGATCGCAAGTTTTTGAAAACTCTCTGGAAGAAGCGTTTTTAATTCCGCAAACATGCCTGGCGAATTCTATTGTAGCTAATTGCATTCCCAAACAAAGACCAAGAAATGGAATTTTTTGTTTTCTGCAAAACTCAATGGCTTTTATCTTTCCCTCTATCCCTCTATTGCCAAAACCGCCGGGGACAATAATGCCGTTAAAACTCTTTAACTCTTTTACTGTTTTTGCATCTTTTTCATATTTTTCAGCAGACAACCAGGTAATTTCCGGCTTAGCTCCAAAACTGTAAGTGGCATGTTTTACTGCTTCGATTATTGATATATAGGAATCCATTAAGGTAAATTTACCAGTTTCAAAGTATTTGCCGACGATTCCAATTTTAACTTTCTTTTTTGTATTTTTAATAGTTTTTACAAGACTCCCCCACTCTTTTAAATCCGACGGTTTTGATTTTAAACCGAATTTCCTTAAAATTCTATTTCCTAAATTTTCTTTTTCAAAATTTATTGGCACCTCATATATTGATTTAATATCTGGCGCTGAAATGACATCTTCTAATAGAACATTGCAGAAATTAGAAATTTTTCTTTTTCTTGGCTCGTCTAGTGGGACTGAGGCTCTGGCAAGAATAATATCTGGCTGAATTCCAGCCGAATTTAATGTCCTTACTGCATATTGGGTTGGTTTTGTTTTCATTTCCCCTAATAATTTCGGCACAGGCAGGTAGCTTACTAATACGAAAAGAATATCTTTTGGATATTGAAGCTTCAACATTCTAACTGCTTCTAAAAACAACAAATTTTGATATTCTCCGACTGTTCCTCCAATTTCAATTAAAACAAAATCAGCCTTGACTTTTTTGCCGGCCTTTTTAATCCTTGAGATTACTTCATTTGGGATGTCTGGCACAACTTCAACGCATTTTCCATTATACTCTAAGTTTCTTTCGCGATTAATCACTGATTGATAAACGCGGCCAGTGGTCATATAATTGTCGGTAAAGATATTCTCGTCTAAAAATCTTTCATAGTTTCCAATATCTTGGTCGCATTCTACGCCATCTTCTGTCACAAAAACTTCTCCGTGTTCAACAGGATTCATTGTGCCGGCATCAACATTGATATATGGATCAATTTTAATTGCGGTTACCCGAAACCCTTTGCTCTTTAAAATTCTTCCTATAGAGGCAGTGGCTACACCCTTACCGATGCCAGACATTACTCCGCCTCCGACGAATATATATTTTGGCATACCCAGTATATCAACCCCCAGAATCCAAACCTGTTTGATTCTTGATTTGTTTTCTCGTGGTTAAACTAAAATTATTTATCCCAGTAAACCTTCCTTTATCCTTGATTTGGACATTTTAACCAAGAATACTGGAGGTTGTATTACTGGGATAAGAAAAAAGCCACGGAGACTTTACCGTGGCGAAAGTTTATTGACTTTCTTTTTCTGCAGTTACAACAATTGTGATTTCTGCTTCCAAATTATGGTCTAAGATTATTTTTATAGGAAATTCTCCTAATTCTTTAATTGGTTTTTCTAACTTAATTTGGTTTTTCTTAATTTTAAAACCAGCTTCTTTTAATTTCTCTACTATTTTTTGTTCGTTGATTGATTCAAAAAGCTGTTCATCTCCACCTACTTTGACTGAAATATTTATTTCCGTGCCGTCAAGGGTTGAAGCTGATTCTTGCACTTTTTTTAACTCTTCCGCAGCCTGTTCTTCTTCTTTTTTTCTTTGGTTATTAAGCCAATTTAAATTTTCCTTAGTTGCTAATTTTACTAAATTGCCGGGAATTAAAAAATTTCTGGCATAGCCGTCTTTAATCTCTTTAATGTCATATTTCTTTCCTAATTTTTCAATATCTTGGAGAAGGATGACTTTCATACCGAAGCCGCTGTACGAATTTACGAATTTTCGGCTTCGGATACGAATAATATATTCGTAATTCGAGGAAATTCGTAATTCGTAGGATTAAATTAAATGTTTCTTATATTTTAATGCATTACTTTTAAAATTTCAATAGCTTTATCTAATTGCGGGTCTTTTTCGTTCTCATAGTCATCATCGGTAAGTGCAACCTTTATATCTGGGTCTAACCCTTTTTCTGAAATAGAAATACCATTTGGTGTTAGCCACTTAGCAACCGTTATTTTAAGAAAAGAATTGTCTTTTAAATTCACTCCTTCTTGAACAGAACCTTTTCCAAAAGATTTCTCGCCTATTAATTTAATATCTCTATTATCTTTTAAAGCGCCTGCTAAAATTTCAGAAGCCGAGGCTGAACCTTCGTTAATCAATATAACCATTGGATATTGAAGAAAGCTAGCGTTTCCTTCAGCTTTATATATTTTTTGTTCTTTGCTCGCGCCAAAATCTTCAATAACAACAATTTTGCCTTTTTCTAAAAACCACCCGGCTATATTTTGGGAAATTTCAAGATAACCACCGGGATTATTTCTGAGGTCTAAAATTATTTTCTTTGCAGGACTATTCAATATCTCAAGCGCCGCTTGATTAAAATCATTAGATAGAGTTTGGCTAAATTGATAAATTCTTAATTTAGCGATATTCCCCTCAACCAACTCCCATTTCAAAGATGGAATTTTTATAGTATCTCGAATAATTTTAAAATCTTTTGCATCTGTCCAACTTGTTCTGTAAATTGTTAAAGTTACTTGAGTTCCTTTTTCTCCTCTAATTAAATTTACCGCTTCATCTGTTGTCATTCTTAAAGCATCTTTGCCATTTATTTTTGTTATTTTATCTCCAGGCCTTAAGCCAGCTTTTTGAGCCGGAGTTCCTTCCAATGGAGATACGACAGTAAGCTGTTCTTTTTTTATCCCGATTTCAATCCCGATTCCATCAAAAAATCCAGCCAGTTCGTCTTCAAATTTTTTGGCGTCTTCTGGATTAAAAAATATAGTATAGGGGTCTTCTAAGCTTTGGGCCATCCCGGAAATAGCGCCGTAGAGAACGTTTTCATCGGTAATTTTTTCAGGCCCAACGAACTTTTCTTTTAATTGATGATAGGCGGTCCAAAAAAGAGAAAAATTAATATCTGTCGGCTGGCAAACTTCACAAATTACTTCATTTTTTCCTACAAAAACTCCGAACCAAAAAATAGGGACAATGGCTATTACAAAAATAATTATGACTAAATCTTTTTTATTCAGAAACAACATACCCCGTTAGAAATCTTTAGAGAAAAATTTATAGGTAAACTTTTTCTTGTATCTCTAATCCAACTATTTAATAAAATAATATTTTGCCCCATTAAAATTGCCTGTCTTGATACATCAGACTTCTAACGGGGCATATATTCCTTTTATATCAAAAATTTAAACTCAAAGCAATAATTAAAGGTTGACAAAAATTATTCTTGGATTAATATGTATAGTATAGCAACTTTACATAATAATTTATGGGGAGCTAGTGGGAGTAGTTCGGTTTTTAATAAAAACTTTTTTAGAAAAGCTGAGAGTTTAAAAATTCGATAACCAATAGCAGGGTGTTCCTGCTTATGCTACTCCCACCTCTCCACCAAGATATAATAAAACAGTCTGCCCGAGGTAGACTGTTTTTTCTTATAATATAAATTTTAACTTATCTTTAAAATCCTTACTTTAATTTTTTTCTCTTTCGTTTCGAAATAAAACTCTTTGTTTATTTCTTGGCCGATTAATTTTTGTCCTAACGGGGAGTGATAAGATATTTTATTATTCAAAACATCTGATTCAGCGGGAGAAACAATTTGAAACTTTTCTTCCTCTCCATCTAATTGGATTAAAATATGACAGCCGATTTGGATTTTATTTGTTTCTTTCTTTTCATAAACTATCGCTTCGTTAATTATTCCCTCTAATTCAGAAATCTTCTTATACAAAGAGGCTTTCATTTCTTTTGCATCGTCATAGCCAGCGTTTTCTTTAAGGTCACCAAAAGACCTCGCATATTTAAGAAGTTCAGTAGCTTCTTTGTTCTTAACGGTCTTTAGATAATTAAGCTCCTCTTTAAGCTTTTTAATCCCCTCGGAGGTAAAATATTGTACCATTGATTATTTATTATTTAATTCTAAGTTTATCAAATATATCTTTAATCAAAAATTTTAGTTGTTGCCGCCCAAATCCACTTTTCAGGTATTTTTCTCTCGTCGTGGAATCTTTATTTGATAAAAACGCTTCGTAGAAAATGAGTTCTATCGGTAAACGATTTTTGGTTGATATAACTGAACCTCTTTTATGCTCTGCAATTCTTCTTTTTAGATTATCGGTTCTACCAATATATAATCTATTATCTTTTTTGCTATGAAGTATATATACGTAATACATAAGTTAGTGGTGTCACGTCAAACGTGACACCGAGTTTGACTCGGTGGACCTAGTGAGAATCGAACTCACGTCTCGGCAACTTGCCCCGTTAGAAATTGACTTGTGGTGTTTGTTTAAAAAAGTCAGAACCCATTTTGCGGAAAACCCCCACGAATGAGGACGCCCCGCCACCGCCTCGCTTCACTCGGCAACACCAAAGAAAAATGTTCCTTGCTTTTCGGATTTGCGCGCGACCAATTTCTT
>JAHJTG010000015.1 GCA_018829965.1 Patescibacteria group bacterium | reverse complement strand
ATGTTGTATCATTTAATCATAATCTGACTGAATGGCTAATTGAATACAATTTTAAAAGACCGCATCAATCATTAAACTACGAAACACCAATTAAGTTCAATAATTCTATTAAAGTGTCACCTATGTACCCGTCAAGCACAACTAGTACCATAAACTTTGTTGACCTCATACTTACAGTTATTCTCGAAATTATATTCTACCGCTTGCTATACAAAGCTGTAGTAGAAGTGTCACAAAAAAATTAATAATAAATTTACATCACATAACAGCGTATATCTGGCTACAGGAAAATCACTCAAATATATATTCAGAGGATGTGATTTTCCCTCCGCCCAAATTTTCATCCCTTAGTCTTGATGAAGGTTTAGGTGGAGATAATTAAACAAAGCATTGCCTGAAATCAAAAGTTTATCCTGCTAAATCGGGATGAAAACTTCAGATGATGCGTAAACGTTAGATGAAATAATTAAAAGTTTTTAAATTTCCTTCGGAAATTTATTATTTGGGGCTATTTTTTATTTTTATATAAAAGGAGAAATTAATTATTAAAATTAGCAAACAATTAAATTTGTTGGTAATTGAAAAAAATTATCAAGTTTATCTAATTATTTGTTATAAATAAAATTATGAAATTACAAGAGCAATTTAATCCAGCAAATTCGCAATATAAAAAAGTTGAGGATCTGCCAAAAGAAGAACAAGAAAATTTTGAAGATGTTGAAGGGGGAGGATTTGTCAAAAAAGAAGCAGTTGAAAAATTAGCAGAGGCGGAAAAAATAGCAGAAATAGCAAACACGCTGAGCCGTAAAAAAGAGCGAAAAATAACAGGTGTTGATATACTTCACAGTGAAGCGATTGGTACAACAAAAAAAGAAGAAAAAATAAAAATCCTACAAAGAATTAAACATATTAAACCTGTTATTACTACTACTGATATGAATAGGGCAAGAGAAGTTATAAAAAACATACCTCTCGAATTTTGGAACGATAAAGATGTGGTTTTTGCAGTAGCTAAAGTAGATAGTCGTGCTTTGAAATATGCCTCTCCTGAATTACGGAATGATAAAGAATTTGTTTTAAAGTTGGTACGCGATTATTCTTGTATTTTGAAATATGCTTCTCCTGAATTTTGGAACGATAAAGATATGGTTTTAGCAGCAGTAAAGGGGAACGGTCATGCTTTGGAATATGCCTCTCCTGAATTACGGAATGATAAAGATATAGTTTTTGTGGCGGTTAGTTGGGATAGAAGTGCTTTGGAATTTGCTTCTTCTGAATTGCGTAATGATAAAGAATTTGTTTTAAGATTGGTAAGAGATTATTATGGCGCTTCCAAATACGCCTCCATAGAATTACGTAATGATAAAGATGTAGTTTTACTGGAGGCTATACACAATAGAAAGTTCTTCAAAGATGTTCCTCCTGAATTATGGGATGATGAAGAATTCGTTTTAAAATTAATTAGGCATTATGATATTGGGCATTTTGAGGTTAGAATAGACAAACTTATATCCAAAAGATTACTGAATAATGCAGAATTTATTTTAGAGGAGGCAGATAAATTATTATACTATGCGTCTAAAAGATTACTAAATGATGAAGAATTTATTTTAAAGGCGATTGATCGGAATGGTTATGCCTTAGGAGCTGTACCCAAACACCTTTGGCATTATAAAAAATTTGTTTTAAGGGCGGCTAATCAATACTATGGCTGGAATGCGGCACATACTTTTTTCTTGCACCATGTTTCCCTTGAATTGCGTAATGATAAAGATGTAGTTTTGGCAGCGGTTAAACAAGATGGTCGTGCTTTGGAATATGCCTCTCCTGAATTACGGAATGATAAAGATGTAGTTTTAGCAGCAGTAACAGAATCTAGAGATGCTTTTCCGTATATAAATGATAGTTTAAAAGAACAAATAGAGAAATTATTATAAAAATAACCCCAAATGATATTTTCCCCCACGAAAAATTTTCTCATTTTCAGATAGATTGATGAGATTTGAAATCACAGGGACTGTCCCTATTTTTACACGCTAAAAACCGCCTCATTATGAGACGGTTTTTAGCGTGGTGTTTGTTGGAAAAAGTCAGAACTCATTTTGAACAAAATCCCGACTGATTCGCTACGCCCCGCCGCCGCTCGCTTCGCTCGCTGTTCCGCAAAAAAGTTTTCTTCGCATTTTTTGATTTGGCGCGCGATTTCTTTTTCTTCTAAAAGGAAAAGAAAACTTTTGTGCGGGGTTCTGCTCTTAACGAGCAGGACGGCGGGGCTTCGCTTCGGCTCGGGCGAGGCGGAATTCCCCCCACACCCCCCTTCCGCCTCGCCCTCGCTTTGGACGCCGACGAAATTTGTATTTTGCTTCGCAAAATGCGCCGCAAGAAAAAGAGATGTTGCCCTTGCCCCAACCCTCCCGTGCGCGGGCAACGACAAGGAAGGTAATGTGCACACACTTATGGCGGTTTTTCTCCCCAGCCAGTAAGCTGGGAGTATGTGTATAAACATGCCAAAAACAATTAAAGAAGAAAGATTAAGATGGGTATTACCTATCTACCATAAAAAGATTAAATTAGTTGAT
>JAHJTG010000014.1 GCA_018829965.1 Patescibacteria group bacterium | reverse complement strand
GCGAAGCGGGGCTGGAGGTTTTTTGGCTGTCGTTTTCGTCGACGAAGGGGGGTATTTTAAACTTAATTTTAATATTCGCTGGCGAATATATTATTTTGTTTATGAACTTTTTGGCTGATATATTTTTATCAAGCCAAAACGATATTTTTTGTTTTCGGGGGTAGAAAGGAATTTTCCATCTGTGGAAAATTATTTTTTTCTTTTTCTGGATTAGTGGTATAATGGAATTGGATACAAATTATATATTTTCGCATTTTTTTATTATAATTGTTAAATTATGATACTTAAGGGGCGACTTCTGTCAGGTTTGCGAAAGTAAATTTGTATCCACAGAGTCGTCCCTTTGGTTTTAAAAATATGAAAAAGAAAAACTGCGTGATTTACACGCGAGTATCAACAGATGCTCAAGCTGAAAAAGAGTTCTCTTCTTGTGAATCACAGGAACAAAAAATCAGATCATTTGTTGATAGTCAGAATGGTTGGCAAGTAATAAAAGTTTATTCAGATCCGGGATTTACTGGAGCCAATATGGATAGACCTGCTCTTCAACAAATGATTTTTGATTTAAAGGAGAAAGATATTGATTTTGTATTGGCATACAAAATAGATCGTCTTTCACGTTCGCCAAAAGATTTTTATCAGTTGATTGAATCTTTTGAGCAGGCAAAAATTGATTTTATTTCTATCACGGAAAGATTTGATACATCTACCCCTGCCGGTAGATTGCTCCGCAATATTATGCTCACCTTTGCTCAATTTGAAAGAGAACTAGTATCTGAAAGAGTTCGGGATAAAATGTTAGAAAGAGCAAAGAAAGGATTATACAATGGAGGATCGGCTCCTTATGGATACAAAAGAGAAAACAAAAAGATAGTCCCCTCTTTTAAGGAATCTGAAATAATAAAATCAATTTTTGAAAAATATCTTGAAACCCAGTCCTTATCTAAAGTTTATTTGTTTCTAAAAGAAAACAATATTAAGAGCAGGCAAGGAAATATATTTTTCAAAACAGTTCTTGGGTATATTTTAAGAAATCCAGTTTATGCTGGAAAAGTTAAACATAATAATATAATCTATCAAGGATTGCATAAATCAGTAATATCCCAAGAACTATTTAATCTTGCTCAAAAGATTCATAAGACGAGGTTGAAAAATTTTAGAGTGTATAAGAATTTTCTATTCGGCGGATTGGTTAAATGTGAAGAATGTGGCTATAAAATGAGTTCTAGTTTTTCAAACAAGAAAAATAATTTAGGCATGAAGAGATATTATTACTACAGATGCAATTCAACCACTAAAAAAGATTGGGATGCTTGTTCTGTAAAACAAGTATCCGCCGAAAGGATAGAAAATTATATTTTAGAAAATTTGGAAAGAATCTCTATTGATCAAACATATATTGAAAATCTAGTATTTAAGCTAAATCATAGCTTAAATACAGCCCACCGTGTTGGACACGAACTAACAGATGTATGCTCCAAATTCTTCAAAATATCTGGTGATGAGGTTACGAATACCCTAAAATTTTTTCTTTCTACCCTCAAAAACAAAAAAGGCATTGAAAAAAATATATCAGCCAAAAAATTCATAAACAAAATAACATATTCGCCAGTGAATATTAAAATTAAGTTTAAAATACCCCCTTTCGTCGACGAAAACGACGACCAAAAAACCCCCAGCCCGCCCGAGGCGGGGCGAAAAAAAATTCAGCAATCCGACGACGGAAAGCCGATTTTTAATAAAGACGAGAAGTTCGAAACTTCATATACTGCTGCCGGGCTAGGACTCGAACCTAGATAGACAGATCCAAAATCTGTTGTCTTACCGTTGGACGACCCGGCAATGTTTATAAATCCCACCAATCCATCCATCTATTTCTCTGTTAAGATCAGTGCTTCTTTTTACTCTTACCTCTAAAAGGCCTTGGTAATCTTTTCCCGTATTTTTCCTTTTAGTATTAATTTTATGTTTTTTCCAGTTAATTTTAACTTTCCTAAAATCTTCTATTGGAAAACCTGTAATCTTCGACCAATATTTTTCTATTTCTGGCAATCTGTTTTTTGCAGTTTCATGAAGACAAATACGGAAACTAATGTCATTTTGGGAAATTTTAATAACTTCGAATAACCAGATTAGAAATATTTCAATAATCCTTGGGTTTGAATTTCCTAATCTGACGGATTCGGATACTTTATGTTCTTTTTGTTTATTCCCTTCAGCCCAATAAAGCATTATCCCGATTAACCACAATTCTCTGTTGCTTATTTTCTTAATCTGTTTTTCTGCCCGCTCTTTAATTCGTTTCGTGCTTAGTATTCTTTTTTCTCTAATAATTTCTCCTCCTTTTTTAGCAGCAGCCAATTTTTTATCTGTTAGTCTTTGTTTTTGTCTCTTTGTTAAATTAACACTTCTCAACCATAAAGAGAGACTTGACTTGGACACTGGGATTATAGCTAAAATCTCCCTGTATGACAAGCCCTGTTTTCTTAATTTTATAGCTTTTTCTCTTTCTTTGGTTTTCTTAATCATATGAACCACGGTTTATCTTTATTTCATTATACCACCGTGGTTCAAAAGATTCAAGCTGTTTCGGTTAAAAAGTCAACGACGGCTAGCTCTAGAGGAAGTTCGGGAATTGAAGAATATCTCATTTTATTTTCGGCCTCTATAAAAAGACCTAATATTTTCTGAAGCTCTTGATGACTAAACTTCTCCGCCTGAATTTTCATCTTTTCTTGATCTTCGCGAGCCAAACCTATATTCAACGCTACTGGATTT
>JAHJTG010000013.1 GCA_018829965.1 Patescibacteria group bacterium | reverse complement strand
GTCATTAGCGGTTGCCACGATACCAGTTAAAATTTTATCGGCAGATATTAATAATGTTGCGCCAGCTAAATCGTTTATTCCTGTAAGATCACGCACATCTTGATCTCCAATGGTGAATATTTTTAAAGTGGCGTCATTGGAATCTGCGAGTGCAGCTCCTGCAACAACAAAAAAACCGCTCATAATTAAAATTGCGGTTAAACTAACTAAAAAAACTTTCCCCCTTAAGGCTTTATTGAGAGAGAGAGAGAGAGAGAGAGTAGAGCTATTTAATATTTTTTGCATATTTATTTTTTTAATTTTAATTTTTATATAACTAATTTGGCAACCAACGAGTTGCCTTGATTTTTATGTAATTTATATCTAATTTAGACGTTATAATAATAACAATTACTTGTCAAGCCCATTTTCGAGTTATCAAATAAGATTGCCTATTTCTTCAATTTATTCTTTCTTACGAAGAAGTCAAGACTAAGTTAATAATTATAAATATTTTTTGCTCACTTTATAACTCCGTCAATACCTGAAACCCGGCTTTAGTCACTAATATAGTATGCTCAAAATGAGCAGATAAAGAATTGTCTTTTGTTTTAAATCCGTAATTATCCCTAGCTTTTTTTATCTGCCAATCACCTATTGTTACCATCGGCTCTAAACATATTATCATCCCTTCTCTTAAAACCGAACCTTCTCCCCTTTTCCCAAAATTAGGAATCTGAGGATCTTCGTGAACTTTTCTGCCAATCCCATGTCCGCAAAGCTCTCTGACAACGCCTAATCCTTGGCTTTCTACATATCTCTGTATTGTATTCCCAATATCGCTAACTGTATTCCCAATCTTTACTTTTTTAAGCCCTCTTTTCAGGGCTTTTTTCGTAACCCAAATCAATCTATGAGCTTCCGGAGACACTTTTCCAACCGGAACCGTTATAGCCATATCAGTATGGAAATCTTTGTATAAGACGCCTAAATCCAGAGAAATTATATCCCCTTCCTGTAATCGTCTCTCTGAAGGAAAACAATGGACTATTTCCTCGTTTATAGACGTACATAGAGAGGCTGGGAAGTCCAGATAGCCCTTGAACGAAGGCTTTCCCCCGTGTTTTAAAATAAGGGCCTCAGCAGCCCTATCTAATTCTTTAGTGGTAATTCCCGGTTTAATTTGCTTCTCCAATTCTTTCATAATCTTAGCCAAAATCTTTCCGCCTTCTTTCATTATTTTAATTTCTTCAGTGGTTTTAATAGTTATCATTAAAATTTTTAATTAATAGTAAGTCAAATACGCTCTCCAACACCGGGTGTTAACGTGGAACACCGGGTGTTCCATTAAGTTAGTTTTAATAAAATGTCTTTAAACACATCCGCTATCGGCTGTTCGCCGTTGATTTCACAAACTTCAATACCCTGTTTTTCAAAAACATTGATTATGGGAAACGTTCTTTCTTGAAATTCTTTTATTCTAACCTTAATTGTTTCCAGAGTATCTAATTCCCTCTTTAATAATTTTGATCCGTCTAGAGGACAAATACTGAGATTCTCGGTTTCTTTATTAAATAATATGGAATGTCGCATTAATTCGCATATCTTTCTGTTTGAATTTCTAAAAATTGTCTGTTCGGCGCTGATGTTTATAAAAAAAGCTTTGATATTTCCTTTTCCGTAAAGATCTATGAAATACGGGATTTCTTCTTCTGCCTCATAGACAGTTCTCGGAGAGCCGGAAAAGATTATATTTTCACCATCTTCAAAAAGCTTTTTGACTTTTTCTTTTATTAAATAAGTGACGAAAGGAGGGCTGCAAAGAACCCCTTTTGTCCAAAGCTCTTTTTCTTTTAAAATATCGAATTTCTCTTTATCAACTTCAATAAACCTTTCTGGAGAATCTTCCGTAAGATTCTTAGCCTGTTTGAATCCTTCTTCTAAAATTTTGCTGGTATCAAAAGCATATAAACTTAGCTTGTCTGATAATAACTCTGCTTGAGTGCCCTTGCCGGCTCCTGGCGGACCAAAAAGAATAACGATTTGTCTTTGCTTATCTACCATAATAAATAATTATAAATTAAACTTAGAATGTGTCATATTCTCTCATTTCTAATTGAGAATCAACTTGACGCATAGTGTCTAAAACTACGCTAACCACAATTAATAAACTTGTACCGCCAATTAAGAAACCAAAACCCTGAACGCCGGTAAGCCCAGCAACAATTGAAGGCAAAACAGCAATTAATCCTAAGAAAATAGCGCCGGTGAATAAAACTCTGTTTAAGATAACTTTTATAAATGCGGCTGTTGATTCACCGGGTCTTACTCCCGACACGAAACCGCCCATTTTTTGCAAGTTAGAAGCGATATTTTTAGGGTCAAATGTAACCATCGTGTAAAAATAAGTAAAGACGATGACTAACGAGAAATAAAATACTCCGTGAATCCAAACATTCTGAAAAAATGCGCCCACAGCTTGAGCGGCAGTGCCTATAAATCCCCCTGATCCTCCTAAAAAGTTTGCTATCATGCCTGGGAATAATAAAACGGAAAGAGCAAAGATAATAGGAATAACGCCAGCTGGATTAACATTTAACGGCAAATAGGTTGAAGAACCGCCATAAATTTTATTACCCCTTACTCTTTTCGCATAAGAAACAGGGATATTTCTTCTTGCTTCTGTTATTAAAATTACTCCGGCAATAATTACTACGGCAAAGACAAAGAATAAAATATAAGACGGAATTTTGGAGGGGTCCCAAGTAACAAATGTTTCAAAAATAGACATTGGCAAACGAGCCACAATACCAGCGAAGATTAACAGAGAAATACCGTTGCCTAAGCCCTTTTCCGAAATTAATTCACCCAACCACATTAAAAACATTGCGCCCGCTACGATTGTTATAATCGCACTTAATAAAACAAACGGAGAAAGGGCGCCTATTAAATGCTGCCTTTGGAATATAGTTATCATTCCATAACCTTCAAAAGCAGCTAAAGGAATTCCTAATAAACGTCCGTATTGGTTAAATTTCTGACGTCCAGCTTCACCCTCTTCTTTGTATAATTTTTCTAAAGCAGGAAATATCATTGTCAATAACTGTAAAATAATCGTAGCAGTAATATAAGGGCCTAATCCCAACATAACAATTGAAAAATTACTTAAAGCTCCGCCAGTGAAAAGGTTTAATAATCCAAAAACCTGATTATTATCAAAAAATTGGCGTAGGTTCTCAACGCCTACACCTGGAATAGGAATATTAGATGCTATTCTAAAAACAACAAAAAGCCCTAAGATAAAGAGCACTTTGTTGCGCAGTTCTTTATTTTTAAAAAGAAAAATGACTTTTTCTAACCACATAGCTTTTGCTTCGCAAAAGAAATTCTAAACTCTAATATCTAAATCCTAAACACGTTTAGAATTTGGAATTTGGAATTTGGAATTTATTTAGGATTTAGGATTTAGGATTTTAACTGTGCCGCCTGCTTTTTCAATAATTTCTTTTGCCTTGCCAGACACTAAACAATTTTCAAAAATTAAAGATTTTTTTAGCTCTCCCCTGCCTAAAATTTTAACTTTAGGAGCCTTTCCATTTATATTACGAATAATTCTTAATTTTAGCAAAGTTTCAGGAGAAACTGTTTCTCCGATTTTAAATTTTTTCTCTAAAATATCAAGGTTTACCACAACAATATTTTTTGGCACCCCTGAATGTCTATAACCTCTAAGTTTCGGATATCTTTTAATCATTTCTCTAATCATAGGCATCATTTTTGCTCCTGCTCTTGAGTTTTGACCTTTCACTCCACGACCGCAATAGGTCCCGCGCTTTCCGCCACGACCTACTCTTTGTGATCTTTTCCCTTTATGTGTTGGTTTTAATTCTTGTAATTGCATTTTCGCTTCGCTCACCGCTGATTTACGCGGATATCTACGCGGATTTACGCGGAAATTATCAGCGGTTAACCAGCAGTAATCTATTTATTAAGTTTTTTTAACGCTTCTATTGTCGCTCTTGCATTGTTAAGTTTATTTTTTGACCTTGAAAGAATTTTTGAGGATACATCCTTAATTCCTGCTAATTCGCAAATTACTCTAACTACGCCACCTGCGACCAAACCACGGCCTTTTGTTTGAGGTTTTAATAAAATTTCTGACGAACCCACTTTAACTTGAACCTCATGAGGAATTGTATTTTCTTTAATAGCTATTGTAATTAAATTCTTTTTTGCGCGTCTGGTTGCTTTTTCTATTGATTGAGAAACATCTCTACCTTTATCAACTCCAAAACCAATTTTTCCCTTTCTGTCGCCAACAACGACAACTGCACGAAACGTCATACGCTTACCACCGCCAGTAACTCTAGTAACTCTAGTTAAATCCAAAAGCTTTGAATCAAATTCATCTTTTGGTTTAAACTCTCTTGGACCTCTTTTTCTATTAGAATCAAACATACCGCGTTAGAAGTCCTTGATGAAAAAAATTTTGAATAAATTTTTTCTTAATTGCAAGGACAAATTATTAATTAATATTTTTTCTCTGCCTCATAAAAAGTCTTTATTATAATTGTCGGACTTCTAACGGGACATATTTTTAAATATTTTAAAACTTAAGTCCGCCTTCTCTAGCTCCATCAGCAACTGCTTTTATCCTCCCGTGGAATACAAAACCTCCGCGGTCAAAAACTACTTCTGTAATTTTTAATTCTTTAGCTTTTTCTGCTATTAACTTACCTACTTCAAAGGAATTATTTTCTTTATTCCCTCGCTTTACCACGCCAGCAACGCTTTGCCCGCCTGCAACGCTTTGCGTAGCAATGCGGGCTGGCGTAGCAATGCGGGCAGGACTCTGTTTTGAAGATTTCTTGACATCAAAATCGCTAACTAAGACTATAACATTATTTTTATCATCATCTATCAATTGAGCATAAATATGTTGTGAGGACTTAAAAACACAAAGTCTCGGCCTTTTAGCCGTGCCTTTTATTCTTGCTCTTATCTTTTTATGGCGTCTTTGCCTTTTTTGACTTTTTATACTCATTTGCTTTGCAAATATCTGTGATTATTTATTTTTTTGTTGCAACTACTTTTTTGCCCTCTTTTCTCCTAATTACTTCGTCAAAATATCTCAAACCTTTTCCTTTATATGGCTCTGCTTTCTTAACCTTTCTAATGATTGCTGCAATTTGCCCTACTTTTGCCCTGTCAGAACCGGTGACGAAGATTAGGTTTTTCTCAACAGCAAACTTTACGCCTTCTGGACATTTTACCTTTACTGGCAAAGTAAATCCAACGCTTAAAGATAAATCGTTTCCTTCAACAGACGCCTTGTACCCAATCCCTTCTATATCCAACTTCTTTTCAAAACCTTTTGTAACACCAGTAATCATATTAGCAACAATAGCTCTGAATAAGCCCCAAAGAGCTCCTGTTTTCTTCAAGTAATCTTCTTTTTTAGGAGAAAGCAAAATCTGCCCGTCCTTAACTTCTATCTTTATCTCTGGGTTAATTGTTTGAGCTAAATTCCCCAGTGGTCCCGAAACTTTTATTTCTTGCCGCCCAATAGAATTGGGCGAGCCTCGCCCTGCTGGGACGGGACCCTCTATTATTTCTACTTTCACGTCTGCCGGTATTTGAATTGGTTGTTTACCTATTCTTGACATAATTTTATCTGTGGCAATCAGCTATTAATCAGCGGTAATCTTTTTTCTTTATTGAAGCGACTTCTTTAATTACGCTGATGATAGCGGATTTACGCTGATATTTTAATTTACCAAATTTCGCAAATAACTTCCCCTCCTAATTTCTCCTGCCTTGCTTTCCTATTTGTCATTAATCCCTTAGGCGTTGAGATTATACTGAAACCTCTTCCGCCACGCACAGCTTTTATTTCAGACGATTTTACATAAATTCTCTGTCCCGACTTTGAAATCCTTTTTAACCCTACAATAACTGGCGCGCCTTCTTTGTATTTTAAATTAATCTTTAATGTCCTGCTTTCTTTTTTTAAACTCTTTTTAATAGCGCCTATGAAACCTTCCTCCGCCAATATTTCAGCAATTGATTGCTTTAATTGCGAAAACGGCACAGATACTTCTGCTTTTTCCACGGCTTGAGCGTTCCTTATTTGATTTAACATGTCTGTTATTGGATCTACCATAAATAATTATTTTAATTATTTTCTTACGAATTACGAATATTTTCGAATTACGAATACGAATCAATTTTTATTTCCTCTGCGAATAATTCGTAATTCGGTTAAATTCGTAATTCGTAGGGATAACTACTACCACGAAGATTTTTTAATACCTGGTATATCTCCTTTATTGGCTAATTCTCTGAAACATATTCTGCAAAGACCGAACTTCCGTATAAAGCCCCTTCTTCTTCCACATCTAAAACAGCGCCTAATAGTTCTTGAGCTGAATTTTGGTTTCTTTTTTGCTTTTGCTATTTGTGCGGTTGTAGCCATATTATTTTATTGGAAATCCTAATAATTTAAACAACCTTAAGCCTTCTTCTTTATTTTTAGCATTTGTTACAACTGATATCTCCAAACCAAAAATGGTTTTCTCTTTTTCAGTAATAACTTCTGGGAAAGAGATGTGCTCTTTAAATCCAATATTTAAATTTCCCTTTTGGTCGATTGATTTTGGATTAATACCTTGAAAATCTCTAGAACGAGGAAGAGTCAAGTAAATTAATCTTTCCAAAAAATCATACATTCTATCTTTCCTTAAGGTAACTGCTACGGCAATATCAAGACCTTCTCTTAATTTAAAACCAGCAATTGATTTTTTTGACTTCACAATCCTTGGTTTTTGCCCTGAAATTAGGGTCAAATCATTTGTAACATTCTGGACAACTTTTTCTCTTTCTTGCGAGGTTTTAGTGGCGACTTCTTTTCCAAAGCAAGAGTTTATTACAACTTTTACAATCTTTGGGATTGCCATAACATTTTTATACCCGAATTTTTCCATCATTACCGGTATTACCTCTTTTTTGTATTTGTCTTTTAATCTTAGCATAAACGCTGATTAATACTGATTTTAACTGATTTATACTGATACGTATCCGCATAAATCCGCAGTATCTGTATAAATCTGTGTCTTAAATTTTTTGCTTACACTTCTTACAAATTCTATATTTTTTATCTCCATTAATTTTATACCCCATTCTTGAAGCCTTTCCACACTTTCCGCAAATTACCTTGACATTTGAAGAACTCAACGGAGCTGTAATCTGAATAATCTGACCTTTTTCTCCAGATTTCTTCGGCCTTACGCATTTCTTTCTTAAATTAACTCCTTCAACAACAATCTTGCTTTTCTCTGAAAGAACGCTCAAAACCTTGCCCGTCTTTCCACGGTCTTTTCCTGAAATTATAAGGACATGGTCATTTTTATGTATTTTCATATTTTTATCTGTGGCAATCAGCTATTAATCAGCGGTAATCTTTTTCGGGGTACCCGCTTGCGGGTCGTGAAATATCTTTTCTGATTACGCTGATGATAGCGGATTTACGCTGATGTGTATTCTTTCTGATCTTTTATACTAACTCTGAGGCTAACATTGCCACATCGTTAAAACCTTTTTCTTTTATTTCTTTCGCTACAGGACCAAAAATTCTTCCGCCCTTTGGTTTATTTTCGTCTCCAATAATTACAGCTGCGTTATCATCAAAACGGATATATGAACCATCTACTCTTCTATATTCTTTTTTTTGACGAATAATTATCGCTTTCACCACTTCGTGTTTTTTTACCAATTTTCTTGGGTCAGCCTTTTTTACTGCAGCTACTATAACATCACCCAGCTGGGCATATCGCCTGCGGGTTCCCCCTAAAACACACATGCATTGGATAATCCTAGCTCCACTATTGTCGGCAACTTTTAACATTGACCTTGGTTGAATCATTTTTTCAGGGTTTATGGTTTAGGATTTAGGGTTTAGTTAACTATACGCTATACCCTAGACGCTAACGCTATATTTTATTAACTACCTTCCAATTTTTATCTTTAGATAAAGGCTTGCATTCTTCGATCGTAACCTTATCTCCAACTTTATATTCTCCTTTCTCGTCGTGAGCCTTATATTTTTTATGTACCTTAAATCTTCTCCTATATTTAGGATGCTCTTTAATTCTTTCCACCTCTACCACAACTGTCTTTTGCATTTTATCGGAAACGACTTTTCCTTGTAATGTTTTTTTAGGCATATTACTTTTACTTCGTAAAAGAAATTCTAAGCTCTAATTTCTAAATTCTAAACATTTTTGATTTTGAACTTTTATATTTGAATTTATTTAGGATTTAGAATTTAGGATTTAGGATTTCATTTTTAATATGGTTAATATTCTGGCAATATCTTTCTTTATATTCCTTACTTCCCTAACATTCTTTAACTTATTGGCAGCAAGCTTAAAACGAAGACCGCTCAAATTCTCTTTCAATTTTTCCAAATCCTTTTCAAGCTCCTTTTTATTTTTCTTTTTTAATTCACTTGCTTTCATATTTTTTAGGTTTTAGGGTTTAGGGTTTAGTTAACTATAAGCTATACCCTAGATGCTATACCCTACGCTATTATCTTTTAACAAATTTAGTCTTAATTGGCAACTTACCTGACGCCACTTTAAAAGCTTCTTTTGCTACTTCTTCTTTAATACCATCTAATTCAAAAATCATCCTCCCTGGCCTAACTGCAAAAACATAATGATCTACAGCTCCTTTGCCTCCGCCCATTGGCACTTCGTTTCCTTTAAAAGTTATGGGCCTATCAGGAAAAATACGAATCCAAAGTTTTCCCCCTTTTTTAAGATGACGAATTATTACCCTTCTCGCAGCTTCGATTTGCCTTGCTGTAACCCATTTTGTTCCTAACGATTTCAACCCAAAACTTCCGAAATTTAATTCAGTCGCTCTATTCTCAATACCCTTAGACGTATACTTGTGCCATTTTCTGTGTTTTACTTTTTTCGGCATTAATATGCTCATGTTCTCTTACGAATTACGAATATTTTCGAATTACGAATATACGGAAAGTGTTGTACGGTTGTACGAATTTACGAACTTTCACCTTTCACTACGAATTTTTTATTCGTAATTCGGTTTAATTCGTAATTCGTAGGATTACTCGAATTTGTCTCCTTTGTAAATCCAAACCTTAATGCCAATCACACCATAAGTGCAATAGGCTCGGGTTTCTGAATAGTCAATGTCTGCTCTTATTGTATTTCTAGGCAAACGTCCTTGCCTTAACCATTCTTTTCTTGCGATTTCAACCCCATTTAACCTTCCCCCTACTTCAACCCTTACACCCTTTGCTTCCTTATTTAACATTACTTTTTCTATTGTCCTTTTTAAAACCTGACGGAAAGGCAGTCTTTTTTCAATCTGTTGCGCCATTTGTTGGCCTACAAGAACAGCGGACAATAAAGGATTTTTTATTTCTCTTATTTCTATTTTTATTTCTTTTTTCGGATTTATAATTTTTCTATTAAGCGCTCTTTTAAATAAAACCGCCTTTAGTTTTTCTATTCCTTCACCTCCCCTGCCAATAATTAAACCTGGTCTTGCTGTATGAATTATAATATTCATTTTATTCGCGGAATGTTCAATTTCAATATTTGCGACCGAGGCTTCGGTTAATTGTTTTTGTAAAAATTCTCTTATTAAAAAATCTTCTTCAAATAATTTCGCTGGTTTTTTACCGTAAAAACCGCGGATGCTCCAATCCTCCATTCCTTTAATTCTGTATGATTTTGGATGAACCTTGTGTGTCATCTTTTTAGGGTTTAGGTGTTAGGGTTTAGGGTTTAGTTAACTATACGCTAAACGCTATACCCCATACGCTACATCTTATATGGATTTTCTTCTAAACATTTTATTTAAAACATTCTGACCTTTTTTCTTTTTAAAATCTCTCCTCTCAAAAGTATTGTAAGCAGGTTTCTTTTTCTGAAAATCTTCCTCTTTTGAAATCTCTCCATTTTCCTGAACTGGTTTTGTTTCTATTGCCTCAATAGACTCTTCCTTCTTGTCCGCCGTAGCTTTAGCGAAGGAGGATTCACCTTTTGTTTTTCCTTTGCTACGAGCTGTTTTCTTTTTAGCGGTCGGATCTATCTCATCTAAAATTAAAGTGATATGCGATGTTCTTTTCCATAAGGGGTGGGCACTTCCACGTGAAACCGGCCTAAATCTTTTTAACTTCGGTCCTTCATCAACTATGATTTTGGAAATGTAAAGATTGGTAGCTTCTATCTGAAACTCATGCTTAGCTGTAGCCAATGCGCTGTTTAATAGTTTTAAAATTGGGACTACTGGCTTTCTTACTGTAAACTCAAGAATATTCTGAGCTTGTTCACTTCCTTTCCCTCTAATCATATCTGCGACCTGTCTTACTTTTCTGGGCGCTATTCTTGAATAATTTAATTTAACTTTAATCTGCATAGTTTTTATTTAACTGGATTATCAGCCGGCTTAATTACTGCTTCTGTCTTTGCTACCTCCTTTTGTTCAGCTCCTGCTTCTATTTCCTTTTGCATCCTGCCTCCATGTCTTTGGAATTTTGTACTTGAAGCAAATTCTCCAAGTTTATGTCCTACCATATCTTCTGTGATATAAACTGGGATGTGCTCTTTCCCATTGTGAACGCCAAAAGTAAAGCCAATCATTTCTGGCGCAATTGATGAAGCTCTTGCCCATGTTTTAATAATAACCTTATCCCCCTTTCTTACTTTCCCTATTTTTTCTAATAATCTTGGGTCTATATACGGACCCTTTTTTAAGCTACGGGACATGTTTTTATCTGTGGTAATCAGCTATTAATCAGCGGTAATCTTTTCTGTGTGTTGAAATACTTTTTTTGATTACGCCGATGATAGCGGATTTACGCTAATATTATTTTTTAATTCTTCTTTGAATAATGAACTTATTTGATCGTTTGCTTCTTTTTCTTGTCTTAAGTCCTAAAGCCGCTTTACCCCATGGGGTCTTAGGATGTTTCAGGCCAATGGGTTGCCTACCTTCGCCACCTCCGTGAGGATGGTCGCAAGGGTTCATAGCGGTACCCCGAACCGCAGGTCTTTTCCCCATTAATCTTGCCCTTCCTGCTTTTCCAATATTAACAAAACGATGTTCCGAATTAGAAACCATACCGATTGAAGCAAAACAATCGCTTTTTAATTTTCTGATTTCAGTTGACGGCATTTTTAATTGTGTATATGGGCCATCTTGAGCTAATATCTGGGCTCCTGTCCCAGCTCCTTTTACAGCTATTCCACCTCTTCCTGGCTCAAATTCAATATTATGAACCATAGTTCCTACCAATAAATTTTTAAGCCTTGTTCTGTTCCCAAGAGCTATAGGAGTTTTTTCTCCACAAATAACCGTATCCCCAACTTTTAAATCTTTAGGGGCTAAAATATAAACCTTGCTATTATCTGGATATTGGACTAAAGCAATAAAAGACGTTCTATTCGGGTCATATTCTAAGGAAATAATCTTCCCTGCTACTTCTAACTTTGGTTGCTTAAACTCAATTATTCTATACATTCTTTTTACTCCACCCCCTCTATGACGAGTAGTAATTCTGCCATTACTTGCCCTTCCAACTCTTCTTTGTAAAGAAACGGTAAGAGTCTTCTCTGGCTCTTTCTTTATTAAAATAGAATAATCAATTCCAGTCATTCCTCTTTGGCTTGATGTATTAGGTTTATATATCTTCATGTTTTTTAATCTGTGGCAATCAGCTATTAATCAGCAGTTATCTTTTTCGGGGTACCCGCTTGCGGGTCGTGAAATGACTCTTCTGATTACGCTGATGATAGCGGATTTACGCTGATATTTATAAAATCTCTATTTTTTGTCCAGCCTTCACTTTTACTATTGCCTTTTTGTATCCTTTTTTAAAACCCTGAATTTTTCCTAATCTTCTTTTCTTTGGCGCGATATTAATTATATTTACTGATAAAACATCTACTCCATAAATTATTTCTATCGCCTCTTTTATCTGAACCTTATTAGCTTTTGGAAAAACATCAAATATGTACTGGTTAATTTCATTCAAACCCATTGATTTTTCTGAAATATGCGGCTCTGAAACAATGTTATAGACAGTAGCTACGCTTTTCTTGCGCTTCACAGTTTCTCTTTTTGGAGCTTCCCCGCCTGCATCCGCCAACATCTTTGAAGTTGGGGCGGGAGCATTGTGGACAGGTTTCTTCTCCGCAATTGTTTCAATTTCTTTAACCTCTGTTTTTTTCTGTTTTTTTATTTTCTTTTTAAAAATATCTGATAATTTCATGATTATTTTTATAATTAGGGTTTAGGGTTCAGGGTTCAGGGTTCAGTTAACTATACGCTAAACGCTATACCCTAGACGCTACCAAGGAATGTTTCTTTAATTGCTTTTATCGTATCTTTTGACATCAATAAGTATTTAGAATTCAATAAATCTAAAACATTAAGGTTTCTTGCTTCAATTGTGCTAACCTTAGGAATATTTCTTGCTGCTAAAATTATTTTCTTGTCATAATTAGGTAAAGCAATTAAACAGCTTTTATCTTGAAATGGTAATTTTTTTATAATTTCTGCCATTGATTTGGTTAATTTTGTTTTTGCCTGCCCCGTAGAAAACCGAAGGTTTTCGTTCTGGGATTTTTCCAATTTTAATTCATCTAAAACAACTAATAAGTTTTCTCTAAATTTTTGAGACAAAACCATAAGTAAGGCTTTTCTCCTTATTTTCCTTGGAATCTCTTTTTTGTAATTCTTATCATTTCTAGGACCAAAGGTCACTCCACCACCTTTCCAAATTGGCGAACGACTGGAACCACTTCTAGCTCTGCCTGTTCCTTTCTGCCTCCATGGTTTTTTCCCCCCTCCTCTCACTTCTGATCTGTCTTTTGTATGGGCTGACCCTTGCCTATGGTTAGACATCTGAGAAACTTTAACCTGATGGACTAAATCAGAATTCATCTTTACATCAAAAATTTCCTTTGGCAATAAGGCACTTCCAACTTCTTTCCCTTTTTGATTTAAAACCTTGACATTCATGTTTTTAACTTATACTATTTATTAATTGCTGTTTAAAAATATTTATTTCTTTTTTTATACAAGGAGACAAAAAATGGATAAAAATCTTTGGTTTGGTTATTCAATGCTCGCCGGTTATAGTCTTTTCCTCCTCGTTATTTCTTTTTCAAATTATTTCCTTTATAGGGGTAATAATAAACCTATTTTTGTTGGCCTGATTTTAGCGGTTGCAATAGTTTCAAGCTCGATCATACTGCCTATGCTTTTCGCAACGATTAAGGCCGTAAAGGAAAAATTCAGAAAGATAAGCATCGAAACAATTATGCCTAAAATCTCCAAAAAGCCTACCGCCGCTACCGCCGAAAAAACTGCTTAAATAAACCGACAGAATCGTCTATCCAGGGCGTCTATGAAAATAGGCGCCTTTTTGTTTTAAATTTACTTAAATATTTTATCCTTTAATCTCTAACAAAGTTCCCTTTCTCCCCGAAACCGCTCCTTTAATTATTAATAAATTGTTTTCCAAATCAATTTTCATTATTTCTAAATTTTTTACTGTTATTCTTTCCCCTCCCATACGACCCGGCATTTTCTTTCCCGGAACAACTCTTTGTGGAAAACGACCGCCGATTGATCCTATGCTTCTGTGCTCGTGCTTTACGCCGTGCGAAGCAAACTTCCCGGCAAAGTTCCACATTTTTATTGCTCCCTGAAAACCTTTTCCTTTAGAAATACCAGCAATCTTTACTTTGTCTCCTTCTTTAAAAATTGATACATCAATCTTATCTCCGACTTTAATATCTAAAGGATCTTTTATATTTTGTCCCGATTCTATTGAGGATACTCGATTGCTTTGCAATCGGTACTCTTTTATATATTTGTACTCTTTTCCTTTTTGAGATTTTAAAATCTTATTCTTTTTCTCAATTTTATTAAATCCTATTTGAAGCGCTTCATATCCATCTTTCTCTTTAGTCTTTTTCTGTAAAACATAACAAGGCCCGACTTCAATCAGGGTTACTGGCGCCACTTTGCTATCCTTACCGAATAATTGTGACATTCCAATTTTTTGACCAAGAATAAATTTCATTTTTTATAATTATGAGTGAGGAAGGGATGAGAATTCATTATCATTCCGACCGAACGATTAATTATATGGATAGCTTCACTATCCATATAACTGAATACCGGGCATTAAGCCCGGTATTTAAAAACTAAGGACTTAACTTCGGATTTTTTATTAAAAATATTTTATCTCCATAATTATTGCAATTCTACAATATATCCCTCTCAATTACAAGAGGGACTACTTTAAATCTTTACAGCAATATCAACCCCGGAAGGAAGGTTTATGTCTCTCAATGCTTCTAAAATATCCGGATTAGGATTTAAAATGTCAATTATACGTTTATGGACTCTCATTTCAAACTGTTCTCTTGCATCTTTATGAATAAAACTAGACCTGTCCACGGTAAATTTTAATATTTCAGTTGGTAAAGGAATAGGCCCTATCACATCTGCCCCATATCTTGTTGCAATATCAATAATTTGCCGAGCACTATTATCAATTATCTTATGGTCATAAGCTTGGAGTTTGATGCGAAGTCGAGGCTTTGCTTCTTCAGCAACCTTTTCTTCTGCTTTTTCAATTTTTCCCGTCTCTGACGAGGATCCTCGACTAAGTCGGGACTTTATTACTTTCTTTACTGGCATGACAAAAAATCTAATTTTTTGAAATTCTAAATACTAAGCACTAAATCCTAAATAAGTTCAAAACTCAAATTTTCAAAATTCAAAACGTGTTTTGGATTTTTGATTTTGATATTTGGATTTGTTTAGAATTTAGGATTTTGGATTTGGGATTTCCAAAATTATTTGATAATTTTGGTAACTACTCCTGCGCCGACTGTTTTGCCTCCTTCTCTAATCGCAAATCTTTGTTTTTCTTCTAATGCAACTGGGGCGATTAATTTAACTGTTAAATTGGCGGTATCACCTGGCATTACCATTTCAGTTCCTGCTGGCAATGTTACGTCACCAGTAATATCAGTTGTTCTAATATAAAGTTGTGGCTTATAACCTGAAAAGAACGGGGTATGACGACCGCCTTCTTCTTTTGTTAAAACATAAACTTCGCCTTCAAATTCAGTGTGAGGAGTAATTGAACCGGCTTTAGCCAAAACCTGACCTCTTTCAATATCTTCTTTTTTAATACCCCTCAAAAGCAAGCCTACATTATCGCCCGCTCTTCCCTCATCTAAGGACTTATTAAACATTTCAACTGAAACCACGACTGTTTTTGAAGTTGGTTTAATACCGACTATTTCTACTTCTTCATTAGATTTGACAATACCTCTTTCAATTCTTCCCGTAGCTACTGTTCCCCTACCTTCAATTGAGAAAACATCTTCAACTGCCATAATAAAAGGTTTATCTAATTCTCTGGAAGGTTCGGGAATATAGTTGTCTACTGCGTCTAACAATTGAATAATACACTTTGCATTTTCATCATCAGCTGATTTAGCTTCTAAAGCCTTCAAAGCTGAACCCCTTATAATAGGAATTTCATCTCCAGGATATTTATATTTCTTCAATAATTCTTTTACCTCTGATTCAACTAATTCTAAAATTTCTGGGTCATCAACTTGGTCAACTTTATTCAAAAAGACAACTAAGGTTGGCAAACCAACCTGACGGGCTAAAAGAACATGCTCTTTTGTTTGAGGCATTGGCCCATCTGGGGCAGAAACTAATAAAATCGCGCCGTCCATTTGGGCAGCTCCTGTAATCATATTTTTAATATAGTCAGCGTGACCCGGGCAATCAATCAAAGCATAATGCCTTTTTTCTGTTTCAAATTCTAAGTGAGTAATTGAAATCGTCACCCCTCTTGCTTTTTCTTCCGGAGATGCGTCGATTTGATCAACGCTCTTATCCGAACACTTAAAACCGCGCAATTTTGAAATCTTCATAATTGCGGCCGATAAAGTGGTTTTGCCATGGTCAACGTGACCAATGGTACCGATATTTATATGAGGTTTTGACCTCTCGAATTTTTCTACTGCCATATTTATGAGCGAAGAAAGAATGAAAACTGAGGAAGGGAGAAAATAACAAAGTTATTTTCGACGACCGAAACTTTCATTCTGACTGAGCGATTAAATATATAGGCGATTTATCGCCTCTATAATATTTTTAATTAATTATTAATTTTTTAATTTTTAAACAATATCTGTTATCTTATTAAATATTTGGGATATAGTCAAGCGAAATTAACTCTGGAATAGTCTAATTTTCAAAAATCCTGACAATCATGGTTTATTTTGTTAATAAAATTATACTGTTAAATTAATTGTTCTTTTTATTTTTATACGAAAGGGCTTAAGATGGGAAAGAAGTACGAATACAAAATTGTTAAAATACCTACCGGCTTAAAATGTTTATTTGAAGTGATTAAAACGCTTAATGAAGAAGGGGAAAATGGATGGAGATTGGTTCCTTCTTCTATTTTTAGCGATCTTAGCAACCTATTATTGGAACGGGAAATTCCCGAACCGTAGCCGACATAGCTCTACGATTCACGCCAATGGCCAACCACTCGTAGTATACGCCAAATTCCTTAATCGGAGCTTGGCGTTTTTTTATTTTCAAAATTCTATTTTCTACTTTCTATAATTACTAACGAAGGAGGAGTGAAAATTTATTTTCATTCCGACCGAGCGACGTAATTATATGAACGAAGTTCATATTTTCTAGATTCTCATTTATTACTGTTAAGCGAGACGATAAGTTTAAAAGTAAATTTCGCAGGCTCAATTCCCAATCTGTTGAGCGAGGCAATAATGTATACGGGAGCACTTCGGAGACAAGCTGTTAATGAGGGCTCGGAATAATATTGTCTACGTGCTTGGCGAGAAATAGGCGCGGCGGGAGAATAAATCTGTTTTTGCTTAAGCCGACGCCGTGCTCCCGCATATATTATTGCCGAGCGCTATTTCCTCTTCCCCTCAATAATCTCTTTAGCCACATTCTCAGGGACTCTATCATACCTGTCAAATTGCATTGTAAACGATGCCCTGCCTTCAGTTAAAGAACGGATACTTGTGGCATAACCAAACATTTCAGAAAGTGGGACTAGGGCATCAATTACTTTTACGCCAACTCTTTCTTTTGTTTCTTCAATTTTGCCGCGCCTTGAATTTAAATCAGAAATAACCTGACCAAAGAAATCCGGCGGAGTAATAACTTCGGTTTTCATAATAGGTTCCAATATAATAGTTTTGGCTCGCTTTGCAGCTGCTTGAAAAGCCATAGAACCTGCGATTTTAAAAGCAAATTCTGAAGAATCAACTTCGTGAAAACTACCATCAAAAAGAGTAACCTCAACATCAACAACAGGATAACCCGCCAAAATACCTTTATCCATAGCCTCTTTAATGCCTTTCTGGGTTGGTGCAATAAATTCTTTTGGAATAGCTCCTCCTTTAATTTCATCTATAAATTCATATCCGGCTCCTCTTTCTTTTGGTTTAACTCTCAACCAAACATGACCATACTGACCCTTGCCGCCTGACTGCCTTATATATTTTCCCTCAGCTTCAGCTTCTCCTAAAATAGTTTCTTTATAGGCTACTTGCGGTCTGCCATAATTAGCATCTACATTAAACTCTCTTCTTAATCTATCGGCAATAATATCTAAATGCAACTCTCCCATGCCGGAAATAATTGTTTCTCCTGTTTCCTGGTCTTCTTTTATTCTAAAGGTCGGATCTTCGGTGGTTAATTTTCTCAAAGAAGCAATCAATTTTTCTTGATCTGCTTTTGTTTTTGGCTCAACCCTCATTGAGATAACAGGTTCTGGAAACACTATTTTTTCTAAAATAATCGGGCTGGCTATATCACAAAGAGTATTACCAGTAACTGTATTTTTCAAACCAACAGTAGCTCCAATTTCACCAGCGCATAAAGAATCTAATTCTGCTCTTGTATTTGAATGCATTCTTATAATTCTACTAATTCTTTCTTGTTCTCCAGTGATTGAATTTAAAACATAAGAACCTTTATTTAAAGTACCTGAGTAAATTCTAAAGTAAGTTAATGTCCCGACATAAGGATCAGTTGCAACCTTAAACACTAAAGCTGAAAAAGGCTCTTTATCATCTGGCTTTCTTTCAATTGTTTGGCCTGTTTTAGTATCAATCCCCTGCACTGGCGGCAAATCTATCGGCGAAGGCAGATATTCAACAATTGCATCAAGAACTGGTTGAACTCCTTTGTTTTTTAAAGCAGAACCACAAAATATAGGGACTAGCTTATAAGCCAAACATGATTTTCTTAAAACTGTTTTTAATTCTGGAACAGTAATTTCTTTTTTTGCATAAAACTTTTCTAATAACGCTTCATCTTCAGCGGCAATTTTCTCTACCATTTTTTGGCGATAGGTTTCTGCCATTTCTTTAAACTCTTCCGGAATATCTTTTTCTACAATTTTTTCTCCCATCTCACCCTCAAAATAAAGGGCCTTCATATTAAACAAATCAACCACTCCTTGAAGTTTTTCCTCCACGCCCATTGGTATCTGAACAGGAACTGCATTTAAAGTGAGCTTATCATGTATTGATTGAATGTCAGCCTCAAAATTAGCGCCCATTCTATCAAGTTTATTTATAAAACAAATCCTTGGAGTGCCATAACGGTCAGCTTGTCTCCAGACTGTCTCCGATTGAGGCTCTACTCCGGCCACACCATCAAATACGACAACTGCGCCATCTAAAACACGCAAAGATCGCTGAACCTCTGCTGTAAAGTCAATATGACCCGGAGTATCAATTAAATTTATTTGATGATTTTTCCAAGATAAAGTGATTGCGGCGGAGGTAATAGTAATACCTCTTTCTCTCTCTTGAGCCATCCAATCCATAACTGCTTCTCCTTCATGCACTTCGCCTATTTTATGAGAAGCGCCTGTATAAAAAATCAGACGCTCGGAAACCGTAGTTTTACCAGCATCAATGTGAGCTATAACTCCGATATTTCTATTTCTTTCTATTGGGGAAAGCCTAGGCATAATAACGAATTTTTAATTTCTAATAAATTTTTAATGATTTAACTTTTAAACTGTTAAGCGAGGTGGTAGTTATAAAAGTGCCTCTCGCAGGCGATTTTGCATGGTTTCTCCGATTGACGTCCGCAACACCGGGTGTTGCGGAGTAAGGGGTTTGGATTATCGCCACTTTTATGGCTACTACCGAGCGATTATCTCTTTCTCGCAAAATGAGCAAATGCCTTATTCGCTTCGGCCATACGATGTGTATCATTTTTCTTTTTAATCGCGGACCCAGTATCGTTAGCAGCATCAATCAATTCTTGACTTAACTTTTCTGCCATTGGTTTCCCTTTTTTAGCCCTTGCTCCAATAAGTATCCATCTTATGGCCAATGCCAATCTTCTTTCTCCTTTTACTTCCATTGGAACCTGATATGTTGCGCCACCTATTCTTTTTGGTTTTACCTCTAAAACCGGCGAAGCATTATCAATCGCCTGTCTAAAAACTTCTAAAGGATCTTTTTTTGTTTTTTCTTTTATAATATCAAGAGCGCCATAAACAATTTTCTGGGCAACTGTTTTCTTGCCCATTTCCATAATTTTATTTATAAATCGAGCAATAACAACATCATTATATAGTCTGTCTGGTTCAATTGTATGTTTTTTGAACTTTCTTGCCATTTTTTTATCTGTGACAATCAGCTATTAATCAGCGGTAATCTTTTCTGTGTATTGAAATACCTTTTTTGATTACGCCGATGATAGCGGATTTACGCTGATAGTTTATTTTTGTTTTTTAGCGCCATATTTACTTCTTTCCTGTTTCCTCCCCTCCACGCCCGCTGTATCTAAAATTCCTCTAACAATATGGTATCTTACCCCTGGTAAATCTTTAACTCTGCCTCCACGAATTATAACTACCGAATGTTCTTGTAAATTATGACCTTCTCCTGGAATATGGGCAGAGACTTCCATGCCATTTGAGAGTTTAACTCTCGCAACTTTTCTTAAAGCAGAATTTGGTTTTTTTGGAGTAGTAGTAAAAACCTTAACACAAACTCCTCTTTTAAATGGTGAAGGGTATGTCGTTGGTCTATTTTTTAAAACGTTGAAACCAAATTCAAGCGCCACCATTTTTGTGCGCTTTTTTTGTTGCTTTCTTCCCTTTTTAATAAGTTGATGAATTGTCGGCATTTGAATTAAACCAAAGACCAAATATCAAAAATCAAAAATACAGATTAAAGACCTTTAAACTTTTTATCTTTTTATTTTTGGTTTGTGGTTTTGGTATTTGATTTTTGAGTTTTGGTTTTAAAAATAAAGCGCAGAGCGCTTATAACATAGATTAGCAAACAGATTTTAGATTGTCAACTTTGTAAATTTTGTAAATTTTAATAAAAGGATATCCCTGTGATTAATTTAAAAAGGAAACTAATTATTGGAATAATCAAAGGGAAAAGATAAAAAATAAAAAAGAGCAGGAAGAAAAGGCCGTATCTGCTAAAGAAGATTTTTATTTTTTGAGAAGAGTCGGGTAAAAAGGTAAAAAGGATGTGCGACCCATCTAATGGTGGAATTGGTATAAGATTAAATATCCCTAAAAGAAGATTTATCCAGACTATAAATCCGAAAGTAGTTATTAAATTCTGATAAAAAAGATTTGCTTGTTCGGGAATAAATCTTATAATAATTCCAAAAATTATGGCGATTAAAAAATTAACTGCGGGACCTGCCAAAGCCACTTTCGCCTGTCCATATTTCTGGTCTTTAAAATTATAAGGGTTTACTGGAACGGGTTTTGCCCATCCAAAAATAATTCCGCTGTTTACTAAAAGTAAAAGTAAAGGAACGGCGATAGAACCAATAGGGTCAAGGTGCTTTATAGGATTTAAAGTTAACCTTCCTTCTCTTTTTGCGGTAGTATCCCCTAGCAATAAAGCAATAAATCCATGAGCAATTTCATGGATAATAACTGAAAAAAGTAGTATAATTAATGCGAAAATAGTTAGGGCGATCATATTATGATTATAGCGGATATTGTAAAAAATTGAAAGTTAGGATAATATAAAAAAGTTATCAATTCATAAAACATGAAGCTTAAAACCTAAAACATAAGCTATGAGCTTTAAGCTATAAGCTATGAGTTATAAGTTACAAGTTTCAAGAAAATGAGCAAAATTTGTTCAATCTGCGGAAAAACTTCTACTGTAAATTGGAAGTTAAAAAAACTTAGAGGTAAATATAATCCTACCAGAAAATACAGAAAATATCCTAACTTGCAATGGACTATAGTGCCTATCGGAGCAAAATCTCCAAAAGCAGCGAAGCCATTATATGGAAAAAGAGTTTTAGCTTGCGCTAAATGCATCAAGGCCTTCTCGAAAACGAAGTAAGATAGAATTTAGAATTTAGAATATAGAAAATAGAAAATAGAATTTGGGACTTGGGATTTTTCTAGGGTGTATCCAACACCCGTGTGTTCAACACCCGGTGTTGTGGAGTACCTGGGTACAAATCCCAGCAACCCGAAACTTTAAAATTTAGGCAGGTAAAAATATTTGACAATTATCTAATTAAATAGTATTGTTAAATTGTATGAAAAATCAGGTAAAAAATTTGATTAATCATCATAACCAACCTTTGATTCAAGGGCTGGTTATTGCTATTTAATTTTTCTTTTTATTATATTATAATGACGAGCTCTTGAAAGAGCTCGTTTTGTTTTGCGGTGCTGACGCAAGATGAAAAAAACTAACGCAACTCTATCAAAAAGGAGCTCACATGACCATTGAAAACAACAAAGAAAAGTCAGTGGTAGGAGAAGCGTACTCATCTTCTACCGGGAATATCTTAGCAGAAAAAATTGAGTACAATATTGGTTGGCTTCAAGTCTCCAAAACCAAGAGAATCAAGGTAGTGTATGAGCGAATTTCACACAGTGCTTGTACCTGGCAAAAAGTTTCCACGTAGGAACATTAACCAGTAATTTCTCTCAAAGCCCTTTAAGGTTATACCTTACTGGGCTATTTTTTTATAGTGGAACACCCGGTGTTCCACACCCGGACATTGTGTTCAATGTGTTCAACACCCGGTGTTGCGGAGTCAGTGTTGCGGAGTCGCGAGAATTTAGATAGCAAAACCTCGTCCCGATTTCTGAAAGAAATCGAGGATGCTCGATTGTTATACAATCGGCACTGGGAATTTTGACTATCGGTACTTTCAAACTTGTTGCCGAGCGCTATTGCTGAGTATTATTTCTCCGTTAAATCTTTTATATCTTTTACTTCTTTATTAATTGCTTCTTCGGAAATCTTTAATGCTTCTTTAAGCTCATCGTAAATTTCTTTTTCTCTTTCGCTTAAACCTGGCCTACCATCTAATTTCGCTACCTGTTTTTCTATTTCTTCTCTAAGAAAATCAAACGATTGGCGTAAAGTTTTTTCTATGTCTTGAGTTTCTTTTCTAACTTTCTTCCGCCAAATTTTAAAGCGATACCATACATAAAGAATGATTATTAGAGCGCCAACGATTAAAATAAATAAAGTCATTATTACAACTAAATAGTTTATAGCTATCCCTAAAATTTTTATAATGGTCGGGAGAACAATTATTAAACTGAATTTATCTGTTGGTTCGCTTTTAGCGCCTCTTTCGTCAATAACTTCCAGCCAAAACTTATAAATACCATTTGATATTTTTTTCTCCCAAATCAAAGAGAAATCCCCTTTTCCGTTGCTTTTAACTTCCTGCTCAATGATTTTCCCGTTATCTGTTCCCTGCAAAAACATTCTAACGGTTATTCTTGGATAAGTTATACCTTTAATAATAAATGTTTCTCCTTCTACTAATTTTTCAGTGTAATCAACAATTCTCGGCGATTCTAATGCTTGAACAAAAATTTCTGTTGAATTGGCTAAAAAGTTTCCGGCTTTATCTACGGCTTTAGCAATAAAAATATGTTTACCGGGGCTTAAGACTGGTGTCTCATAAAAGTCGCCTTCGTACCAAGTTTGAAAATTTTCGTTATCAATTTGAATCTCATAGTGGTCAATTCCTGAAACTGCATCGCTTGAATCAAAAGTAAATTTAACTTTCGGCTCTGTTAAATCTTCTCGTTTTATTTCTTTTATATCAAAATAATTGGGCTTCCCGGTATCAATTTGGAAACGAAAACGAGAGGCTGCGCTCCATCCGCTAGCATCGCGGAGTCGAAGATGAAAATACCAGATGCCATCTTTAATATTTTTTAGTTCTTGCTCAGAAACCGCCGGAGAAAGAAAAATTGTTGGTTGAGAATCTGGGTCTTTGTTATACAACGTTCTTATCGCAGTTATATCGGCTGATAATGACCACGTGAATTTTGGATTAGCATTGCTGTACCATTTTCCTTGGTCAGGATGTGTTGGTGAATAAATTTTTGGCGCCTTTAATTCTTCCAGACCTTGAATTCCTATGGCAAATTTGGCGCTACTCAAATTCTTTAAGATATTCGTACCACTGCCATCATTAGCTAAAACAGAGCCAGAAGAAAAATTTAAAGAAGCGTTGCCCGCTGCTTTTGCTTTAAAATTTATGCTGATAATTTTCCCGCTGGAACCTGTAAACCCTGGATTTAAAACAATGCCTTCAAAATTTATTGTAGCAGCGCTGTTTGAAAAGCTTGGATCTTGAACCCATAAATTGATTATGGAACCTGTTTTAGAAAGAGAAGTAATTCCTATCTTATCTTTAGGAAAAGAAATAACGCCCGAAGTCGCATTCATCGCTTGGTTAGAACTGGAAACATAGACTCCTACAGAAAAATTTTGGCCAACCGCATAGGAACCGGCGGAAGGAGAAAAATACAAACTTGCCGCTTGAACGGCAAGTGGCAACGCTAAACCGAGAGGCAACGCTAAACTGACGCTAAACAATAACGCTAAACCAGCACAAAAACTTCGCGTCTGTTTTACGTATAATTTCGCGTCTGTTTTGTAGTTTATCTTTTCCATAAAATTCTACTAATATATAAAACAATTATTACTATTATTATCAGTATACTCCAAATCAAATATTTTTCGTACCAAACCGCTGGTGTCTGTGGCAATAAAGTCTCAATTCTTTCATTGCCAGCTCTATCAATCGCTTTCACATAAATATATCTTTTTAATTTTTGGTCTTTTAGAATATACGGACTCTCTACTTCAATCCATTTTGCAACCCCTATCTTAAGACCAAGTATTTCAAATACGCGCTTTTCTTTAATTTCATAATGGTCTATGCCGGAATTTTTATCTTGGGCAGTAAATACTAAAAAATATTTTCCGTCAAAAACATTCGGGTCTTGGGCTACCTGAGGCAGAAATGATTCTGGAGAATCGTTATCTTTAATTATTAACGGCTTTGTATCCATTGACGGCTCAACTGCGCCGACGACGCTAAGCTTCAAACTATTTGCCGTGAGCTTAGCTTCAGTGCCCTGCCCGTCATTTAATAAAACTTTAGCGTTTTGAACGGAAAATTCTTTTTCTCCCTCTCTATTTGCTATTAAATCAATTTTTATCAATCCCCCGTCTTTGTCGGAATACCCGCCGGCAATAATACCAGAAAAACTAACTTCCCCTTGTTCATTGGAAAACTTCGGTCTTTCCACCCAAAAATTAATGATTGAGTTACCGTCATTAATATTTTTAATAAGAAAATCATCGTTTGAAAATTTAAGATTTAACTCCACAGCGTTAATATTTTGATTTTCAGTGTTTATTCCCAAAATAATCGTGGTCTCCTGCCCAGTAGCCAACACTGGCGGAACTACAAAAAAATTAGCCGCTTCCGCTGAAGACGTAAAGAAATTAAAACCCGCTAACGCTATTATTAAAATGATTATTGCTAAATATTTATTCATAATCTTTTGTTTATCCAGTCCAATAATAAGCCATTATACTAAAATCAACTAATGTAATTTTTCCATCAGCGTTCAATTTTTCCTTTTCTATTTTTGAAAATGCTTCGCTTAAAGGTCTTTTATACCAATAAGCGGCGATGGAAAAATCTATTAAATTAATCTTACAATCATTATTTAAATCAGCCTTTACCGGACACTTTGTTGGGACTTTAACAATATTTTTTGTGCCTACCTTAAAATCAACGGCTAAACTATAGGAAGTTATTAGTCCATCAAGGGTTGATTTAGATTTAGTATTATGCTGACCCAACTCAAGCGGCGAAGTATCAAAGTTGTATAAATAAACTCCGTCTTTATCAGCTTTAGTTTTAGCAAATAATTCTTCGTTTGAGTTTACGGCGATGGTAATTTCACTAACAGGAACACTCTGCCCAAGGATAGTAATATTATCTCCCCGCTTTACTTCAATTTTATCAACATCTATAGTTGGAGAAAGAAAAATACCGCTAATAGTTGTGGTAGCACCTGAAGTAACTGTTACCGGAAAAGTAAACAGGGTAGAACGCCTCCCCTGGCTATCCTCGCTAAAAACACCAAACGTATAACTACCTGAAGACAAGTTTGCTAAAGAAACATTAAAAGTAGCATCAAGCCCAGCTACAGTATTTATTGCTGTTTGTCCGTCTTTTAAAATAGTAACTTTGCTTAAAGGATAAGCCCGACCGCTAAATATTACTTGCTGAGTAATAATAGCTGATCCTCCACCTCCGCCACCCCCTCCAGATGGTGGCACAACAGCGTCTGTTTCGTCAGTATCATCCAAAGAAGAACAACCTGGGTCATCTGGATAATCAACTTTTCCATCGCTATCATCGTCTAAAGCATTATTACAAGCAGGTCTTGAACTTCTTGGTCGCCAATCAGTTTTCACCATACAACTAGCGCAATCAAAACTAATATCACCACTGATTACCCCTGAAGAATAACCAGCAAACTCACCATCAGAATTTATAGCAACGCCATTGAAATTTATCCAACCGCAATTCTCACCCCAAGCATAACCAGAAAGAGTTCCTTCTCCATTATTTGTCACGCCGGCTTCTGTGGGATTTAGATTAATCCAACCATAATTCGTGCTCCAAATATAACCTGTCAAAGCAGTATCGGTAATATGAACATTTCCGCCGCTAGTACCAAAATTAAGCCAGCCCATATTTTCTGACCAAGAGTATTTATAAATAGCGTTGATCGTACCGTCAGTTGTTGAAGCGAAGATAGTTTTAGGATATAGGATATAGAATATAGAATATAGGGATAAAAAAAGGAATATAGAACATAGGATATAAGATTTAGTAGAATTTTTATTTACAGATTTTATTAAGCTACCAATCATTTTACTGATTTCTATTAAATGATTTTAAAATTTTTCGTTCCACGTTTTCCATTAAATGTTTTCCTCTAAATCCTAAACCCTGCAACACCGGGTGTTGAACGCACCACTCCGCAACACCGGGTGTTGAACACCGCTTTCTCGTTAATCCGAAACAGGCGTTTCAGTACGTTTAGCCGGTGATTCAGCTGGCGGAACAACCCCCTCCAAAGCGGCTTTGCCAGAACGCAGATTATTAAGAATTTTATTTATTTCCTCGTTCTCAGGATTAAGTTTTTCAATCTCTTCAAACTGAACGATGGCTGCTTCTTTCTGCCCTTTCTTGCTAAATATTAATCCTAAAAAATAGCGGGCGTTTGAATAATTTTCATTCAAACTAATTGCTCTCTCGAATTCATTTTGGGCCCCATCCAGCTGATCGTCTTGGTAATAAAGCAAACCTAGTTGAAAAGCCAACCCGGAATCTTGCGGATTAGTAATCGTAAGTTCATTAACTTTTCCAATAGCTTTCTGAAGCTCGCCTTCGCGCACATAAATTTGAGAAATTAAAAAATGAGCAGGCGCATAATCTGATTTGAGCTTAATGGATTTATCTAAGGCGGTTTTAGCTTTGTCTAATTTTTCTTGCCAAGCTTTATTATCTTTACTCTTATCGGTTTCTTGGTCAGCAGAAATTATTAAAACCCGGGCTAAATCAACAAGATATTGGGGGTTTTTTGGGTCAAGCTCCATTACTTTAATATAGCTAGTTTCAGCAAAAGCTTCTGCCCCATTCATTGGAATAATACTTTCATAAACGCTACCCAAATTAGACCAATTTACAGAATCTATCGGATTAATTTCTGTTGCCCGAAGACCGGCATTAATAGCATAAGCAATAAGATTCTGGAACTGGACTTGCGCATCTTTAATATTTTGCTGATTAGCAGTGTTAGTTAACTCATTGGCCTGGCTAAGTCGTGCTTGGCTAAGAACCCGCAAATACAAATCTGATTGAGGGTTTAATTTCACAGCTTTTTCTAAATAGCCCGCTACTTGTGCTAAAGAGGCGCTTTTTGTTCCAGCTTCGTAATAAATAGCAGCTGTATATTTTAAACTTGCTAAATAAATAAAGAACAAAGAAAGACTCAATAAAATAATAATTCCCAGAAAAACCATAAAGCTTCTGATATTCTGCCATTTATTAGTTGAATAAAACTCCATATTGAAGCTCTGAATAGAATTAATAGACAAAAGACCCAAACCAAGAAAGATAAAAACCATTTGGCTGAAAGAGGCCTGATAGAAAAACAAACTAATAAACAGAAAGCTTACGCCGATAAAAATAACTAAATTTTTTTGAGGTTTCCAATCTTTCAACAATTTTAGAATAAAAGAAACGAGCAAGAAAATGATAGCGCCGAGCCCCAAAATACCTAAAGTTGATAAAAGAGTAGTTAAAAAACTGAAGCCCTGATTAAATCTTACTGACCAAAAATTAGTTTGGTTTAAATCCGCGGGTCTAAAACGAGAATAGTAAAAACCAAAAGTGGCGGGACCAGAACCAACTATAAATTGTTTTGCCCCATATAAAATATTCGGTGAGGAATTACCGGATAAAACATCCTTAGCCACTGTTAAAGTAGTACTAAGATTGGGACGCAGCTCTACCGGCATTGTTATCAAAGACGGCAATTGTTGATTGATAAAAATAAAAAGCAGAGAAACAGTAAGAATTATTAAAGGCAAATTTATATCCGTCTTTGACGCAAATCGCAAAACCATAAGTAAGAACATTATCAAAACTAACTCAACCCAAATCAATTGATAATTAAGTAAAAATAGAACTATTGCCGTTAAAAGACCGACTAAAAATAAAATAATTTTTAAGAACTTGGAAAGTTTAAAATTGGTCAAAACCGTTATAATTGTTACTAAGCCAAGAGTAATAAAAATGCCCCAGCTGACGACTGATCCGATAGTATTGAAATTAATAAAATGAGTGAAAGCAAAAGGTAAAATAAACTTACCGAAAATTTGAAACAAGCCAAAAATCATCAATAAAACAAAACCACCCAAAGAACAGAGACCAATTTTTGAAAAATCTTCTTTTTTAAATAAAACTGCGGCTAAAAAGAAAACTAAGCCATAGATAATAAAGCATAAAAAAGTGTCAACTTGAACGAAATTTCCGAAAAAACTAACTCCCCGAGCTCTAGAAAAAATAGCGCTTATGCCTGTTACTATTAAAAGAGACAAAACTGCTAAACCTAAAAGGTTTTTAGGATAAGAAATAGTCCGACTATTAATAGAACGGATAAGGTAGCAAAGGAAAGCAATAAAAACCAAAATTAAAGCCAGCATCTGTTTGTTGATTTCTAATGGACTAACAGTTAAAGGTAAAAAGAAAATAGGCAATAAAAAAACAAGTAAATAGACGCTGATTTTTGAAATTTTTTCGCAAACGCTTATCACGGAAGATGAATTTTTTGGCATAGTTTTTATAATTTTTAAATTTTCTTAATTAATAATTCATAAGCCGCGCATTTGGTTATTTCTTTTTGGAAAAATAATTTTACCTCATTCCAAGAAATTCGTTTTAACATCTTCGGCATTTCTTCTTCTTCAGCATCATTAAAATAAACTAAACTTTTCTTTATATGAATCAGATTGGAGGACAATTTTTTGTATTTTTGATTATAAAAATCAAGTATTTCAGGAAGAGTAAATTTTTGGAGAATAAAATATAAATCTATAAAATCTCTTTTTGCGCCCCTTTCACTAATTGCCGCTATTTTCATGGCGGCTATATCATTGATACTGGCTATATTGATATTTTTAAATTGGATTGTTTTTTTTAATAATGGATAATCATAATAAAAAACGCTAAATTTTACATTACCCAATTTTCCCAATATTGTTCCCCATTCAATCAGTTCGTGACGATATGATTTAATCTGGCTAATTTTTTTTAAAAAAATCTGGGCCTGAAATTTCTTGTCAGTAAAAAAATCGAGGTCGTAAGAAACCCTATGGCCTATTTGCAAAGCCAAGGCAGTGCCGCCGGCGAGATAAGCATCCTTTAATACCTTTAACTTTCCTAAAATTTCCAGGTTTTCTTTTGTTTGTTTCGAGATTGTTTCTTCAAACATAAAATCCTATTTTTAGGAATACCCAAAATTAATCCCCAATAATTACCGGTTTTAGCTGAAATGTCTCGTCTTTTAATTAATGCTCTTTTTAAATATGGTTTTTTAAAATTCTTAAATAACCATCTTACTGCCGTTTCGTCGCCATATTCCAAAACCCGAGAAATAACATATTCTGGATATTTTTTAAAATCAAGTTTATCGGCATCCACTTCCCAAAAATACTTCTTTAAATTTGAAAGAGAGGTTTTTTGGAGCGTTTTCATACTGTTATTTTAACATAAAATTACGATTTTTGTAATAGCTATTTTAGTTAAAAATTATTATGGTGTTTCAACGGGCTCAGATTCAGGCTCGGGTTCTGGTTCAGGGGTTCTGGTTCGCCCGCCGTAGCCTCTGGCGAAGGCGGGGGTTCGGGTGTCGGTTCAGGTTCAGGCTCGGGTTCAGGTTCAGGCTCAAATCCGGTCTGACAATTTTGAATTCCAACGGCTTCTTGTTGTTCGGTTGGTTTCCCTTCATCAGAGCCGCAATTATTTAAATCAGCGCAGATTCGAATTTGAGTAAAAGTTTCATTGCAAGCAACAGTGTCCGCAGTCAGCTGCCATTCACTACATTGCCAGCCAGGGACACAAACTACCACCTGTTGTTCGCTATTACAAATTTCGTTGTACCAATAGCCGACATTAGCCTCACAATCAGTTTGAATCAAACACAGATTCAAATTATCAATATCGCAAACCGCCACAGGTTCTTGACCGCCATCATTTTGTTGCTCATTATTGCAAACTTCATTATACCAATGACCACTGGCAACTGTGCAATCTGTTTCATTTTGGCATAAATTCAGATGGTTTGAATCGCAAACTTCTGGCACCGGAGATTGCTCTATTCCGCACTCTCCTTTTACCTTCTGCCATTCTCCATTTTCAATCCAGGTACAGTAAATTTCGCCGGTCGTGCCATCAACCATTTCCAATTTTTCTATTTTAGCGACTTTGACCGTAAGTTTATCAGCAATTATTTCTTTTAAGGTCATTACGCCGTTTTCAATCGCGACACCCAATGAGACAAAGATATCTTTTATTCTCTGAATAAGGCTTACATTGTCTTCAATTCCCACATCCGCCAAAGAACCGCTTCCAACAATCTCTCCTCCATACCAACCGAGATTAACAAAAGTCATAATATTACCAACCTCTGATCCGTTATAGCTCTCTAATGCTTTTCCTATAACTGAACCTTGCTCTATTGCCTTCATTGCTACTCCCGGGATTGAAGAAGAAGTAAGATAATCGCCCCGTTCAATGGCGCCGTTCTCTCCACATACTTTAACAGGCACCCTTCCAACTAAAACCAATGGTTTGTAATGTTCCCCTTTCTTCTCTCCAATTGATGCGCCGCCAGCAATATCCGCTATCACCCCTATAATTTCTTTTTGATTTTTTTCAGAAGATTTTTCTAATAAGAAAGGAGTGGTCGGGTCTTCAATTGGATTTTCCTTGTCTTTGCTTACCATTACGATATCGCCAGCTCCAACATCATCTGCTGTCGGCGCATATTCTGAAATATCGGCGCTACAACCAGCGATTTGATTACTGCTATTTCTACAAAGATGAGTAGCGGTATCGGTGACTCCTAAAGTTCCGAGCATAACTACCCCATTCAAATCAATACTAACATCCGCCGTCAAGTCAAGGTGTCCATCATCTAAACTTGCGATATAAATAGCACTATCCCTAAAATAATGATTCCCTGTTTCCCAAATATCTTTGTAAAGCAACGAGGAAGTTCCTAAATCTATATCATTTGTAGTTGTGGGTTGCAATACACCATCAATTAAACTTATCTGTTCCGTTGCCCCTATATTAAAATCTATCCCATTTGTCCCGCCACGCAGTTGTAAGTAGTCGGTTGCGGTTACTAAATCAGATTGAATTACACCACCACTTCCGTTAAAGGTTATTCCAAAGTCGTGTGCCGTGCCAAATAATAATTCTTGGTCATCTACGGGCAACCATACATCACCTGATGATTTTACTATTAAATATTCTGTTCTTGTTCCTGCTGAATATCCTGTGCTGATAGAAAACCTTGTGGGGATATTCCCAGCACTAACAGCACCATCAACATAAAAAGCCATTTGTGCGGGAAAGTTCTCGGCAAGGTCGGAATCCAAAGCACCCGCTTGAAACGCAAACATTCTATCATTCTCAGCGACAACTGCTGGAGATGCTATCGTTCCTCGTCCTCTCATAGCACGAATAGCAGTGCCACTTTCCGCAACGTTTGTAAAACCAGCCATTTTAATAAATCCAGAACCTTCATGTGCTACTGTGAAATAACTTGTAGCTGACGGCAAGTCATAACCAGATGTTCCTATATAAGCTCTCTCAATTTTCGCTACATCTAGAACCGTGCCCGTAATTGTCAAATCACCCCAAATAGACGCATCTCCCTGAACCGTCAAATCACCATCAGTAGTAACCTCTTTAACACTTACAGAAGTTATCGTGCAAGTAGCCGATGGTGCACCTGTAAAGATTATCTTACCAGTAGTTGTGGCTGTTATATAATCTGTAATTGTCGTTGCTGTGATAGCCGTTCCCGACACACCACCAAGCGTATAAGTAATTGTTCCGCTAACTGCAGAGGCGGTAATTGTAACTTTATAAAGATGACCTGCTGTAATCGTAAAAGTTCCTGACGGGGTTGCTGTGCTTGATGCGGGATAAATGAAAGTTCTTACTAATTGTCCTGCTCCTGCTGACCACATAGCACCTAAAGTCCAATTAGCGGCTTCAAGTGCAGGTGCAATTTCGTCCCCCAAAGCACTATTTATATAAACGCTATGTTCGTCTACAATCAAATCACCTGTTAAAGTAGTAGCCCCTGCACCTAAAGTCCCAGAGGTTAAAATATCACCAGTGCCTAAAGATAAGTCAATATCCGTTCCTGTAATATCACCCATACCAGTTAGGTTTCCCCCTGATAAAGTTGCTGTGCCGTCGGTAAGAGAAGTCCCTGTTATGGTCGTTCCCCATATATTAGTAAAACGGCTTCCAGTAGCACCAAGATTTACTGTTCCCGTAAGTAAAATATCTCCTGCCATAGTGCCACCTACAAGTGGTAGATAAGAAGATAAACCACCTGCTCCTGTAGTAAGGGCAACGGTCCCAGTAATATCGGGAAAAGTAATAATTTTAGATGAACCAGTTGCACCACCTGTAAGGGTAGTGGTATATGTCCCATCGGAATCTAAAACTATCTGATTGGTATCTGCCGTAAGATTAAGGCTTGTTAATGTTCCTATCCCCGCGGTAAGTGTTCCAGAACCAGCACTCAGAGAAGTCCCTGTTATCGCCCCTGCTCCGAGAGTGCCTGTGGTGGTAAACGCCCCGCCATTTAAATTAAGCGGAGTTGCTCCGCCTGAAGCGTATAACCCCAGATCAATTAAAGCTTGTCTTAGTTCAGTGGTGCTTGTCGGCTGAATAACAGGAGTAGCGTTGAAAAACCCGAGCTTCTGGTCAGTTGCTGTTCCTATTTTTGTTCCTGTTGTCGTGTCGGTTACAATGTTTGCGGCGCTTAAAGTCAGTCCTGCAAAAGTAGGGCTAGAAGTTGTCGCTATATCCTGTATCGTATTTACCGCGCCAGAAGCTACAGAAAAGTTTGTGGAATTGAACGATGCAATTCCTTTTGTTGAAGCGGTAGCATCGGCTATGCTCCCTGTTAATCCATTGCTCGCTAAAGTTAAGGTTAAAGGAGAAGTTCCGCTGGCAGAAATGAGACGATAAGTATATCCCGCGTCCCAATTAGAAGAATTGTCGGTAATTGCGGATATTGTAGAACCATCAGATTTAATTATGCCAGTAAGGGCTTTCACAACAGGGTCGGTTTCAGCAGTGAGATAAACGCTCTCATCTATTCCAAATACATTTTCTGCTGTCTGTTTCACAAAACCTACAGTAGCTGGCATGCTAGCGAGCCCTGTAAGTGTTGCTTCGTAAGCTTGAACATTGCTTCCAATAGCAACTCCGAGATTAGTTCTTGCAGTAGCATAGTCGGCTGAACCAAGAAATGATTGAATATTAGCGCTTGGAGTTATTCCCGCGTAAGTTGTTAAATCAGCATCGTAAGCTTGAACGTCTCCCCAACTTAAACTACCTGAGCCATTGGTTATTAAAGCTTGACTTGTACTTCCGTCTGCATCCGGCAAAACCCAAATAACATTAGCAGTTAAACTATCCGAAGATTTAAAGCCAATATAATTAGTTCCACCGGCAGATAATTCCAAAAATCTAATTTCTCCTGTTTCACCTGTTGAAGTTCCAAAAGGCGAAATTTTAATTGCTTCTTGAGTATTCAGTCCTCTTAGGCCGGTGATGTCAGTATTATTACCAGAAATTGCTGGCGTAAGCACTGTACAATAAGCATCCCCCGGCGCACAACTGGGATTAAGAATTTCTCCTGGATTATAGGGACTATCGGGTGGCGCGGCAAAAGCGTAAAAGATAAATGAAAAAATACCGGCGATTATAATCCCGTTTAATAGCGAACTCAAAAAAGATTTTAGCCTGGCGGATTTACCACTTGTGGAACACCGGGTGTTCCACAAGCCAGATTTACGAAACCCGCTTGTTTTATTTTTCATCTGCCACAACATTTTTTATGCAATAAAACTTCTGGGAGTTCTTAATCCCAAAATATGCTTATAATTAATATATTTTACCATAAAAATCTCTGTCAAGCCAAGTATTTTGTTAAAAAAATTGGTACCGGTTATAAATTTTCGGGTGTTCAACACCGGGTGTTGAGTATTCGTGTTGAGCGTTTCGGGTGTTGAGGGGCGTTCAATCAACACCGGGTGTTGATTCCCTGGTGTTCAACACCGGGTGTTGAAACACCATTTTCAATCAATCAAGCATTAATCCTTCTATGGGGCTCCACATATCTTCTTTCCCATGTAAAATTTCTTTGATAAATTCGTAATAAATTTCTGGAGTTGAAAAAATTTTTCCCAATAATCCTTTATCAATAATAGCAGATTCTCTCTTGCCCATATATTCAAAATGAGTACCCCATGAATATTTATTTATTCCTTCTAATATTTTTTGGAAATCCTCAATACCTTTTTCTTTAATTTTTGGTTCTATTAATTGCGCCGGGTTTATCGCATTAATATAAGCCAATAAATATCTAAGTTGATCGTCATTTTTTATATGAACTGCCTTAAAACGACCCTGGAACAAACTGCCCGGACGATCATATTTTATAGTAAAATATTTCCCGTAACTATCTCCCAACCTCTGCATAAAACGACTGATCCCCTTCTCTTGCAGTTCCTCAATCAGCAAATGAAAATGATTAGGCATTAAAACATCAGCGCTTATTCTAACCAATGGATTATAAGAAATTTTTCCTTCATTAAAAACTTTTTTTATATCGGCAAGGGTATATCCGCTTTTATTTTTTTCTAATTCCATTAGCCGAACAGAACAATCGCTATTATTTGATAAATACATTGCTTGAAGAAATCTATATCTATCCCTGTCATTATAAAAAATATCCTGCTTTGCGTTGCCACGATTATAAATATGATAAAATTCTCCTGGATAAAATTGAACTTCTCTTGAAGGCATATAATTTATTAATAGAACACCGTTTATTAACGGAACACCGGGTGTTCCGTTAGTGTTCCGTTAATGCGAAGTGTTCTAATTGTTTTATTGTTTTACTTTTGTGTACTTTTTTACAAATATTTTATACAACACGGGTGTTCAACACCGGGTGTTGATTTAATTGATTTAACAACACCGGGTGTTGAGAACAGCTATTTTTATTTTATAATAATTTGAGATACTAATCAAAGAAAACTAAAAAAGCGACGTGAAGCGTCGCTTTTTTGGTGTCGTGCCTTTCTCTATTGATTTTCTAAAAAAATCAAAGTAGGTGCTCTCACATTCAGACCACAGCCTGAATAAATATTGAACTCCTTTAAAAAAGGTTTGTTAGAAATTTTAATATAGAAAAAGCAGGACTACTTTAATTTTAACTCTTAAAAAAAGTAAGTCAAATTAAATATTAAGAATTTTTACTAATTGCTTTATTAAAGAAACTACTACCGGTGGAGGCATTAAGCTGTTTGAAGCAACCCCTTCATCATTTAAGACCTGCCATGGCTTTTCTATTACTTCAACTTTGTCTTCTTTTTCATTAAAAGCATAGCAATATTCCGGAGTAATTTCATAATCGTCAACAAATTCTTTTGCTTTATCAATTGGAATAGAATTTCTTAAAAGAATTTTTGGTATTCCGTTTAATGAAAATGCCTGTTTTATTAAAATTTCGTCCTTGCTTAACCTTTCTTTAATCGGTCCTATCCCTAATTCATCTCCCTCTTTCGTAACCATTTTTGCCCCGCTGCAATCAGGATTGTCGCAGACGAGATAAAACTTTTTATTTTCCTTGTCGTATTCAACTTTTTTTGTAGGCAAAAGCTTCAAGCTTCTTGAAGTTTGGCAAAGAGGGCAAATTACTCTAAATTTTATCCTTTCGTCAATAACCGAAGTCGGAACATCAATAAGCACAAAAATATCCTGGTCATCTCTATATCCTATCAAATCTCTAAAAAATAGGGAGTAGGAAATCTGATCTAGGTCTCTCGGAAATCCGTCAATAAAAATTGCTTTCTTGCCCAATTTTTGAATTTCTCTTTTTACCAATGCCAAAATTAATTCAGTCGGCAAAAGAGTTTTCGTGCTTCTATTTTCTAATGATTTGATTATATCCTGTAACGGCACAAATCCCCTGTATTCTTTTTCCAAGAAAGAAATTAATTCTTTTTTTTTCTTTTCATCTCCTATAATTTCATCAAAGGACCTCACCATATCTCCAATAGAAAAATGGGCTATTTTATCCGGAGCAATCACCTCTTTCAGCATTTTTGAATAAGTCCCTTTCCCAGAACCTTTTTTCCCTAAAAGGTAAACCACAAAAGTATTCTTCTTTAAATATTCTCTAAGTTTTTTTATTTCTTCTCCTGTCTTGTATTCAAAATACGCCTGTCTTTGGTCAAAATTGGTTAAGTCAAATTTTTTGTATGTATCGCTTTTTGTTTTGAATATCGGAAAATTAATATCCTTCATAATGAAATTCTAAATCCTAATTTCTAAATTCTAAATAAATCCCAAATCACAATACTATAAATCACAAACCCGTCGTCGTTTGGAATTTGGAATTTGAAACATTTGAATTTGTTTAGGATTTAGAGTTTAGTGCTTAGAATTTTAGTCTATTTTTTTATACTAACACTCTCTCCGTCAGAAAAGACTTTGATATCTCCGTCTTTATCTGTTCTTAATGTTTCTATACCAAAATTACTTAATCTTGCCAAGACCTCGTTAGTCGGATGCCCATAATTATTTTCTCCAACTTCAATTATTGCAAATTTCGGCAAAACAGCTTTTAGAAAATCTTCCGAACTGGAATATTTACTTCCGTGATGAGCTATCTTTAAAACATCCGCGTTAATATCTTCTTTTGCTAATTGTTTTTCAACTGCAAAACCTATATCACCGGTGAACAAAAAGGAATTTTTTCCAATTGTTAAATAAGCAACTATGGAACTATCGTTGCTGTCTTTTAATTCTTTGCCATTTAAACTATCTACTGGATTTAAAATATCAATAAAAATCTGGGGGTTTTCTTTTTTAAAAATAATCCGAGCCCCTATTTTTGCTATTTTAATTTCTGCTTTTTCTTTTTTAATTAAATTAACCCACTCCTGCCATTCAACTGTATCCCTTACAACACCAGTCCATAAAATATTTTTAACTTTATATCTTTTTAAAACCTCTAATAATCCGGCCAAATGGTCTTTTTCAGGATGAGTTAAAATTATTAAATCAATTGTTTTATCGTAAAAAGGCATTTCTTTGCCTAATTTCTCTAAAATTTTAGAATCGGGACCGCCGTCAATTAATATCTGTTGATTCCAGGGAGTTTCAATAAAAATAGAATCTCCTTGCCCAATATTTAGAAAATCCACCATTAAATCACGGCTTTGAGATAAATCCCAAACTATTTGCCAAGCAAAAATATTTAATAAAAACAACGAACTGACAAATATAAAAACGACTTTGTTTTTAGAATACTTCATTTTTTGAATAAGCAAACGCCCCGAGTTCCCTACGGGTCGGGGCGTTTGCGAGATTCTTTTTGGTTTTATTTCTTATTACCCAAAATTCTAAACATCTTGGTTCCGCAAGTTGGGCATATACCTGACATAGCGTTTCTCTTTTTGCCTCCTTTTGCATTAAAAGAAACTTCTTTTTCGTCTTTCATTTCTCTTTTGGCTTTACATTTTACGCAGTATGCTTCTGTCATAATTTCCTAATTTCCTACGAATTACGAATATTTTCGAATTACGAATTCGTAATTCGGTTTGATTTGTAATTCGTAAGGTTTATTTTAAGAGCTCGACCTTGATTATGTTTTTTATTAAAAGTAGGTTTATCCTACTTTAATACATGTTTTAAGTCAAATATTTAACCGGCAAGCCAACCTCCATCAACTACAACAACTGAACCTGTAATATATGAAGACTCATCTGAAGCTAAAAATAGAACTGCGTTGGAAATTTCTTCTGGATTGCCCATTCTGCCCAAAGGAATACCCGATAAGGTCGCTTCTAAGGTTTTCATATCCTGCTTTACTGAAGCCGCCATCGGAGTATCAATCGCTCCCGGAGCAATTGTGTTTACTCTTATGCCAAGCGGGGCCAGCTCTAAAGACATTGCTTCTGCCATAGCTACAATACCGCCCTTTGAAGCGCAATAATGCGTTAAACCCTGAAACCCAACTCCCACCTGCCCCATTGCAATTGAAGCGATATTAACAATCGCTCCGCCAGATTTTGCTCCCGACGGCGAAGCCGTCGAGGATCCGCGACCCACGACAGGTCGGGGTCGGGACATTTCTTTGGCTGCTGTTTGGGCGCATAAAAAGTATCCCTTAAGGTTTATATCTATCACCTTGCTGAATTCTTCCTCGGTCATTTCTAAAAATGGCTTGAAGGGACAAATACCAGCGTTATTTACTAAAATATCTAATTTACCAAAAGTTTCAACTGTTTTTTTAACTAATTGCTCAACTTCTGTTTTATTGCTTATATCGCATTTTACTGCTATGGCCTTACCGCCGGCTTTTTTTATTTCATCTACAACAATTTGGCATTCCTCTTGAGAGATATCAGAAACTACTACATTAGCTCCCGCTTTAGCTAATTTTAAAGCATGGGCTTTCCCCATCCCCTGCTTGGCTCCGGTTATAATTGCTACCTTGTCTACTAAATTACAAAAATTGTGTCTTAGGGCTTTTCTTAAAAACATACCCAGTATATCAATCCCCAGAACCAAACGCTGTTTTTTGCGTTAGCGATGGTATTGATTGTTTAAGCCCAGACACATCCTTCGATAGTTTTTCGCTCCTTTCCCGTTTGGCAAAAAACTACTGGGGATTGTATTACTGGGCATATTATTTAAATATTAATTATTATTAATTTAATTCTACCACTATTTATGCAAACATTAACAGCTCCGGCCTTAATATCAGTAAAATTCCCAAAATTAATATCAAAAGACCGGCTATTAAAGTTGACCAGCGATTATATTTATCTGAAAAATTATACCGACTCATCGTAAAGAAAGCTACCCCGAAAACTATGAAGTCGTCCAGCATATAGAAAATGTTGTAGAAAACTAGCCAAAGATAATATTGTAGAGAGCTCAATCCCTGCAAAGATAAAATCCTTGTGTATATTGTCGGGAAACCAGCTGAACAGAAAAATTCAACTAAATTTACGCTGAAAGCCAATCCAACTACCCCTAAAATCGTAGCAGGTACTGCTGATGGTTTTAAAACATTTTTAATTTTATCCATTAACTTTGCCTGAGATTTAACGTTTTTTACAACCTTGCAAACCCCCGGCTTCCAATTAATGAAATCTCTTATCCTCCAAACACCGAATATAATGCCGAAAATACCGACCAGAATCCTGACCAAATAAGTATAGCTTAAGGCTATGAAAGCGTTCAGCCAGGCAGCCATGAATAAAAAGTACAGGAGTCCTTCTGCAAAAATAAACGTTCCTCCGACTAGCGCTATTTTTTTCCGCGATTTTAAAGAAAGCAAAAGCGAGACTAAAATTACCAAAACCCACATTGCGCAGGGATTAAAACCATCTAAAGTTCCTAAAACTATTGTTAGAGTCGGTAAAGATAATCTCGCTAAATCAATTTCTCCAAAAAAAGGAACTTTAACCTTCTGTTGGTAAATAACGGACCCATGCCCGATACATTCTTCTAAACAATTTTCTATATCTTTTCCTATTTGCTCGTTAAAACCAATAAAATACCTAGCTGCTGTGAATGTAGCTGGAACAAATCCTTGTTCGTTTTTAGGTACATTGTATTTCTGATAAAATTCTCCTAAAAGTTTTTGGTTATCCTGACTTTGCATCACCTCATATTCTTTCAAGTCTATCTCCGGATATCTTATTATTAAATCTTTAAGAAATTCTTCTTCTTTAACGCAATTTGGACAAGTAGAACTATAGAATAAAGTAATTTCTGGCCTTACTTGTTGAGCAGAAACAAAATCAGCTTTTACAATAAAGCTTGAAAGAGTAGCAAACAAGATGAGAAATAAGAGAATCTTTTTCATTGCCTATTATTTTACCACGACCTTAATTTATTTTAAAACTTCTTTAATTATTCTATTACTCCACCTCCCAGCAATTCGCCTCCTCGGTAAAAGACCGCTGACTGGCCTGAAGTGATTGCTCTCTGCGGCTTTGAAAAAATTACTTTTATCTTTCTGTTTTCCCGCCCTTGGCGAGGCTCGCCTACGGCGGCTTTTTTAATGACAGCTGACGCGCCTTTATTCCTATACCTTATCTTCGCCATTACTTTAATCGGCATTTTCGCCTGCCCGCTATAGCCTTCGCGAAGGCGGGGTTTTTTACCAGAAATCCAGTTTACATTTCCAACAATCAAATCTTTCCTTAATAGATCTTTTTCGTCCTGCGTAACAACTAAAATGTTCTTTTTAATATCTTTATCTAAAACATAATATGGACCGCCGGGTAAACCGATTCCTTTTCTTTGACCGATAGTATAAAAACATAAACCTTGATGCTCACCTAACAACCTACCTTGTTTATCCCTTATCTCACCTATTTTTATTTTAATATATTTTTTGAGAAAATCATTTGTCTTATTCTTGATAAAACAAACCTCTTGAGATTCCGGGGTCTCGGCAACCGGTAATTTAAACTTTTTAGCCAAAGCGCGAACTTGAGGCTTAGTATAATTGCCTATGGGAAATAAAACTCTATTTAATTGCCTTTGATTTAATTGCCATAAAAAATACGACTGGTCTTTATTCTCATCTTTGGCTTTAAAAAGTTTTATAGGTTTTGGGTTTTGGGTTTTGGGTTTGTTTGGGGTTTGAGATTTGGGATTTGGGATTTCCCGCCCGAGGCGGGCGTAGTGTCCCGTGGCCACAAAATCCTCACCTAATTTTAATGCTTTTTCTATCAATAAACCGAATTTAATTTCTTTATTACAAACAACACATGGATTAGGTGTTCTGCCAGCCCTATATTCTTTTAAAAAATACCCGACTACTTTTCTTTTAAATTCTTTTTCAAAGTTAAAAACATAAAAAGGAATATTTAATTTTTTGGCAACTATTCTCGCTCTTTTTTCGCTCTCTAATGTGCAACACCTATTTTCTGCGCTACTCTTACCTTCTGACCAAAATTTGAGATGTACACCAACAACATCAAAACCATCTCTTTTCAACAGAGCCGCCGCCACGCTTGAATCAACACCTCCCGACATCGCCACTATTACTTTCTTTCCCCGTACTGAACCGAATGTTCTGATGCGGGGTTTATTCTCTTTATTTATCATCTTTCTTCTTTGATTGATAACCTTGAATTGCTTTTTTTAGAGCGTCAGCGCCAAGCACGGAACAATGGATTTTTATCAAGGGTAAGCCGCCTAATGACTCAACGATTTTTTTATTATCTATCTTCAAAGCTTCTTTTAATGTTTTCCCTTTTGCTAAGTCGGTAACAACACTGCTCGTGCTTATAGCGGCCGCACACCCAAAAGTTTCGAATAATATATCTTTTATTATCTCTTCCCCTTTCTTATTCTTCCATACTTTGATATATAGTTTCATTACATCTCCACATTGAGGATTACCAACGCAACCAACCCCATCAGGATTTTTCATTCTCCCGTAATTGTGGGGTTTTTGAAAATGCTCCATTACTTTTTTTGAATACATAATTTTTATCGGCATTAATCCGCCGAAATCTGTATAAATCAGTGGATGATGTCTAAATGACTAAATATGATTGACCGCTGATTTATGCTGATACGACTGATTTATGCGGATTTTATAACCTTAAACGGTGAAATTTTTCTTAATTGATTTATTATTCCCGGCAAAACTTTTATTAAATAATCGATTTCTTTTTCCGTAGTCCAGCGACCCAAAGAAATGCGCAAAGAACCATGAGCTTCTGCCGGCTTCAAGCCTGTTGCTAAAAGAACAGAACTTGGCTCTAATTTTATTGAAGAACAAGCAGAACCGGTTGAGACAGCTATTCCGAGCAGATCCAATCGTAAAATTATTGATTCCCCTTCTATGAAATCAAAACGGAAATTAGCATTATTCGGCAATCTTTTTTGAGGATGACCGTTTAAATAACTGCCTTTTATCTTTAAAACATTCCTTATTAATTTATCTCTTAATTTAATCAACCTTTGAGCTTCTTTCCCCATTTCCTTCTTGCAGATTTCACAAGCCTTGGCAAAACCGACAATTGCAGGAATATTCACAGTTGAAGACCTTAATCCTCTTTCTTGGCCTCCACCGTGCAAAATCGGCTCTATTCTTACACCCTCTCTTATATACAAACAAGCAGCTCCCTTGGGACCATACATCTTATGAGAGCTTGCAGTCAGCAAATCTATGTTCATCTTATTTACATCAATGGGGATTTTTCCAAAGCTTTGAACAGCATCTGTGTGGAAATATACTCCCTTGTTGCGACAGATCTTTCCAATTTTTTCTATCGGTTGGATTGTGCCGATTTCATTTGAGGCGTGAATCACAGAAACTAAAATAGTATCTTTCCTAATTTCTTTTTCAAGAGCTAAAGGATTAACCATTCCGTATTTATCAACCTTTAGTTTTGTTATCTGAAAACCCTGCTTTTGCAGCCATTTTGCAGTTTCAATAATACAAGGATGTTCAATCGGAGAAATTATTACCTGCCCGCAACGCTTCGCCCGCCAGAAACGCTGTATCTGCTGCGGACTGGCGTAGCGATGCGGGCTGGCATAGCGATGCAGGCGGGTATGCCCCTTATTCTGATTCGCAAATGCTATGCCTTTTAACGCCAAATTATTGCTTTCGGTTGCCGAACCGGTAAAAATTATTTCTTCAGGTTTAGCTCTAATTAAATCCGCCACTGTTTCCCTGCTCTTTTCTAAAACTAATTTTGCCTCTTGGCCGAAACTATGGAGAGACATTGTATTCCCGAATTTTTCTGAAAAATAAGGGAGCATCGCTTTTTTTACGCGAGAATCAACCGGCGTTGTCGCCGCATAATCAAAATATACATGCTTCATAATTATGAAAAAGGGAGGAATATATGAAAACTCGTTTTTATATATTCCGACCGAACGATTAATTATATAAACGGTGAAGCCATTTCTATATTATTTTCTCTTAATTAAGTCTGCTAAAGTTTTTGCATTCAAGCTGTTGTCCATTGATTCTTGAACCTCGTCCCAAACATCTTCGCTGGAACAGCTGCCTGCCATCGGACAACCAGAACAATTAACCAATTCGGTATTTTCCTCTAATGCTAAAACTATATCGCCTGGCGTAATTTTGTTTGCCGACTTTGCTAAAAAATATCCTCCGCTTACTCCTTTTTTTGTTTTAACCAAATTCGCTTTTTCCAATTCAGACATTATTTTCCCCAGAAACTCAAAAGGGACATTCTCTTTTTTTGAGATTTCGTTTATCGAGCAAGGGTTATCTTTTGAAGATTTTTTTGCAAGATAAACCATTGAACGAAGGCCGTATTGTGATTTTTTTGATATACGCATATAAGTTTTGGTGAGTGAATTAATTTAAAAGCCGACAAATCTTGTCGGCTTTTATTGTAGCAAGGTCAAGATATAGTGTCAAGCGCAATTTAGGTCTTCGCCTCTTCCAACTAAAAATCCGAGCGCTGACTCGGATTAATGTTTATTGTTTTTTAACTACCTACCATTCTGGAACCTACTTCTTGCCTTCCTTATGCAGTGTATGTTTCAAATGGGTAGTATTAGTTATTGAAATTCTACCCTTAAATCCATACTAAAAATATCAGCAATTTTCTGCAATGTATCTGTAGTAAAATTTTGCTGGCCAGATTCCATTCTCGCCACATTACTTTGTTTTGTTTTTAATCTTTTAGCAAACTCTGCTTGCGACATCTTTTTTTGTTTGCGAAGTTTCAAAATCTGATAAGCAATTTCTAATTGTTTACCGTATTCGTCGTAATGCTTTTTGAGTATCGGATTCTTAAGTTGTTCTTTAAGGTAATCTTGAAAATCAATTGCCTTTTTACTTTTATTCATAGATTTTGTTATTATTTATAACATTATTATAATTCTCTTCTGCTATCCTAATTTCGTTTATCGGCGTTTTGGCGGTCTTTTTCAAAAACGCGTGAAGTAAAATTATATTTCTCTTAATAAAGGTAAAATAAAGTATTCTGTGTTTTGACTTGAAAAAATCAACTCTTAATTCCCTAATTTTTCCTTTAATATGCTTTGAGTATGGTTCATCTAAAACTCCTTTATTAACTCTCAAAAACTCAATATATTTTAATACCTTGGCTTTTTCTTTAACATTTAATTTATCAATATAATCTAAAACAGGACTTTTGTTGGTTTTGGTGCTTTTATAAAATTTTACTTTATATTCTTCTTCTTTATTATATATCATATATGATATATCGATGTCAATAGTTTTTTAACTTCTTTTATAATTATACCAATAAAATAAAAACCTGCACACTCCCTTTCGGCAGGCACAGGTAACTTCACTTATTATATTATATCAACCCAAGCACCAAGTCCAATCCTATTTGAAAATTTCTCGTAATAAATTAATTCTTTTAAGCTTTTCCTTGATCTGTTTTTTGGCTTATCATCTGGAAAACCAATGGGCATTAAAACAATGACCTTGCATTTTTCCGGAATTTCTAAAATCTTTTTAACTTTATCTTGTTTGAAAGCGCCAATCCAGCAAGTGCCTAAGCCTTCGCTTGCTGCCACCAGCGTTAAATGATCAAAAGCAATTGCTAAATCAATAGCGTAAAAAGGATTTTCAGATGTTTGGTCTAATTCTGGATTTACGGCCACGCCTACTATTATAATCGGGGCTTGGGAAATAAAGCTTTGGTATAAACCAGCCTTAGCAAGTTGTTGTCTTTTCTGACTATCTTTAACAATTATCAGCTTATATCCTTGGACATTATTGGCTGAAGGAGCCAACCTTGCTGCCTCTAAAATTCTGTTTAAAACAGCATTTTCTATCTTTTTCTCTTTGTAAAGCCTTACGCTTCTTCGCTTTTTTATTGCTTCATAAATATCAATCATATTTCTGAAACAAAATTAATAGTATGCTTATCTATCTTCTCCCCTTCTTTAAAGATAAAGTCGGCTTCTAATTTCTTTCCGGCCAGAATATGAGGCAACCAAAACTTATCATCATCCCACATTTCTTGATAAGGAATCTCGCTGGTTTTAAACCATTTCGGAAGCATTTCTTCTGATTCTTTTAATTCGCCTTCCCAATTATTAGTTAAAAAAACATAGACATCTTGATTCCAGTTTTCCTCATAGGGAAAACGAAAGCGCAATAATGCAACCTTTTTTAAATTAGACGGCTTAACTCCAATTTCTTCTTCTGTTTCTCTAATAGCCGTGTCAATAATAGTCTTATCCCCTTTTTCTAAATCCGGCTTTCCGCCCACCCCATTCCATTTACCCATTCCAAAACCGCGCTTTTTCATCGCTAAAAGAATTTCGTTATCCCCGCCTGCGTCGCTATACCAGCCCGCATCGCTACGCCAGTCCGCAGCAGATACAGCGTTTCTGGCGGGCGAAGCGTTGCTGGCGGGCGAAGCATTGCGGGCAGGTTTTATTAAAAGACACAAAGTAGCATCGTGCATATTGTTTTTAGGAGATTCTATTGTGGCGGGTTCATCGGCAACTGCTCTTCTTTTTTCTTTCCAAAACAACAGCTTTTCTTGCTGAACCAAAAAATATAGAGGATTTCCAATATGCCCATAGTGTTTACTATCAAAAGAAGAATAAACCAAACCTTGCTACGATTTTGACTCGCCTTCCATAAGGCAATACCTTTCCAAATAAGAGACCAAGCTACTAATAAAAACCACGCAGAGAAAAGTGGTACGCTTGTTGTCGGGTTCTCCATTAATTTTACAAATTGATCTGGCGTCATACAATTACAAGCCCTAAATTCTAATATCTAAACTCTAAACAATTTCAAAATCTAAATTTTAAAATTCAAAACCTTTTGGATTTGTTATTTTGAATTTATTTAGGATTTAGGATTTAGTGTTTAGGATTTGTTCTATGTTTGTTAATTTTGTAGCCAACGACCTTTAGTGTTACGACTATGATTATCGTTTTCAAAGCAATCTGAACTTATTTATTACAAGCCCGAAATTATAACCTAAAAACTCGGCTGCTTTTCTGCAAAAAACCATTCTTTCCGTGAAAATCTCGAAATACCCTACTATTGGAACAAAATTTGTATCAATCTTTAAAGTTAAAGTAATTCTTTTCTTATCTTTTTCAACCTTAAGCTTACTTTCTTTCGTGGCATAATTCACCCTATCGTGAATATCTGCCTTTATATCCTCCATCTTGCTGACAGTTACCCTTGAGCGATGAACATCGGATTTATCAGCCAAGACGACTATTGCTGAAATTTTAGTAGTAAAATTCATTTCATCTTTGTCGTGATTTGCAATCGCCTGCATAATTTCTGTCATTTCTTCCGGAGTAAATTGGTTGATAAAAACCTGCTGAAAAAGCAACGGGGCTAAATAGTTATGATAGGTTCTGCTTAAAAAATTAGCCATATCATGGCAAAAAGCAGCAATTGATGCCAGTTCCTGCTCTTTTTGGGCTAAACCGATTTCCTTGGCAATGTTTCTTGCCCTATCAGCAACTAAATTACAATGCCTAAGTCCATGGTCGGTATATGAAAGGGCAGCCAGAGATTTCTCTGTCTGCCTGATATATTCAGAGATTAACGGATTCTTTTTTACTTGAGCTAAATTAATCATGAATTTATTCTATAATAAACGCCCTAATCTTACAACTTCCCATTTTTTATCTTCTCTCGTATCTTTCCTACAAAAGTATTGAAAAAATATAGATTGTGGAAAGTGAGTAATTTCAAGGCAGTAATTTCTTTTGCTCTGAAAAGATGGCAAATATAGTTTCTTTTATAATTCTGGCAAACGAAACAACCGCATTTTTTATCTAAAGGATTAAAATCCTTTAAAAACTTTGATTTTTGCATATCTAATCTGCCTGTTGAAACAAAAGCAATCCCTCTTCTCGCATAATGCGTCGGAACCGTACAATCAAATAAATCAACCCCGCCTTTTATAATATTCTCCATATCTTCAAGGTATCCTATGCCTAATAAATGACGCGGTTTTTTCTCTTCCAATAAAGGAATCGTCCATTCCAATATCTTTTCCGTCCCCTCTTTACTTTCCCCTAAATCTCCGCCAATGCCAAAACCATCAAATCCTAAAGAATTGATAAATTTGGCGCTTTTTATGCGCAAATCTTTAAAATTAGAGCCTTGGGTGATGCCGAACAAAGCCTGATTTGTTTTTTTAGACTCTAAGCATATCTTCGCCCATCTGTGAGTTTTTTCCAGCGAGTTCTCAATATATTTTCTTTCAGCTAAAGGCGGAGTGCATTCGTCAAAAGCAAAAATGATATCAGCCCCCAGTTTTTCTTGAATTCTAATTGATTCCTTGGGCCCTAAAAATATCTTCCTTCCATCTACTGGTGAACGGAAATAAACTCCGTCTTGATTTATTTTAATTGATACTGGCTGGCTTCTATATTTTATAACCTTCTTTCTTTTGTAATTTTTTATTATTTTACCGACACCTAAATCCTTTCCAAAACCCAAAGAAAAAACCTGAAACCCACCTGAATCAGTCATCAAGGGTTTTTGCCAATTCATAAATTTATGCAAACCTCCTGACTTTTTTACTATTTCTTCGCCGGGCTTTAAATGTAAATGGAAAGTATTGCAAATTAAAATCTGTGATTTAGTTTGTAAAACTTCTTCGCTGGTTAAAGTTTTAATAACTGCCTGTGTAGCAACCGGAACTAAAGAAGGCGTCTCAACAACGCCATGACTTGTTTCTAATAATCCTAATCTTGCCCGACTTTTTTTTGACTTCTTTAAAATTTTAAACTCTATCATGGCTGTAAAATATCTTCTGTCCGACCGTTTATTGAAATGACTACGCTTTCAATTGTCGGGAACTGCTTCAATGTCTCTGTAATCTGCGCCCTTATTGCCGAAACCATGCAAGATCCACCCACCTTGTATTCTAATTGTTCGCTGAAATCAACTTTTACCACACCGTTCTCAATAATTAAAGATTGAATTTCGACTCCTTGTTTTATACTAGAAAAGAATCCTTGAGATTTCTCTGCATCACTCGGCCCGCCTAAAAGTTCTTGTAAAGTAGCTGTTGCAATTGATGGTACTTTTAAAATTTCCCTTTCTGTATAAAAAACTTTATTACAAGAAAATTCAGAATCCATTTCATTATTATTAAAATATACTTTTATCTTAGTTGTTTCCCCGCTAGGTCTTTTAATCTTTACGGGCAATTGAAACTCTTTATCTTTTTCTAATAATCCACTCGGGTTCTCATTTGAAAAAACAAGTACGCCAGATTGATCTTTCAAAGATATAAAATTCAAATTTGCTTCAAAATTAATTAATGAAGTCATCCAATCGCCTACAGCACTCAATATACTAGAGGCTATCTCATTACTATTGCTATCCAATAGCTTAACTGAACCAACTTGTCCTTCAAATCCTATCCAACCATCGCCATTAACATATCCTGTGATTTTTACAGGTGAAGCAATCTCTTCTCCGGCTCTTGGAGAAAGAACCACCATTCCCTTTTTAATCTCTTCTATTATTGGTTTTGTCTTATACTTTTCAAAAATTATTAAAGCTGAAATGCCTATTAATAATACTATGATTAAGATTATAAATATTTTTTTATTCACCCCGTTAGAGACTTATCTTTATATGACTAAAATAGTCAATTTCAGACAGCCATATTATTATATTAAGAAGTCCCGTCCGGTCAACATAGAAAAATTTTAATAAAATTTTTCTATCAAAGACCTCTAACGGGGTTCATTTTTTTTTATTTTTATTTTCCCGCTAACTGGCCACAAGCAGCTTTAAGGTCTTTACCAAAACGATACCTTTGAGTAACCGGTACGCCATACTTTTCTAAAATCTCTTTGAACCTTTTAATTCTTGCGGGTTCAGATGACTTAAAAATGCCAGTCGGATTGTACAAAATTAAGTTTACGAAGTAAAGTGGCTTCTTTACTAATTTTGCTAATTCTTTCGCGCACTCATCAGTATCATTTACATCTTTTATCATAACATATTCAAACATTACTCTTCTTTTTGTTTTTTTTATATACTCGTCCACTGCCTTTAATACTTCTTTCACAGAATACTTTTTGTTAATCGGCATAATCTCTGACCGTAATTTATCATCCGGAGCATGCAGAGAAATAGCTAGGTTAACTTGCAGTTTTTCTTGAGAAAACTTTTCAATTCCTTCTATTATCCCGACAGTAGAGATAGAAAAATGCCGAGCGCCTAAATTAAACCTCTCTTCATCATTTAGTATCCGTATCGCCCCCAGAACATTATCGTAATTCAAGAATGGCTCACCCATTCCCATAAATACGACATTTGTTATCCTCTCCCCGCCTGCATCGCTTGTAGCCAGCCCGCGCGACTCGAGTCGGCGTGTCTGGCGGGCGAAGCCACTGCGGGCAGGTCCCTTGCTTTTCAAATAACGGGCGAAAAACAGCACTTGCTCGACAATTTCGTAGATACTAAGACTTCTTTTAAAACCGATATTCCCTGTTGCGCAAAAGACACATCCCAAAGGGCATCCGACTTGGGAAGAAACGCAAACCGTATTTCGATTATCGCCATGCTTCATTAAAACCGTCTCTACCTTCAATCCATCTTTAAGAGTGATCAATCCTTTAATCACTTTCTCGTCTTGAGAAACAGACGCTTGAAAATCTATTTTTAGCGGACAACTCTTTTTCAGTTCTTTTCTCAATTCAATAGGTAGAGTTTGTACCTGCATCCAATTATCCGCTAAATCCTGAAAAACAGCTTTTTGCGCCTGTTTTTGACGATAAGACGGTTCGTCTTTTAAAACTTCGTTGAGCTTACTTAAATCCATACCCAGTATATCAACCTCCAGAACCAAACACTATTTTTCGCGTAGGTAGTGGTATTGATTGCTTGAACCCAGATATACTTCCTTGATAATTTTCCGATATTTTCGTGTTTGGCGAAAAATTACTGGAGGTTGTATTACTGGGCATACGCTTATTATACAATACTTTTTGACAGAAAAGACAAATAGTGATAGAAATAAACCTGTTCGTTTAAAAATAATATTACTATTAATTCTGATTAATATGAAAGGTAGGAAATGGATATGTTAAAAGACGTGCCTAATTTTTATTTTTTCTCTTTAATATCAATTATTGGTCTTCTCGCAACCTTCCGGTTAATAAAGTACTTTAGACGAAAATCGAATAAAAAAAGAGGGGAACTTGAACAAAAATCTAAGAAACCACAAAAACCTAAGAAGCCACGGAAGAAAACATGGGGAGAAATTAGCGAAGAAAGGAGAAGGATAGAAAAATATCCCATCATTGAATTCACACAGGACGAATTTAATAAAATTCCCAAATCAGACAGCTTTACTATCGAATGGCTAAGGAAAGAATCTTTTATCGGTTTTCGATTTATATGCAAACCGTCCGAAGCATCACTTCTTAAGCCAGAAATTATTGCTATGGGAGAAGTGGTAAAAGGAGACGATCTTGTTTGCGAACAATGGGGAGCTGGCCTAAGTGTTCCTGCAAAAGGAATCAATCGTTATCAAGTAAGAATTGTCAGCTGATTGAACAATCCTCTAAAAGCCCTGGCCTAAGGTAGAAATATCTTAGGCTTTTTTATTCCCTCCAACCATTGACATACGTAGGATTAGGAGTATAGTAATTATAGACTTAGTAATAAGATTGAAAAATCGTACTAAGTAGACTAATAAGTCGAGGCATCTTAAATAAGTTTTTAATCTTAAAAGTTGAAGACCCAAAAAGTAGAGCGGCTTAGAAGTCAGAAAAAGGTCGCTTTTTTTATTTAGTAAAGTTATATACGTTATCATGGTCTTCAAAAAATTTGATGACAGATCACGCGGAAACTTTGAACCAAGACCTATGGTAAAAGGTGACTGGAAATGTTCAGAATGCGCAGTAGCAATAACAGAGCTACCATTCGAACCAGCTCCAGACAGACCTATTTATTGTAGAGAATGTTGGTCAAAGAAAAGACCGCCAAGATTTAGTCGTTAGTTAAAAAAAACCGCCCCGGCCAAAAGGCACAGGGCGGTTTTTTTATTTATAACAATGTTTTTTTTGCTATTTATGGTTTATTTGCTTTAATAGTTTCTTTAAGCTCTTCTCTATTTTGCTGCATCTGTTCTTTTTTCACTTGCACATTTTTAATCACTTCCTGTTTGATTTCTTTGGCTTTTTCTGTAACCTCTTGGCGAACTTCTTGAAGTTTGCCTTGCTGTTTTTGGTTGAGCTCTTTTAATTCTTTAACGGCTGTTTCATCGCCGGATTTTACCTTATCAATAATTTCGGTTTTTTCTTCTTTATATTGCTGGCGCAGTTCTTCTGTTTTCTGCTCTTTTTCTTGCCTCAACTGTTGAAATTCATTTTTAGCCTCTTGATTTCCAGCCTTTATCTCATCTAAAATATCTTTTTGCTCTGCTCTAAACTCTTCTCTAATCTGCAATTTTTCTTTTATTTTATTCCCGACTTCAATTACTTTATCTTTTATTTCTTGAGAAACATTAAAGTTATTTTTTATTTCTTCTAAAACAGACCCTTGTCTTTCTTCTATTCGCTCACGAATTTGTTGAAATTGTTCTAATTTTTCTGGAGGCAATTTGTCTTCTATTTTTTCAAAAACCCGTTCTGTATTTAAATAATGTTTTGCCACATCTTTTAATATTGTTTTAGCTTTTAAATCAGAGCTCTGGGCTAATTCATTTTTTTTCTCTTCAACTTTCTGTATATACTCATTAGCCTTTTCTACCATTTTTTGAGCTTTCTCCTGAATTTTTGGACCAGTACTATTTTGAAGAGTATATTCAGCTAACTTTATTCTTTCTTCAGCAAATTTTAATTGTTTTTCAGCTTTTTTTACTGGATTAAAGGTTATTACTAAAGAAATCTGTTCTTTTAAATTACGCCACCAAAGCCCGAAATTAGAGGGAATGCTTTTAGGCTCTTCAATAGTAACTGATTCTAATACTTCCGGCTCATCAGACAAATCGGCGCTTTCAGCTAACGCCTGGTCGGCTTCACTGGTGATAACTGCATTTTCTTCTTGGGCGCTAACGGCTAAAGGAGCAATTAAAATTGCTCCGAGGAATATAAAAAGAGTTAATAGAACTTTGTATTTTGATATCATGTTTTTAAATGATGTTAATAATTGGCAGCGAGTAAGGAATGAAAACTGAGGGAGGAAAAAATAAAAATTTACTTTTATTTTGACAACCGAAATTTTCATTCCGAGCGAGCGAACCAATTATATAGATTACTAATAATCTCTATAATTATTCTATAATACCACAACGCTTAAAAAGAAAAAATCCCCGACAGCATAGCTGTATAGGGGACTTTTTCAAACTTTGAAACTGTCTACTTAACGAGGCGCTAAAGGTTTAGCTTCGTTCACTGTAACATTTCTTCCATCAATCTCTTTGCCATTCAATGTTTCAATAGCTTTTTTAGCTTCTTCTTCAGAAGACATTTCAACAAAACCAAATCCTTTTGAACGACCGGATATTTTATCAGTGATCACATTTGCTGATTCAACTGTTCCAATCTGAGCAAAAGCCTCTTTCAAGGTTTCACCGGTGGTTTCATATGATAATCCACCTACAAATAATTTTTTGGACATATTTTTTTCCTTAATAATTTATTAATGAGTAAGCCGACCTGCTATCTCGTTTCTTTTCCAAATTAATAAATTAGAAGGGAAAGAAAATTCAATAGAAACTTACTATATTATAGTAGCCTAGCCGTTGTTAAAAGTCAATCTTTTTCCCTTATTTTACATCCTTATCTTTTTCTATCTGAACCTCTACCCTGCCTCGGCCGGCAATTAATTTCTTTACCCTATCCCATCTTGAAATAACAAGTATAACGACAAGCGTAAGGAAAGAAAACATATACTGCTTATACAGAAAAAAGGCAACAGCAAAAATCAGAAATATAACTATAAAAATTATTTTCGCGAGAATAGATATTTTACTCATATTATTAAAATGATTATTAATTATATTTGTAAATGAGGAAGGGATGAGAGCTAAGGAAGGAGAAAATAACGTTTTTATTTTTAACAACCGAAATTTTCATTCCGACCGAACGCACAAATATATAGATTTTTAAAAATCTATATATTTATTTATTATACTACTTTATAAACAATCCGCAAAGACACTGCCCATTTTTCTCAATCTCGTCGCGATGGTAAGAACAAGGACAAACGATTTTTGCATCCGTCTCTTTGTCTCCCGTGGCTCTTCTACACGGACAACATCTTTGACCATATTTTTTCTCGTTTTCCAATAAACCTCTCATTAATTTTTGCGTAATTTCTTTTTTGGGATTTAATTTGAATCCGTTCTCTTTAGCGTAATCAGCATACCATTTATTCAAATCATCGATTTTATCTTGGATATTATCTTTTTTCATATTTTTATATTTATGAGCGAGGGAGAAATAAAAATTTATTTTTATTCCGACCGAGCGATTAAATATATAGGCGATTCGTCGCCTATATTATCTTTTCTAACCATTCTTTAATATCCCCTTCTACTCTTAATCCCATAAAACCATCTACTGGCTTTCCAGCCTTGAAAAGAATAACAGTAGGAATTCTATCAATTCCAAATTTTTGGGCAATTAAGGGAACATTATCAAGGTCAACTTTTATTAAAACAATTTTATCTTTTAATTCATTTGCTATTTTTTCTAAAATCGGGCCTAAAATAGCGCATGGTCCGCACCAAGTAGCAAAAAAATCGACCAAAACCGGTTTATTTATATCCTGTATTTCTTTTTCGAAATTTTCATCAGTTAAAATGGTTGTCATTTTTTTTAAAAAATATATTGAATAATTAATCCAACCAAAACGCTTATTCCAAAAAGTAAAAATAAAATTTTAAATACATCTTTTTTCTTTCTCTCCTCTCTGAATAAAACCAATATTCCTAATCCACCGCTTGCGCATAATCCAGCAATAACAGAGCCGTAGGAAATTAAACCCTTAAGGTACAATTCTATCACAGCAACAGATGCCGCACAATTTGGGATAAGCCCGACCAATGCCATCAAAAAAGGCTGAAAAAAACTATGGTTCAAAAATAATTTGCCGAATGCTTCTTCTCCTATTTGGAAAATTACAAAATTAATTAAGTATGAAACAACAAAAATAAAAACAGATATCTTTATCGTATGAACTATTGGATGTATAAATATTTCTTTCGGATTAAACTTTTTGGCAATTGAACTCGTACTGTGCCCACAACAAGCTTTTTCATTTACTATTGATTCGTGTTTATAATCTTTATCGTCCTTGCCTTGTATATAAGATTCTATGTGTGCTGATGTTTTCTTCTTTGCTTTTCTAAAAGCGAAGTCAATAGCATATCCAGCAATTAAAGCAATGAAAATTTTTGTTAAAATCAACGGCAAAATAATCCCGACTTTATCTGGCTGAGATAAAATTATTGGGATTGCCTCGTCAGAAGTAGAAAGATAAACAGCTAATAATGTTCCTATGGTAACAAGCCTTTTGGTATACAGAGCAGTAGTAACAACTGAAAATCCGCACTGGGGAAAAATTCCAACTACTGCCCCCACTGCCGGAGCAGCCATTCCTGCTTTTTGGATTTTTTCTCTTGTTTTGTTCCCAAACTTATACTCTGCTATTTCTATTCCAATATAAATTATTAATAATAATGGAACCATTTTTATGGTGTCCATTAAAGCGTCTAAAAAGATTTCTTGCATATAATTTTATTTGTATTTACTTACTTTACCATTTGAATAAGTTTAATGTAAACAAAAATCGCTCTATGTCGCCTTAGGCGACCGAGCGATTTTTGTTACAATTTATCAAAAATAGATTAAGGCGCTTGTTTCTCCTGTTCATACTTTCTCCATGCCGCAGAAACCGATGGTTCTATACTATCCAATTCGCTAAGAATATTTTCTTTAATTTCGCTGGTTGGTATTTCGTCTTTTCCTTCTACTATTGTTTGGGTTACCTTGGAAACCACTTGCTCCACTACTTCATTTTTTCTTTCTTCTGAAAGAGCAACCGATGCAACAGTGGCGACAATTGCGTTTCTGATTTTTCCTGCATCAAATGGCTCTTTTGTCCCATCTTTTTTTATAACTTCTTTTGCCATAATAAATATTTACCCAGTTAAATACTGCTTTTTGCAGTAATTTCGCTATCGGCGAAATTATTTAACTGGATGAATTTAATTTAATTAAAATCGCGACCTTTTATAATTAGCTTTTCCCCTCTTTAATAAGTACTATTTTTATCCTACCACATCTTTTAGATTATTCCAAATTTTTTCTTCAAATTATAGATGCGATTATAGGATTCTGTTATCGCTTCTAAGGAAATTTTACCGTTTTTTACTGCTTCATAAATAATATCCCGAGCTTTGTACGGTAACTGCTCGTCATATTTTGAGGTACCATTATTAGAAATTAAAAGGATGTCACAGCCAGCATTAACGGCTTTAATTATTGCTTCTCCGAATCCATAATTATCAACGATGGCATTCATATTTAAATCATCTGAGATAATAACACTTTTAAATCCTATTTGTTGCCGTAATATTTTTTGAAGAAAATTTGAAGAAAGTGTTGCGGGATAACTTTTATCTATATTTCGATTAATAATGTGAGCAGTCATTACAACGTCAAGCAATCCCTCTTTTTGAAGCTCTATATATGGCATTAATTCTTTTTCCTGATAAGTATTCGTGACATCAACTATACCTAAGTGGCTATCGCCCATTGAACTACCGTGTCCAGGAAAATGTTTTCCTACAATGATTATATTTTTCTCATGATGTGTTTTTATAAAGGCTGTTGCGTATGTTATAACTTTGTTTGGGTCAGAAGAAAAGGAGCGGTTTAGTCCACCGATTATTGGATTATTGGGGTTTATATCAACATCAATAACAGGCGCAAGATTCATATTAAATCCTAATTCTTTAAGTTCCGTGGCTAATTTTTCAGATTCTTTAACTGTTGTTTCTATACTCTGTCCCATCTCTTTCGCAGAAAGAATATTAAGAAAACCATAATCTAACTTTAAACGATTAACACTCCCTCCCTCTGCATCAACTGCAATTAATAGAGGGGCTGTGGTATAAGATTGCAAATCTGAAATAAGTTTTTTTGTTTGTTTTGGATTAATAATGTTTCGGGGAAAACTTTTGGTAGGGACATCATAATCAAATAAAATTATTCCTCCCACTTTTAGATTTTTAACAACACCCACAATATAGGAATCGGTCGATATTTCGGTTCCACGAAAACCCACCATTAGCATCTGTCCAATTTTATTTTTTAACTCATTATCTTTTTTGAAAATATCGATGTAATAAAAAAAACCAACGAGAATAATTACAATAAATAATGAAACGATAAATATCTTGAATTGGTAAAACATTTGATTTATGCTACCGCGTCCATCCAAAGCTCGCAAGCAAAGGAAGACCTCGTCCGTCCGGCTGTGTCCATCCGTAGGTCGCCTAAGGCGACCGAAAAAGGGAACTCGTAATATGGAAAAACTCCGATAAAATATCGGAGCTTCCCCTAATAGACCCTTATCCTACTATCTTTTACTTTTTGAGCGTTTTTTTGTCTTAGCTTTTTTTACAGGACGAGATTTTTTTGAGCGTTTTTTTGCCATATTTTATTTTTCTATTATTTATTAGTTACTCATTTCTGAACTCTTTGCCAACCTTTCAAAACCAAAGAAAAACGATATGTCTTCTTCTCTAATTTCAAAGAGATATTTTTAAATTTTTTTTATTATTAATTATAATTTTACCTTTTATTATATTCTACAACAAAATTAAAAAAATATAAACCCATCGGAGTCAATCTCACAGAAAAAATCTGCTCCGATTAAGTTATGATAAAAAAATATGGTCTGATGCTAAAACTTATTTTGAATAACTTTTGTTTTATTTATCTTCGTTTTTGTTATCTAACAATCTTGTCAGATAAATAGAAATTATTACCACCACAAAAGTTATTACAATAGCATAAATAAATTTAGCTGAAACTGTATTCTTACTAATCGGAAAAAAGTATTCTATCAAACCTTTTATCGATTCATTCCAAGAAAGCGCAGCTACTAATCCAAAAGCAGCTAATATATAACCGACTATTTTTTGACGAATTTCTCTTTTAACTTCTTTGCTTCTATTTTTAATTTTATCTTTTATTCCCTGCATTTTAAATATTTTTATCTATTTATTATTCTTATCTTATCTTATCAAAAAACCACCCCAATTAAAAGGTGGTTCTTGACACGACTTAACTAAGCCCCGCAGGTAGGACGATTCAGTATGTCCTGAGTACAACCGAAAGATTCGAACTTTAAGGTGGGTTGATGCTATTAAGCACCCTGAAGAAATAATGGATGATATTAAAACCTATCTGGTATAAAAAGCCACCTCCCAAAGAGGCGACTTTTAAACAATTTGCGCCTATTATCTAGTTATTTATTAAACAATTTTACAAACCAACCGAATAAACTGAATTTGCCCTCCTGATCTTTTACGAAGCTTTCAATTCTTGTTTGCTCTTGCTCTAATGTCTGAATTTGATTCTGAAGTTCT
>JAHJTG010000012.1 GCA_018829965.1 Patescibacteria group bacterium | reverse complement strand
CTGGGGCATCTACCACCACCCCTAAGCGAACTCAGCTAACTTTATCTTGAAAAACCTTATGTGCTGATTTACAAAGTTCATCTTCTTCCATAACTCGTAGAAGAATCTCATCGTTTAATAGTTTTCTAAAGCTTCATCCCCACAGCAAGCTGTGGGGTATTTAGATAAAATAAATACTTCTATATTGAAGGCCCATCCAATTTTATAAGCAATCCAACAAATCAATTCTTCTCCCTTAACATTCTCTCCTTTCTTATCTTAGCATACTTTCTTAATTTTTTATTTGATTTATCAACTTCAGGTTCTAATTTCTTTTTTCCATACCCCTGCCCACTTTTTCTAATCAAAGTTCTATCTTTGCTTCCTCTAAAACCATCTCTATAATCATTCCAGTCATCCCAAAAAGTTTCTTGAAAGGGATAATTATCATCTGAAACAAAAATAGTTTTCCTTCCAGAATGTTTTCTGTCTTTTTTAGTTTTCATCTTATAGAACATAGTGCCGGCATTTCTGCCGGCCATTTTATAAAATTAACCCTTTTTACAACAAATTGCAAGCAGGATTTGAACCTGCAGGGATGCAGCACATGGCATTGCATATTTTTTACCATTATAACGCTTTAAGCAACATGGCAATTTTTGTTTTTTCAAAGCAACATGATTTTATCTTAATTTGTTGAAGCAGTTTCACTAATCTTCTGTATTTTATCTAAAGCCTCATCAATTGTTTTAATTTGTTCAGATATAGAAGACTCAACAGCTGATTTTCTTTTTTCAACATCCATAGCATCCCTTTCAGCATCTTTAATTGATATTTCTTTTTCTCTTTTTGTTCTCTCTATATCTTGCTTAATATTCATCTCCCAATTTGATAAATCTGATTTAAGTTTTTCAATTTTGTATTTAGCATTTCCAACTTCTTCATTTAAACTAGTCTTATCACTAATTAATTCTAATTTTTTCCTAGTTAACCTTTCAACAATTGAATATCTGCTTTGTGATTCTGCCATGGTATACATTGGTATACTTTACTTTAAAAGATTATTATGGTGAAAAATAGTTGTTGTAGTTAGTAGAATAAAAATATAGTGTATCGAACCCAAAAACAAATACCTTTTTTAACCCCCAATCATTTCTAATAATATGGAAACTAAAAAAAAGGTGACCCTCCCGAATAATACTCCTATCAGCAAAACCCCTCAGCAAGAAACCCACCCCGGATAAAGAAGCAACATTCACCAAATTAATGGAACCCTCTTCTTCAAAATCTAAATTTAGAAATCTTCTTCAGGCAATTATTGGTACAACACTTTTAGCAATCCCAATCGGATTTACAGAAGAAACCTGGCGTTTAGGCGAAACCCTTCCCACATATAACATCTTACTAATACTCGCCTTATCTTTACTATTCATATTCCTCTTCGCATACAGGAACTTCTCAAAAAACATCCCAAATTTTTACTGGTTTGATTTATTAAAAAGAGTCTTCATATTATACATAACCTCATTCATAATTGTAACATTAATACTTACAATAATCCAAAGAGCACCTTGGACAACAGACTGGTTATTAGCATTCAACAGAACAGTAATCGTAGCTTTCCCATCATCATTAAGTGCAGCAATCGCAGGTAATTTGAAATAACATCCATATATTAAATCCACCCTATAACTTATTATATCTCCTCTCGTTATTTTTATAGAATTAATAATTAAAATGTGCGAAATCGACGAGCACCGAGTCGATTGAGCTTGATTAGTCGAGCCAGAATGGCGAGCAAATATTAAATTTTCCAATGCCCAAAAATATTTAAACCTAAACAACATAATAAAAAAGGAGTTAACAATATGGCAAAGAAAAAAATGAATTGCAATATGAGTGGTGGCTGTTGCGGAGGAGGGATATACGGACTCGGCTTTATCGGAGCAGCAGTTTATTACATTTACTATGCAACTGGTTTCTGGATGGGTGTTTTAGGAGTGCTAAAAGCATTAGTATGGCCGGCATTTCTAGTATACGCACTGCTTAAATTTTTAGG
>JAHJTG010000011.1 GCA_018829965.1 Patescibacteria group bacterium | reverse complement strand
TCGGCGGCTGCGGTGATTCCTTTTCCCCAAAACCCCTTTTCCTCGCCGCAGCCGCCGACGCTTTCGCTCGCCCGCCCTTCGGGCGGGCTCGCTTTTAAAAAACATTAAAAAATTGTAATCCGAAAAAAATTATGATACAATTTTAGAAAATATGAAATTTTTATCAAATAAAAAAGGGGTGAATCAGCTGATCGGGATTTTCCTTCTTTCTCTTTCTGTTTTATTTTTTGATTAATAAGTTTTCTATATTTTAAATAATTCTTTGGCATTTTGGGTAGTAATTTTGGCTATTTTTAAAAACCAACTTCTATTCTATAGGCCGTAGGTCAAAAATGACGCCCCCTTGGGCGCCGAGATATTTTGTATACAGTTTAGAAATTACTAATGCTTGTCCTCTGCGCTTTTTGGATATCATACGTCTCTTTTGCTACTTGCTGAAGTGGGCGAACTTTTATACCTAACCTTTCTCCTAATCTCTCCTCTGTCCTGGCTTCAGCATCAGCCAGATACATCTCAGTCACAATTTTACTTATTTTTTCTGGCAATCTAGGAGGTTTTTTGCAGATAGCTTTCCAATCTTCCACCCCTTCTTTCTCTGCTCTTTTTTTAGCATCGTCAACAATTTTTTTCCAACCGTTTGTTACAAACCAATTTCGAATAAATTGTTTACTTACATCAATGAATTTATCTCCATCAACTTTCATCATAAATCTATCCTCATCTAATGTCCCTACTGCATCTACCACCATGAAATCGCCATTTATATCTTTAGCTACTTCTATTTTGCCGTCGTAATGTATTAAGCCTACTCTTTCAGAATGATTCGTGATTATGTCATTAACTCTTAGAGCTAATTTCTCTAACTTATACATCTCTTCTTTGGTTAGACCAGCAAGCTCTCTGGCCTCTTCTCTTGCTAGAACTCTATCTGTGGCCTCTAGTTTTGTGGCATAACTAATCTTTGTCTGGGCCAATTTTTTGTTTGGCTCTGGCATTTCTTCATAACCAAGTTCTTGATAAGTTCTTTTTCCTTCCTTTATTTTCTTTAAGTCAGAGCTTTCAGGATGAGTATAAATTCTGAAAATTATTTCTATAGGAAGAAGATAATTTCTTGAGTCTGGAGGCACATTCTTATAAGGTTGAGTGATATTTACCAAGGCAACATTTATCTTTATCGGGCTGGCCATACCTTCATAATGATTTTTAATTCCTGCTTCGTTTAGCAACTCAAAATGTTTGCGGGCAATGGCAGCCATCGCTATTCCTTTTCCTTTAATTGGATCATTTAAAAATCTTCCCCAATCAAATATTGAGAAATAATCTAAAAACTCAAACACGCCTTTCCCGGGAAAATTATCGGTAGGTTCTTTAAATATTAAAATATCTTTAGACGACCCTTTTCGAATTTTCATCGGTTTCATATAATTATTTTAGGCAAAATTTTTCCATTTTTGGATTATCTTATCAGTTTTTTCAACTGATAATCCAATATAATTATTATAATTTATTATTTCTTCTAATTCATTTTTGTTTAAATATTTTAAAACTTCATTATTCTGCAGAAGAATTTCTTTTAAATTACGGTTTTCAGAAAAAGCCTGGATAGAACCCTTTCTTAGAATTTCGTGAGCATCTTGCCTGCCCATCCCTCTTTTTGTTAGCTCGGTGATAACAGCTTCTGCCATTATTGTCCCTTTTGTTAATTCAAGATTCTTTTTTATGTTCTCGGGAAAAACTACTAAATCCTTAATGACTGTGTTCATCCTTGTTAAAATTTCATCCATTAAAATGAAAATTGTTGGCAAAATTGATCTTTCGTTTGCCGAATTTGTTAAATCTCTTTCGTGTTCTAAAGCGATATTTTCAAGAATAGGATAGACACAAGATCTAATAACTCTTACATTGCTACAGATATTTTCTGTATTAATAGGGTTTCTTTTCTGAGCCATAGTTGAAGATCCAACTTGCTTTTCGCCAAAGGGCTCTGATAATTCAGCAATTTCTGTTCTTTGAAGATTTCTAATCTCTTTTGCGATTTGCTCGATTGTGCAAGCAAATATAGATAGGTCGCAAAGTATTCTAGCAATATTCTCTCTGGCCACAACTTGAGTGCTTATATCAGCTGCCTCTAGACTGAGTTTTTCCATTATTTTTCGTTCTATCTCATCACCCAAACCATAAATTTGTTGAGCGGCATAGTTTCCTACTGCCCCCGAAAATTTTCCACAAATGTATTTCTTGGCTTCTTTTAATCTTCTTAGGTTTTCGCCTATCTTATCTGTATAATTTGCAAATTTAAAACCAAGGGTAATCGGGATAGCATGTTGGCCATGCGTTCTGCCAATCATAACAAGATCTTTATACTTTTCAGAAATATTTAAACAATTTTTTAACAATTCTTCGCCTTTTTTCAATAAAATTTCCACTGCTTCTTTTATCTGAATAGCCTGAGCTGTATCAACAATATCATAGCTTGTAGCAGTAAGATGAACATATTTGCCAGCCTCTCCGCAAACTTCTGTTAATGCCCTAACTAAGGCCATTACATCGTGTTTTGTTTCTTCTTCTATCTGTTTCACTCTTTCAAGTTTTACAAAATTAGTATTGGCTTTTTGCTTAATCTCTCTGGCTGCGCTTTTCGGTATCTTACCAAAATCAGCCAGAGCTTCAACTAAAGCAGCCTCCACTTTTAACTGCTGCTCCAATCTCTTTTCCTCATCAAAAATCTCCCGCATCTCTTTTGAGCCATATCTGTAATCAATAGGATGAATCATGTTGTTTCCTCTGCTTAAGATATTTTTTATAACCCACTTTTTCTATTTTACCTGCTTTTCTTTTTATTTCTCTGTTTAGCTTTTCTTTATAGCGCTTAACTTTTTTTCTAATTTCAGGATATTTTATTCCTAAAATCTCTGCTGCTAAAATCCCTGCATTTTTGGCATTATTAATAGCCACTGTCGCCACCGGCACTCCTCCTGGCATTTGCATAATAGATAAAAGGGAATCTAAGCCCTTTAAGCTCGAAGTTTTAATTGGGACTCCAATTACTGGTAAATGAGTAATAGAGGCTGTCATGCCTGGTAAATGAGCAGCCCCACCTGCACCGGCAATAATTACCTCTATTCCTCTTTTTTCTGCCTCTTTGGCGTATTTAAACATTCTATCTGGAGTTCGGTGAGCAGAGACAATCGTCAGTTCGTATTTTATTCCAAAATCCTCAAGAATTTCGGCAGCTGCTTTCATTGCCTCCAAATCTGAATCGCTTCCCATAATGATTCCTACTTGTGGGTTTTTTATTTTCATGTTTTTGGTACTTACTCATTTGTAATTACTCTAAGAAAGCTCTTTGCTTTTTCTGCTTTCTCTATTGCTCTTTCAATGTCTCTATCCACTACTGTTATGTGCCCCATTTTCCTAAATGGTTTTGTGATATTTTTTCCATAAAAATGTAACGAAACTCCTGGAATTGATAGGGCTCTTTCGATTCCTTTTAAAATGGCTGGGCCCTCGCATCCCTCTTCACCAAGTATATTCATCATTACTGCCGAACTCAATAATTCGGGTGAACCAAGGGGCAAACCAGTTATTGCTCTGATATGCTGCTCAAACTGGGAAGTTACACAGGCTTCTATTGTGTAATGACCTGAATTATGGGGCCTTGGAGCAATTTCATTTACTAAAATCTTTCCATCTCTGGTTAAAAACATTTCTATTCCAAAAATTCCTATTCCATCAAGAACCTCTACGCATTTTTGGGCAATTTCTCTTACCTCTTCCTGGACGCCTTTCGGGATTCGAGCTGGAGCAATTACCCTATCGCAAATATTGGCTCTTTTATCAAATGTCATTTCTGCCACCGGATAGCACCTAATTTCACTGTTAACGCTTCTAGCCACCATCACAGCTAATTCTTTTTCGAAATCAATGAATTCCTCTAATATTGACTCAGTTTTAGTTGCTTTTCCTATATCATGGATGTCTTGAATCACGAAAACTCCCCTACCATCATACCCCCCTTTACGAGCTTTTTGAACAACTGGGAAGTTAAATTCTTTAAGAGAAAAAGCAAGACTTTTTGGATTGTTAACTTTTTTATATTTAGGAATTGGAATGCCAGCTCTTTTTAATATCTCTTTTTGTTTTGATTTATCTTGGATAATTTCAAGTAGACTCGGCGATGGATAAATAACATGACCTTGGGCGACCAATGTCTTCAAAGCATTGGTATTGATATGTTCGATATCATAGGTAGTGACAGCGCTGGCAAAGACGATTTCTTTTATTTTCTCTTCATTATAAAAATCTCCAACAATCTGTCTATCGGCAAACTGACTAGCCGGACAATCTGGCGTTGGATCTAAGATCTGAATATAAAATCCCATTCTCTTTGCTTCCTGAGCCATCATTTTCGCTAATTGTCCGCCACCAATAATCCCGATTTTTATTGAGAGAGGATTGGTTTTCATTTAAAAAATGTCGCAAATTATAGAATTATCTCGTTCTTTTTATATTGTATCATAATTTTTTTCGGATTACAATTTTTTAATGTTTTTTAAAAGCGAGCCCGCCCGAAGGGCGGGCGAGCGAAAGCGTCGGCGGCTGCGGCGAGGAAAAGGGGTTTTGGGGAAAAGGAATCACCGCAGCCGCCGA
>JAHJTG010000010.1 GCA_018829965.1 Patescibacteria group bacterium | reverse complement strand
GGGAATCGAACCCCCATCTGTTCCTTGGGAAGGAACTATTCTACCACTGAACCACTCTCGCATAATTATGGTGTGGGGGTGAAGGAAGGACGCGTTCTACCATTGAACCACACTCGCAAAATTAACGGGGTAAATAAGGACGCGTTCTACCATTGAACCATACCCGCACAAAACTAAAACTTGTTTTTCACCCACCCAAACGCTCCTTTTAAAAATGCCCACCAGTTTTTTGGCTGCCAATAGTTTCTTGCTTCACTCTCTTCTTTATTTTCGACTGGTAGAATAAACCCGACTACTTTCTCACCTTCTTTTTGAAGGCTTAATTCCTCTCTAGCAACCTTTTCAACATATTCCTCTTCTCCAACATGCGAAATCCCCTCTTTTAATGATTCGTTTTTGCTTTCAAAGTCTTCTACTTCTGCTTTAACTGCTTCAATCTGAGCATTGAGCTTATTCCTCTTCTGATTTATTTTAATATTAGAAATTATCAAATATGTCGTAGCTATTAAAATAAAAATTGATATAATTATGCCTAAAAAGTTAGTCGCGACATATATCCTCTTTTTTCTTCTTTCAAATTTTGTTATCATTTACTTATTAAATATAATAAGGTAAAAAGATGAAAAAAATAAAAGCAAAAACAGTATTCAAAACAATTTGGATAATTTTAATATCAATAGTTACTTTAAGTATGATTCTTTGGATGTTTCCAGCCGCATGGAGATAACAAGAATACTTTCGTTTATGTTATTCTATCAATTTTTAGAATAATTTCAACGTAAAACAAAAAACCAACCCTATGTCGCCTCAGGCGACCAGGCTGGTTTTTTGTTGTTTAAAATTTTAATTTAGAAGGATTCTATGTTTTTAATACCGCGTTCGTAAATCTCTAATATCTTATTTATCTCTCCGCCACTCAACTTATAATTAGGGTCGTGAGCAACTAAATTTCTTATTCCGTGCGCTTCTAAAATTTCTTCTGAATTAGGCAACTGAATTTTTCCTACATTTTGCACCCTTTCCTCAAAATTTTTCCCTTCAAAACCCTTATCTTTTAAAACATCGTTAAATAATTCTTCTGCCTCCATAAGCGCTAATTTATATTCATACTCAACACCTGTTTTCACCCTTTTTTTAATCTTATTCCATCGTCTGATAGTTTTCCTCAAATCAGGCGCCCCTATGTTAAAAAACCCTCTTGCATCATAAATAAATTGATAATTAAGATAGCTACTATTAAAGATAAAATAAATAATGCTGACGAAAAAAACAATAGTAAAAAAGATAAAAACTACTTTTGCTGGAAGAAGTTCTCTTTGTAGTTCTGGAGAAGTAATTATTGAAATAATATCTGTTATCGCTTGGTTCATATTTCTATTGTATTACTAATTTCTCAATAAAAGAAGCTATATCTAATATTTTATTTTCTTCAAAATAATTACCTATGATTTGCAGCCCCACAGAAAGACCTTTAACTCTACCGCAAGGCAGAGATATAGCTGGCAAACCAGCCAAGCTTATGGCCACAGTGTAGATATCGCTTAAGTACATTGAAAGAGGGTCTTTTGTCTTCTCCCCGATTTTGAAAGCAGTGGTTGGAGATACTGGGGTAAGAATTAAATCAACCCTGCTGAATGCTTTTTTAAAATCTTCTTTTATTAAATTTCTTACTTCCTGCGCCTTAAGATAATAAGCATCATAATAACCAGCTGATAAACTATATGCGCCCAATATAATTCTTCTTTTAACTTCTGCACCAAAACCTTCTCCCCTGCTTTTTAGATAAACATTTAATAAATTTTCTTCTTTATTTTTTGAAAGTCCGTATTTTATGCCATCGTATCTTGCCAAATTAGCGCTTGCCTCCGAGGGAGCAATAATATAATAACAAGCAAGGGCATATTCAGTGTGTGGCAAACTTATTTCTTCTATTTTTGCGCCTTGTTCTTCTATCTTTTTAATGGTTTGTTTTATTATTTTCTCAACTTCTTGATCAATACCTTTTACAAAATATTCCTTAGGAATACCGATACGCAAGTTTTTAATTTGGAATTTGGAATTTGGAATTTGCTCCGACTTTGTTCCGACCTTGTCGAGAATGCTCGACTTTGTCGGCATCGAGAGTCCTCGACGATGTCGGGATTTAGGATTTGGGATTTGGGATTTAGGATTTAATTCCACACTTGTGGAATCCATTTCATCTTTGCCGGAAATAGCATTGAAAACTATTCTGGCATCTTCTACGGTTTTTGTGAGCGAGCCTATTTGATCTAATGAAGACGCAAAAGCCATTAAGCCATACCGCGAAACAGCGCCGTAGGTAGGTTTTAGTCCGACCACGCCACAAAAAGAAGCTGGCTGCCTTATAGAGCCTCCTGTATCTGACCCTAATGCATAACAACATTCCGAGGCTGCTACGGCAGCGGCTGAACCGCCTGAAGTTCCACCAGGCACCCGGGTTAAATCGTCTGGATTATGAGTTATTTTAAAAGCCGAGTTTTCAGTTGAAGCGCCCATCCCAAATTCATCTAAGTTTGTTTTACCAAGAATTACGGCGCCATCTTCTTTGAGCTTTTTAATAACAGTAGCGTCGTAAGGAGCTATATAGTTCTCTAAAATCTTAGAACCCGCGGTACACTTTATTTCTTTAATTAGAATATTGTCTTTTATAGAACAAGGCACTCCGGCTAAATCCGAGAATTTTTTATTATCAGAGATTGATTTATCTATTTCTTTTGCCTGAGAAATCGCAAGGTCTTTGGTTATAGTCAGATAAGCAGAAATTGATTTGTCTTTTTTATCAATTTGTTTTAAATATTCTTCTGTAATTTCAACCGCTGAAAAGTCTTTCCTTAAAAAACCTTCTCGTATTTTAGAAATTGTTAAATTATTAATTTCCATTAAAAGATTGCTTTCACTTTAATATGATTTTCTTTTGTGTCCGGAGCTGCTTTAATTAATTTTTTGGCGACTTCGTCTTCTTGCGATTTCGCTTCATCTTGCCTTAGGTGTTGGACATTAGATGTTGGGTATTGGCCTTTAACGAACTTAGGGACTTTTTTAAGTAAATTAAAATAATCGAGAATCTCTGAAAGTTCTTTTTGCATTTTTGAAACCTCGCTGGCAGTTAATTCTATTCTTACCAATTTTGCAACTTTTTCTACTTCTTGTTTGGAAAGCATAAATCTCTATTTAGGGTACAGCGTATAGCGTCTAGGGTATAGTTCTGAACCCTAAACCCTAACGAAGAATTATTCGGGAACTTCTTCTTCCTCGTCGCCTCTGGCCATAATATCAGCTAGTGTTTCAATATTCTCTAAAGCTGCCCCTGCCCCACGAGCAACAGCGGTTAAAGGATCCTCAATAACCTTACAAGGAATTTTTGTTTCTTTTTCAATTAAAATATCAAGTCCCTTTAATAGAGATCCTCCGCCTGCAAGATGAATGCCGCTTGTCATAATATCTGCTAATAATTCTGGCGGAGTTTCTTCAATTGTTGTTTTGATAGCAGTAATAATTTGTTTAACTGATCTTTCTAAAGCTTTTTGAATATCATCAGCAAATACCACTATTTCTTCCGGAAGACCGGTAACAATATTTCTGCCCCGCATAGGCATTTCTCTTTTTTCTTTCATCGGAAGAGCAGAACCAATGGCTATTTTTATATTTTCTGCCGTTCTCTCACCAATAAGTAATTTATACTCTTTTTGAGCAAATTGAATAATATCATCATTAAGTTTATCTCCGGCAATTCTTAAACTGCGGGAGGTGACTATTCCCCCTAAAGAGATTACAGCAACTTCTGTCGTTCCTCCTCCGATGTCGACAATAAAATTTCCTCCGGCATTCTGAATCGGAAGATGGGCACCAATAGCTGACGCTAAAGGTTCTTCAATCAAAAAAACCGTTCTTGCGCCCGCATTTTTGGCGGCATCTCTCACCGCTCTTCTTTCAACCTCTGTGACACCGCAAGGAATTCCGATAATAACACGGGGCAAATATGCCAAGCCGAACCTTTTCTTACTCATCGTTGCCGATTTTTCAATAAAATATTTTAGTATTTGCTCGGTTACTTCAAAATCAGAAATAACTCCATTAACGAGAGGTCTGGTAGCTGTAATATAGGAAGGGGTTTTCCCAACCATCTTCCTTGCCTCCTCACCAATCGCTAAAATCTGTCCGGTTTTATTATTTATCGCCACAACCGAAGGTTCGTTAATAATAATTCCCCTATCTTTTATGTAGACTAAAGAATTAGCGGTTCCTAAATCAATTGCCATATCAATTGAAAGAAAAGAAACAAATTTTCTAATTAATTTTCTAGGCTTCATAAAAAATCTAATTATCTAATAATTTTAATATTTTGTTAATCTTTATTAACTGAGATTTTTGGACATTACGTTCTTTTAACTCTACTGAATTTTTCTCTAAAGTTCTTTCGCTTACAACAATTCTGTAAGGAATACCTATCAAATCTGCTTCGGAGAATTTTTCTCCAACAGACTTTCCTTCCCTATCGTCGTATAATACTTCGATTCTTTTTGCTTGTCCATCCGAAGTTTTAACGAAGGAGGATAAATTTTGATAGAGTTTTTCTGATACATCTTTTACTTTTTTATTATTCTCAACAGGAATTAAATGAACCAAAAATGGAGCTACATTTTTAGGCCAGATTATTCCTTTTCCATCGTTATTGACCTCAACTATCGCGCCTAAAATTCTACTCAACCCTATGCCATAACAACCCATAATTACTGGCTTTTCTTTTCCGTCTTTATCTCGGAATTTCAAATCAAACGGCAAAGAATATTTTGTGCCTAATTTAAAAATATTACCAACTTCAACTGCTTTTGCTGTTTTAAAATCGTTTGATTTACACCTTGGTGCAAGACAATTTTTTTGTTCGAATTTTATCTCGTCATTAATAGCTGCTCCGCATTTCTGGCAGATATGAATTGTGTCCTCCCCTGATTCTGTTAAAGTTTGGTATTCGTGAGAATAATTTGAAAAGCTTCCACCAGAAGCCCATGTTTTAAAAGTTACTACTTTCTTGCCAGAAGCTGGAATCCCGCACTCATTGAAAATTTTGATGTAAGATTTATCAACTTTATCATAATAGTTGTCTAAATCTTCTTGATTCGTATGAAAAGAATAAAGGTCTTTCATTACAAATTCCCGAGTCCTTAAAATACCGGACTTAGCACGAGGTTCATTTCTAAACTTCGTCTGAATTTGGAATAGATAAAGAGGGAGGTCTTTATATGACAGAATTACCTTTTGAGCCAAAGGAACGACAATTTCTTCATGAGTAGCGCCTAAAGCATAATCTTTATCACCTAAACCTTTTAACTTAAACAAAGCGCCAAAATCTTCCCACCTCCCAGTCTTCTGCCAGTTTTCTTTCGGAGTTAAAGCAGGCATTAAAACTTCTTGCCCGCAAACAGGCGCTTCCACCATATTTTTACGAATAATACCTTCTATCTTATTCAAAACTTTTAAACCTAATGGTAAAAACGTATAAACACCAGCCATTAACTGATCTATAAAACCAGCCCTCACAAGAAGCTTGTGGGATGTTGCTTGGATATCTTCTCCTATTTCTTTTGTAGTTTTGTAGAAAAGTTTTGATTGTTTCATATATTTATTTTAACTTTTTACCATACTCTTTCGCTTTATTATTCTATACCATACCGAGCGCTTAACACGAGAATATAAAGTGATAATATTAGCATATCACGATGAGAGGATTACCAAAGGGTTTCGTCCCTAGGCAATGCCTCTTTTTTTATTTTACTCTAATTGATACGTTATTTTAATCTGCTATACTGAAAATAGAATCATCATGGAGAAGCACTTCTTAGGGTTTTGTCCTTAAGCGGTGCTTTTTCTTTTATAAGCTATTCTTCCAAAATTCAGAAAATCTTGGTATATCAAATTTTATTGTAACAAAAAGTGATAAACTAATTAATAAAAAGAAAAAGACGGCAGTGATTCTTTGTTCTATCTTTGCTGAAACTGGTTTGTCTTTAATTTTCTCAATTGCTAAAAATAGTATCTTTCCTCCATCTAAAGCTGGAATTGGCAAAAGATTAAATATTGCCAATAATGTTGATACTGCGGCAATAAAATACAAAAAGAACCCTATCCCCATTTCAGCAGCTCTTGCTAAGAAAACAGTAAGACCAATGGGTCCTGCTGGCTCAGCTCCTTCTGATAATCCCTTACCCGTGGAAAGGTCTACAACGAGTTTAGCCAAACTCTCCACTGCTTTAAACGTTAACTCCCCGCAGAAAATTGTCCCTTTAACCGGAGCTTCATACCACGGATATTTTTGGATTAAAGCGCTCATCCTTTCTAATTGTATCCCAATAGCTCCTTCATTCTGTGGCGGAGAAACCCTTGGTGTTAAAGATTTCTCTAAAACGTCGTTTCCTCGCTGAATTTTAAGAGTAATCTCTTGTCCTTTATAGAGAATTACAAAATCCTGAAAATCTTTTATTTTATTAACTTTTTGAAACTCATTATTCCCAGATTTCATTTCTTTTATTATGTCCCCTTCTTGAATACCAGCTATTTCAGCCGGAGCATCAGAAAAAACTTTTGTAATTTCCACTTTTACGCTATTGGGGTTTAAAACATCCTCATCCCCAATCGGAATTTCTACGCCCATACTGAAAACAATGGAGAATAAGATTATAGCTACTACCCAAAAACTGATTACTCCGCCTAACACGATCGCAACTCTTTTTCTTATTGGTAAGCCAACAAAGCTTTGATAATCTTCTATCCCTCCTTCTTCTCCTTGAATTTTTACAAAAGCGCCAAGAGGTATAAGGTTTACGGAATATAAAGTTTTACCGAATTTTTTTCCAAAAATACGAGGCGGATACCCTATGCCAAATTCTTCAACATTTATTCCGCATTTTTTAGCAATAATAAAATGCCCGAGCTCATGGATAACCATCAGGAAAATTATACTAAGGATAGCGACAACAATAGTAAATATCATATAATTATTCTATTTCTTTTTTCTTTTTTTCAATTAATTCTTTAATTTTATCATTACTCTGGTCTATCATCTTTTGAAGTTCGTCTTTACCGCGGAACTTATCGTCTTCTGTTATTTTCTTTTCTTTAAAAAACTCTTGAAGATTTTCCCAAGCGCTTTCTCTCCAATGTCTTATTGTTCGCCTAGCCTGTTCTGCCTTTTCATTCATATTCCTTATCAGCGATTGACGATATTCTTCAGTTAACAATGGTAAGTTTAATCTTATTAAATCTTTATCAACAACTGCGGACATTCCAAGACCAGATTGCCCAATTGCTTTTTCTATCGGTTCAATATATGACTTGTCCCATGGTTGTATAACTATCTGGTTTGATTGAGGACAAGATATTGCTCCTAACTGTTTCAAAGGAAAACTTGAACCAAAACAATTAACCTCTATGTCTTCGACTAAAGAAGGGGAGGCGTGTGAAACTCTTGCTTTTTGCAATTCATTCTCAAAAAACTTTATTGATTTTTCAAGCTCTGGTTTAATATTTTCAATAATTTTTTTATACATAATCGCTTCGCTCAAGGCGATACTAATCTACGAATATCATACCAATTATACGAATGATTTATAATGGGTTTATCGAACTATTGGTATTATTGGTATGCGAATTAGTATTATTGGTATCGCATTTAGATTTCTAATAATAAAATCTCTAAAGCTAATTTTTGGCTAGCGTTTGTTGTTAAAATCTGGAAATCAATTTTTTCTGTCAACTTCAAAGCCCGATTTATTTTAATTATAGACATAGTTTTGAATTTATCCGAAACTTCTGATAAATAACTTAGGTCATTTATCTGTAGTTTTAAAAATAAAAGATGCCTTAAATATCTTTTAATAATAGACAAACTTTTTGAAAAACTTTCTTCTGGTAAATTTTTAACGTATTGAAATTTAGAAGCAATATCTGATCCACAAACTTTTATAATTTCATTTAAAGCTTCTTTCTCTTTTTCCAATCCATCTTTGTCTAAAAGTTTTATTGCTCTTCCTAATTTTCCCTCAGAGATAGAAGCTATTGTTTCAGCTTGTTTCGTTGGAAGTCCCTTTTCTATAAAATAGTCCTGTATTTCCTTTCGGCTTATATTAAAGAATTTTATTACTTGGCACCGAGAAAAAATAGTAGTTAAAAGCGTTTCCGGCTTTGAAGATATCAAAATTAAAATAGTATTTCCCTTAGGTTCTTCTAATGTTTTTAAAAAACAACTTTGCGCTTCCTGATTCATCTTTTCTGCTTCGTCAATAAGCACTACTTTAAAGGAACTGTAGTATGGTTTTAAACTTAAAAATTGTTGGACTTGTCTTATCTGAGAAATTTGAATCTCTGAATTATCTTTTGCCTCTACCATTAAAAGGTCGGGGTGACTTAATCCTTCTACCATCTTACAATTTTTGCAGGTTCCTTTTCCTTTACATTTTTCGCCAATACAATTGATTAATTTTATAAAATCTAAAGCAAATTTCTTTTTACCAACTTCACTGGGACCAGCAAACAAATAAGCATGCGATAATTGACCCTGCTCAAATCTATCTTTTAAAAAATTCCATTGTTTTTTATGACCAACAACATTCATAAAATTCGAAATTCTAATTTCTAAATCCTAAATAAATTCTAAATTCAAATATCTAAATTATTGTGGCGTTGCCACATAATTATTTCGCTCGGTTGAAAAATAAAAATAAATTTTTCTTTTCCATCTTCGCTTATAATTATAAACACTTTTGGATTTTGGATTTTAATGTTTGGGCTTATTTAGAGTTTAGGATTTGGGATTTAGGATTTCGTTCTTCGTATTTATAACTCTATCTTTTTGACATTATAACTTTTTTATATTCGTCTAAATGTTCTAAAACCAAACCAGTCCCTTTTACAACACAGAATAAGGCTTCATCAGCAACAAAACAAGGAACGCCAGTGCTTTGGGCAATTAATTCATTAAACTTTGGGAGCAAAGCGCCTCCGCCAGCCATAACCATGCCTTTATTCATAATATCAGCTGACAGCTCTGGAGGTGTTTCACTTAATACTTGTTTTACAGCCTGAATAATTTCTCCTAAAGTGTCTGAAATAGCTTCGCAAACTTCGTTATTGGATATCTTTATATTTCTCGGCAAACCTAAAACTAAATCCCTGCCCTGAATTTCTAAAAACTTTTGCTCTTTCTGTGGCAAAGCAGTCCCAATTTTTATTTTTATTTCTTCAACTGATTGACTACCAATAGCTAAATTATATTTTCTTTTAATATATTCTACAATTGCAATATCTATTTTATCACCCGCAACCCTTACAGAATGAGTTGTGACAATCCCTCCCAAAGAAATTACAGCCACTTCTGATGTACCGCCGCCAATATCAATGATCATCTGACCAGAACAAGAATTAATCGGAATACCAGCTCCGATAGCAGCTAAAATCGGCTCTTTAGCAACATATGCCTGTTTGGCGCCTGCTCCCATTGCGGCCTCAATTACCGCTCTTCTTTCAGTGCTAGTAATACAAGCTGGCACAGAGATAATTAATTCCGGTCTTAAAAAACGCACATATTTTGTAGTCTTACGGATAAAATATTTGAGCATCGCCTGAGTCACTCTATAATCAGCAATAACCCCATCTTTTAATGGCCTATATACTTTAATATCTTCGGGAGTTCTCCCTATCATGTCTTTTGCCTCCTCGCCCACTGCTAAAATTTTATTTTCAGTAATTGACACTGCCACTACCGATGGTTCATTTAAAACAATCCCCTTCCCTAGAACATAGACAAGGGAGTTACAAGTGCCGAGGTCAATTGCAATTTTTGGTCTAAGCATAATAAATTAAACTCTAAATTCTAATTTCTAAATCCTAAATAAATTCTAAATCCAAATATCTAAATCACAAACACTTTTGGATTTTGGGTTTTGAATTTTGGGCTTATTTAGAGTTTAGGATTTGGGATTTAGGATTTCATTCTTTTAATGTCTGCTCCTATCTGCGAAAGCCGTTCTTCTATTTTCTCATATCCCCTGTCTATTTGAAAGATATTTTCAATCGTGGTTTTCCCTTCAGCCATTAAACCAGCAATTACCAAACACGCGCCTGCCCTAATATCCCAAGATTCAATTGTTAATCCTTTTAAATTCTTAGGGCCGAAAACAAATGCCCTATGAGGGTCTACTACTTCAACATCTGCTCCCATTTTACGCAACTCCTGAACATAATTAAAACGGTTCTCATATAAAGGGTCGTGAAGCAAGCTCTTGCCCTCTGCCTTAACTAAAAGAGGAATAATTATCGGCAATAAATCTGTTGGAAAACCAGGATAAGGAAGCGCTTGAATTTTGGTTGATAACAATTTTGGCGAATTAAATACAGTGATACAATCTTTACCTTTTTCAAAATTAACTCCTATCTCTTTAAGTTTTTCTAAAAACAAATCCAAATAACTGCAGTCCACATTTTTCACTAAAACCTTTCCACCGCTCACGACCGCGGCAATAATAAAAGTTCCTGCCTCAATGGGGTCAAAAATAATAGAATGATTATTCCCATTAAGTTTTTCTACGCCTTCTATTTCAATGGTATGAGCGCCTAATCCTTTAATTTTTGCTCCCATCCCTAAAAGCATTTTGCCTAAATCTTGGACATGAGGTTCACAGGCAGCTCCTTTAATTATTGTTTTACCCTTTGCTAAAACTGCGGCCAGCATTAAAGTTTCAGTAGCAGTAACGCTAAACTCTTCTAATATAATCTCGGCGCCTTGAAGATTTTGGCAATCAACTTGATAAAAATCGCTTGAACGCAAAATTTTAGCTCCCATTTGTTCAAGAGCTTTTAAATGCACGGAAATTGGCCTTACCCCTATTCTGTCGCCACCTGGAGGTGGAATTTTAAAACTTTTTACCCTTGACAAAAGAGAGCCGAATAAAAGAACTGAAATTCTTGTTTTGGAAATTTTATCAAAATCCATTTTTTCAACATCCAAAGAATCCGCCTTTACTTTTATTTTTCTTTCAGATAACTTTTCCACTTTCACGCCTAAACTCTTTAAAACCTCTATTATATTAACTATGTCTTCAACCAAGGGTAAATTATCAATAATGCATTCTTCGTCAGTAAGCAAAGTTGCCGCAAGAATTGGTCCTGCGGCGTTTTTACTTCCTCTTACTTCTATTTCTCCGTTGAGAATTTTTTGCCCGTGAATGATGAATTTATCCACAAAAATAAAATTCTAATTTCTAATCTCTAAATCCTAAATAAATTCTAAATCCAAACATCTAAATCACAAACGCTTTTGGATTTTTGATTTTGGAATTTGAGTTTATTTAGAGTTTAGGGTTTGGGATTTGGGATTTCGTTATAGTTTATCTTAATCTGAATTTTCCTGTTTGGCAAGTATAGAAAAAGCCCGTTTCGCTAAAAGCTACTAAGGGCTATTGACTATCGAGGTCATTTTAATCCATTCACGAAGCTACTAGAACACCGCGACAAAAAATATTCACTCCAGTGCCGAAAAAAATATCCTTCCCTTCACTTGACTGATGTTTTTCCTGTTCCCTCTTTGCGACAGAGAATTTACGATGCGTACTAATTACTTTTATCGGACAAACTCTTCCATACGACATACCTCCTGTGGCTACAACATATTTTTTTCTTTTTCTTCTGCTCATTTTTATCTCCCGCTGTCAAAAGAGCTCTAAAAAGGTTGGAAAAGTTCAAAACAATATATATAACATATCATAAATATAAAAGTTTGTCAACCTTTAATTCCTATAAATTTTCTGATAGAATTACAATATTATGAAAAAAAGAACTCGTTTTATTCTGTTCTCAACATTTATCGTTATTTATCTTATTCTTTCCCCTTTGATTATTTTTTATTCTTTAGGATATCGTTTTGATTTTACCCAGATGAAAATAGTTAGTACTGGCGGTCTTTATTTAAAAATTTGGCCGGGAGATGCCCAAATTAATATTGATGGAAAAATTGATAAAAAAACCGGTGTTTTTTCTAATGAAGCGTTAATCCAAGGATTATTCCCTAAAAAGTATAATATTATTATTAAAAAAGACGGGCATTCTGCTTGGGAGAAAAATTTAGAGATAAAAGACAGACAGGTTACCTCCGTAGACAATGTTACTTTAATAAAAGAGAATATACTTTTTGAAAAAATAAAAGATAACATTAAAAGCTTTTATCTTTCTCCTAATAGGGACTTAATTCTACTAATAGACTCTACTGAATATAGTTTTTCAATAAACGATACTCAAACAATGGCGGAAAAAAATTCCTTTTTACTGCCAGAAAGCACTGAAAAGAATGTTGGCGTTGTCTCTTGGGATGAAAACTTAAAAATAATTATGCTAGAAGCAAATAATAATTACTTTTTAATAGATTATAATAAATTAGGCGTTATTAAACCGAAAACAACATCTTTTGAAAGCACCAATGATTTAGTGAGCGGAGGTAAGCTAACTTTTAAAAAAGTGGATGGCTATATTTATCTGCTCGATAAAGAGACAAATAAATTTAGCGGTTTCTACCAAGCTAAGGATATAATCTTTTCTCCAGATGAATCAAAGTTTTTATTCTTCAACAACTATGAAATATTGTTCGCTAAAACAGACAACCCCGATGATAAAAACTTTCTGTTAAGGTTTTCGGAAAAGATTAATAACTGCTTCTGGCTAAATAACAACTATTTAATATTTGACGTTGCAGGGAATATAAAAATATCTGAAATTGATAATCGCGATAAAATAAATACAGTAGCTCTCCCCCAACAAATTTCTCTTAAAGGTAATAGCACTATAACCTTAAATAACCCTAAGATGTTCTTTGACGAAATCAACAAAAATCTATACCTCTTAAATAACAAAATCCTCCTAATTTCAGAACGGTTAACGGATAAAAACAATAAATAAAAAAAAGCCCTGTACAAATTACTTATGTACAGGACTTAGGAGGTCTTTTATCTCTGTGCTTTTTGTCGTTCATTCGCAATGGTCCAGGAGATTCCTCGTGTAAAAACACAAAAGGAACTGCTTCATTCGCTAAAAATTGATCGTAATAAGGCGGTAAGCCGTTTAGATGGACTGTAGATGAGCCCTTCGTTGATCGGACACGTTGTACAGCCGAGATAAGACTGTTATATACCAACGGTTTACACATTTTGATCAAAACAGGAGTAAGTAATAAATTTTTGTGTATTTCCTTCACTGTCATTGGAAACTTATCCTTAAGACAATTAATATTTCCTACAATAGAGTTTTCAACAAGGTCAAACTGTACAGTGTCCACAATACCGAGATGTATTTGATACCTCACATTTTTTAAATCGGGAGTTTCAATAAAAAACATTAAACAAAATGGTACATTTTCTAAATACATAATACCAGTCTCCTTTTTTATATCCAAGATTTCTCTTTTTTTATTGTTAAACAACAAAGGAATATCCTTTATTTACTACATATATCATATAACTCCATTTGAGTTTTGTCAAATTGAAAACCGCCTTTAATTAAGACGGTTTTCAATTATCCTTCTTTAGCCAAACTTTCTATTTTCTCTTTTAGCTTTTCCCACTTCATTTCTCCGGGTTCGCCCACCTTGCAAACCTCTTTATACTGACAATACCTGCACTGCCAATTTGAAGGATAAGTTGGCATTCTCGTCGGCACAATATTTTCTCCAATTTGTTTTTTCAAAATGGTTAATCCAGATATTAACGATTCACATACTTTGGGATCATAAGTTACTATAAACTCTTTTAATCCTAATCTGTCTTTATCTACGTACAAAAGAAGTCCTTTGGGTATTTTAAAAAAATGTAAATATAGTTGGAGTTGTAAAACATTCTCTTCTTTTGGCACTTCTAAAGTTCTAAAAACCATACTATTCATACTCTTTATATCCAACACATACAGTTCTTTGCCGTCTGATAAAACAGCATCTGCCCTACCTCTTACTATTTCTTGCGGAGGAATATCAACTTCGGAAGCAACAACATGGATATCGCGAGTAGAAAGCAAGGGCTTCATAATGAGACGGTGCATGTGCTCGCCATGGTCAAAAAGCCTTAAAAAGCTTGCTTCAAATTCCTTTCTTGGAGCATTCTTGAATTTAAGGAATATCTGGCGGGGACACCTCCCTGCTTCGGAGATGTAAAAGCTCGTCTGGTCTTTCTTAAACTTCTCTTTGTCTAAATAAAATTTATCTATAATTTCTTTTAGCATATCTCCTACGAATTACGAATCAAATCGAATTACGAATAAAACGATGGTTAGATTCTATCATTTCTAAAGATTGGAAGCAAACTAAAAAACCGCCCCGGCCGAAAGGCATAGAGCGGTTTTTCTGAAGATTAATATTGTGCCCACCCTCCTTCGCATAAAGCTACGGAAGGGTTGGCAAAAAGATGTTATCTTTTTGCCCACTGTGGCGCGCGACGAGCTCTCCTTAATCCGAACTTCTTTCTTTCTCTCATTCTTGGATCACGAGTTAAATAACCGGCTTTTCTTAATCTCTTTCTAAAATTGGCATTAAAATCAACTAAAACTCTGGCTGTACCATGTCTTACCGCATCTGCTTGAGCGTTAAGTCCTCCACCTTTTACTCTCACAATTATTCTAAACCTGTCTAAGCATTTCATTTTCTTTAAAGATGCTGTTGCTGTTTCTTGTGTTCCTGGATGCAAAAAGTATTGCTGGTATGGTTTGTTGTTAATTATGAATTCTTTATCGCCGCGAGTATAAAGACGAACTCTTGCTACAGCGGTTTTTCTTCTGCCTATTGCTTCATAATATCTTTCTGACTTAGCATCTTTTTCGGAAATGATAAAATCTGCGGCGGTAAGTCCGTCTTCCTCTATAACAACCGGCTTGATAACAATAGGTCTAGCCTTTTCCAGTTTTGGTCCCTGCTTTGGTGCTTCAATTTTTGGTACTTCAATCTTTAGCACCTCGATCTTTGGTACTTCTATTTTTTTTATTTCTTTTTTAATTTTTTTAGTAATAGTTTTTTTCATTAACGTAAACGCGATACTAATATACGAATAGCATACCAATTATAACTAGAGGCAATACTAATATGCGAATAACATACTAATTATACTAATTATTCGTATCGTTGGTATGACGATTAGTATATTGGCATCGCGCTTGATATCATTGGAATGCGGATTAGCATCATTGGTATCACGCTATTCAAACTTCAACCTTTTTATTTGTCTTGCCCTTAATTTATTTTTAGGCAACATTCCCGAAACTGCTCTTTTCAAAACTTCGTCGGCTTTCTCCGGAAAAAGTTTCTTCAAGGGAGTTTCTTTGAGCCCTCCCAAATATCCTGTGTGGTGATAATATTTTTTCTGCTCTATTTTCTTTCCTGTAATTTTCATTTTATCTACACTCTTAATTATCACAAAATCGCCCATTTCTTTATTTCTAACAAAGTCTGGTTTATTTTTACCTCTTAATAAATTCGTAACATCAACGGCTAATCTGCCCAAAACCTTACCTTCCGCATCAATTGTATGTTTTTCTCTTTTTACAATATCCATATAATTATTTAACTAATTCAATTAATACCATTTCAGCTCCATCTATCCGCCTTTGTCCTAATCTCATAATCCTGGTATATCCGCCCTTTCTTTCTTTATAAATTGGAGCGATTTCTTCCATTAATTTTTTAACAATTTTACTGCAAAACGTTTCTGCCAATGCCCTTCTGCTAGCTATAGTCCCTATCTTAGCTTTAGTTATCATTTTTTCAGCAAACATTTTCATTTCTTTTGCCTTAGCTTCCGTTGTCTTTATCCTACCGTGTAAAAAAAGATTATGAGCTAAAGATTTTAGCAAAGCTTTCCTTTGGTCTGTTTTCCTTGCAAATTTTCTTCCTTTATTTCTTTTGCGCATAGTATTATATATCCGCTGAATTCACGCTGATGACTACGCTGAACTTACGCTGAATCAGCGTTTAATCGGCGTAAAAATTAGCGACTTATCAGCGATTTCTGTTCTTTTTATATTTATTTTTTTATTTTCTTTTTTGCTTTTTTTACTGTTTTCTTTGTTCTCTTAACCGGGGTTTTGTTTTCCTTCTTGGGAATATCTATTTCTTCTTTTGGCTGAATACTTGGTGTTTCAATAAATAAAGTAAAGTGTTTAATAATAGTCTGGCAAGCTTCTAAAAATGCTTGCTCTGGTGTAATAGTACCATCAGTTTCAATTTCTAAATTCAACTTATCAAAATCAGTTCTATCTCCAACTCTCATGTTTTCTATTTGAAAGCTTACATTTTTGATAGGAGTAAAAATAGCATCCATAAGAATTGCTCCGATTTCTGACTTTTTCTTTTTCCTTTGATCTTTTGGTTCATATCCCATTCCTTTTTCAATTTGAATCTCCATATCCAACTCTGATTTACTGGTGGTTAAAGTGGCAATATGACAATCTGGGTTTGCGAGCTTAATCTGAGCCGGCAAATGAAAATCTGCGCCAGTTACCTCTTTTTCCCCTTTTACCTTTAAGCTGATTTTTTGAATATCTCCTTCAAAAATCTTGAAGCGGAGGTTTTTTAAATTTTGAATTATTACGATAACATCTTCTAAAACTCCCGATATTGTTGAAAATTCGTGCTGAGCTCCTTTTATTTTTACTTCGGTTACCGCAGCTCCAACCAATGAAGCCAATAAAACTCTTCTCAAAGCGTTTGCAACAGTTATACCATAGCCCGGATAAAGAGCTTCTATTTGGAAAACTGCTTTATTTTTATCTTTTTTAATTACTTTTGGAGGAAGCGGGAGAGAAATCATATATATTTTATATCCGCTGGATTTACGCTGATGGCTACGCTGGATTTACGCTGAATCAGCGTTTAATCGGCGTAAAAATCAGCGGTTTATCGGCGGTTTTTAACGTGAATAAAACTCAAAAATTGTTGGAATTTCTGCCGGTGGCAATATATCTGCCAACGTTGGGTCAGCTTTTAATTTCCCGACCAATGTTTCTTTATTTAATTCCAGCCAAAGAGGAATTTCTTTCTTTTTAAGCTGGACAGCTATATCTTTAAATATGCCTTTTTTCTTTTTATGTTCTTTAATCGCGACAACATCTCCTTTTTGAACTTCAAAAGAAGGGACATTAACTGCTTTGTTATTTACCAAGAAATAGCCATGGCTAACAAGTTGTCTGGCTTGAGTCCTGGACTTAGCGAAACCAAAACTAAAAATAACGCTATCTAATCTTGTTTCCAATTTCTTAATAAGTTCGTTCGCGATATCTTGAATTTTGTCTCTTTTTTCCAGAACATTTTTAACATATTTTTTGAATTGGTGTTCTGATAAACCATACCATCTTTTTAGTTTCTGTTTTTCTGTTAAAGCTCTTTTATATTCGGAACCTGTTCTTGATTTTCTTTTCTTTCTTTCGGGACCGGGAGGATATGGGCGCTTTACCATTGCGCATTTAGGCGAAAAACACCTATCCCCTTTTAAGAATAGTTTTTGACCAACTCTTCTACAAATTTTACATTTATTGTTAATCATAAATTTTTACAAAATTTCCTACGAATTACGAATTCGTAGCGGAAAGCGCAAATTCGTACATTCGTACATCGCCTTCCGTTATACTCTTCTTATTTTTTTTTGCCTGCAACCATTATGAGGAATAGGAGTTACATCTTTAATTGCAACAATATTTAGCCCGTGAGTCATTAAAGACCTTACTGCAGAATCTCTTCCCGGGCCTATTCCTTTAACAAAAACGTGAATTTTTTCCAATCCGAACTTTATAGATATATTAGATATTGCTTCGCCAACCTTAGAAGCGGCAAAAGCAGTACCCTTTTTTGTACCTTTGAAACCAACCGAGCCAGCGCTTTTCCAAGCTAAAACCTTCCCTGTCATATCAGCCAGAGTAACTATAGTATTATTGTATGTAGAAGAAATATAAATTTTGGCTTCTGAAATCTTTTGAATAGTTTCTTTTACCTTCGGCTCTTTCTTTGCATCTTTTTCCATTTTATCCGTCTCTTTTATAAGTTCTTCTTGCGACTGTTGAATAACGTGCTTTTTACCCATTTGTTTAAATAAACTCTAAATTCTAATATCTAAATCCTAAACGTTTTGAATTTTTAATTTTGAACTTATTTAGGATTTAGGATTTAGGGGATTTAGGATTTAGGATTTTAATTCTAGGTTGGTGCTGCCGGCGGCTTTCTACCAGAGCCCATTGTTTTTCTTACGTTTCCACGCACAGTTCTTGTATTGGTTTTAGTTCTTTGCCCCCTTACCGGTAATTTCTTAATATGCCTTATCCCTCTCCAGCAGCCAACATCTTTTAATCTTTTAATATTAACCATTATTTGCCTTCTTAAATCCCCTTCAATTTTATAATTTTTATCAATATATTCTTTTAATTTATTGATCTCTTGAGCTGTTAAATCTTTCGCCTGTTTATTGGAATCAATCTCTGCGCCCTTTAAAATCTTTATACTCAAAGCTCGTCCTATTCCGTAAATATAGGTTAAAGCTATTTCTATTTTTTTGTTATCAGGGATGTTAACTCCCGCTATACGTGGCATAAAATTCTAAATTCTAATTTCTAAATCCTAAATAAATTCTAAATTCAAACATCTAAATTATTGTGGCGTTGCCACATAATTATTTCGCTCGGTTGAAAAATAAAAATAAATTTTTCTTTTCCATCTTCGCTTATAATTATAAACACTTTTGGATTTGGAGTTTTGAAATTTGGACTTATTTAGAGTTTATGATTTGGTGTTTAGGATTTCTTTTGCAGAGCAAAAGATCATCCTTGTCTTTGTTTGTGCTTAGGATTTTTACAAATTATGTATACTTTTCTTTTCCTTCTTACGACTTTGCAATTACTGCAAATTTTTTTTACCGATGACCTTACTTTCATACGAAAAATGTTGTACGAATTTACGAATTTGTATTTTTCGCTACGAATAAAAAAAGAAGCTATTCGTAATTCGAACAAATTCGTAATTCGTAGGATTTAAAATTTATTTTAGTCTATACACAATTCTTCCTTTCTCTTCGTCATAGGGACTCATTTCTATTGTCACCCTGTCTCCTGGTAAGATGGTGATTCTATGTAAACGCATCTTACCTGATAAAAAAGCCAGTATATCTTTTCCGTCATTTAATTTTACCCGAAAAAATGCGTTTGACAATGCCTCAATCACTTGTCCTTCCTTTCTAATGGTATTTTTTGCTGAATTTATATTCATTTAATATGATTGTAAATAATTGCGGAATACCCGCATTATCAACCCTCGCTCGAAAATGAAATTAAAATTTCATTTTTCTTGCTCGGCTGATGATAACAAATTTTTTAAGGATGGTCAATGCTTTTACCTAATTTCACTCAAAATAGAACGATTTATGCATCCCTACTATGTATTTATTCGAAATTTAGACTTGTTTTAATCTTATTTTGATTTTTTGGAGCCTTTTTCACCCAAAACGGCCACATATTGATTTTTATCTGAGAAACCTCTTGAAAAAATGCCGTATAAACGATTTCTTGGATTTCGCTTGAAGACTTCCCTGAAAATTTTGAGAATAACTCCTCTTCGTTTATTTTCGGATAAATTTTACCTGATATCTCTAAATTAAAGGTCATTTTCCTATTATTTAAATCTATTGTTATAGGAATATAGTTTGTAGTTAAGCTTGACTCTAAAAATGTTCTATCTGAAGCAATTTGAGAAAGAATATAATTCTTTATAAAATCATTCAAATCCGCATCTTTAAAAACTAATCCGCTAACCTTCGCTTTTGCCCTATAAGTAAATTCATCAACTTCGGTCCCTGCTTTTACTGATGAGGAGGCTTCTGTAGTTTTTTTAGATAAAGCGTTATCAAATAATGTTAAACCAGAAGATAAAGCTTTATTTTTAATAATTTCCGTAGTCTCATTTAAAAGCTTCTTAGTAAGGATATCTTCTGCGATCTCAATATCCTCTGCTGTTACAATTTTTACAGTTGATTTAAAACCACCTTCCATTTTACTGCTTAATTCTGCATAAATACTATAATACATAGATGTTCCAGCTAACCCCGGCACAGAAAACGTTGCAGCGCCAATATTATAACCTTCCCCAGCTTCAATGGCCAAAACTTTAACATCAATTGAACCGGGCACAACTTTGCCACTTTTAACTTGCGCCGCTGGAATAGTTATTTTCTTTACAGAACGAAAATATTTCCCAGAATCTGACAAAAAACGCGTGTTCGTAACTAAAGAAATTGCTTTCGCCGGACTAAGCTTATTATAAACTTTGATAATACCTTCTGCCTTCCCATCTTTTGAAACAGAACCCGTCGCTTCAAACTCTTGCCAAAGCTCTTTTTCTTCTTCAATAATTTGAGCTGGAATTTTCTTGTTTTCTAAATCAACAATTGTTAAAGATTTTTCTGCTGTTATCTCCTCTGTAAAGTTTATATCCTCTGTTTTCGGCCAAATTACCACACTCACAGACGCTAATTTAAAATATAAAAATACGGCCAATATGATAACGAAAACTCCTAGCGAGACTAAAATTCCTCCAACCTTACCATGAAGCGGAAAATAGTTCTTTCTTTCTCTTTTAGTTTTATGTTTTGGTTTTTTACTGTCTATAGAGTATTTTGGTTTTTCTTTTGTACTAGATACTAAACGAGGTGGAAGAATATCGTATATTTTTTTGGTCATTATTTGCTTTGCAAACCGCTGATTAATGCGGATTTTAACTGATTTATACTGATAACGTATCCGCATAAATCCGCTCAAATCCGCATAAATCCGCGTTTATGATTATTATTGTTCTAAAATGGCTTTTATCCTCCTTATTCCAGAGCTGGAGGATTCCTCTTTTGTAATTTTAAAATTTCCTAAAATACCTGTTCTTTCAACATGAGGCCCTCCACATATTTCTCTGCTTACAATTTCATCTCCAGGGCCAATAGTATAAACCTTAACTTTCTCGCCGTATTTTGATTCAAATACACCCATTGCGTTTATTTTTTTAGCTTCATCTAAAGTCATTTCTTCAAATTTCACTGGCAAATCTTTTTTTATTGCCTCATTCACAAAATCCTCAACCATTTTTATCTGTTCCGGAGTCATCTTTTCTTTATGGGAAAAATCAAATCTTAAACGCTCTGCTGTTATATTACTACCTTTTTGAAAAATATGCTTGCCCAATACCTTTCGTAAGCCAGCTAACATCAAATGAGCCGCTGTATGAAGCTTAGTTGTTTCCAAACTCGCGTCAGCCAATCCCCCCTTGAACATTCCGGCAGAAGCAGTCCTTGAAAGCTCCTGATGTTTCTCCATCTCTTTATAAAATTCTTTTTTAACTCTTTCTAATTCCAAACGGTGCATCTTCCCGCGCATTTTTTCTATTTCCTCTAAAGAAAGCTCTAATGGAAAACCAAAGGTTTGATAGATGTCAAACAACCATTTACCAGTTAAAACCGGCGGCGTATACGCTAAAATACCATCTATAGGAGTAATATCAGGGATGTCTTTAGTTTCCTTATTTGGATTATAATCTCTAACGCGTAGTTCTTGGCTTAAAATTTTCAACCCCTTTTCTAATGTTTTCTCAAATTTTTCTTCTTCTTGTCGCATAATAGAAATAATTTCATCATGCTTCTTTGCTAATTCTGGATAGACGTCTTTATAAATTTCCACTACTATCTTTATTAAAGGAGTGATAAAATCGTCTGACATTTTTAAAAGCTTTCCATATCTAACAACTCTCCTCATTAATCTTCTAACTACATATCCTTGGGCAAGGTTTGAAGGTGCCACTCCTTCAGAAGCTAAAAATACGCTCGCTTTAATATGGTCTGCGATAATTCTAAACTCTTTTTGATAATCTTTATATTTTTTCTCCGACAACTTCTCAATTTCTTTTATTAAAGACTCAAATAAATCAGTTTCAAAAATTGTTTCTTTCTTCTGCACCACCATTGCTAATCTTTCTAATCCCATACCAGTATCAACACCTGCCGGCTCTAACTTCTTTAAGCTTTTATCTTTATCGCAGAAAAACTCATTGAACACTATATTCCAGACCTCAATTCCGTTGATATATATTTCAGTTGTCGGACCGCAAGGACCTTCGTCTCCAGTCGGCCCCCAGAAGCTATCTATCCCTTCTTTTTTTATCTTTTTTTCCGGAACTCCCACTTTTTTCCAAATCTCAAAGGATTCTTTATCTTCTTGCACTCCCTTTCTCCAATCGCCTTCTATGACCTTATCTGGACTGAAAACCGTAACATAATCTATTTTCAATTTTAATTCTTTAACAATAAAATTGTACGCTAACTTAATTGCTTCTTCTTTAAAGTAGCCACCAAAAGAAAAATTACCCAACATTTCAAAGAATGTTAGGTGTCTTTCATCTCCCACTTCTTCTATATCTGACGTCCTAATACATTTCTGACACGAAGCAACATTGTTGCCGTAAGGCGATTTTTCTCCCAAATAATATGGTTTAAATTGCTGCATTCCAGCAGTAGTAAAAAGCACGCTTTGGTCTGTCGGTAAAAGCGAGCTGGATGAAACAATAGTATGTTCATACTTCCTGAAAAAGTCTAAAAATAATTTTCTTAATTTTGTTGAATCCATAAATAAGTAAATTCCCGTAGTGAGCTTTGCTCTACTACTAGGACGAAGAAGAAGGCATTAGGTGGCCGACCTAACAATTTTTATAAATTCTTCTGGCTTTAAAGACGCTCCACCAACCAATAGACCGTTGGCTAAAGATTCTTTGAGATAACTTCCAGAATTTTCTCCATTCACGCTCCCGCCATAAATAATTCTTACCTTATCTGCAGTTTCCCTATTATAAAGACGGGTAATAATCTGTCTGATAGAAATTATTGATTTCATTGTTTCGTCAGTTGAGCAATTATTACCAGTTCCTATCGCCCAAACTGGCTCATAAGCAACGCTGATGTTTTTCATTTCATCCCGAGGAATTCTATCCAATGCTTTTTCAATTTGAGCGATCAGAACTTGCTGTTTCTTCCCCTGCTCCTTTTCTTCCGTAGTTTCACCAACGCATAAAATTATTTTCAATCCCACTGACAACGCCTTTTTTATCTTTTTGTTAATTTCCTCGTCTGTCTCTCTGAAATACTTCCTCCTTTCAGAGTGACCGACAATAACATACTCGATTCCTAAGTTTTTAATCATTAAAGGAGATATTTCACCTGTATAGGCGCCCTTTTCTTCCCAGAAGCAATTCTGGGCTCCCAACTTGAAACTTGAAACTTGGAACTTAAAACTTGACAAATAAATAAAGGGTGGACATAAAACCACCTCAACATTTTTTATGTTTTTAATCCCCTCACCCGTCCGTAGCCTTTGGCGAAGGAGGGCTTTTTTTACTGAATCAAACAACCCCTTTGCTTCTTTCAAAGTTGTGGGATTACATTTCCAGTTAGCGACAATTAATGATTTCATGATTTTTATATTTAATCTTTTAATTATACAAAAAAATAAGGAATAAAAAAAGAGGTCTATTATATTGTAGACCTCTTCGCTTTAAAAAACTTTTTTGTATCTACCTTCGGCTTCCTATTGTCAAAAACGAGCTGCCAAGACCTAAAAAAGCAATTGTTGCCAGTTCAGGAATAATAGCCAAAGACATTGTACCCTCGGAATGAACGATTCCGCCACCATTTCCATAATACAAATCTACTGGAAACTCTATCGGTAAAGGCGGAGAAGAAATAAAATCTAAAGTAAAATCAAATTGATAATTAGTTTGACTTACACTTCCGAAATCAAGCGCAATAGAACTTCCTATAACAAAGGGGGTACCTCCTGTGCCTTGGTATCCAAAAAAACAAAGGTATCTTGCTGTTGTGAAATACCATCCAATCTGATACATTGGTGTTCATCTTTTCTACGGTAAAGTCAAAACCTACCGGCGCATAGAAAAGAATCCCAAAAGTTTCTCCAGGTAATGTGAAGCTACCCGTAGGTTTCCAGTTACTTATAAGATAGTCGTCCGTGAAACTGAAATCCAGTAGGGTCGCTGATGCTGTGTTTGGCATTACGCTAAACAATCCTACAACGGCTAACATCACCATCCATTTCTTCTTTAAGAAACTTTTGCGTCTGCGGTTTTTTGGTATTAAAAATAAACAACCGAGACCTAAAAAAGCAACTGTTGCCGGTTCAGGAATGTAGTTAAATACATAGTCGGTATTCCCGAAACTGAAATCATCAAGATAGGCAGTTTTTGAGCCATCTTCTATAGAATATCCTTGATGAGAAATCAAAATCTTCTCAATCACTGCGTTGCCATAATTAGATTGGAAGGTTGCCCAAGACCAACGCTTAACTCCAGTGACACCTGATATTGAAAACATAAGGTTAGTTCCAGAATTATCAATATTAAACCATTCGTCTCCATAACCAGTATTATCTTTCCCAATTCTGACCGTAATGTTATCACCACTGTTATTAAGAAACATCGTAAGATGGGGACAATAATATTCAGGTGCATTCACCCAATAGCTAAAGCCATCAATGTTGCTTATAGTTAGATTGCCTAAATCTGTAATTTGAATACCAGAATCATCGTTACTGGCAGGCCAATCCATTTTCAACGACAAATCGCTGACAGTTCTGGGAGCACTGGTAGTACCTACCACTTCAATAGTTCCGCTACCGACAATGTAGTCATAGCTACCAAGATTCTCTGCGGTTATAATAGTAGCATTAACTGTGCTATTTATGAGTAAAACCCATAACAACACGAACAAACTTATAAACTTCATTTTTCTCATACCAATTCCCTTTCAAAATAAGGTTACATTTCTTTTCTTACAACACAACAACATTACAACAACCTTCCTAAAGTTTCTTTCTACATTTTTTACCTCCTTTTTTAATTTTCAAAGACCAGTCTTTTTATCCAAAAACTAATTTAACGGTGGCATAATAAAAGTGATCAACAATAGTCGCTTTTGTTATGCCACCGTTATTTCTGTATTTTAAATTTATTTCTTTTTACCCTTCAGACGATAAATAGCATATACCGCACAAGCAACAATGACAAGAGATAATAATACCCAGAAGACATTAATCCATCTTGAGCTAGTCGCTACCAAGGTAGCTGTTTGAGTATTAGGTAGGATGTTGTTTTCGGGTGTTGCCTCTTGAAATGTTTCTTCTTGGGTAGGAGTAGTTGTTTCTTCTTGTGTCGGGGTTTGCTGGATTACATTAGGTGTAGTTGTTTGAGCTGAAGCTACGGCTATATTATAAGCTCCACCTTGCGAAACAAAAGCAACATCTTCTGTCCCTATAACCTTAACTCCCGTAAAGGACAGATTTGATTGACCAGCTTTAACTCCCTTAACAGACACCGAAATAATACTTTGAGCAGTGGTTGTGCATTTTGGAATACCTAAAATAAAGCTTGGGCTGGCACAGGTTGGAGTAGTAATAGCATAAAGACCACTTGCAACAGTAATTGCTTGGCAAGATAGGTTGTTTAAGATTAAAGTGCCTTTTATAACGCAAACCTTGTTTCCTGTTGGGTCTATTCTAACAGAAACATTGAAAGCCTTGCCAACCGTGCTATTAAGTGATGCTGGTGAAACAGATAACATTGAGCTATCGGCAAAAACTATCTGGCTTGTTCCGAATATACCTACGATGGTTAATAATGCCAATAAAGTTATTTTTTTCATAGTTTTTTTATTGTTTAATTATTTGTTTTAATTTTATAAACTCCAATTAGCCATTAATAATGCAAAGTCGTATTCATCAACCACGCCGTCGTGATTTAAATCGGCTTGGCTTGAACCAGTTAAACCCCAATCTGCCATTAATATAGCAAAATCATATTCATTAATAACATTGTCGCCATTTATATCGCCAGTTTTTGTTTGCGCTCCTGCCACAAAAGTTGCTGAAATTGTGTGTCCAGTGTAAACATTACTGAAGGTATAGGTTATTACTGCTCCTACAGAATTGCCATCAACTAACACATCTGCCACTTTGTAGCCAGTATTTGGAGTGATGGTATATGTTTGATTGTTGCCATAAGTCAAAGAAGCGGAACCTACCGGACTGATAGAACCATTAGCTCCGGCTGAAGCAGTAATTATGTAGTAATACGTTCCACCGCCGCCACCACCGCCAGTTGAAACTACGGGTGCAGCTGTAATTGAGAAATCATTTGAAGCAAAAGTAATTGTGTAATTAGAACCGGCAGATAAATCACCTTGAGTAATTGCATAAGTTCCAACATCTTCGCCGGCTGCTCTGTCTAATGTGCCTGCAAATGTTGCGTTTGCATCAGATGAAGTATAAGTAAATGTTGGGTCATCAGCACCATAAACTTTACTCTGACTAGCGTCGGCTGTAACTGTAATTGATGCAGGGGTGACTGAAACTGAACCTCCGGTATATGTGAAAGTATAGTTCGGATCACTTGCGCCTGAACAGCTTGAAGTATAAGAAATTCCAACTGCAGAAGTGCTGTCAGCATCTGTTACACAAGTTGCCTGAGTTACAGGAGTAATTGCTGGGATGTAGCTCGCAATAATAGTCGGGGATATACCACCATAGACCATTATCCCATCTGAAGCGGTTACATTAACAAGAGTTGGCTCCTCAGCCACTGTAACTATATAAATCTTAGTAGTTTCGTCTTCAGCAGTTACTACGACGGTCACTGAGTCACCTATTCTTACTGATAAAGTTTCGTAAGTTCCAGGAGGTATCACTTCTCCGTTATT
>JAHJTG010000009.1 GCA_018829965.1 Patescibacteria group bacterium | reverse complement strand
TTCACCCCCACACCATAATTATGCGAGAGTGGTTCAGTGGTAGAATAGTTCCTTCCCAAGGAACAGATGGGGGTTCGATTCCCCTCTCTCGCTTTGTAATTTGGTGTGGGGGCAAGAGGACAGGATACGGGTTCGATTCCCGTTACCCGCTCCAAAATTTTTTAAAATCTTTCTAATTTTTTAATAAGCGGTTGAGCCATTACGGGGGGGTTGACAAATAAGATTATAAGATGTAAATTATAAATGTATTGTTCTTTAAAAAAAGTCTAACAAATCCTTTCACAAACTTATTTGGAGGAATTAACATGAAAGTAAAGATTGAGGTAATTGAGGCATTGGTTGATTTGGTGGTTTGTAGGGCATTGGTTGATAAAACTACCCCCAATTCTAGCAATTTGCGGAACGGGTGGTGCATCGATGCTCTTCTGGGAGACATTGACGCATTTGTTGTCATCGCATGTAATAACCCTGCCGCTTATGCTGAAATAGGCAGGCAAATGCTTGTTAAGGTTAAGAATTTGCCGGAGATAGCGACATTAACACGACTTGCTATTTTTCGTGGCGAGCGACTTCTTCCGTTTGATGCAAATCGTCAGAAATCTCTTATCGCAATGGCGAAAAAGATAAAAACGGTTATCTCTGGTTTGCCGGACGGAACAAGGAAACTGCGCCTACAGTCGCTTCTCGAATATCACACAGGTGTTTTTTATGATGCTTGTGGTCTATTTGACAAGGCTGCTCAAAGTCAGCAGGAATCGGTGGGAAAAGCATCTTCTTTGGGCGATGTTTCTGGTATAGCAATTGCTTCTTTCCTGGAGATATTTTATCGTCTAAAATATGCTCTCCAGAAAAATAAGGCAACAGGCAAAATTTTTACAGAGATGCAAAAATCTTTTAAGCAACTCGTCAAAGTGTTGCATGGTTCACCATTTCAAGTGCAGTGGGCAGAGGGGAATGGTCCAGTGCACATGATAGAAGCGTGCATCTGGCTTGATAAATTACATCCTCAGTGGAGAACTTGGGTTGGGACAGCTTTTGCTGCGAGCAAAAAACTTGGCGAAGCATTTAAGCCCGACGCAAACTTTGTCCGAGCGGTGTTTGACATGGATTTATGTGGCAATCAAAATACTGGAGAAGCTTTAAAAGCTATCGCTGAAGGTGATAGTGGCAACGAGGTAAAGGCAACAGTGCTTCTTATTCTTATCCGCCGTGCTGTTGATGCAGGAAGATTAAAAGAAGCAAGAAGTATTATGGAAAAAATGCCAAAGCAGGGTACACAGCATGTGTGCGCTATTGCCAAGCGATTGTTAGCCCCTTCAAAATAGTTGGCTAAAAGCCGATTTAATACTCCTTGTAGGCAATTTTGTCTACAAGGAGATTTTTTTTGAGTGCGCCATTTTTTTATCTTAAAAATATGTTATATTAAAAAATATGATTATTTATTTTCTTCGTCACGGAGAAACAGAGTGGAATAAGAAAAAGATTTTACAGGGGCAAAAAGATTCACCCTTGACTTTGAAGGGCAAAAAATCTGCAGAAAAGAAAGGAAAGATATTGGAAAAAAAACGTGTTGATATAATTTATACCAGCGACCTTGGAAGATGCGTTCAAACTGCGCAGATTATAAATAGACGACTTAAATTAAGGATGATAAAGGTAAAGCAGTTGCGAGAAAGAAATTTTGGTGATCTTAACGGACGACCGAATAAAGAAATTAAAAGAATGCTTGATTTAAATAATTCTGACGAAAAAGCTCCAAATGGAGAAAGCTTTAACGAATTAAAAAACAGAGCAGTCTCATTTTTTAAAAAATTGGCAGTTGAAAAATATAGCAAAGTTTTATTAGTTATTCATGATGGTACCGCAAGAGCGATATTATCGGAGTATTATAATACTAACTTTAATTCTCATCAATGTGAGACGTCAGCCAGCGCGATTTATTTTTTGGAAGCTCACGGCAATAAATTAAAAAACCTTGGTATTATAAAATAGCTTAAAACTTATGAAAAATTTTAAAACTTCAAAAGAGTCAATTTTATACGAAGACGAAATTTTGCGTGCTTTTTTAGCAAAGTATTCTATTACAAAAGGACACACTATTGTTGCATTAAAAAAAGAAGTTTCTGACTTAAGCGAGTTACAAGACAGAGATTACGATTATTTAATGGATACGGTTTTTGCTATAAGAAACGCTTTAATACTATCCTTAAAAGTCAAAAAAGTTTATTTAGTTTATATGGACGAGACGAAACAAGTGCATTGGCATTTAATCCCGAGATATAAGGAAAAAGGCTTCAATGCTTTTAAAAAAGACGAACGAATTATAAAAGATTTTTCTCTTGCGGAAAAAATAAAGAAGAGCATTAAGTTTATTAAAGATACGAGATTTTAACCTCGTATTTATTGCCGCTTTAGCTTAGTGGTAAAGTCTCGATGAACGAAATTCATCGAGGATCCTCGATTTTTTCAAATTTTTGTTGCCGACCTAGCTCAACTGGTAGAGCAATGCTTTCGTAAAGCATAGGTTCGGGGTTCGAGCCCCCGGGTCGGCTCCAAAAATTTGGATAAAATCGGGACAGCGGTTTCGCTCCGATATTATCAAATTTTTAAAAATTTGATAATATCGAGAGTCCTCGATATTTTTTAAAAAATATCGGGATAAACCGCAGACGTAGATCCGATTTTTGCAAGCGATTCAAAATTATAACGACACTTTTATAGATAGCAAGTCGTGGGTTCGCCAGCGCACCGACCAAAGCACTTAATTTTTAAGTGCTCGGTCGATTCCCGCCTTCGGCTCAAATTTTCCTTGACAATATCGTTCTGTTTGGTATTATTACACTATAGAAAAAAGATATCCTCTATTGAGAAAAAGAGACGAAAAGCGGATTTATCCTGAACGACGAGGCAATACTCGTATTATAAGCGTGAAGAATTTATCCAGACAGCAAGATAATGGTCACATTATAAGCGAGACGGGGATTATCTTGGAAACAAGATAAAAAATGAAATAAAAGGACATTACCCCCAATCGGTGAACTATTATTTTTTCGTCTCTTTCTCTCATGAGCAATTTTTGTACTTTTAAAAAATATAGTAATAGATGATGACGAAAGCTTCATCTTTTATATAAAACTCCGCGATTGATGTTCCTCATTTTTATATGGGGTAAAAGGTTGGCCTACTTTGAGGTCAATAAAAAAAATAAAAAAATAAATATAAATAAAAACAACATCAACTCGCAAATGCGATCTTCCACAAGGAGGTCGCATTTTTATTGCGACAAGATAGTCCTTGACTTAAATTTCTAAGAATGGTATTCTTAAATCAGTTCTTAATATTTTTAAAACCGTAGCCAGACGGACTCTGGTGTCAGGCGAGCTTCGGCGAGCCAAAAGAAAGGAAGGATTTTATGGAAAGCTTAATTAGATTACCGTATACTCATATTAATAATTTTTTGGAGGCTCTTGTTAAAAACAAAATTCCCGACCATCTAGTTACAAGATACAGGATGGACGAAGATTTTGCGGAAAGAGTTAGTAGGTCGATGATTGCTGAGCATTTGGAAAATCCCGGAAGGCGTTTTTTTATTAAAGTTAATAGTTCTTTGTCTCTGGTTGAACTGAATGATAGGATTATTGAGCAAAGGGTTCTGACTCTAAAGAAAGACATCATTGAAAGCTTTGAACCAACAACAGTTTTTCCAGACCATCTTGTTAGCAATACAAAGATAAGAATGGAAGATTTAGAGGTTTTTCTCGTTTCTCTGCATAAAGAGACGAATGAAGTAGAGGCAGTTGCTATTTTGAATGATATGGGGCTTGAAAGTGTTACAATAGAAGAGGCTTTATTCTTTGCACTTCAGACACGAAGTTCAAGTTTCAGCCAAAATTATTCTATTGTGGTATTGGCTGGGAAATGGATTGGTGATATTGTAGAGGAAAAAAATCCGGTAAATTTTTTAGATTTCGGTGTGACTATGTCTAATAATGCACGTATCAGTCTTTGCAAACCAGATTTTTCGCCGAGAACTATGTTTTTAGTGAAAAAGAAAAAACCGCAAGCGGAAAATAAAAAATAGGAAGTAAAACTAAAATATTACGGCACTTCAATAAGAAGTGCCGTCTTTTTATAATTTATCTAATTTTAATAAGTTGAAATTATTCTAAAAATTGATAGAATAACATAAACGAAAGCATTCTTATTACCTCCATGCGGCTGGAAACATCCAAATAATCATACTTAAAGTAACCATTGATATTAAAATTATCCAAATTACCTTAAATACTGTTTTTGCTTTTATTTTTTTCATCTTTTTACCTTATTATATTTAATAAGTAAATGATAACAAAATTTGAAAGAAGAAAAAAGAGGATATATGCCGCAACTAACTTTTTAGGCATAATTATATTCATCTTTATTTTAGTAGCTACGATATATTTGATAATTTCTAACATTAAAATAAATCAAAAAAGAAATAAACTTAATGCCCAAATTGAGGCGATTAAAACAGAAATAGAAGATTTTGAGAATAAAAACGAATCATTAAAAGAGGGGATTTCACGTGTTGGAGAAGAGGCATATATTGAAAAAGTTGCCAGAGAAGAATTAAGCCTTCAAAAAGAAGGCGAGAAAGTGGTCGGATTTATTTTACCCGCCGAAGGGCAGAAGGAGAGTGAAGAAAAAAACTATTGGCAGCCGAAAAACTGGTGGGTATTTTTGAAAGACGGATTTGGGTGGCTCAAAAGTAAATTTTGATTTTGCGGGTATGGTTCAATAGTAGAACGTGTCCTTATTTACCCCGTTAATTTTGCGAGTGTGGTTCAATGGTAGAACGCGTCCTTCCTTCACCCCCACACCATAATTATGCGAGAGTGGTTCAGTGGTAGAATAGTTCCTTCCCAAGGAACAGATGGGGGTTCGATTCCC
>JAHJTG010000008.1 GCA_018829965.1 Patescibacteria group bacterium | reverse complement strand
TTCACCCCCACACCATAATTATGCGAGAGTGGTTCAGTGGTAGAATAGTTCCTTCCCAAGGAACAGATGGGGGTTCGATTCCCCTCTCTCGCTTTGTAATTTGGTGTGGGGGCAAGAGGACAGGATACGGGTTCGATTCCCTTCACTCGCTTAAATAAGCCGAAATAGTTCAGTGGTAGAACACTACTTTCGTAAAGTAGGAACGTGGGTTCGATTCCCACCTTCGGCTCTTGACAAAAAATGAGCAGATATGTTATAGTTTAAAATAGTTTAGTACTTTGATAATAATCTTTTATTAAGTTTGTTAACCGATAAGTCAGAAGTTTGCTTGCGTTGGGCAGATGAAAGATGAATCAAAAAATAAAGGAGCAGAAAAGTGAATCAGACTGAATTGATAATCGGACCCTCTTACTGGCTGGCTATATGCGAAAGAAATCTATTCGTTGGCTCGACAGGAAATTATTTTGAAAATAGCCAAAGCCAATTGTGTAGAGATTTGTTTATCTAGTTGGGACAGCAATGGCGAAAGAATGCTTTCGTTGAAAACGGGCGAAACATTTGACTCCCCAAATTTTCACTATCGGTCTTTGCATCTTCCGGACGTTAACGACCAAGAGCCAGAACATCAACTCGCAATGACGCAAGAGGCTGTTATTTGTTGTGACGCAATTGTTGCGCTGACTCACCCTTTGAAAGTAGAGGGTGATTATCCGACGAAATATTACGAAAAGATGATTTTTAGCGGCGTTCCTCTGGCAATTGAGAATATGGATTCAAGGAAGGACAGCGGTTTTAATCTGACAGAACTGGAAAGATTGGTTAAAGTTGTTGGTTGCCTTTTTGTTCTGGATGTCCAACACGCCTATGAACATGACTCGGAAATGAAGTACGCCGGCGATTTGTTAGAATCATTGGAAAATCACTTGGTCCATCTCCACGTAAGCGGAGAAACAGAAAGCAACATACATTCTTTGGTGTACAGGGCGAGAAATACCAAAAAGATCGTTGAGTTTATCGGGAAAGTTCTCTCCATAAAGAATATTCCGTTGATTCTTGAAGGAGAATATACAACCACCGATGAACTTCGGCAAGAGATAGAATTCTTGACGAGGGAGTTAAGTCTATAATCTCTATTTTTAATGCGCTCCAAATAATACCAAGCAGTGATGAATAATCACTGCTTTTTTGTATTAAAATTTATTTTCTCTATTTTTCTTTTCTGTGTTATTATCAAATAATAGAATAAAAAAAGATTTCAAAATTAATAAATATAAATTAACAAAATAAAAATATGGGACAACTTTTAAAAACACCCCAAGAATCGATTATTTATGAAGACGAAAATTTGTATGTTTGCTTGGCGAAATTTTCTGTAACGATTGGGCACACGATTGTGGCGCTAAAAAAAGAATTCTCGGATTTGAAACTGCTTCCCGACCGAGATTACGATTATTTAATGGACACTGTTTTTGCTGTGAGGAATTCTTTATTAAAAACATTAAAGGTGAAAAAGGTTTATTTGATTTATATGGACGAAGCAAATCATGTCCACTGGCATTTGGTTCCGCGATATAAGGAAAAGGGATTTAATCTTTTCCAGCATAAACCAAAGATTTTAAAGGATTTTTCCCTTTCTAAAAAAATTAAGAAAAATTTGGTTTTTAAATAACCCCTATTTTTACCGTAGTTATTCTTAATTTTGCGCCGGGGTAGCCCCGACGCGAAGATCGAAGTCCCGACAGAATCGCCAGGATTCAGTGGCAAAACACTGCTTTCGTAAATTAGGAACGTGGGTTCGATTCCCACCTTCGGCTCTAAAAAAAGATTGACATTATCTCTTCGTTTGTTATGATTATAATATAGAAAATATTCCTTTATGCGGAAGAAAAGAGACGAAAGGCGGACTTTGTCCTAAACGACGAAATAACGCTCGTATTGTAAGCGTGAAGAACTCTTTCCGTAGGGTAAGGTAATGCCCGTATCAACCCATATTGTAAGCGAGAGGGAGTATGTCATAGCCTTCCGATCGATGAGGAAGATAGGCTTGAGTAGAACTAACTCTGTCCATTGCTATTACTGTTTTCGTCTCTTTTCCGGGAAATTTCTGTTCTTTTAAAAAATACAACAATAGATGATGACTAAAATCTCATCTTTTAGATAAAACTAAGCGTTTGATGTTTCCATTTTTTATAATGGAGCGGCGGTTTTAAAACCAAAATTGTAATATAAATTACTTAGCATCAGGCGCAAAGACGGTCTTTTTTCCGAGAGGCCGTCTTTTTTATTTTCTATTTACTAGTATAATATAGACAAAGCGTATATAATCAATCGCTCGGTCGTCCGCCTAAGGCGGGCTCCCTCACTCATAATTATTAAAATAATGAAAGAACCAGCAATAAAGGCAAAAGACTTACAAGCTAAAGTCCATCAATTGATGGACCGTCTTTGATTTAGCAAAGCAACAAAAAGAACTGGCTATTTTAAAAAAGGAAACAGAAAAAAATGACTTTTGGGATAATCAAGAGAAAGCCACTGAAATAAATCAAAGAATTTCAGAAATAGAAGAAGATATCCGGAGAATAGAAAAATTAAAAAAAGAAATAGATGATTTAAGCGATTTAGAGAGTTTGGCCCAAGGCGACCAAGCAGTAATAGAGGATATAGAGAGAAAAAAACAAGAATTAAATAAAAAAATTCAAAAAGAAGAGATTAAAACTTTCTTTTCAGGAAAATACGACAAAAATAATGCAATTTTAGAAATATTTTCAGGAGCTGGCGGAGTTGATGCGCAGGATTGGGTGGCGTTGCTTCTAAGGATGTATGAAAGGTATTGTGCGACAAAAGGATTTTCAATTAAAATCTTGCATCAATCTTTTGGCGAAGGCGGAGGACCAGAAGGACGAATAGGTATAAAATCAGTTACAATAGAAATAAAAGGCCCCTATGCTTATGGATTCTTAAAGAAAGAAACAGGCGTGCATAGATTAGTCCGTATTTCGCCATTTTCTTCTCAAAAACTTCGTCATACATCTTTTGCTTTAGTTGATATTTTTCCAGAACTTGGGAAAAAAGATGAAAAAGAAATTATAATTAAACCAGAAGAAATAAAAGCTGAAACATTTCATGCGTCAGGACCGGGAGGTCAATATGTTAATAAAAGAGAAAGCGCAATAAGGATTACACATTTGCCAACGGGAATTATAGTTTCTTCTCAATCAGAAAGACTGCAGGGGATGAATCGTGAAAGCGCAATGAAAATTTTATATGCCAAGCTTTCTAATCTTAAAGAAGAAGAACATCGGAAGGAATTAAAAAAAATTAAAAACGCAATGTTTTCTGCTCGCCCCCACACCAAACGAAGTGACGGGGGTGATGACGAAAATAAAAAAACAGATCTTCGTTCTGGTGTGGGGGCAAGTTGGGGGAATCAAATTAGATCGTATGTTTTGCATCCATATAAGATGGTAAAAGACTTGCGGACTGGTATTGAAACTTCTGACACGGATAAAGTATTAAACGGAGACTTGGAAGAGTTTATTGAAGCAGAAGTAAAAATTTCTATTTAGGGTACAGCGTATAGCGTCTAGGGTATAGTTCTGAACCCTGAACCCTGAACCCTAAACCCTAATAAAAAATGATTTCGTTCAAAAACGTTACAAAAATTTATCCTCCAAATACGGTTGTTTTAGACAATATTTCTTTTGAAATAAAAACTGGAGAATTTGTTTCAATCGTTGGTAAATCTGGAGCAGGAAAGACAACTTTAATTCGTTTGCTCTTAGGATTAGAAGAGCCGACTTCAGGAGAAATAACTTTTAGAGAAAGTAATGTTTTGCATACAAAGCGCCAACAGCTTCAAGAGTTAAGGCAGAAAATGGGAGTAGTTTATCAGGACTATAAATTATTAACCAATAAAACAGTCCATGAAAACATTGCTTATGTTATGGCGGTTATAGGGGAGGAAGATGAAAAAATTGACAGAGAGGTTAGAGAAATCCTTGAAATAACTGGTTTATCTGAAAAGGCAAATAATTTTCCAAATGAACTTTCTGGTGGAGAACAACAAAGATTAGCCGTAGCTCGCGCTATAGTCAATCAGCCTGATGTTGTCATCGCCGATGAACCAACTGGCAATTTAGACCCTTATAATTCTTACGAAGTCGTTGCATTACTTAAAAAAATTCACGACAATGGAAATACGGTTATTTTAGCTACCCACGATAAAGAGATAATTAATAAGTTAGGGGAAAGAGTAATTACTTTGGATGATGGTAGAATAATCAGAGATGACTTAGAAGGAAAATTTATTCTTTAGTAGTCCGCCAAAATTTTTCTCTGAAAAACTTAGGCGGACAAGTAAAAAATATGCTTATAACATTCAAAAGAGTATTAAAATTTGCTTGGAAAGATTTTTCCAGAAACAGAGCAAATAATTTTGCGGCAATATTCGTTTTAGTCATTCCTATTCTATTAGCAACTGCTTTGTTGGTCTTTCAGGGAGTATCTACGTCTGTAGTTTCTCAAATTAAAGAAAAAATTGATGTCACCGCTTATTTTAAATCAGGGGCAACCGAAGATGATGTTTTGAATGTAAAAACAGAGCTTTTAAAGCTTTCTTCCGAAATAAAAGAAGTTCAGTATGTTTCGAAAGAAAAGGCTTTGCAAGATTTTACAGAACGGCATAAAGATAATCCAGACTTTCTTAATGCGCTAGAAGAGGTTGGTGGAAATCCATTTTTAGCATCTTTAAATATTAAAACAGAAGCTCCCTTGCAGTACGAAAAAGTTACCAGTTTTTTAACGGCGGGACCATTCAGCCAATTTATTGAAAAGGTTGATTATTCTCAGAAAAAAGATACGATTGAAAAAATTTTTAGTATAACCTCTAGTATCAATAAATTTGGGTTTGCTTTAGGAGCAGTATTGTTTTTAATAGCTATATTGGTGGTATTAAATACTATAAAACTAGCCGTAGATAGCTCTAGGGAAGAAATAACGGCGATGAGATTAGTTGGGGCATCGAATTGGTTTATCCGCGGGCCATTCATTATCCAGGGAGCAATTTGTGGTTTTGCTGCGTTGTTAATTTGTATGGTTATATCCGGGCTGGCTGCTTATTTCTTGTCTTCTGCTGTAGCGGTTTTAGTATCAGGGTTTAATCTTTTCGGTTATTTTATAAGTAATTTTTGGACTATATTATTAATCCAAATTATTTTCGGAGTAGTCTTAGGCGCCTTGGCCAGTTTTATACTCGTTAGGACTTATTTGAAGATATAAAGCTAGGGTACAGGGTACATGGGGTATAGGGTATAGGGTACAGGGTACAGGGTACAGGGTACAGGGTACAGGGTACAGGGTACATATAGGGTACAGGGTACATATAGGGTACAGGGTTATGACGATTCTTCCGATGCTCGAAATAGAGAAAAATATTTTAAATCGACGACAGGTCGAAGGTTTCTTAAAAAACTATTTACTAAAATAAATCATTCCGGGATCGTCTAACTTGCCCCCACACCAAATTACTCCGGGATCGTCTAATGGTAGGACAATAGATTCTGGATCTATTTATCTTGGTTCGAATCCAAGTCCCGGAACATTTTGGTGTGGGGGTGAAGTAGGACATAATGTGATATCTTGGTTCGCCCAGTCATACGACTGGGCGTCGGGTCGGATGACCCGACGAGTCCTAGCCCGGCAACACATAGTCGTCTTTTTAGGCAGTTTTTATTAGTGCAAAACGATTTGACAGAAATAAGTGAATATCCTATAATAATGATGGTTATTTGAAATTTGAAAACAAGAAAAACCCATTGATTTAAGGATATATTATGAAAAAGAAATCTAAAAATAGGACGATGACAACAAAAGAAATCACCAAGTTTTTAGAATGGCAACTCAAAGGAAAAAGATTTCAAGTTCTTTGTTATTCAGGTACCCATATAGTAGATGCAGTTATTTGTACGAAGATAATAAAAAAAGGACAACTTATTGAGATAAGACTAGAATGGGGCAATATACTGCAAAAACATATAAATGGCTGGTATCTAAAATTACAAGAAAATGGTATTGAGGGTGGCAAGGTAAGAAAATGTATAAAATAAGCTTTCTCTTTTTAGGGAAAGCTTTTTTTTATTGCTCTTTTTGGGAAATTACGATATAAATAATTCTATAAGGGCGCGTAGTTCAGCTTGCCCCCACACCAGAAGTTTTAAAAAACTTTGGTATGGGGGTGAAGTAGAACGCTATAATGCTATAATGCACATATAATTTGGTGGGCGACTAGTTCAGCGGTAGAACGGTCGCCTGAGGCGACAGGTGGAAGGTTCAAATTATTTATATTAATTCAGATAATTTTAAAAATAAAATTTGGGTGTGTAGTTCAGTGGTAGAACGCTATCCTGATAAGATAGAGGTCGAAGGTTCGATTCCTTCCACACCCACATGTATTATGTTTATGTATTAAAAAGTGATAAGAATGGAAGATTTTATATTGGTTCAACGAATAATATTCAAAGAAGATTATTAGAGCATAACACTGGGAAAAGTAGATATACAAAATCAACAATACCATTTCGATTAATTTATAAAGAAATATATGAAACCCGGAAAGAAGCAGTGAAGCGAGAAAGAGCATTAAAGTCTGGTCAAGGGAGACAATCGTTAAAAGATTTTGTCAGAACGGTCGCCTGAGGCGACAGGTCGAAGGCTCGACTCCATCCGCGCCCACTATTATTAATAATTAAAAATATAGAGGCGATGAACCGCCTATATATTTAATCGCTCGGTCAGAATGATAAACCACTCGCTCGACAAAAAGAAAATGAATTTTCTTTTTATCTTGCTCGTGATTTTTCACATCTCCCTGCTCATAATTATGGAAACAAAAAAAAGTTTTACAACCGACGAGGCCCCGAAGAAGAACAAGTTCTCTACGGGACAAGCAAAACAAATAGGGGAAGAGTTGGGAATTGATTGGTCAAAGTTTGATATTGAGCAGTTTAGAATGGGTTTAGATGTAGAATTAGAGCACGGAACAATAAGTCCCTCTACTAATGTAAGTAATGATGACCCGTTAATAACCGGCAAGATTGCTTTGGCTCATTTGAATGAGTTCTCAGATTATTATACTCGTTTAGATAAATTGGAAGAGGAAGCTAAAGTATATTGGGCAGAAAAATAGATTTTCAAAACAAAACCGCGGGGATAACCTCCGCGGTTTTTATTGCTTGTTGTTTCTACTGTACTTTAAATAGTAATAGCCGAAACTTCTGACTTGAAAGTAAAATGAGACGATCAGCAAAAGATCAATAAAGAATATTGAGATACTTAGAGTATCGGCAATACAATATTTATCGATATTAAGAGAAGTCAGCCAAATTGCTATTGCAAAAAATTCGCAGGTTACTTTGATTTTGCCATCTTTACTAGTCGTAGCGTCAAGTTTCTTTATCAATGCATAAAGCCACGTGGAGTTTATAAGTAATTCAAAGGAGATTACTAATATTACAAGCAATTCAGTAAAAATAGTGATAATAATGCTTTTATCAGTCGGCCAATACTGCCAGAAGAGCAAAGCTAGGGCGGAGCAAACAAAAAATTTATCTCTCAACCTGTCTAATGCAGTTCCGAACAATGTTATGCTGAACCGACGAGCAATATTCCCATCAAAAAAATCAGAAAGGCTTGTCAAGATTCCTAATATCAAAAGTAGCCAGAGCATATTGGGATAGCTTATTCCCACAATCAAAAATAAAATAGTTGTGATTACCCCAAAAACAGTAATAAAATTAGCGAAATTTTTAAAGAGCCACTGGGACATTTTCCCCTCCTTTCAATAGTTTTTCGATTTCTTTAAAGAAACACAATTCCATATATCGTATTCTGTTTACAACATAAAGCTGAAAAAATCAATATATGCAGGATAGGGTCTTGATAAAAATTTCTAACGGGGTAAACTAAACTTAATGAAAAAAAAGAAAACTTACATAAAAAAGATAAAAAGGGCTAAAAAGATAAGAAGAGTTAAAAAGGCAAAAAGGGCAAAGAGAGTTAAGATTGTGAAAAAAGCAAAGAAGGTGAAGGTGAGAAGGGCAGTAAAGATAAAAAAACCCTCCTTCGCCTCTGGGTTACGGACGGATAAACAAAAAATGGTTTTTCACAAACCTCAAAAGTTTGATTTATCTGCTAACGCAATTTTTAGGCCCAAAATAAGAGTTATTGGAGTTGGTGGTGGTGGAGGGTCAATTGTTTCTGAAATCGGCAGGTCTTTAGAAAAAGCCAGTTTTGTAATTGCCGATACTGATATAAGGGCAATAGGGAAAAAACCTGGAATTAAATATTTTTATTTTGGTAAAGATGTAACTCACGGCTTGGGAACTGGAATGAATCCAGAATTAGCGCGCCAAGCAGCCGAAAAAGAAAAAGAAAAAATTACAAAACTCTTAGAGGGTCAAGATATTATTATTCTTGTTTCGTCTTTGGGTGGAGGGCTGGGCTCTGGCGCTACTCCTGTTTTTGCCGAGTTGAGCCAAAAATTGGGTAATGTTACTTTGGGAATCTTTACCTTGCCATTTCGTTTTGAAGGTAAGAAAAAATCAAAAATTAGTTCAAAATCTGTTCGGGATATAAGAGAATGTTTGAACGCTTTAATCGTAATTCCTAACGAAAGAATTTTTAAAATTATCGGCGAGAAAACTTCTATTACAGAAGCTTTTTCATTAGTGAATAAAAATCTTATAGAATCTTTAGAAAGTTTAATTGATTTAATTTATAACCCCGGGTTAATTAATATTGATTTTGCCGATGTAAGAACAATATTAAAAGGCAGGGGAATGATGGCATTTTTGAACAGCGCTGAAGCTACTGGTAAAAATAGAGCAGAAGAAGTAGTACAAAATATCCTTAATAACCCTTTATATAACAGTAATATAAAAGCGGAAAAAATGTTATTTAATATCTCGGGCGGAAAGAATCTTGGCATGATAGAAGTTGAAAAAATTAGCAAAAGCATATCTATTTTAAACCCTAAAGCAAAAATAATTTTTGGCATTTCCAAAAATACAAAATCAAAAAATAAAATTAAAACAACGCTTTTAATTACTGGTCCATCATTTGCTCCTACGCCAGAGCCTGTTGAGATAAAGAAACCTATTATTGTAAAAAAAGAAGAAAAGAAGAAAGTCCCTAAGAAAAAGATTAAAATGAAAATAGAAAAAAACCTACCCGCATTGCTACGCCAGCCCGCATCGCTACGCAAAGCGTTGCTGGCGGGCAAAGAGTTGCAGGCGGGGAAGAAAATAAAAAAACAATCATTTCACGCGCCAGTTATAAAAACATCAGTCCCAATAGTGGTTTCGTCTTCAACTGACAAGACAGAAGATAAAAAAGGAATGATTAGAAGAAACGCTTTAGAAGTTAAAACAGCTCAAGAGTTGGAAGAGAATAAAAGAATAAATCAGGAAGCTGAATGGGAAATCCCAGCTTTTTTAAGAAGAATGAAACCAGAGCACTAAATAAAATTTAGTGCTCGACCGAGCACATAGAATATGTGTTCTGGTTTAAAACATAAAATATGTCTAACGAAATTAAAAAAGCTATTATTCCTGTTGCTGGTCTAGGTACCAGGTTTTTGCCTCTTTCTAAAATATTGCCAAAGGAATTTTTTCCTATAGTTGATAAGCCAATAATTCAATATATTGTAGAAGAAGCAAAAAAATCAGGCATCACTGAATTGATTTTTGTTATCAGTCCTACTCAGAAGATGATACTGAATTATTTCAAGCCAGCTAAAGAATTAGAAAAGATTTTAACAAAAAAGAAAAAAGAGGAACTCTTAAAGGAATTAAAAGAATTTGAATCAATCTTAAATGATCTTACGATTCATTTTGTTATACAGAGAAAGCCAATGGGCGATGGCCACGCAATCTTACAGGCAGAAAAACTTATTAACAACGAGCCCGTAGCTGTTTTATTCTCGGACGATATTGTAGATGGAGAAACTCCGGCTATTTCCCAATTAATAGATATTTATAGAACTTGCAACGCCCCAGTAATAGCTTTGAATAGATTGCCGAACGAAAAACTGCCTGCCTATGGAGTAGCAGGCGTAGAGAAAATTGCTAGCCGTCTTTATAAGGTAAAAAAGATTATTGAGAAGCCGGCTTTAGGAGAAGCTCCTTCTGATTTGGTAATTGTCGGAAAATATATTTTAACTCCGGAAGTGTTCGCGTATTTAAAGAAAGCAAGGCCATCAAAAAAAGGAGAAATAATTTTAGCTGAAGTTTTTGAAAAAATGTTAATGGACGGAAAAGTAATTTATGGGTATGAATTTAAAGGCAAATGGTTGGAATGCGGTGATAAATTAAAATGGCTAAAATCATTTTTATATTTTGCGATGAAAGATAATCGGTTTGGTCCGGATTTAAGAAAATATTTAAAAGATATTAAATAATTATTTTTATTAATCATTTTTTAACTTTTTGTTAAAATGGGTGGCATGGCCGCCTTTTTAATTTTAGGTAAATGAAAAAGCCTCGGAGGTTTTCCAGAGGCTTTATTTTTTTTATGATTTCAATATAACATTTACGTTATTAGGGCTTTGGTTTTTTTAGGAGATTTTTTTGTTGGTACTTTTTAGAAGATTTTTATTGCGGGTTGTTTTTGTGGTTTAGTGATTCGGTGTGATTCACAACGCCTTTTTTTTATTTATGTTAATAGACAAAATTGTCCAAGTATAAGGCAGTGAATTTGCCCTGCGTGTGTTACATAAATTTATTATTGAGTAGGTGTTATTTAGAAATCATAATTGTACGATTTCAAAGAGCTATTTGTTGCGGATAACAAAGAAGAGTCTTTGTTACGCTTTAATTATAGATAATTATAGAAAGACGGTCAATATAAAGTTATCCACTATCTATTTAAGTAGGTTGTGTTTTTAATTGTGTTCTCTTGCAACAGGTGTTCTTGAGTGTACAATGAAGTAATAATAAATATATGAAAAATAATTTTTCAAAATTAAATCAAAAAAATAAAAAGAACCGGAAAGCTCCTAAACCGAAAACAGTAAATCGGTTTTGGGGCAACGCAACTCGGCTAGAACACAGTAATGTAAGCGGTAAAAAGTCAAAATAATATGCCCAGTAATACAACTTCCAGTACGTTCTTCTATATCTATGTTTTGGAAAGTCAAAAAGATGGTGATAGATATATCGGATATACCAACAACCTTAGGAGAAGATTAGAAGAACATAATAAATGATTATCTTTTTCTACAAAGATAAAATTACCCATTCAACTTATTTATTTTGAAGGATGTAAGAATATGGAAGATGCCAAACGTAGAGAAAATTATTTAAAAACTACTCAAGGTCGGAGATTTTTAGGTTTAAGACTTCAAGAATACAAGCGTCATAAAACAACGTTTGGCTCTGGAAGTTGATATATTGGGTATGGCAGAAGTTAAAATTTTAGCTGAAGGTTATACAACTGCAGATTCAATTAATAATAATGGCGAAGAAAAAACTTGTGCTACAATTAGTTTAGTGCGCGATAAAGATATTGTAATGGTTGTGGACCCAGGAATTTTAGAAGACCAAAAAATATTAATTAAAGAGCTGAAAAAAGAAGGTTTGACGGTTAATGATGTAAACTTTGTTTTTATAACTCATTCTCATCTAGACCATTACAGAAATATCGGAATGTTTCCGAAGGCTAAAACTTTAGAGTATTTTGGGATTTGGGATAAAAACACAATTGAGGATAGGGAAGAACAATTCACAGAAAACATCAGAATTATTGAAACTCCGGGGCACGACAAAACATCTTTAAGCTTATTAGTAAAAACAAATAAAGGCTTGGTTGCTATTTGCGGAGATGTTTTCTGGAAAGAAAATCTTCCTGAAAAAGATTCTTATGCTGATGATCCACAAAGATTAGAAGAGAGCCGTAAAAAGATTTTAGAGATAGCCGATTGGATAATTCCAGGCCACGGTCCGATGTTTAAGAATAATAAATAATTAATAAAAAATATGGATTACAAAAAATATATAAAATGGGAATTTCTATTGCCAACAGGGCTTATCTTATGGATAGTCCTATGGTTGATAGCTTTTCTTGCGATTTTTATTCGTATTATCGCAGCTGTTATGATACTTGTTGGACTCATCGATCTAATATTATATTTTTCCAAAAAACAAAATAAAGAAGAGCCAATTAACAAAGAAGAGCCGAAAGAGCAGACGCAAGAGCAACCAAAAGAAAAACAAGAATAAAATAATGAAAAAAATAGTTTTAATTTTATCTATAGTCATATTTCTAGGAGTGGCAAGTAGTGCTTCTGCTCATTTGCCAAGAATCGTAAATGGGGAGAGTGTTATTATTCAAACTCCAGAAGTGTCGCAGGCGTTTTATGCCGAGTTACAAGGAAAACCTGCAGAGTATTTAATTAACTCAGATGCCAGCTTTAATCTATATATCAATCTATTAGTGCCAGAATCTTCTAACCCAGATGGAAGATATTCTGCAAATATATTTCAAATAAAGGACGGGAAAGAAGAATTAGTCGTTTTTGTTGATGGCGTGGCAATAAAGTGGCAAGAATATTGGGAAGATTTCGGCAGAGATTTTTATTTCAAAGGACCTGAGTTTGAAAAACAGGTAGAAGCGGGGAGTTATAAGATTGTTATCTCTGGGAATGATAATCAAGGGAAATATGTTTTGGCTATCGGAAAAGAGGAAAAATTCACGCCAGAAGAAATTTTGAAAGTTTATTGGGTTTTACCGCAATTAAAAATATACTTTTTTAAAACTCCAATCATAGAGTTTTTTAAAACTCCATTTGTATTAATCGGTGCAATGGTGTTGGTGGCGTTATTAATAATAATTATCCTAATTTTTTCTTTAATAAGCAAAGCTATAAAAAAGATTATAAAAAAATTAAGACCAAAAAGTATTTTAGACTAATCAGTATTATATTTATAGAAATTGCTGAAGCAATTTATATAATTAATCTCTCGGTCGGAATATAAAAATAAATTTTCATATTCCTTCCTCGTTTATAATTATGAAAATCTTCGTTAAGGTAAAACCTAAGGCGAAGCAAGAGAAAATAGAAAAGGTTGACGACGCTCATTTCATAATATGGGTAAAAGAACCGCCTGAAAATGGCAAGGCGAATATGGCAGTTATGAAAGTCATTACAGAGTATTTTAATATTGGCTGGTCGGATATCTTACTTATCTCCGGCGCTTCTTCGCGGAACAAGGTTTTTGAGATTGATTGGCATGAATTCTAAAGAAATAATACAGTTAGTATAATAGATCTGTTGCTTAATAATTTTCGTTGCGAAAATTATTAAGCAACAGGTCTAATGGCTTAAGATAAAAATCGCCTCTAAGCGATTTTTGCCTTTCAGCCCGCCTGCATCGCTATGCCAGCCCGCAGTAAATACAGCGTTTCTGGCGGGCGAAACATTGCGGGCAGGAGATAATTTTGCGTAATGATTGAAAATTTAGTAAAATAATAGAATTACTATTAATTAATTAATAATGTACGATTTAATAATTATCGGTGGTGGAGCAGGAGGTATCACTGCAGCTATTTACCCCCACACCATAACAAGCACTGTGCTCCGCACAAAAAATAAATTTGTACTTGTTTGGTGTGGGGGTTTATGCTGTTTCATATGAAAGAAAACATTTATGATATTATTATAATAGGAGGTGGTCCCGCTGGTATTACAGCGGGTATCTACGTTACTCGCCAAAGGATGAAAACCTTGCTTATTACTAAAGAATATGGTGGTCAGATGGGGAAAAAAGCCACCGAAGTTTGTAATTATCCCGGGTTTGGTAAAATTGGAGGACAAAAGTTAATAAAAAAGTTTGTAGACCATTTGGATGTTCAAGAGTTTATTGAGAAAAAGTTTGCTGAAGTAGGAAAAATAGAAAAAGATAAAGAAAATTTTATTGTTATCACGACTGAAAAAGAGAAAATTTATGCCAAATCTGTGATTATCGCAACAGGCGCCGACCCAAGACCGTTGGAAGTTCCCGGAGAAAAAGAGTTTATTGGTCGTGGCCTAAGTTATTGTGTTACTTGCGACGGCCCAGTTTTTAAAAACAAAGACATAGTAGTTATTGGCGGAGGAAATGCTGGATTTGAGGCAGCGATTTTTATGGTAAACTACGCAGATAATATTTATATTTTAGAATGCGGATTAAAGGCAATGGCAGACGCAGAAAACCAAGAAGAAGCAAAAAAATTTGGAAAAATTGAAATAATTACCAATGCCGAAGTAAAAGAAATAAAAGGGGATAAGATAGTGAATGCTTTGGTTTATGAAGATTTAGCTACTAAAAAAATAAAAACCTTAGATATTCAGGGAGTTTTCGTTGAAATTGGCTCTCAACCAGCAACAGCATTGGCAAAGGGGCTTGTTGATTTTAACGAAAGGGATGAAATTAAAGTGGAATTTGAAACTTTTCAAACAAAAACATCGGGTTTATTTGCGGTCGGCGACGTAAATGTCGGGAAATACAAACAAATAGTTACAGCGGCAGGAGAAGGGTGTAAAGCTGCCTTGGCCGCCTACGAATATGTTCATAAGCAAAAAATATAAAAGAGAAAAAACTTTTATTTCATCAAAAAGAGGGGGGGTTTACCCCGTTAGAAGTTTTTGGTAAAGATTTTTGAATTCAAAAATCTTTACGTGCTTTGCGGGTATCTAAACCATTAATTATTTATGGGAAATAAAGAAATAAAAAAAGAGAAAAACAAACTTCTAACGGGGTTTACTTTAGTTGAACTCGCTGCAGCGATGGTTATTTTTGGCATTCTTGTTTCTATCGTTGTAGCTGGTGTAGGCGGTGTCAGAGAAAAAGCGAGAATTGCCGCTGGTTTACAATTCAGTCAAAATATAAAAAACGGTATAGGAGATGAGTTGGTAGGAGAATGGAGTTTTGAGAATAATCTTTATGACAGCTCAGGGAATGGTAATAATTGTGATTGGTCTGGTGCGGGACCGACTTATCTCGATAACACCGCATCTGATAATTTAGGCGTAGCGCTTAATTTTAATGGCTCAAGTAATGCCGCAATATGTGGGAGTAGTCCTAGTCTAAATATCTCGGGCGATGAAATTACTATTGAAGCTTGGATATACAAGCAGCCCTCCACAGGCACTCGTTATGTCTTGGCAAAAAGCGGCGCAAATTGGTGGAGTTATCAGTATGCTTTAGTCAATTATGGAAAATATATATTTCTTAATTTAAATGGCAAATTGGCAGGAAATAGCGGAGAAGTAATTTCAGATAATCGTTGGTATCATGTTACCGTTACTTACAACAGAAACAAAACTTCCAATCAAGTCAGATATTATATCAATGGTGCGGAAGTAAGCAGCGCTAATTATTCTACTCCGATTACTCCTAACAATTATCCATTAAGAATCGGTAGAGGAGGAATGGTAACAGCGTATTTTTTTAAAGGGAATTTAGACGAAATCCGTATTTATGGCAAATCTCTGACCTTAGCTCAAATTCAACAACACTATGTTGAAGGAGCGAAAAAGAAAGGATTATTAGCCGAGAAGTAATTTTAAAATATAATGAAGGTTAAAAATATAAAAGTAAAAAACCAGAGCACTAATCTCATAAATTAGTGCTCGGTCGAGCACTTAAGCTCATTTAAGTGCTCTGATTAAAAAACTAATAAGTGTTTTATCTAATTAAAAATTAAAATGAAGATTAGAAATATAATACCAAGAGAGATTTTGGACTCGCGTGGGAATCCGACTATTGAAGTTGAATTAGAAATCCCGATGGTAAAACCATCGAGGATCTCCCGATTTCATCGAGGATCCTCGACAAAGTCGGGACTCAACAGAGTCGGGACAAATAACGGCAATTTTTTAGCATCAGTTCCTTCAGGGAAATCAAAAGGAAAATACGAAGCCCTAGAATTAAGAGATGAAGACGGGAAAGGGGTGAAGAAAGCGATAAGTAATATTAAGAAAATTGTCGCTCCAGCCCTAAAAGATAAAGAATTTTCTAATCAAAGAGAGGTTGATGACTTTTTAATAAAACTTGATGGAACGGAAAATAAATCACGGCTGGGAGTAAACGCGATTTTGCCGGTTTCTGTGGCAGCATGTAGGGCGTTAGCTACTGACCAAAATCTGCCTCTTTATAAATATATAGCTCAGCTAGCGGGTTTAAGAAACCCGCTAAATCTGCCTAAACCCTGTTTTAATATTATTGAAGGAGGAGCGCATGTCCCGATGGTAGAGCCGTTGAGGATCTCCCGATTAAATCGAGGATCCTCGACAAAGTCGGGACTCGACAAAGTCGGGACGGATGGTAGTTTAGACATACAGGAGTTTATGGTAATCCCTCAAAAGCAAAATTTTAGAGATAATTTTAGAGTTGGCAGCGAGATATTCCAAAGTTTAAAAGAAATATTAATTAAGAACTTTGGTAAAAATAATTTAAAAATAGGGGATGAGAAAGGTTTTGCTCCCCAAGTTTCAAAAACAGAGCAAGCGCTCTATCTAATAAAAAGCGCCATAGAAAAGCATCCTGATACTAAGATCGGCTTAGATGCCGCAGTATCTCAATTTTACCAAGATGGGAGATATAAGATTGAAAATCAAGAATTAAATAGGAGCGAATTACTAGGTTTCTACAAAGATTTAATTGATAAATTTCCAATTATTTTTATTGAAGATGCATTTGCAGAAGATGATTGGCAGGGATTTGAAGAAATTACTAAAGAATTATCTGATAAAATAATTATATTCGGCGACGACCTTTTGACTACTAATATCAAAAGAATTAAAGAAGCACAGGCAAAGTTAGCTTGCAATGGTCTTATCCTAAAACCAAACCAAATAGGCACGGTTACGGAAACCTTAGAAGCGGTGAAATTAGCAAGAGCAGCTGATTGGAAAATCCTCGTTGCCCATAGGTCGGGAGAAACAACGGATGATTTTATCGCAGATTTGGCGGTTGGAATAGGGGCAGAATTTATTAAAGCTGGAGCTCCTATAACTCCGGAAAGAATGGTAAAATATAACAGGTTGTTGGAGATTGAAGAAGATATCGCTCGGCATTAACGCTCGACAATAAGTTTAAAAATACCGATAGTCAAAATTCCCAGTGCCGATTGTATAACAATCGAGCATCCTCGATTTCTTTCAGAAATCGGGACGAGGTTTTGCTATCTAAATTCTCGGCAATTTAGTCGCCTAAGGCGACACCATGTTAAATTGCCTGCGAAATTTACTTTTGAACTTGTTGCCTCACTTTAATAGCATTTTTTATCTATTACTTACTACAAAATAAATTTATGCCAAAACTATTTTTACTAAGACATATAAAATCGCAATGGAATGAAGAAAGCAGATTTAGTGGTTGGATGGATGTTCCTCTTGATGAAAATGAAATTAATGACGCCAAATCTTTGGCGGATAAAACAGTAAATAAATTTAAGATAGGTAAAATTTATTGTTCGTCGCTTTTTAGAAACCAAGACACAATAACTAGAATGTTTGAGTTTGGCAACAAAAAATATCCGATATTTTTACATCTTGATAAGAGCAAAGAGAAAAGACGGGGTCATTTCATTGATATCAGCGATAATGATGTCCCTGTCTACATTTCAAATAATTTAAACGAAAGATATTACGGAAAATTACAGGGTATGGATAAAGAAGAAACAATAAAAAAATATGGAGAAGAGAAAGTGCATCTTTGGAGAAGAAGTTATGCTATAGCTCCGCCAGGAGGAGAAAGTTTGAAAGATGTTTTTAAAAGAGCAATTCCATTTTATAAAAAATATATAGAGAAAGATTTAAAAAAAGGTAGCAACGTTTTAATCGTAGCTAGCCATAATGCCTTGAGAGCAATAGTAAAATATATTGAGAAGATAGCTGATGATAAAATTATTGATTTGGAAATTCCTTATGCCGGGTTGATCAAATATGATTTTGATGAAAAATTAAAACTGCAAAATAAAAAGGTTGATTGGGATTCAACAGGGTGAGTTGTTGCAGTTTATTTTTTTGTGGTAAGATATTAATATTATAATTAAATAATAATCCGCCAAAATTTTAATCTTAAAACTTAGGCGGACAAGTAAAAAATTATGAATATAGAGAATATAAAGAATGTAATAAAAAGGGCTTTTCAAGACACTTGGCAATCTACCAAGAAAAATATTATCAGAATAGTAGTTATTATCATTATTATTATTTTAGCGCTCGCAGGTTTATTAGTTTACAAGCTTTATTTTGAGAAAAATTTTGAAAAAACTATTTCAGCTAACGAGGCAGGCCAGAAAGTTGTAAGTTTTATTAACGAAAATTATCTAAAAGATGCTGGTAAGGCCGAGTTAAAAGAAGCTGCCGAATTTAGCACCTTGTATAAGGTTGTATTTAAATTAACTATGACAGGTCAAACTGAAAGTCAAGATGAAATAATTTATCTTACTAAAGATGGGAAGTATGCATTTCCAGAAATGCAGGGCGTCCCTATTAATTTAGACGAAAAACTGGCGGAGACTGCAGATGCTGGTAGCCAAATAACATCTTGCGAGTCAATTAAAAAAGCAGATAAGCCTTTTTTAGATGCTTTTGTTGTGAGTCAATGTCCATATGGTCTCCAAATGCAGAGAATCATTGCAAAATTAGTAAAAGATGAGTCAGTTACAAAGGAGAATATAAAAGTAAGATATATCGGGTCTATTACTAATGGCAAAATAGAATCTATGCATGGGGACGAAGAAGCGCAAGAAAATTTAAGACAGATTTGCTTAAGAGAGGAACAAAGTACTAAATATTGGAATTATATTTCTTGCTATATTGCAGAAGGAAAATCAGATTCTTGTTTAGCTTCAGTAGGAGTTGATAAAACCAATCTTGATACTTGTGTAAAAGATGCTTCTCGCGGGTTAGAATACGCTAAAACAGATTTTGACCTTTCGGCGCAGTATGAGGTAGCTGGTTCGCCGACATTAATTTTAGGAAACGATAAAATAGACGAATTTTCTTTTGGTGGCAGGACAGAGGATGCATTAAAATCAATAATTTGTTGCGCATCTAATAACCAAGCAGATTACTGCTCAAAGGAATTATCTAAAGAATCAGCCACATCTGGTTTTTCTACAGCCTATGTTTCTGATTCAACATCAAACAGCGATGCCAGTTGCGGAGAGTAAATATATGCCACGCTAGAAGTCTGGCGCATTAAAACAGACAATCTTAATGGAGCGAAATGTCTTTTTACTAAATAATTTATTTATTAGCCAAAGAAAAAATTTATAATTAAATTTTTTCTTCAAGGACTTCTAACAAGGTATGCCAAAGGTAAGAATTTTTTCCACTCCAAGCTGCGTCTATTGCGTTACATTAAAAGAATATTTAAAAAGCCATAATATTTCTTTTGAATATATTGATGTAAGCTTGGACGAACAGGCTCTAAATGAGATGATTGAAAAGTCCGAACAAATGTCAGTGCCTGTTATAGATATTAATGGAGAATTTATAGTTGGGTTTGATAAAAAAAGAATTAATGAGTTATTAAAAATAATAGAGTAAAAAAGCGATACCAATAATACTAATTCGCATACCAATGATACTAATGTTTCGATAAGTTCACCATAAATTATTCGTATAATTGGTATGTTATTCGTAGATTAGTATCGCGTTATCATGATAAAAGTAGCAATAAATGGTTTTGGTAGAATAGGAAGGCCTGTTTTACGGAGGATTTTAAAAAATCATCCAGATTTGGATGTTGTTGCGATTAATGACTTAACCGACACAAAAACCTTAGCCCATCTTTTAAAGCACGATTCTATTTATCGTAATTACGACAAAGAAGTTTCTTTTACGGAAAATAGTTTGATAGTAGGCGGGAAAGAGATAAAAGTTTTCGCTGAAAAAGACCCTGAGAATTTGCCATGGGGTAAATTGGGGATAGATATAGTTTTAGAATGCACTGGATTATTTACCGACTTGAAAGGAGCGGAGAAACACATAAAAGTAGGAGCCAAACAAGTTATTATCTCAGCTCCGGCAAAAGATGTTGAAATCCCAAGCTATGTTTTAGGGGTTAACGAACAAAAATTTAATCCTGGAAAAGACAAGATTATAGATATGGGTTCTTGCACGACAAACTGCATAGCGCCGATAGCAAAAATTTTAAACGATAATTTTAAAATTGTGAAAGGATTTATGACCACTGTCCATAGTTATACTAATGATCAGAAGATTTTAGATTTGCCCCATAAGGATTTAAGAAGGGCAAGAGCAGCCGCTTTAAATATAATTCCGACTTCTACTGGTGCGGCAAAAGCGTTGGGCAAAGTAATCCCTGAATTAAAAGGAAAATTAGATGGGATTGCAATGAGAGTTCCTACAGCGACTGTTTCGGTTTTAGATTTGATTGTTGAGGTTGAAAAATCAGCAAGCATTGAAGAGGTGAATAAAGAATTTGAAAAAGCCAGCCAGAAGCAGATGAAAGGGATATTAGGCATAGAAAAAGAACAACTAGTTTCTTCTGATTACATTGGCAATCCTTTATCGGCAATTGTCGATAAGTCTCTTACGATGGTAAAGGAGAATATGATTAAAGTGGTTGGTTGGTATGATAACGAGTTTGCTTACGCCTGTAGAATAGCTGAGTTTGCGGAGTTTGTGGGGAAGAAGATATAAGTTTGTAAATAAAAAAAGGCCTGCATGTGTGGGCCTTTTTAGTTTGTTAAATTTATTCTACGGGGTATAATAAAGAAATAATTATGGCAACAGCGAGAAAATTAAAAAAGATACCTAAGTTAGTGGGGTATTGTTCGGCAAGTTTTGTGGCGGTTGTGATTACCCTATCTTTTTTCTGGCTTCTTTTTACCTTTTACGATACATTCTTGATAATTGATAGCGAAACTCACGTTCAAGTTCAGAGTTTTTTTAATATCCTATTTTTTGTATTTTATCTAATTTTAGGATTTACTGTTTTCCCGATTTTAATATATTTATTTTTAAGGCTTATTAGTTTTTTTGCCAAAAAACAGAAGAAGGGGAAGAAGTCTGTCTTAAAAACCATATCAAAAAATGAAAAGAAGATTATTTATAATACAGCTATTGGTTATTGGTTTCTGTATGTAGTAGGTTTAGCGATATATTATATGTTTTATTTATCAAAAGCAAGTTAAATTATGGGATTAATTAATTTTCAATCCGCTGAAAAAATTCTTTTTAAATACAAAATTCCAATTTGCCGAACTTTTTTTGTTGTTTCGGAGAAAGAAGCTTTGATTGCGGCTGAAAAAATAGGCTACCCAGTGTTTTTAAAAGCTTATGGGAAAGATATTCTTCATAGGACGGATATAAAAGGAGTGATTGGAGGGATAAACAATGAAAAAGAATTGAAGTCTTCTTTTAAAAAATTAATGAAAAAAGCAAAAGGTGTTCTTGTACAAGAAACAATTTTTGGAAAAGAAATTATAATCGGCGCAAAAAGGGATTCTCAATTCGGCCCTGTTGTTTTAGTGGGTCTTGGCGGAATATTCACAGAGATAATCAAAGATTTTTCGTTAAGAGTTGCTCCGGTATCAGCAGTCGAAGCCAGATTGATGTTGAAAGAATTGCAGGGATATGATTATTTAGCTGGTTCTCGGGGAGAAAAGCCGATAAATTTTAAATCATTAGTTTCTATTGTTGTCAGCGTTTCAAATCTTTTAATAAAAGAGAAGGAAATAGAAGAAATAGACCTGAATCCTGTTATAGCCAACGAGAAGAAGGTGCTAGCAGTTGATTTTAAAATATTATCTTATGGTAAATAAATTAGGAAGAATTTTTAATCCGCGGACAGCGGCGATTATAGGGGCGACGGACAGAATCGGATCTGTCGGTGCAGGTCTTGTTAAAAATATGCTTTTAGGAGAAGGAGAAAGGAAAGTTTTTTTAGTTAATCCGAATCAGAATGAAATTTTCGGCAGAAAAACTTTCCCTATAATTACAGATATTCCCGAAGTGGTTGATTTGGCAATTGTCGCGGTTCCTGCTTCCATTGTTCTTAAAGTGGTTGAAGATTGCTGTAAAAAAAAGGTAGGAGGCATAATAGTTATTTCAGCCGGTTTCAGCGAGATTGGAAGCAAAGGAGAAAAAATCCAGAATGAATTAGCGGAAATGACGTGCAGGGCGGGAATAGCTCTTGTCGGGCCCAATTGCCTGGGAATTATTAATACGAAAAACAATCTTAATGCTTCTTTTGCTCCAGCAACTCCGCCTAAGGGAAATGTCGCCCTCATTTCCCAATCAGGAGCAATCCTTGATATTTTAGCGGATAAGGCGGCAGAAGAGAATTACGGAATTTCCTCCATGGTTTCTTACGGCAATGAAGCTGGCGTTACTCTAACTGATTTCTTGAAATCGTTTGCTGAAGACGTAGAAACCAAAGTCATAGCGTTATATCTGGAAGGGCTGAAAGACGGCAGAAAGTTTATGGAAATAGCAAAGAGAATTGTGTCTAAAAAGCCAATAATTGTCATAAAGGCTGGGAAGAATTACGAAGGGCAGAGAGCTATTAAAAGTCACACCGGAACAATGGCCGGGGATTACCAAGTCTATAAATCTGCTTTTAAACAGTCAGGGGTTATAGAAACTGATTCCCTGGAAGAGCTTTTAGATGTTTCAAAGATTTTAGCTTTAGAGTCGAAGTGCGAAAACTCCGTAGCAATAATTACAAATGGGGGAGGATGCGGAGTCTTAGCCGCAGATTATTGCAAAAGCCAGGGAATTAATTTAGCCGAACTTTCAAAGGATACCATCTCTAGAATTTCTGGTTCTGCGGAGATGCCTTCTCTCTGGTCTAAATCTAATCCAATTGATATTGTCGGAGATGCTTCACCGGCGCGCTACAAAGTTGCTATTGAGGCGGTTTTAAGCCAGAAAAACATTAGAGGATTGATAATTATACAAACACCGCAGATTATGACAGACCCTTTGGAAAATGCTAAAATAATTGTAGAAGCTAAGCGGCTTTTTCCGAAAAAGCCAATCGTTTGCTTCTTTTTAGGCGGAAAAATGTCTTCTGAAGCGATTAAATTTTTGGAAGATAATAATATTCCTAACTACGGAGAATTAAAAAGAGGAATCATCGCCCTTCGGGCGTTAACTCGTTATTAATTATGGTAGAAAAATCACAAAAAAATATTTTATGGTTATCAGAAATTGGAATTGAAGATGTTCCATTAGTCGGAGGCAAGAATGCTTCATTGGGGGAAATGTATGTTAATCTCGTTCCAAAAGGCGTGAACTTGCCCGAAGGGTTTGCTTTGACAACTAATTTCTATTGGAACTTTCTGAAGGCGAACGGGTTAAACAAGGTTCTTGAAGGAATATTTAAAAATTTGAATCCTCAAAAAATAGAAAGTATTCAGGAGGTTGGCAGATTATCCAGAGAGGCTATTTTAAAAGGTGTATTCCCAGATAATTTGAAGGCAGAGGTTCTCGGGGCTTATGCAAAATTAGCTGAAAAGTTCGGTCCAGATCCGGATATTGCTGTCAGAACGTCTGGCGTTGCCGAAGATATGCCTAATGCTTCGTTTGCCGGTCAATTTGAAACATATCTTAATGTAAGAGGAAACGAAGAATTGTTGGATGCAGTAAGAAAAAGCATTGTTTCAACTTTTACCGACAGGGCGATTGCCTATAGGGATGAGAAAAAGATAAATCAATTAGAGTTCGGTTTATCGGTCGGGGTTTTAAAGATGATAAGATCTGACTTAGCTTCTTCTGGGATAATGTTTACGTTAGATACTGAAACAGGATTCCCCAATATCGTTCTTATAAACTCAATATGGGGAATTGGAGAATTAATTGTTAAAGGGAGAATTACCCCAGACGAATTTTATGTTTTCAAGCCTACGCTGAAAAAAGGATTCAATCCTATAATTGTAAAGAATTTAGGAAGGAAAACAATAAAAGATATTTATTCGCAGAAAGGAGGATTAAAAGAAATCAAAGTTAAGCCATCAGAGCAATTAAAATTTTCTTTAAATGATGAGGAAATTTTAACTTTAGCTAAATGGGCGGTGATTATAGAGGACCATTATTCTGCAAAATTTAAAAAATGGATGCCTCAAGATATTGAATGGGCAAAAGATGGTAAAACTGGCCAGCTATATATCGTTCAATCAAGGCCGGAAACCGTTCATATGCCTAAAGGTGAGAGAGTTTTAGAAGAGTATCAAATAAAAACCGATAAACCGCCAATTTTATCAGGTATAGCAATTGGTGAAAAAATAGGAGTTGGCAAGGTTCAAATAATTAAAGACGCTTCAAAAATTAGTCAGTTCAAACCCGGCAATGTTTTAGTAACTAAAATGACAGACCCTGATTGGGTTCCTGTAATGAGAATTGCTTCAGCAATTATAACAGATGAGGGTGGAAAAACTTGTCATGCGGCAATAGTTAGCAGGGAGTTGGGAGTTCCTGCGATTGTTGGTAGTAGAACAGCTACAAAAATTCTGAAGACTGGACAAATTGTGACAGTTGATTGTACGCAAGGTATGAAAGGAAGAGTATTTTCAGGAAACGTTCCTTTTGAGGTTAAGAAAACAAATTTATCCAGCATCCCGAAGATTAAAACTAAAATAATGATGAACATCGGTGACCCTCAAACAGCTTTTAAAGCGTCGTTTTTGCCAAATGAGGGAATCGGATTAGCAAGAGAAGAGTTTATAATTGCTGAAAAAATTAAGGTTCATCCGATGGCTCTTTATAATTTTGAAAAAATAAAAGACGCAAAATTAAAGAAGAAAATCCAAGAAATTACAATTGAGCATAAAAACAAAAAAGAATTCTTTGTTAAAGAATTAGCAGAGGGTATTGCTCAAATAGCTGCCGCAGTTTATCCAAAAGAAATTATTGTAAGGTTTTCTGATTTTAAAACTAATGAGTACAAAAATTTAATAGGAGGTTCTCTTTATGAAGAGGGGGAGGCAAATCCAATGCTCGGATTTCGGGGAGCCTGCAGGTATATTTCAGAAAAATACCAGCCGGCATTTTTAATGGAATGCGTGGCAATAAAAAGGGTAAGGGATGTGTTTGGTTTAAAAAATGTAAATGTAATGGTTCCTTTCTGCAGAACCGTTGAAGAAGGCAAAAAAGTGGTAGAATTGATAGAGAAAACGGGATTAAAAAGAGAATCCCACTCCGCTCCGCAAGATGGAGCTTCGCGGGATGACAAAAATCTTAAGATTTTTGTCATGTGCGAAATCCCGTCTAATGTTATTATGGCAGATAAGTTCTTGGAAATATTTGATGGTTTTTCAATCGGTAGCAATGATTTGACTCAATTGACTTTGGGATTAGACAGGGACAATGGAGGAATTGCTTACATCGGCGATGAAAGAAACGAATCAGTTTTAGAAATGATTTCAGAAGCAATCAGAGTATGTAAGGAAAAAGGGAAATATATCGGGATATGTGGCGAGGCGCCGTCTAATTATCCTGAATTTGTTGAATTTTTAATAGAAGAGGGTATTGAGTCAATGTCTTTAAGCCCAAATGTAGTTTTAAAAACCCATTTGATTGTTGCGGAGAAAGAGAAGGGCGCTCGGTAGTAGCCATAAAAGTGGCGATAATCCAAACCCCTGCGAGGTTTGGTCATCTCCACTCTCGGCGATTTTCCCCCGCTTTGGCGGTGGACCATGCAAAATCGCCTGCGAGAGGCACTTTTATAACTACTACCTTGCTTAACTATTCGAAGTGCTCCCGTATACATTATTGCCTCGCTCGACAGTTTAGGAATTGAGCCTGCGAAATTTACTTTCAAACTCGTCGCCTCGCTCGACAGCTTAAAATTAAAAAATTAAAAATGATAAATCATTTAGTAAAAATATTTGAGGACCAAGAGCTCATAGATAAAATTAAAAAACGTTTACCATATTTATTTCAAATTGCCGAAATAGAAAGCTCAAGAGCTGGTAAGGTTGGAATGGAAGTAGGTTCTCTTCGAGAAAGAATGCTAGTCGCCCTGTTAATTCATAGATTTGGAGAGGAAAATGTGAAAACAGATATCCCAATTACTAAAGCAGAAATTGATGTTGAATTATTTGGTGAACCAATTTCTATAAAAACAATTACAGGTAAGGGATTTAGCGGTGTTAAATTAGTTTGGACAGTAGACGCTCAAAAAGCGAAAGAGTTTCGCGAGAATTATTATCCTAATTGTGATATTTTATTGATTCAAATAAATTGGGGTTCTGTCGGTGGATTTTATTATATTCCATTAGAAATTCAGAAAAAGATATTTGGAGAAATGGGTCGTAAAAAATATATCAAACTTCCTAAACCCGGTACAAACCCAAGAGGGGTTGAAATTACAAAAGAGGCGTTATCAAAAATAGTTGATTCTGAAGGAACAAATTTTATTAAAATAACATGGCAAAAGACCAAATTAGATTATGATCCATATAAAAAATGGGTTGATTATTGGAAGGAATAATAAAATTAAAATATAAATATAAATGAAAATTACTAACGGCTCTAAAACAAGTTCATTCGGCGCTCCTGCAAAAATAAATCACGATTCTGCTGTATTTTATGCAGGTCGATTATATGAGGGGTTGAATAACGGAAAAGATGTTGATTATATTGAAAATCAAATTCTTCCTCAAAATATAAACAAAATTTTTTGTAAAAGTAGTGAGGCGATGACAGAACTTCCAGATAATAGTGTCCATCTGATGGTTACTTCCCCTCCGTATAATGTTGGGAAAGAATACGATAAAAATTTATCTCTCAAAGAATATAGAGAATTATTAAAAAGAGTATTTAAAGAGACGCACCGAGTTTTAGTTCCTGGCGGTAGGGTATGCATAAATGTTGCTAATTTGGGCAGAAAACCATATTTGCCACTTCACTCTTATATTGTTGAAGATATGAATGCATTGGGTTTCTTGATGCGTGGCGAAATTCTTTGGGATAAAGGAAACAGCGCAAGTCCGTCCACTGCTTGGGGGTCTTATTTAAAAGCAAACAATCCTGTGTTGCGGGATGTCCATGAATATATTCTTGTTTTCTGCAAGGATACATTTAGTCGTTCTAATTTACAGAAAAAAAAGAGCACTATAAGTAAGGAAGAATTTTTGGAATTTACAAAAAGTATTTGGAGATTTTCAGCTGAAAGGGCAAGAAAAATTGGACACCCCGCACCATTTCCAGTTGATTTACCTTATCGCGTAATTCAACTTTATACTTTTGAAGGAGATGTCGTGTTGGATCCTTTCGTTGGAGCTGGGACAACCTGTATCGCTGCTCTAAAAACTAATAGAAAGTATGTCGGTTATGATATAGATAGAAAATATTGTGATTTATCTGGGCAAAGAATAAAAAAATTTTTGCAAGAACAAAATACATTATTCAATTGATAATTATAAAAATATGTCAAAAATTAAAAATATGACAATTTTTTCTACTGGTACACATTTGCAGGCGATAAAATGTATTATCAACGGAAAAAAGCAATGGCGTTGGGTTGCTGTGGGACTTGAAGACGAAAGTTTTATAAATGGAAAAGAAATTAATCCTGTTGAATATTCCAAAAAACAAGAGAATTTAGTTGAAAAATTTGAAATTAATTAAAAATAGAGATTATAAATAATCTATATAATTGGTTCGCTCGCTCGGAATGAAAATTTCGGTTGTCAAAAATGAAAGTAAATTTTTATTTTTTCCTCCCTCAGTTTTCATTCCTTACTCGCTGCCAATTATTAAAAATTTTCATATTATGTACGATATCATAACGTTTGGTTCCGCTGCGAAAGATATATTTTTAAAGACAGATAAATTAAAAACAGCGAGTGGGAAGGGTTTTGTTACCGGAAAAGGAGTTTGTTTTAATCTTGGTTCTAAAATTGATATTGAGGAAATATTTTTTTCTTCTGGAGGAGGCGGGACAAACACTGCGGCAACTTTTGCAAACCAAGGGTTTAAGGTTGCTTATTGTGGAGCTGTTGGAGATGATTTAGCAGGCAAGGAGATAATTGAAGAACTTGACGGGTTCGGCGTCGATACTAATTTTATTATTAAGAAAGAAAAACCGACAAATCACTCTATAATCTTTATCGACTCTAAAGGAGAGAGGACGGCATTTGTTTACCGCGGAGCATCGGGAGAATTAAAAAAACAAGATATTTCCTGGAAAAAACTTCAGGCAAAATGGTTTTATATTGCTCCGCTTTCAGGTTCATTATGCAGTAAATTCGGAGAGATAATTGATTTTGCATATAAGAATAAGATTAAGGTGGCTTTGAATCCAGGCAATTGTCAACTTAATCTACCGATTAAAAGATTGGAGAAAATACTCAAAAAAGTGGACATATTGTTTTTAAATCAGGAAGAAGCGTCTTTTTTGACAAAAGTCCCTTATCAAAAAGAAAAAGAAATATTTAAGAAATTAGATGAGTTTTGCCCGGGGATTGTTATGATGGGAAATAGTAAAAGGGGAGTGGCTTCTGATGGGAAATATATCTATTATGCCGAGGTGCCGAAAATAAAAGTGCTTGACAGGACCGGCGCTGGCGATGCTGGCAATTCTGGATTTGTTTCCGGGTTTATAAAATCAAAAGGCGATATAGAATATGCTGAGCAATTAGGTATGGCCAACAATGTTTCTTGTCTTAAAAAAATCGGTGCGAAGACTGGACTCTTGAAAAAAAATGAGAAATTCGGTAAGGTGAAGATTACAAAATCCAAAATATAAATCAGTATTAGAAATTCGTAATTCGATTTAAGCAACCCTTCGGGGAGTCCCCTGCGGGGTCCAGCGTAATTCGTAGGATATGAAGAGCCTAGAATATTATTTTAAAAAAGCAAAAAGGGAGAAATGGGCGATAGGCCAATTTAATTTTTCTGAACTACCTCAACTTGAAGGAATAATTGAGGCGGCAAAAGAAATGCACTCCCCAATAATTTTGGGGACTTCTGAGGGAGAAAGTAGGTTTTTAGGGTTAAAGCAGGCAGTGGCTTTGAAAAAGGCTTATCAGATGGAAACTGGCTTGCCAATTTTTTTAAATCTAGATCATGGTAAATCTTTTGATTATATAAAGAAAGCAATTGAATTAGGTTATGATATGGTGCACTTTGATGGCTCAAAGCTTTCTCTTAAAGAAAATATTTCAACTACAAAAGAGGTTGTAAAATATGCAAAAAAATTTGGAGTTTTAGTTGAGGGTGAAATTGGGATAATAGGAACTGATGTATCCAAGGTTTATGAGGGAAAATTTGAAATTGAAGAAAAAAATTTGACCAATCTAAAAGAAGCCGTAGAGTATATAAAAGAAACAGGGGTTGATTGTTTGGCCGTAAGTATCGGTAGTTTTCACGGTGTAAGTACAGAGAGTAATCCAAATTTGAATTTCGAAAAATTAAAAGATATTAAAAAAAATATAAAGGATAGCTTTCTGGTTTTACATGGTGGGTCAGGGACTCCGAAAAAAGATATTAAAAAAGCAATAAAATTAGGAATAGTTAAAATTAATATTAATACAGAATTAAGGCTAATTTATACAGATACTTTAAAGAAATTTTTAAAAGAAAACCCTAAAGAGATTACACCATATAAATATTTGCCCGAAACAGTAAAAGCAGTGAAAGGGGTGGTTGAGGATAAGATAAGGTTGTTTAATAGTAAAAATAAGGTATAATTATTTTTTTATACATTATATGAGCAAAATTATTATTGAAAGAGAAAAATGTATAGGATGCGGTTCCTGCGTCGCTCTTTGCCCAAAATACTTTGAAGTTATTGACGATGGGAAGGCATCTTTAAAGAACGGGAAAAGAGACCCTAAAACAGGTAATGAAGAATTAGAAACAGATAAAATTGAGTGCGCGACAGCCGCAGTTGATAGTTGTCCCGTCCAATGTATCCACATTATTAAATCCCAAATCCCAAATTCTAAACTCTAAATAAGCCCAAATTTCAAAACCCAAAATCCAAAAGTGTTTATAATCATGAGTGAGGAAAAATGAAAATTGAGAAAGGAGAAAATAAAAATTTACTTTTATTTTTGACAACCGAAATTTTCATTTCAACCGAGCGAAATGATTATGTGGCAATGCCACAATAATTTAAATATTTGAATTTTGAATTTATTTAGGATTTAGTGCTTAGAATTTAGAATTTTCATTTTTTATGCTTACTTTAAACGCAAAAATTAGAAAAGAGATTGGCAAGAAAACTAAATCTATTAAGAAACAAGGAAAAATTCCAGCAGTAGTTTATGGCCCTGGTGTTAAAAGTGTTTCAATAGAAGTAGATTACGAAGAATTTAGAAAAATATTTTCTCAAACTGGAGAAAGTTCTTTGGTTTCTTTAAAGATAGAAGGGGATAGTAAAGAAAGGCCAGTTTTAATTCACGAAATTCAACATGACTATGTCACTGATAAATTTATACATATTGATTTTTATCAAGCTTCAATGAAACAAGAAGTAGAAGTTGCAATTCCTATAATTTTTGAAGGTATTTCTCTTGCCGTTAAAGACTTAGGAGGGACACTAGTTAAAGAAATTCAGGAAATTAAAGTGAAAGCTCTTCCTCAAAACCTACCTCACGATGTTAAGATTGATATTAGTGTTTTAAATACTTTTGAAGATGAAATTTTTGTTAAAGATTTAAAATTTTCTTCTGATGTTAAGGTTTTGAAAGGATTAGATGAAATTGTTGCTAAGGTTATTCCTCAAACTAAGATTGAAGAGGAATTAGAAGAACCGATTGAAGAAAAAGTGGAAGATGTAGAAAAGGTAGTAAAGGAGAAAAAAGAGGAAGAGGTGGTGGACGATAAAGAACCGGAAATTAAGCCAACAGAAAGAAAAGCCCAGTAGAATAATTTTGGCAGTATTTTTCTCCGAAAAATCTTTTTATAAATAAGCCAAAATTATTCTACTGGACAGAGTCCCGTGCCGTGCTTATTCTGGTACGGGGTTAGTCCCGTAGTGGTCGCTTCAGGCGACCTACTACTGGGAAAAATTAAAGAAGAAGAGATTGATGAAGAGAAACCCGCCTCCGCTAAAGCTTCCGCCTCTGCCAAGGCTTCGGCGGGACAAACCGGCGAGGCAAAGCCAGTAGAACAAAAGAAAGCTACAAAATAGAAATTCTTGTGCCAGCCCAATCGCCTTACTTTGTCCTCCGTAGCTTTATGCGGAGGAGGAGGCGACATAGGGCTGGTTTTTTTACAAAAAAAAAGAGATAATAGATAGTACAACCTTTAACTTTTCACTTTTGTTATATTTAAAATGAATTATTTTCTCTCAAAATTAATTGTATTATTTACACTTATTTCGATTTTAATTTTATCGACATTTGTTTACTTACCGGTAGGCACGGTTTTAGCTGAAGAAAATTTAGAACAAACTTGTCTTCAAATTGCCGAGAACGATTTCAATTGTGGCGGTATGACGGGGTCAGATTGTCGTATATTGCTTGAGAAATGCGCTACTTTTTATGAAGAAGAATCAGATAGAATCGCTCAAGATATAACAAAAACCGAAAAAGAGAAGAAAACACTTCAGAGCCAAATCACCACATTAAAAAAGAAAGTCCAAGGATTAGGATATGAGATTAAACAGGGAAATATTATTATTAAAGATTTAACATTACAAATAAAAGAAACTAAATCTTCTATTGGTAAAATTATATTGCAAATAGAAGAATCAAAATATCAAATTTCAAATGTCTTAAGAACAATAAACGAAGAAGACCAAAAGTCATCCATAGAAATTTTAATTGAGGGGAATCTTTCTGCTTTTTTTAATAATCTAGTATATCTTGAGGGATTAAATACGAAACTTAGAGACCTTTTGAAAAACACACAAGATTTGAAGTTGTATCTTGAAGGACAAGAAGTTAAAATGGATGATGAAAAATCGCAAACAGAAAGGGCGATAAAGGTACAGTCTCTTCAAAAGCAAGAATCAGAATCTAGTAAAAAACAGCAAGAGGGCCTTTTGAAATTAACGGAGGCAGAATACCAAAAACAACTTAAAGAAAAACAAGAAGCGCAGAAAAAATCAGCTACAATTAGGGCGAGAATTTTTGATTTGCTCGGTGTCTCAAAGGCTCCGACTTTTGGTGAAGCATACGAAATTGCAAAATATGCTTCAAGTATAACTGGCGTTAGGGTCGCTTTAATATTGGCTGTATTAACTCAAGAATCAAATATTGGTAAACAAGTAGGACAATGTTATTTAAAAGATACAAAGAATGGCAGTGGAGTGTTTATTAAGACTGGGAAAAGTGTTTCTCACGTAATGAGTATGACTTCAATCCCTTATTTCCTAAATATTATTGATAAGTTGAACAAAAGTAAGGGCTTGGAAAGAGATCCGTTTGAGACTCCTGTATCTTGCCCAATAGCCAGTGTCGGCGGGTATGGCGGTGCAATGGGTCCAGCTCAGTTTATCCCATCAACTTGGTCAAAATATGGTTACGATAAAAAAGTAGAAGCGATAACCGGCAAAACTGCAGATCCTTGGGATATAAGAGACGCGTTTTTAGCAGCAGCTATTCTTTTAAAGGATAATGGCGCTAATGTTAAATCAAAAGAATTTAAAGCAGTTATGATGTATTTTTCTGGGTCATATTGGAGAAAGTCAGAAGAGTTTTACGGGAGATCAGTATTGGCAATTGCTACTGGTTATACAGATGATATCGCAGCTTTGGAGAATTAAATAGTTATTTTGTAATTAAAAAACCCGAGGTTACCTCTGGTTTTTTAATATCTGTGTAAATCCGCTATAAATCCGCTATAAATCCGTATTAATCTGCGGTTTCCGCTTTTTTGAACGCCTTGACGATTCCTTCCATTTTGCCGTCCATTATACTTTCTATATCGTGTCCCGATAACGAAGTCCCGACAAAGTCGTGGACTCACGACGCAATCGGAGTTATCGAGGATCCTCGATGCCGCCGTTTGCGGCATCGGGACCAGGATTTGTCTTTTTAAATGCTTTTATGATCGGTTCTAAATTTCCATTTAATATATTTTCTAAATTATGCCAAGACTTATTTATTCTATGGTCTGTTATCCTATCTTGAGGGAAGTTATATGTTCTCATCTTCTCAGCTCTTTTTGCCCAACCGATTTGTTCGCGTCGCGCTCCTGTAATCTGCAATTGTTCTTCTTTTTGTTTTTTTTCCAGTAATCTTGCTGCTAAAATAGTCATAGCGCTTTCTTTATTTTGGAGTTGGTTCCTTTCAGATTGAGAAGTAACCACAAGTCCTGTTGGAATATGAACGATTCTTATAGCTGACTCTGTTTTGTTAACATATTGTCCTCCAGGACCAGAAGCTTTGTAAGTAGTAATTTTTAAATCGCTTGGGCTGATATTAATTTCTGTTTTCTTTGGCTTTTTTAAAACCGCTACGGTTGTTGTTGATGTATGAACCCTGCCTTGCTTTTCTGTTTTGGGAATTCTTTGGACGCGATGTACTCCACCTTCATATTTCATACTTTCATAGACATTGGGACCTGATAACTCAAAAATGATTTCTTTATACCCGCCTAAATCGTTTAAACTAGAATCTAAAATCTTCTGGCTCCATCCTTGATTTTGGCTGAATCTTGAGTACATACGAAACAAATCCCTAGCAAATAAGCTAGCTTCGTCTCCGCCAGTTCCTGCCCGGATTTCAACAATTACAGCTTGCTGTGATTGTTGTCCCGCGAAGCCATCAGGCGAAGTGGGACTTTTTCCTAGCCCCCCGCTTTTTATAATTTCTTCGTTCATATTTTATCTTTATATCATAACCTATTGATTTTAAGAAGAGGGTTTGGTAATATAATAAACATAATTCAAATTTACGAATTTTATGTAATGTTACGAATTCGTAATTCGAAAATATTCGTAATTCGTAGGAAACATGAAGAAAGACATTCATCTCCCGGTTTATTTTTTAAATTAAAAATAAATCGAGGATTCTCGATTTTCGGCAGACCGAAAATCGGGACAAAATATACAAATATGAAGAAAAATATACATCCTATTTATTATCCGAAAACAAAAGCCACTTGTGCCTGTGGCGCTTCTTTTAATATTGGCTCAACTAAAGAGTTTATTGAGACAGAAATTTGTGCTAACTGTCATCCTTTCTATACCGGCAAGGAAAAGGTTATTGATACCTTAGGTCAGGTGCAGAAGTTTAAAGACAGAATGGCTAAGAAAAAGAAAAAATAAGCGATACCAATGATACTAATTCGCATACCAATAATACAAATGGTTCAATAAACTCACTATAAGTTATTCGTATAATTGGTATGTTATTCGTAGATTAGTATCGCGTTCAATTAAAATATGGTAAAAAACTTGTTTAGTTTAAATATCCAAGATATGGAAAAGGCGAATGTCCAATTCGGGCACCGTGTTTCTAAACTTCATCCAAAGATGAAACAGTATGTTTCAGGTATAAAAAACTCAGTTCATACTATTGATCTTGAGAAAACTGTAGAAGAGTTTGATGAAGCACTAAAGTTTATTGAAGCTCTTATCTCTGAAGGTAAGAATATGCTTCTTGTCGGAACAAAGGTTCCAATAAAAGCGTTAATAAAAGAAAACGCTGAAATTTGCGGATTGCCTTATGTAAATGAAAGATGGTTGGGTGGTGCCTTTACTAATTTTGAAACAATTTTAAAAAGAGTTACTCATTTTAAGGACTTATTAAAGCAGAAAGAAGTCGGGGGGTTAGAAAAATATACTAAGAAGGAAAAAATGAAAATTGAAAAAGAGATTGAATCTCTTCGCATAAAGTTTGAAGGAGTAAAAGATATGCAAAAATTGCCTGAAGCAGTTTTAGTATTAGATATGAATAAAGATGGCTTGGCTGCCAGAGAAGCAAAAAGAAAGGGGATTAAGATTATTGCAGTTTGCGATACTAATATTGATCCTTCTTTAGCTGACTATCCTATTCCAGCCAACGATGACTCTATAAGTTCTGCAAAATATATTTTAGAGAAGATTAAAGAGGTTGTGTTAAAAGCTAAAGAAGAAGTTGAGAATAAGAGAGTAAAAGAATAAAATTCTATGACTACTATAGAAGAAATTAAACAACTTAGGGAAGAAACTGGAGTTTCTCCAACAGAATGCAAGAAAGCCTTAACAGAAGCAAAGGGTGATGTTGAAAAAGCAAAAGAGCTCTTAAGAATATGGGGGAAGACGGTTGCTAATAAAAAGGTTACAAGAGAAGTAAAGAGCGGATTGATTGAAGGATATATCCATTTAAATTCAAAAACAGGAGTTTTATTAGATATTAGGTGTGAATCCGATTTTGTTGCTAACTCAGAAGAGTTTAAGAAACTAGCTCATGAGATAGCTTTGCAAATTGCAGCTATGAAGCCCTTTTTTGTAAAAGAGGAAGATATCCCTGAGGAGTTTATAGACGGAGAAAAGAAAATTTACCAAGAACAGGTAAAAGATTCTGGCAAACCTCAAAAGATAGTCGATCAAATAATTGAAGGGAAGCTAAAGAAATATAAAGAAGGAGTTTCTTTATTGTCTCAACTATGGATAAAAGATGACTCAAAAACCATTAAAAATCTAATTGAAGAGGCCATTGCTAAAATTGGAGAAAACATAGAAGTAAAGAAATTTACTAGGTACGAGATATAAATATGGCAGTATTAATAGCATCAATAATTTTATTCTTAAGTTTAATTGGGATAGGGATTATTTTGTGGAAGAAGATTCCGGTTTTAATTCAGATGCCGGAAGTTCACGAAGGCGTTCAAAGAGAAAACATTGTAGGCTTATTTAAAAAGAAAGTTAAAAGTATTAGTTTTGATAAGTTAATATTCTTAAAGACTCTTTCAAAAACAAGAGTGTTTATTTTGAAGATAGAAAAGTTTATTGATAATCATTTACAGAAAACGAGAAAAAAGATTGTGAAGAAGCAGGAGGAAGTTAAAAAAGAAGAGAATAATTCACCAACAACTCCACCAATTACGCCGGTGTAGCTCAGCGGTAGAGCAACTGTTTTGTAAACAGTAGGCCAGGTGTTCGATCCACCTCACCGGCTTTTTTTACGAAAAATTATTGAGAAAGCTATTGACAAAGGGATTTAAAACACTAAAATAGTAATTGCATATAAAAAATAAATAAAAAATATAAATTGATGGAGAATTAAAATTTAAAATGGTTGAATGAACCCCGAAGATATTTATCTTTAAGTAAAGATGGATATCTTCGGGATTTGTTTTTCAAAACAAATACCCCGTACATTGATAAATTAATAATGCACCCCAGTTTAAAATAACCTATTTAAACTGGATAAATAATTAGTTTTTTAAAGTTGTTTCGAATAAAGCTATCACATTGTAACTAGATTCAAAAGAGAATTTATTTTCTTTTAAATCAAACTTCAATTTTTTGAGAGTTTGATTCTAGCTCAGGGTGAACGCTGGTAACGTGGATAAGGCATGCAAGTCAAACGGACCCGCAAGGGTCAGTGGCGAACGGGTTAGTAACACGTAGGTACCAACCTCAAAGACGGACATAACCAGTCGAAAGATTGGCTAATTTCCGATAGTCTCCTCTTTCGCTTTTTATTTCATAAAAAGCTTCAGATGGACAAAGCCGCAAGGTATTTATACTTTGCAAGCGTAAAGCAAGGCTCGTCCGTCGTAGCTCTGAATGGAATGAAGAGCGAAGGAGGAGTAAAGGAGCAATCCACTTTGAGATGGGCCTGCGGCCTATCAGTTAGTTGGCAGGGTAACGGCCTACCAAGACTATGACGGGTAGGGGGCGTGAGAGCGTGTTCCCCAACAATGGCACTGCGACACGGGCCATACTCCTACGGGAGGCTGCAGTCGAGAATCTTCCACAATGGGCGAAAGCCTGATGGAGCGACGTTACGTGAATGAAGAAACTCTTCGGAGTGTAAAGTTCTTTTCTTCGGGAGGAAGTCGCCTTTGGCGACTGACAGTACCGAAGGAATAAGGGGGTCCTAATTCTGTGGCCAACCCATGAAGGTTGGCGGGCGCAGAATCAAAATTCGGCTTATATGCTGGAAAGCACATTAATGCTCCTTTATCACAAAGTTGATAATTTTAATGTGACAATCAGCAGGGAAGTTGAGTATAATTAGGTAATGACAAAGAAACAACACGAAATTATTATCGGCACTCTTTTGGGCGATGCTTGGATAGATGGAAAATGCTTGAGAATAAAACAATCAGAAGCACATAAAGAATATGTATTCTGGTTATATTCTTGCTTTGAAAATTTATGCAAAAGTTCGCCAAAACAGAGGAAAGATAATAAGCAATGGTATTTTCAAACGAAATTTTTAGAAGATATCTCTAGATACAAAGAAATATTTTATAAAAATGGAAAGAAAATTGTTCCAAAAAACATTCAGGAGTTATTAATTTCTCCATTAAGTTTAGCTGTATGGTATATGGACGATGGAAGTTTAGATTTCAGACCGAAAGACCATTATAATTTTTCTTTTTGCACAAATGCATTTAGCGTCGAAGAGAATAAATTATTGGTTGAGGTTTTAAAGAAAAACTTCGGAATAGAATCCAATATTCATACGCCTCTTTGCAGAGGCAAAAGATATCCTGAAATATATATCGGGGCAAAAGGAAGAGATAAATTTTTAAATTTGATCTCTCCGAATATTATTTCGTGTTTTTCAAAAAGATTACCTTATTGTGCTTTAACCCCTCAGAGACTGAATCCTTAAGTGGATGAGATGGTGGTATTTGAACCCATCATCAGACGCCGAACCCTCGCTGAAGCGAGGTGATGATATAGTCCAAAACGAATAATTTTTCGTTATTCGGCCAGCAGGAGCGGTAATACAGAACCCCCGAGCGTTACCCGGATTTACTGGGCATAAAGGATTCGTAGGTGGTTAAATAAGTCTTTAGTTAAAACTCATCGGCTTAACCTTTGAATTGCTAAAGATACTATTTGACTAGAGGACGTTAGAGGCTAACGGAACCGACGGTGTAGGGGTGAAATCCGTTGATATCGTCGGGAACACCAAAAGCGAAGGCAGTTAGCTGGGACGATTCTGACACTGAGGAATGAAAGCGTGGGGATCAAAAAGGATTAGATAAATCCTTGTCTGTGAAATTAACAGACTAAATGGTGTCCTCCATATTGGTGACAATATGGTGAGCATCTAGCTGTATCGGGGAAACCCATTTTAGTCGGATGGATAATCCCGAGGGAAGTCGCGTCTTTTTAAGATAGCGACCCCGTAGAGACTATGTAAGTCAAAAAGATAGAAAATGAAAAATTCATTTTTGTCTAAAAATTGCAAAGATATTATTCTTGGTTCTTTGCTAGGCGATGGATCGCTGAAGATTAACGATAATTATAAAAATGCTCGTTTTTCTTTCCGTCATTCTATCAAGCAAAAGGAATATTTTTTCTGGAAAGTAAATGAATTAAAGGAAATTTCCGGGGAAAACTATTTTTGGAAATCAGAAATAAAAGATGGATTTGGCGGTCAAAAATTGCGATATCAAAGCGTAGCAATACCAGAATTAACAGAGTTATATGATTTAACTCATAAAAAAGGAGTATTTAAAATTAGCCGTAAGTGGCTTAATGCAATAACTCCTTTATCTTTAGCGATATGGTGGCTTGATGATGGATCTATAATAGGTAATGGAAGGAAGGGAGTATTTTGTACAGATTGTTTTTCTTATGAAGAGCAAAAATTATTGTCTAATTACTTAAAAAAAGTATGGGACATAAATGTTCATATTGGTAAAATAACTAGAAAATGGATGAATGAAGAAAGAATATATTATCGTTTATGGATTCGCTCAAGCGAAGAGTTAAAGAAGTTTTTGCGGATTATAATGCCGCATATAAAAGTGGCAGAAATGCTACCGAAGGTCTTGATTATTTACAAAGACCATGATTTACAACAACGCTGGATTTCTGAAGTTAGTGAATTGACAGGTTTTTCTAAAGCAGTAGTAGAAAAATATATTACTGAAAAGAAAAACAAATGGAAAAACTTCAGAAAATGATATAGTCCGATCCTTCGAGTAATCGAAGAAATAAGAAAAAACTACAAGATGACCCTTGTAGTCCACGCTGTAAACGATGATCACTGGCTATTGGCAGTGTCGACCCTGTCAGTGGCGAAGCTAATGCGTTAAGTGATCCGCCTGGGAAGTACGGCCGCAAGGCTAAAACTCAAAGAAATAGACGGGGACTCACACAAGCGGTGGACCATGTGGCTTAATTCGACAACAAACGAAGAACCTTACCAAGTCTAGAAATTCTGTTGAAAGCCGTCTGAAAGGATGGCCCCCCACAAGGCAGCAGAACAGGTGCTGCATGGTTGTGTTATAACGACCCACTAAAAAGTAATTTTTAGTGAAATGCCCCGTACTAATTTATTTTAATACGGTAAAAAACCAGCTCATAACGGTGAAACCTTCTAATTATTATGTTAAAATATAATAATTAATGGCAATACCGTGGGAAGTATAAAAACTAATTTTTGTAATTTTTTCTCTAGAGAAGAAGATTCTTATATCTTAGGACTTTGGTGTGCAGATAGTTATTGGTGGTCAAGTTCGATTGGTCTAAGTAATGTAGACCCTGCTTTGATAGCCAAGTTTAAAGATTTTCTATTGAAGTTTTTTTCTGAAGATAGGATAAAATTTAATAGAAATCATATTTTTGTTAATAGCCGTCCATTCCTGAGAGAATTTAGAGAGGCACGAAATAATTTAATTAAATTAGAAAAAGATAATTTAATTAATGCATATTTTGCAGGAAGGTTTGATGGAGACGGTTCAATCGATAAGAACTTTAGAAATGATTGCAGGATAGTATATGGAAATAAAAATGAAGCAGAAATTGATAAAAGTCTTCTTTTAAGGATAGGAATTAGTAATACAAAAATTTATTACTACAAAACAGCAAAGACATTTTGCCTTTATATCTCGCGATACCAGGCAAGAGAATTTTTAGAAAAAATTTATAATTATTCGATAAAATTACAAAAATTAGTTTTTATACCCCGTAGAGACTTAGTTTTCTCTAAAGGCGAGAAAACTTAATGATATAACCTATCATTAAACGCTGGTCTCCTAATCCGCCTCAGGCGGATGGAAGATGGTATAGTCCATACTATAAGAAATTATAGATCAATATGGTCGTCAGCTCGTGTCTTGAGACGTACCGTTAATTCGGGTAACGAGCGCAACCCTTGCCCTATGTTTTATATGTCATAGGGGACTGCCCGGGACAACTGGGAGGAAGGCGAGGATGACGCCAAATCAGCATGGCCCTTTGATGACTTGGGCCGCACACGTGGTACAATGGCCGAGACAATGGGACGCAAAACCGCAAGGTGAAGCAAATCCCACCAAAATCGGTCTTAGTTCGGATTGAGGGCTGAAACCCGCCCTCATGAAGTTGGAATCGCTAGTAATCGCCGATCAGCTATGCGGCGATGAATATGTTCCTGAGTCTTGTACTCACCGCCCGTCAAGCCAAGCGAGTTAGGAACAGCCGAAGTGTCCCGTTTACGGGATCCTACGCTGGGCTTAATAAGAGGGGCTAAGTCGTCAGTGCAATCTGCATGTTGCGACCTCATAGGGGTAACCCTTAGAGAAAAAGTTGGCTGTATGCTGGAACATCTGTGAATCTAGGACTACTCATATTATAATAAGATAATATGAGTGAAAATGTTTCTAGTGCAGACAATCAGCAGGGAAGTCGTTCTAATAAAATTAGAATTGACCCCTCAGAGACTACACGCCGAACTCCTACCACAAAATATGAGATTATAGCTTATTTAAATGGAGCGATTCATGATGCCTCTTTAAACAAAGGAAAGAGAATTAGATTCTCCCAGAAAAATAAGCAGTGGTTGGAAAATTTACAAATTTTGCTAGGTAAAATTAATTGCAAATCATGGATTTACAAAGAGGGAAAGGATAGAAATATGTATGTTTTAGAGACACTTTGTAAAGACTTAGATTTCAAATTTAATCCTATAAATTTGGATAACTATTATGAAAAATTGTTTTATGTAAAAGGATTTTTTGACGCCGAAGGTGGCGTTCCTCATACAAAAGACAGATTTTATATTCAGTTAGTCCAAAAGGATTTAAGCAAAATCAAGCAATTAAAGTTACTTCTCAAAAGTTTAAAGATAGAAACTGGAAAAATCCATAATCCGAGTAAAAAAGTTGACCCTGATTATTGGAGAATATTTGTTTCTACTAAACATCACGAGAGATTTGCTAAAATTGTAAATTCTTACCATCCAGTAAAGTCAAAAATATTTTGTGAAAGGATGATGATATAGTCCATGCCTTATAGCGATATAGGGGAATAGCATGAACAAGGCACGGCTAGGGGAACCTGGTCGTGGATCAATTTTTTTATATTTTTTTGTCGACTTAATTTGAAGTCTTAAATTTGGATTTCAAGTTAAAACGTTTACCGAAGTAATGTTTCATACAGCTTGCTACTGTACGAAATCGTCAAAATCGGATATTCGAAACAGCTTTAAGAAACTAAAACAAAAAACCGTGAAATGCGGTTTTTTGTTTTAGCCGAGCACTATCCGTAGATTAGTGCTTGGCAATCCTGCGCCTGCTGGCTTGAAAAACTATTGGAAAAAGGTAAGATATTATTAAGAGCAATAATGTCTATAAAATATTTTATATATACCTTCGCAGTGTTTATGGGATATGCTATCGGGAGAATAGGGCATATCATTGGGGGGCAGATAATATGGATTCCGCATCATTGGATATTTGGGTTGTTATTGTTATTTATCAGTTTATCTTATTTGTTTTTTAAAAAAAGCAGAAAATATGTTGGATACGTTTTGATTTTTTTGAGTATGGGTATAATTATAAGCGATTTCAAGGATTTTATTCTAATGAGAATTTGGGGGTTAGATGATGTCCAAATAATAAAATTCTGGGGGATAAATTAGGGGGGCTTTAGTTTAGTGGTAGAACACCTTGCCGATTTTGCCGAGCAAAATCGAGCATCCGCGATGGCAACAGCCATCGGGACATTTGTCCCGATTTCTGAAAGAAATCGAAGATTCTCGATAGCTTTGGTGGGCCCTTGGTATAGTGGTAGCACACCTCGTTTGCAACGAGGAGATGCGAGTTCGATTCTCGCAGGGTCCATAAATAATATGAAATTTATAGTTAAAAACACTAACGAAACTATTGTAAATATGGCGAAGAAGATTGGATATAAGATTGGCAGAAAAAGCGAGAACGGCGAAGAAAGCCTTGTTAAGGATTTAAGCAGGGGATATGGTTACCCGAGATTCCATGTGTTTATAAAAAAAGATGAGGACCATAACGAGTTTATCTTCAATCTTCATTTAGATCAGAAGTTTGCTTCATATGAAAATAGTGGAGCGCATAGTCATAGTGGAGAATACGACGGGGAAATAATTGAAAATGAAGCAGAGAGAATAAAAAAAGTTTTAGCAAATACTAATATTGAAACTCCATCGGAGGGCAATATTTATAGGTTTTAATATAAAAAAATAATTTTAAAAATTTATAAATGGCACTTAGTATAGGCATTGTAGGATTACCGAATGTAGGTAAGTCCACTCTATTTAAAACATTAACCAAAAAGGAAGTGGATATTGCTAATTATCCTTTTTGTACAATTGACCCTAATGTAGGGGTTGTTTTGGTTCCAGACGAAAGAGTTGATAAATTAGCTGAATTAACTAGTTCTGCAAAGAAGATTTATACAACCATTGAGTTTGTTGATATCGCCGGCTTGGTAAAAGGGGCGAGCGAAGGCGAAGGCTTGGGAAACAAGTTTTTAGCAAATATTCGTGAAACAGATGCAATCATATATATCCTTCGCGCTTTTTCTAATTCCGATATTATTAACACGCAAGAATCAATAAGTCCATTAAGAGATAAAGGGATCTTAGACGTAGAATTAATTTTAAAAGATTTAGATACTATTACGAAAAGAATACATGGCTTGGAGGGTGATGTAAGGGCTAATAGGAAGGAGGCGATTAAGGAAATGGAAGTATTAAAAAAAGCAAAAGAATTTTTAACTGAAGAAAAAATATTAGTTGAGCAAAGCTTTACAGATGAAGAGAAGAAAATTTTGGATAGTTTTCAATTATTAACATTAAAACCAAGGCTGTATCTTTTAAACGGAAAAGATGAGGAGGTGGATCAAAATACTTTAGAGGTTTTTAAAAAGAATAACCCAGCCAATTCTGGCGAGACAAGTTGGCCGTATTTAATAGTAGACATCGCTTCAGAATTTGAAACAGCAGGTTTCTTAAAAGAAGAAAGAATCTCTTTGGGATTTCCTCCAGAGTCAGAAACAGATATTTTAGTTAAAAAATCTTACGAGCTGTTAAGTCTAATTACTTTTTTGACAACTGGGACAGATGAGACGCGTGCTTGGACAATAAAAAGAGGGGAGATGGCTCCGCAAGCAGGAGGAGTAATCCATAGCGATTTTGAAAAGACGTTTGTTAAAGCCGAGGTTATTAATTGGAAAGATTTGATTGAAGCCGGCGGTTTTTCTAAGGCAAGAGAGAGGGGATTAATAAGAACAGAAGGAAAGGAATATATCATTCAAGACGGAGATGTGATTGAGATAAAGCATGGATAGAATTATCCACATAAGGGGTTGATTCTTAGGCAGATAAGCACATAATAAAATAATGTTTAACGATTAGGCTGGTTGTCTCCCTTTGGGAGATCTACCGCAGGCAGACAAGAAGCCTAATTTATAAAGGTCGAATTATTTATTAATAAATCGATAATTAAACCTAAAATAAATATGGTAACACCAGAATGGTACGTAACAATTATACAACCATTTCTTAAAGAATTGGTTTCGTTTCTTCCTCAACTTATAATAGCAATAATTGTCTTCGTTATCGGCTATATCATCTCTGTCGGAATCGGCAGATTTATAACCGAACTTTTGAAGGGACTAAAATTCAACCGTCTTTTTGAAAAAGAAGGTTGGCAGAAAGCCATTGAGAAAGCTGATATAAAAGTGGATCCGTCTGCTTTTATTGGAGCTATCGTTAAATGGATATTTGTAATCGTCACATTATTATTAACAGTTGATATTCTAAATTTAACTAAATTTGGAGAACTTCTAAGGGATATCTTAAACTATATCCCAAACATCATTATCGCTGTTTTAATTTTTGTAGTCGGTGTAGTTATTGCTGATATCGTAGAAAAGTTAGTAAGAGCAACAGTTGAGAAAATGAAAATCGGTTACGCTCATTTAGCAGCCTCTATCGTAAGATGGACAATTTGGATTTTCTTAATATTCATGATCTTAGATCAATTATTACCAAAATCAGATTTAGTCCAGATTCTATACAAGGGTATAGTTTATGGTATTGTTGCCGCTATTGCCGGTTCGGTTATGTTGGCTTTCGGTTTAGGTGGAAAAGATGCTGCAGCTCAAGCAATTGAGAACTTAAAGAGAAAGATTAAATAGATAAATTTTCAGTATTGAAAACATTAGCCCGGTCGCCTAAGGCGACCGGGCTTTGTTTTCAATTAATTTAATTGGGAGGTCGGGTCTCCCAATATTGTGTGACAGATTTTGTATATAATATCATAAATTATTGATCCAGTTTCGCGTCAGGAGGACAATGGTCTGTGCCCTACACCTTCTTTTAAAGGGTGAAAGGCTTGACACGTTTTTATTTATAGAATAATATAACCTTACATGATAAATATTAAAACCATTTTTAGAAAAAGAAGCGGTTAAACTCCGAGTTTTTGCCTGCCCGCAGTGGCTTTCGCCACAGGCGATGCAGGCGGGTATATGTCTGATGGACCGCTTTAACTAGGCGGTTTTTAATTTTTTAAGAATAGTATATTTATCAAGAACTTTGAAAATACAACCCTAATTATAATCTTGCTTTTTTTAAAAAGATATAATTAGGCCACTCTGTTAAACTTTAGACAGGGGTCTTTTTTTAACAGAGTAAAGAATCATCTAAAAATATAATAGTAATAGATATCTAAAATCTGTATCTATTCATTCAGCAGTATTTATATTGTTGAATAAACTTACGCAAAGAAAATAATTTTATAGGCAAATGGTGGATGCCTTGGAATATTGAGGCGATGAAAGACGTGGCGTGCCTGCGATAAGCTTCGGGGAGGTGGCTAGCAACCTTTGATCCGGAGGTTTCTGAATGGGGCAACCCAATCCCGCAGAACGGGATTACCTGACCGCAAGGTTAGGGGTAGACCTGGGGAAGCGAAACATCACAGTACCCAGAGGAAAAGAGAACAAATGTCCTGCATCTCACAAATTGCACTAATTTAGCGAAGCGAATTCTGCGACAGATTCGCGACGCGAGGAGCGACAGCGTATAAGCAACGCGATACGTGAGCGACGAGCAACAAAGAATATGTCCAGAATTCGCCCGCCCGAAAGGGAAGCGAAATAATGGCTAACTTCTGCGAGGCTCTTCCTCAACGCATCGTTTCACTTATGCGTTTCGTCATCGCGTCTTGAATTTAGCGCATTATTTCGTTTCTAAATTTAGCGGAATTTGTGAGATGTAGGACCAGTTATTCCCTTAGTAGTGGCGAGCGAAAAGGGAAGAGCCCAAACCATTCGTTCGTGCCTTACTGCGTTCGGCACTTACTCTTCCTACGAATTACCAATTTAAACTAATTACGAATATTCGTAATTCGAAAAAATTCGTAATTGGTAGGAGAGCGAAGCGACGAGCATAGCGAGGCGCGAGCGATTGGGGTTGCAAGGATTTAGCGTCGGGAGCATCCAGTACTTTTTGAAACGTTAAAGAGTGCTGGATTCTATCCGAGGGAGAACATTTTGGTAAAGTGTAAATTTATTTTTGCTCTGCAAGAATAAATTTTTCGTTAGTCAAATAACCCTGGAAAGGGTGACCATAGAAGGTAATAGTCCTGTAGACGAAAACGACTTTACGCTCCTTGCTATTTTACTTAAGTACTGTCGGGAATGATAACCTGGCAGGAATCAGGCCGAACTATACGGCCAAGGCTAAATACTCAATATTACCGATAGTGAACCAGTACCGTGAGGGAAAGGTGAAAAGTAGGGGGGCGACCCCGATGAAATAGAACCTGAAACCATTTGCTTACAACGAGTCAGAGCTGGCCGCATCTCACTTTGTTCGATGCGGAAATTCTAAGCACTAAACACGAAACTCTAAACAAATTCCAAATTCTAAATTTCAAATTTAAAATAAGTTTTTGATTTTGGATTTTAGTTATTGTTTAGGATTTCGGATTTAGGATTTAGGGTTTCCAGACACATCGAGCGCAGCGAGATGTGGCTGGTGATGGCGTGCTTTTTGCAGAACGAGCCAACGAGTTCAGTTACTCAGCTAGTCTAAACCCTTACGGGGTGGAGGCATAGCGAAAGCGAGCGTTAATAGCGCAAACAATTAAGCTGAGTGGTTGAGACCCGAAGCCAGGCGAGCTTGCCATGGGCAGGATGAACCCTCTCGAAAGAGCGGGGGAGGTCCGAACCCTTGAGCCGTGCAATACTCTGGGATGACCTGTGGTAAGAAGTGATAAGCTAATCGAGCTTGGTAATAGCTGGTTCTCTCCGACATAGCTTTAGGGCTAGCGTCTTTTGTTTAGGTGCTGGGGGTAGAGCACTAAATAGAATTTCTTGGGCTTCGCTCAGATATTCTAATTAAACTCCGAATACCAGCATCGTCAAAAAGGCAGTTAGACTGTGGGGGCTAAGCTCCATGGTCGTAAGGAGAACAGTCCAGATCATCATCTAAGGTCCCAAAATTAAGCTAAGTGTAGATTAAGGAAGTATTTTGCCCTTTACAGGCAGGAAGTTAGCTTAGAGGTAGCTATCTTTTAAAGAGTGTGTAACAACTCACTGTCCTATATAGGCAAAGTGCGCCGAAGATTCATCGGGACTAAAGCTTAATACCGAAGATATGGATGCATAGAAACTCAGGTTTTTATGCGTGGTAGGAGAGCATTCTTATCGCTGCGAAGCTAGACTGTGAGGTCTGGTGGAGCGTTAAGAAGAGAGAATGTTGGCATGAGTAACCGCAATCTCGGTGAAATACCGGGACATCGAAAACCCAAGGGTTCCTTGGCAATGGCAATCAGCCAAGGGTTAGGCGGTCCTAAGGGGAAGCCGAAAGGCGTACCTAATGGTTAGACGGTTAATATTCCGTCCCTTCCATTTTTTTCTGAAGAGTGACACAACACAGTAGTCCGAGCAAATTATTGGATTTATGTTCTTGTTCTTAGGAGTAATCTAAGGAATGAGAAAAGTTGGTGCTTCGGCACTGGCGATTCGGATGAGCGCGTTGTCTAGAAAAGCTCGTAGGGTTAAAAAAATGGGAACCGTACCGTAAACCGACACAGGTGGGTCGGCGTAAGTGTGCCAAGATGAACGGGTGATTCCTCGTTAAGGAACTCGGCAAAAAAGCGGCCGTAAGTTCGCAATATGGCCTTCCTACCGTACCTCACTGCGTTTGGTACCACGGATACATGCGGATACGACTGGATTCATACGGATATTTTATCCGTGTTAATCAGTTAAAATCCGTGTTAATCCGCGGTAGTACCGAGCATAGCGAGGTGCGGTGGGACGCAGCTAACGTATCTCTAGCGACTGTTTATCAAAAACACAGCTCTCTGCTAACTCGTAAGAGGATGTATAGGGGGTGAAGCCTGACCAGTGCTGGAATGTTAAAGTTGAGGGTCCTACTTCGCTTTTTGTTTCGTAAAAAAAGCTACGCAGGACAAGTATTCTGAAAAAAAGAATACCTGCCCCTTCGAAGCTCTTACGAAGTAAGGAGCGGAGTGGGGCTCATTGATTGAAGCACCAGTGAACGTCGGCGGTAACTATAACCGTCCAAAGGTAGCGTAATCCCTTGCCGGGTAAGTTCCGGCCCGCATGAATGGCTTAACGACTAGAGAACTGTCTCAACGAGGAGCCCGGTGAAAATGCAATACCGGTGAAGATGCCGGTTAATCGCGGCTAGACGGAAAGACCCCGGAAGCTTTACTGTAGTTAGATATTGAGTTTTGGTTTTTAATGCGTAGCGTAGATGGGAGACTTTGAAACCTTGTTTTCGGACAGGGTGGAGTCGCCGATGAAACACCATCCTTTAAAAACCCTGATTCTAATCCGCCTTAGGCGGAGACAGTGTTTAATGGGCAGTTTAAGTGGGGCACTTGCCTCCTAAAAGGTAATGGAGGCGTTTATAAGGTCGGCTAGCTCCGGATGGAAATCGGAGCGATAGGGCAAAGCCAAATGCCGGCTTTACTGCAAGACGGATATGTCGCGCAGTTGGGAAACCAGAACTTAGTGAACCGATCGTGGTTATTAGAACCGCGAAAGATCATCAACCAAAAGCTACTCCGGGGATAACAGGCTGGTAGAGCCCGAGCGTCCATAGCGACGGCTCTGTTCGGCACCTTAACAAATCGGGGTGCTATAGCAGTAATGCTATACCAAAAATCTGGCTTATAACGGTGGAATCGTACTTAGTTCATATGGTAAAATTAGTAAAACTAAACGATAATACCGTGGGAAGTTTAACTCAATTCTTAAAAAGATTGGGTTATAACCCTGTAGAGACTTGACTTTTAATAGTCGGAGTTCTCCAAAAAATTGGAGAGCTAACACGCCAGCCCCTTTCTTATTGAGAAAGGGTGAAGATATAGTCCGAACCTCTCTGTAAGGAGAGAAAAATTACCGACAGCGATGTCGGCTCAACACATCCTGGGGGTGAAGCCGCTCCCAAGGGTTTGGCTGTTCGCCAATTAAAGTGTTACGTGAGCTGGGTTCAAACCGTCGACTAAAGCTTGATCTGTTAACAAGCTAGGCGGCCTGTAATAGTAATATTACAGTGAATAAATCGACTCATATCGGTGAAGTCCTTTCATTATAATCTGTCGTATGATAGGATAATACCGAGGGAAGTCGTGTATGAAAAAATTAATTTCGCAAACACAAAGATCATATTTGGCTGGATTTCTTGATGGGGATGGTAGTGTATATGCGCAACTAAAACCAAACAAAACTTATAAGTATGGTTTCCAAGTTGTAAATTACATTGTGTTATTCCAATCACAGAAAAACCAAAATAATTTTGCTAAAGTTTGTGCTTTAATTAATTTAGGATATTTAAGGGTTAGAAAAGATGGAATTCTCGAATATATTATTGGGACCCAAGAGGGGATAAATAAATTTATCGGACTCGTTGGCCCGTATGTATTAATGAAGAAAGCTCAAATAAATCTCCTGAAAAAAATTATTGTTCAAAAAAGTAAAGTTAAATGCCAGAAAGATTTTAATAAACTTGCTAAATTAATTGATACTTTTCGTGAATTAAATTATTCAAAGAATCGAAAGGTGTATACATCGACCCCGTAGAGACTTGACCTTAATCGGTCGGAGTCGCCTAACGGCGGCTAAAACGTCGATTACCCAATTAATTTGGGTAGTGGTATAGTCCATACATTTAGTAATAAATGACAAATATGCGTGAGACAGGTTGGTCCTTATCTACCGCGATCGTAGAGTTTTGAGAGGCTCTGACCCTAGTAAGAAATTTGCTACTTCGTGGAGTAATCCACGATGACAATTCGGCTAATAACGGTGAAACCTTAATATATCTGGTTCGTTGATAACCATAATTGCAATCGGTCCATTAATTATGGTACAATTTACTTGAGGACCAGAAATTATAATTATTAAGATAATACCGTGGGAAGTCAATCTAAAATAAATTTAGCTTATATCGCAGGTTTTCTCGATGGAGACGGAAGCTTAATGCTTCAAATTAAGAAGCGCAAAGATGGTAAAACAAATTGGCGCTTAATGGCTACTATCTGTTTTTATCAAGATAGTCGTCACGAAAAACCACTCCATTGGATAAAGAAAAAACTTGGTATAGGATATTTTTCTCAAAGAAACGACGGAATGAGTGAATTAAGAATAAATGGATTCAAGCAAATAGAAAATATCCTAAAAGATTTAATACCTTTTATTCGTTTTAAACAAAAGCAGGCGAAAGCACTATATAAAGCTGTTTGTCTTTTTTCTAAGAAAAGGAAAAATTGTTTAACAAAAAACGAATTAAAAAAGATAGTAAATTATATTATAGCCATTCAATCGGATAACTATATAGCCAAGAAAAAGAAAACAAAGCAAGAATTATTAAAAATTTTAGATATGACCCCGTAACGACTTTTTCTTAAAATCATTATTTTAAGGAAGGATGGTGGCTTTAAACCCATCATAATACGCCGACTCCCGCTAGGCGGGATGAAGATATAGTCTACACTTCTAGTGATAGAAGATTATGTGACGAGAGGACCGGGTTGGACTAACCTCTGGTGTACCAGTTGTTCCGCCAGGAGCATTGCTGGGTAGCTAAGTTAGGAAGGGATAAGCGCTGAAAGCATCTAAGCGCGAAACCCACCTCAAGATTAGAACTCCTAGATTCCTTGAAGATGACAAGGTTGATAGGCTTCAGGTGTAAGTGGGGCAACCCATTCAGCCGAGAAGTACTAATAAATCATTGTTAAATTCTTTGCTTCTCCGCCAAGATTTTCGCAAGAAAGTTTAGGCGGAAGAATAAGGATAGATACAGATTTTAGCTATTCATTATTTTATTTTGATTCTTTACCTCGTTAAATAATGCTTTGCATTAATTTTGAAAAAGCAAAATTATTTAACTGGGTTTAAAAAAGAGCGTTGCTGTGGCGACTATACTAGAGTTGTCCCACCCGATCCCATTCCGAACTCGGAAGTGAAATACTCTAAGGCCGATGATAGTGATTTTGTCGCGAAAGTAGGTAGTTGCCACAATAGCGCTCTTTTTGTTTACATAAAACCTCTAACAGGGTAAAATAATTAAACGAAAACTTAGTTTATGATGATAAGTTACAAGAAGAAAAAATATCCTAAAATTCTAATAGCGGTTTTTATCGCTCTTTTATTCTTTCTTATTTTAAATTTTTTCAGCCAAGGAATAAAAAATGTTTTTTATTCAATTTCAAGCCCTTTTCAAAAAATCTTTTGGCAAATAGGTCAAAAATCATCTAATTTTTTTACGCCATTTTTAATGATCGGCAAGTTAAAAACAGAGAGTGCTGAATTAAATATTAAAAATCAGCAATTATTGTCAGAGCTTTTTTTATTGGAAGAGTTAAAGTTAGAGAATCAAACGCTAAGAGAAGCTTTAGATACTGATTTGCAAAAAGATTTTAAATTTATTACAGCTGAAGTTATCAGCAAAGATGCTTCAAAAGATTCTATCTTAATTAATAAGGGTTCTGAAGACGGAATTTCAAAAGATATGCCTGTAATTAATCAGCAAAAGGTTTTGTTTGGCAATATTTCTGATGTTTATAAAAACTTCTCAAGGATCACTTTAATCAGCGATAAAATATTCGTATTTGATGTTAAAACTCAAAATGAAACTTTGGGGATTATTAAAGGTAATGGAAATTTAAATCTTCGTTTAGACCTTATTATTCGCGATGCTGATTTAAAAGAGGGCGATGTGTTAATAACCTCTTCTTTGGCGGGAAGTTTTCCGAAAAACCTTTTAGTCGGTAAGGCTTTAAAGATTATTAAAGAAGATACAAAAACTTTTCAAACAGCAATTGTAGAGCCATTTTTTGATATTAAAAACACTGATATCCTATTTGTTATAACTAATTTCAAAAATTAGCTAATGTTCTACAAGCCTTTAATATTAATCGTCTTTTTTTATTTTATTTCTTTAATCCAGAATAGTTTTTTGGTTCATTTCAGCATATTTGGGGTTATTCCGAACTTAGTTTTAATTTTAGTTTGCCTTTTTATATTTTTTGAAAAAACACAAACTTATTATGGTCTTGTCTCAGCTGTTATTGGCGGATTTTTTTTAGATATTTTTTCGGGGTCATTTATTGGAATATCAACTTTATCCCTAATTATCATTTATTTTTTAATAAAAGAAATTCTTTGCCATTTAAAAGATATTCCTTCCAAATATTTATTTCTATATTTTATTATTGTTTTAATTTTCACCATGCTTTTTTATGAACTTTTCTTTGGTTTGTCTTCTATATTTTTAAATCATTCTTTTCCAATTTATTTCGGCGTTTGTGCATTTTTAGTAAGAATTATATATAACTTGATAATCGGATTAGTATTCTTTTATATATTTAAAAGAATTCTTATTGTTAAAAAATGAATTTTAATAAATATAGAGTTAAAAATTCTGAATGGAACATTGAACAGCACGAAGTTTTTTTGGATAACCTTGCAAAAGAAAAAGAAATAGATTTAGGTATCACCCAAAAAAGGCTCGAAATTCCTATCCGGGAAAAATTAACTTATATAATTTTTGGAGTTTTTATCCTTATTATACTTTCCTTTTTTGGGAAAACTTTTTATTTACAGGTTGTCCACGGCAAAGAATTAGCAGGTTTAAGCGAGGGTAATAGAGTTCGAATCCAATATGTTAGGGGCGAGAGGGGAGTAATTTATGATAGTAATTTAAAACAATTAGTTTTTAATAATTCTGCCTTTGATTTAGTGTGCGATAAAAGAGATTTAGCTGTTTTATCAAAAGACATTACAAAAGAAATTGAGGAAATGGCTAAAATTATTGGCAAGGACCCTGAAGTTTTGAAAAAAGAAATTGAGAAAGAAAAAGAATCACAAGTTTTAGTTGCTGAAAATATACCTCACCAAACATTATTAATATTGGAAGCAAAAATTAAAGATTTTCCTGGATTCGAAATAGATAAAAATACATTGAGAGAATATGCAGACGGTTCTTTTTTTAGTCATTCCATTGGGTTTATGGGCAAAGTTAACAAAGAAGAACTGACCTCTTATCAAGGTTATTCGGTTAGCGACTATATAGGTAAAACTGGTGTTGAGAAATTTTATGAGGAAGTATTAAGAGGTAACCCCGGTAAAATTGAAATAGAAAAAAATGTTTCGGGAAATAAAAAAGGAGAAAAAATTGTTTCCTTACCAGAATCTGGCAAGAGTTTGGTTTTGTATATAGACGCGGAATTGCAGAAAAAACTTACAGAAGTATTGGAGAGCAGGCTTAAAATGACTAACCTTAGAAAGGCAGCGGCAGTGGCCATTGACCCGAAAACAGGCGGAATATTAGCGTTGGTTTCTTTGCCTTCTTTTGACAATAATATCCTAAGCAGCGGAATAACAGTCAGCGATTTGCAAAAACTCCAAAATGATTCAGCAAAGCCGTTTTTTAATAGAGTAATTTCTGGCCAATATCCCGTAGGGTCTACAATTAAACCATTTATTGCTTCCGCCGCTCTTCAGGAAAAAATAATTTCTCCGGATAAAGAAATTTATGATCCCGGCTATATAGAGGTTAAAAATCAGTATGACCCCAATATTGTTTATCGTTATAGCGGTTTGGAACAACCGGGCTATTATGATATGAGAAAGGCAATATCTCAATCCAGTAATATTTATTTTTATACTATTGGTGGTGGGTATAAAGATCAGGAAGGATTGGGGCCTACTAGAATAAAGAAATATCTTGAACTTTTTGGCTGGGGGAATAAAAATCAGATTGATTTGCAGGGAGAAGCGCAAGGATTTGTTCCTTCGCCAGATTGGAAAAAACAAACAAAGAAAGAAAATTGGTGGGATGGAGATACTTATCATTTATCAATCGGCCAAGGAGATCTTATTGCAACTCCGTTGCAGGTAGCCACTGCCTTTGCTTCTATTGCTAATGGAGGGATTCTTTATCAACCAGAAATTGTCAAAAAAATTGTTGATACTTCGACAGGTTCGATGAAAGTAGTTCAAGAAATAGAGCCAAAAATTATAAGAGAAAATTTTATTGACCCGGAAAATCTTAAAGTTGTTCGGGAGGGTATGCGACAAGGCGCAATTGATGGAACAGGACGGGTTTTACAATCTTTGTCGGTGACATCAGCGTCTAAAACTGGTACTGCCCAAACAGGCAGAGATAATTATTATGAAATTTGGGCTAGTGTTTTTGCTCCATATGATGACCCTCAAATTGTTTTAGTCGTTATGGTTGAAGATGTAGAGGGATTGCATGTGCCAGCTTTAATGGTGGCGAGAGATGTTTTGGATTGGTATTTTAGGAGATAAATATTTTTTTGACCGAGTTGTAAAAATAATATAGAATAAATGAATTACATTCTATAAACAGAATAGAAAATGCAGAAAACAAAAGGCTTTAGTCTAATTGAATTATTGATAGTTCTCACTATCATCGTTGTTTTAAGTAGCATCGTTTTAGTTAGCGCCGGTAAAGTCATCAAGGATAAGGCAAAAGATAATACAATAAAGATTAATGTAAGCTCTTTAAAGCTGGCGGGTGAGATATATCATAATATTAATAGTTCTTATACTGATGTATGTCTTAGTGATGATTTTCAAAGAATTAAAACAGCGGTTTTGCCAATTGCGAAAAGCGGAGTGTATAATTGTAGCAGTAGGTCGGGCGATTGGGTTGCTTGCGCAGCGCTAAATAGATCAAGTAACAGTTGGTGTATTGATAGCAAGGATGTGGAGATAGAAATTTCTTCTTCGTACTGTACCCAAATAGGGAGCGGAAGCGTATATACTTGTAATTAATTACAAGATGAAAACTTTAAAAGAAATACAAAAAAATAGGATTAAGAAATTAGAAGCTATTAAAAAAGCTGGTTTTTCTGCGTATCCGACAGAAGTTAAAAGAACTCATACTATTTCAAAAGCAATTGAGGATTTTTCTAATATTTCAAACAAGCAAGAAGAAGTTATTTTAGTCGGTAGGATTAAATCTTTAAGAGAGCATGGCAAGATGTTGTTTCTTGATATTGAAGACGGTACGGGGAAAATTCAAGCTCATTTTAGAGAAGATAAATTAGGCGAAAAAGGATATAATTTCTTCCTGGATAACTTTGATATTGGAGATATTATTAGCGTGAGAGGGGTTTTATTCACTACAAAAAGGGGAGAGAGAACTATTGAGGCGCAAGACTTTAAGATGTTGGCAAAATCGATTTTGCCACTTCCAGAAAAATGGCATGGCTTGCAAGATGTTGAAGATCGTTTTCGTAAGCGTTATTTGGATTTAATTTTTAATCCCGAAATAAAAAATAAATTTGAGGCAAGAACCAAAATCATTAAAGAGATAAGGGCGTTTTTGGATAGTAAAGATTTTTTAGAAGTGGAAACCCCTATCTTGCAACCAATTTATGGTGGAGCGACAGCTAAACCATTTAAGACCCACCTTAACGCCTTAGATTTGGATTTGTACCTAAGAATTTCTCCAGAATTATATTTAAAGCGTCTTTTGGCTGGCGGTTTTGAAAAAGTCTACGAAATCGGAAAATGTTTTAGAAACGAAGGAATGGATAAATCGCATAACCCTGATTTTACAATAATGGAATTTTATTGGGCTTATTCTGACTATAAGCAATTAATGAAATTAACAGAGGAATTACTTGAAACTGTAATAAAAAATATTTTCGGGAAGCTTGATTTAGAATATGAGAACAGCAGTATAAATTTTAGACCACCGTATCCCCGCATTGAATATACCGATGTTTTAAAGAAATATTCAGGAATTAATTATGAAGAAATAAATCTTGTTGCTTTAAAAAAGGAGGCAAAAAAACTTGGTATAAAGGCGATCGGCGGAAAAGCTGAAATTGCTGACGAAATTTTTAAAAAGATTTGTCGCCAAAAACTTCAAGGTCCTGTTTTTGTGATTCATTATCCCGTAGAAGCCTTTCCGTTAGCAAAACCCCTCGATGATAATCCTAAAAAATCAGGAAGTTTCCAGTTGATTGTGGCTGGTATGGAAATTGTAAAAGCATTTTCAGAATTAAATGATCCAATTTTACAGAAGCAAAGATTTTTAGAGCAAGAAAAAATATTTAAAGCTGGGTTTGATGAAGCTCAAAGAATGGACGAAGATTTTATAGAAGCATTGGGATACGGAATGCCACCTGCGGCTGGTTGGGGGATGGGGATAGATAGATTAGTTCTACTTTTAACAAATTCTCATGCAGTACGCGAGATAATATTATTCCCGACGATGAGAAAGAAATAATATTTTAGAAATGGACAAAAAAAGAATCATAATTATATTTTTATTAATAACGGTCATATTAATTGTTGGCATTCTAGTTTATTATTTCCAAAAAAGTAATTCTGGCAATGGAAATATAGAACAGTCAAAATCAGAATATCAAGAAATTAATAAAGATATACTCCCTCTTTACGAAAAAGGGATGTCTATCGATGTATATAATATTGTTGAAAATTTTGCGCTAACAACAATAGGCGAGGAAAATGGTCCCGGTGGAGCGTGGGTAATTTTAAAAAAAGAAGAAGGTAAATGGAAAGAAGTAGCGGCAACTGAAGATGAATGGCCGTGTGATAAGCTTCTGAAAGCCGATATTTCCCCGTCTGTTTTAGCGGTTCTATTAGAAAATAAAGAAGGTAGATTTAACCCCAGTAAATGTACTGATTATAATGGAGATGGAGAGGAAAAAGACTACGAAAAACTTTATCAAGAAAAATAAAATATTAAATGAAAAAAGTAATAGTTTTCGGGACTTTTGATGGAATTCACGAAGGTCATTTAAATTTATTTAAGCAAGCCAAAAAATACGGAGATTATTTAATAGTGGTCGTTGGTAGAGACGAGAATATTAAAAAATTAAAAGGCCGTTATCCTTTAAAAAACGAACAAGAGAGATTATCAAATGTCAGAAATCAGGGAATAGTGGGGGAGGCTGTTTTGGGCGGCTTATCTGACCCCTATGAAATTATTAGTAAAATAAATCCTAATATTATTGGTTTAGGTTATGACCAAAATTCATTTACTGATGATTTAGAAGGAAGGCTTAGGAAATTAAATTTAAAAGTTAAAATTGTTAGATTAAAAGCATATAAACCAAAAATATATCATTCGTCTAAATTAAATAAATAATTTATGTTAGATATTAATAAAATCCGGGAGAATAAAGAAGAAATTAAAAAGTCTCTTCTTAAAAGATTAAATGAGGGTGATTTTAATTTAGATGAAATTATCTCTATAGATGATAAAAGGAAAAGTCTTTTAACCGAGGTAGAAGTATTGAAAGCGGAAAAAAACAAACAATCAAAACAGAAACCAACGCCAGAGATAATTAAGGAAATGAAAGAAGTGGGGGATAGGATAAAAAGTTTAGACGACCAGATTGGAAATGTTGAAGAAGAATTGAAAGATAAATTATCTTCTTTACCGAATATTGTGGCTGATGATGTTGTGGCTGGGGGGAAAGAAAATAATAAAGTAATTAAAACCTTTGGGAAAAAGCCAGAATTTAAGTTCACTCCGAAAGATCACGTTCAATTGGCTGAGGATTTAAATCTTATTGATTATGAGAGAGGTGCCAAAATGTCAGGAAATGGTTTTTGGATATATAAAGGCGAAGGCGCGATTTTAGAATGGGCGCTTTTAAATTATTTTATAGATTTCCATAGAAAGAATAAATATACGTTTTTGATACCGCCATTTCTTTTAACTGAAAAATCCGCCTATACATCGGGGCATCTCCCGAAATTTAGAGACGACCTGTATTGGACTCAAGATAAGTTTTGTTTGAACGCAACCAGCGAGATGATGATTGGTAATTATCATAGAGATGAGGTTTTAGACGAAAACGATTTGCCATTAAAATATTTTGCTTATTCTACTTGCTTCAGGCGTGAAGCAGGAAGTTACAGAAAAGAAGAGAGAGGTATGATAAGGGGACATCAATTTAATAAAATTGAAATGTTCCAATTTACTAAACCCGATAAATCGTGGGAGGCGTTTGAAGAATTGACAGGCAACGCAGAAAAATTAGTCAAAGGGCTTGGTTTGCATTTTCAGTCTGTATTGCTGGCTGCGCAAGATGCTTCGGCAGCCATGGCAAAAACTATTGATATTGAGGTATGGATTCCAAGCATGGCTATTTATAAAGAAGTCAGCAGTTCTTCCAATGCCTTAGATTATCAAGCTAGACGAGGGAATATTAAATTTAGAAATAGAAAGGCTAATAAAAATGAGTTTGTGCATACCTTAAATGCCTCAGGGCTTGCCACCAGTCGTTTAATACCTGCAATTTTAGAACAATTCCAACAAAAAGATGGCAGTGTAAAAGTGCCAAAGGTTTTGCAAAAACATTGCGGATTTAAAGTAATTAAAAATAGGATTTAAAAGCAGTGGAGATAATTATAAACGGTCTTAAAATAAATTATATAGTCATGGGAGAGGGTGAACCTCTTTTAATTTTACATGGCTGGGGTTCTTGTGCCGAGAGATGGGATAAGATTACGAAGCTTATTGCGGCAGGCAATATTAAGGTAATAATTCCTGATTTGCCCGGTTTTGGAGGGTCAGAGTTACCGTCAACTGCTTGGAATTTAAATAATTATTGTGATTTTATAGAACAGTTTGTTATAAACATACCAGAACTTACAAAAGATTTTTATTTGTTAGGGCATTCTTTCGGAGGAGCCTTAGCTTCAAAGTTTGCGATAAAACATCCTCAAAAAATCAAAAAGCTATTTTTGGTTGCTGCCGCCTGTATTAGAAGAAAAACTATAAAAAAACGATTTTTAGCGAGAATTTCAAAGATTTTTAAAATTTTCTCTTTTTTTCCGTCATACGATATTATTAGAAGGGCGTTTTACAAATTTGTCGTTGGGAAAAGCGATTATTTGCAAACAAATGGAGTGATGAAAGAAGCCTTTTTGAGGGTGATTTCTGAAGATTTGTCACAGCATTTATCATTTATAAAAGTTCCAACAGTTATTGTTTGGGGAGATAAAGATAGCACGACTTTATTAGAAGATGCTTATTTTATAAATAAAAAAATAGAAAATTCAAAACTTGTGATTATCCCCGGGGCGGGACATGATTTAAATTGGAGAACGCCTGAGTTTTTATCACAAGAAGTTTTAAAAGAGATTTAAAAGTATGTTTTTTTCGTTTGTTCCATTTTTATTATCTTTTTGGTTCGTAAGGTCTATAAAATATATTCTTTTCTGGGTTTATTTATGGCAATTGAAGCAATATCATATTGGCCGTTTTTTGGCTCACTTTAAAACAGAAAACGGTAAAACATTAATCCGTCAACCACTTCAGATTTTTAAAACATTTTTGTTTATTATTGCGTCTATATGCGCTTTATTTTTTCAAGGTAATTATCTATTAATTCTTCCCCCTTTATTATTTTTAATATATTTTCTAGAGTCCCTGTTATATTTCAGAAAGATTTTCTCAGGAAAAACAAAACATCCAAAGTTAACTAAGAAAACAGGGTTTTTAATTTTAATTAGTCTTTTAGTTTTTATTACGTTTCCTCTTTTAGTTTGGACGATAACTAAAGATATATTTTGGTTCACTCTTATTGTGCTAGCTTTAGATATTCTATTACCCGTTGTCGTATCTATTGTTGTTCTAATATTTCAACCAATAGCCGATCACTATCGCTTATCTCTTCAAAAAAAAGCAAAAGAAAAGCTAAAGAATTTTAAAAACCTGACTATAATCGCTATTACAGGAAGTTATGGTAAGACTTCAACTAAAGAGTATTTAACAGCTATTTTATCTTCAAAGTTTAAAGTTTTAAGCACCAAGGAACACCAAAACACTGAACTAGGCATACCATTATGTATTTTGAATGAGTTGAAGCCAGAGCATGAAATATTTATTGTAGAAATGGGGGCTTACGATAAGGGAACTATTAAAAGAATTTGTGATTTCGTTAAACCAGAGATTGGTATTGTGACAGGTGTTAACGCTCAGCATTTGTCGCTTTTCGGCTCAATTGATAATTTATTGTCTGCCGAAGGCGGTTGGGAATTACTGCAATCTTTGCCAATAGACGGATTGCTTGTTGTTAATGGCGAGAATGAGTATTGCATGGAGTTGTATAGGAAAGCAGATGTTAAAAAGATTGCTTATAGGTTAGACGAAAAACTATCCTCCTTCGTTAAAACTTCGGATGGACAAGTAAAAAATATTGATATTAGGAAGAATTTCGCTTCTTTTTCGATTGATGATATTGATTTTAAGGTAGATGTTCTAGGCAGGCATAATGTTTTAAACTTATTAGGCGCTATATTAGTTTCAAAAGAATTAGGGATGAGTTTAAAAGAAATTGAGAAAGCTTCAGAAAGAATTACTGAAAAGAACTCATCGTTCAAAGTTGCGAAGAATAAAGACGGAGTGTTTGTTATTAATTCAACCTATTCTTCAAATCCTGATGGAGTAGTCGCTGATTTAGAATATTTAAAACTCTATTCTGGCAACCCTCCTTCGCCTACGGGCTTCGGAAGGGCAAGGAAAATTATTGTAATGCCTTGTTTGATTGAACTAGGGGATAAAGCAAAAGAAGTTCATCAGAAAATAGGTAAGAAAATATCTGAAGTTTGCGACTTGGCAATCATTACTACAAAAGAGTATTATGTGGAAATGAAGTCTCCGCGAGCACATCTTATTGAAAGACCGCAAGAAATTGTAGCTAAAATTAAAGAGTTTACACAAGCAGGAGACGCAGTTCTTTTAGAAGGTAGATTGCCGAAAGAGATAATTGATTTATTGAAATAAAAAAAGAGGAGCAACCAAATCCGTTTGGATCGTGATGCTCCTTTTGTCCTGTGAAGACATAGATATGATTTTTGGTGGGAAAATGAGGAGTTAAAGGGAGAGATTAATTCCCTTCGGTAGCTTGTTTTCTGATTTTTAGATACTTTTCTTCCCAATTATTCCAATCAGAATCAATGGAATTCGGATATAGGATATATTCTTTTCCGCTGATCCAGTAAATTACTAAATCTAGTGTTCCATTAAAACCAAAGTCATAAAACTGTATACTTCTTTTTTCATACCAGCGGTCAACCTCAAAACAAACACCTTTATTAGGATTCGTAAATACGCGAAACCTAATACCAATCGGTTCTCCTTTAGCGATTAACTCTCCTTCAATTCTGACGGCATATAGTAAATGATATATCAATAATGTGGTAATTATTAGTACAACAACAATAAGTAATATTCTAGATTTCATTTTTCATCTCCTTAAAATTTTCCAGTTTCATTTATATCTTTTCACATCCGCAAACACATATTCGCGAATCACAATTTATTTTTCAAAGGACGAAATCAATAAATTTCCTATCTCATCCTATATTCATATTATACTATATCCATAACTATGTGTCAATACCTTAAGCCGATTTCAATATCATTATCGCCGAATACGGAAAAAGATGATGTCTTGCTGGCTTTGAAATTAATTTTCCAACCTTGGAAATGGGAACAAGGCAAGGCAGTTTTAGAATTAGAAGAAAGGTTTAAAAACTATCTCAGCGTAAAACACGCCATTTCCTTTAATAGCGGGAGATCGGGGTTAATGGCAATCCTAAGATCGCTTGGCTTGAAGCCGGGGAGCGAGGTTTTGTTGCAAGCCTTCACCTGCGTTGCTGCTGTAGACCCTATTTTATGGTCCCGCCTTCGCTTGCGAGCTTCGGCGAGGCAAGCAGGATTAAAGCCAGTTTATGTGGATTGCGATAAAGACACTTTTAATATAGATATAGGGGATTTAGAGCGTAAAATAAGCTCAAATAGCAGGGTTTTAATGATTCAGCATACATTCGGCCTGCCAGCTAATATGGACGGAATTATAGCCCTTGCAAAGCGCTACAACCTAATCTTAATCGAGGATTGCGCTCACGCCTTAGGAGCGGAAGTCAATGGGAAGAAAGTAGGTACTTTTGGTAAAGCTTCTTTCTTTAGTTTTTCACGGGATAAGAATATTTCTTCAGTCTATGGCGGTGTCGTAGTCACCGATGATGACGAATTGGCCGCAAAAATAAGAAAAGTTTATTGGGACGTCGGACGTCCCAATAATTACTGGGTTTTTCAGCAATTATTGCACCCGGTTTTAATGAATTGGGTAATACTGCCTCTTTATAATGTTTTAGACTTAGGGAAAATATTTTTAGTTTTATCACAATGGTTCGGCATATTATCAAAAGCAGTTCATTGGAAAGAGAAGATAGGAAAGAAGCCTTCGTATTTCCCAAAAAGATACCCGAATGCTTTAGCTATTCTGGCGTTAAATCAGTTTAAGAAAATAGACAGGTTTTATAGCCACCGCAAAGAATTAAGCAGGTTTTATTACAATTCATTAAAAGATACTTCTTTTGAGATATCTGAAGATTTATCGCCGGAAAGCTTAGACGCGAGAAATATAAAGCACGGGTTTTTGCGCTTCACGATAAAACATCCGAAGGCCCACGAGATAATTTATGAGGCGTGGCATAAGAAAAATATAATAGTGGGGGATTGGTATGTTTCTCCAATTATCCCTTACGACACAAATTTAGAAAGCATTGGTTATAAAATGGGCTCTTGTCCAACTGCTGAAAAACTTTCAAAAACAACGCTTAATTTGCCAACACATATTAATATCTCTAAAAAAGACGCAGAGAAAATAGTTAAGTTTTTAGAACAATGGAAATAAAAGAAATTAAGGAAAAAAAGATTTGGGAGGATTTCTTTGTAGGCATTAAAGAAAAGACATTCCTCCAATCGTGGGATTGGGGAGAGTTTCAGATATTGCAAAAAAGCAAAATTTGGAGATTCGGTGTTTATGATGACGAAAATTTAGTCGGCGTGGCTTTAGTCGCTAAGGTATCTGCGAGGCGAGGAACGTTTTTATTTGTTCCTCATGGACCAAATATAATTTCCAATTTCCAATTTCCAATTTCCAAAAATAAGGTATTAGAAATTTTACTAACTAAACTTAAAGAAATAGCGCAAGAAGAAAAAGCGAGCTTTATTAGAATTGCTCCTTTTTGGGAAAGAGATGAGAATAATATCAAAATATTTAAAGACTTGGGTTTCAGACAAGCGCCGATTCATATGCATGCTGAAGTAACGTGGGAATTAGATATTAGCATCACCGAAGAAGAACTTCTCGCTGGAATGCGAAAAACAACCCGTTATTTAATCCGTCAAGCGCAAAAGAATCCAGATATTCAGATTGTAAAAAGCAATAATATAGATGACTTAGATAAGTTTATTCCAGTTTATTTAGAAACAGCAAAACGCCATAAATTCGTGGTTTTTCCAATCAAATACTTAAAAAATCAATTTTCAGCGTTTAATAAGGATAACCAGATTCAGATTTTCTTCGGGAAGTATAAAGGAGAGATTATCTCTGTTGCTATTTTTGTTTTTTGGCAAAACATTGCTTTTTATCATCATAGCGGTTCTTTAACTAAATATTCAAAAATACCAGTCAATTATCTTTTGCACTGGGAGGCGATAAAAGAAGCAAAGAAGATGGGATGCGAAATATATAATTTTTGGGGAATATCGCCATTTTTCGTCGACACAAAAAATGTAAATCCTAAATCCGAAATCCTAAATCCTAAACAAATCCGAAATTCTAAATTTAAAATTTTAAACAAAAAACACCCGTGGGATGGTTTAACTTTATTCAAAATGGGATTCGGCGGTTATCGCCGGGAGCTTATTAAAACGCAGGACTATATTATTTCAAAAAAATACTGGCTCACTTGTTTGTTTGAAAAATTAAGAAAAGCCAAAAGAGGGCTCTGATGCCCAGTAATACAACATCCAGTGTTTTCGGTAATAAAATGCCAAACTCACTACGAGAGTTAGTATTACTGAATATCAATTTATTAAATATTGAACACCATTCAAGCCGAAAACGTAATTATATCTTGTTTGGCTCTGGATGTTGATATACTGGGATGACAAAAAGAAGAATAAAAAGAAGGCCGCATAAAATAAAGGCAAAAAAAAGTTTATTGAAAAAGCCGCTTTTTTGGCGGATAGTTTTAATCGCAATTCTTTTAGCAGAGATTTTTTATCTCGTTTTCTTTTTTGATTATTTCCAGATTAAAAACATTGTTATCTCTGGCAACGAAAAAGCGGCGACAAGCGATATTGAAGCATTGGTTTCAGAAAAGATAAAAAGACCAATATTGTTTTTTAATTCGCAAAGCATATTTTTAATAAGTCCGAATGCAATTAGCAATTCAATTATAGATAACTTTCCTAATGTCGGTTTGGTAAAAGTTCAGAGAAGATTAATTAATACCTTAGTTATTAATATTAAAGAACGTGTACCATCAGTTGTTTTTTGCGATTCGGAGGCAAGCGAAAAGTGTTTCTTTCTTGATGAAACCGGCGTAGCATTTGAAGAAACTGCAGATACAGTCGCTGATTTTATTGTTATAAGACAAAGCGAAAAGAAAGAAATTGTGTTGGGGAAAGAAGCAGCTAAAAAAGATATTGTCGATTCTATTATTAAAATCAAAAAAACCTTGAAAGATAATTTTAACGTAGACATAAAAGAAGCAAATATAGCATCTGATGAAAGAATGAATATTTTAACAGGCGAAGGATGGAATGTATATTTTAATGTATCTTCTAATATGGATTTACAAATTACGAAGTTAAAATTACTTTTAGAGAAAGAAATTCCGCAAGAAAGTAGGGGAGCGTTAGATTATATTGATTTAAGGTTTGAAAGAGCGTATATTTGCGATAAAAGCTCGCCTTGTTCAAAATAGTCAATTTGTGCAAACAGATAAAAAATTCCGAGGAAGTTTCGCGGGATTTTTTTTATTTAACACTAAATTGTTATTTCCTTCCCCCAAGAGCATTCTCTAGAGTTTCTTCGTCGGCGTATTCAAGCTCACCGCCTACTGGCAATCCCAAACCCAAATGAGTAATTTTGATAGAGTCGTCTTTTAGGATTTCTTTAATTGTCCTTTTAACTAAAATTGCGGTTGATTTACCTTCCGGAGTAGGATTAGTGGCAATAATAATTTCTTTGAGCAAGGTGATTATTCCAAAACTTTGAGGGCTTCTTAATCGCTCCTCTAATTCTTTAATTCTTAATTTTTCAATATCGTCTTTTTTTAAAGTAGCTACGGTACCGCCGAGGATGAAATAAAGGCCTTTATATTTTTTTGTTCTTTCGATAGAAATCAAATCATTTTCTTTTTCAATAATACAAAGCAATGTTCTGTCTCGTCTCATATCGTTGCATATTCCGCATAAATCATCATCGTCGTTTGCTTCAAAGGGATTAAAACAAAAAGAACAACATTTGATCTTGCTTTTTAAGTTTTGGATAGAAGTGATTAATTCCTCAATCTTTTCTTGAGGTTGTTTTATTAAATAAAAAACAAACCGGCTAGCGGTTCTTTGTCCAACTGTGGGGAATTTAGAGAATAAATCAATTAGTTTTTGAATAATCGGGCTTTGATCATTAGCCATTTGGATTTTGGATTTATTTAGGATTTAGAAATTAGGATTTAGGATTTTATGATGTAGCATATTCGTCCTTTTCTAAACTTCTAAAGGTTGTTCTGTTTTCGTCAAAGTATAGCTCAATTTCGCCGACTGGGCCATTTCTGTGTTTTGCAATTATGATTTTGGCAACATTTCTTTTTTCCGGATTTTCCATATATTTGTCTTCCCGATAAATAAATAAAACTACATCGCTATCTTGCTCTAAACTTCCGCTTTCGCGAAGGTCAGATAATCTTGGAATCGACGGAGTTCTACCTTCAACTGCTCTAGATAATTGGGATATTGCTAGGACGGGAATATTTAATTCTTTCGCTAAAGCTTTCAATGCTTTTGAGATTTCAGTTACTTGCTGAACGGCTGAAAAGTTTCTAATAGTCGAATCCATTAATTGGAGATAATCAACAATTAGTAATCCTAAACCCTTTTCTGCCTGCAAGCGTCTTGCCATTGCTCTCATTTGCAGTATATTCACCATACCAGCATCGTCAATATATATTGGAGCTTCTGATAAATGACCCATTGCTTCTTGGAGCAGAGTGAAATCATTATCGGGACCATCAGCTGAAAGATTACCCGACCTTAATTTCCAAGAATCAACGCCGGATTGGGCGGATAACACTCTGTCTACGAGCTGGTCTTTAGACATTTCTAAGCTGAATATACCGACAGGAACTTTCTGATTAGTTGCTATCTGTCTTGCAATATCTAAAGCTAAAGAAGTTTTACCCATAGCTGGTCTGGCAGCTAAAATAATCAGGTCTGATTTTTGTAAGCCCGATAGCTTATTATCTAAATCGCGGAATCCGGTTGGAAGTCCCCTTAAAGCGCCTTTATGTTTTGAAAGTTCGTCTAGTCTATTAAAAGTATCTGGTAGTATATCTTTTATCGCAATAAAATTTTGTGTTAATGATTTTTGCCCGATGCCAAATATTGTTTTTTCCGCTTTATCCAATAAAACATCAACATCCTCTGCTTCATCAAAAGCTGCTAAACCTATTTCATCTGATGCTCCGATTAAATCTCTTAAAATCTTTTTTGCTCGGACTATTTTTGCATAATTTAAAACATGAGTAGCCGTTGGAACAGCGTTAATTAAAGAGGTTAAATAACTTGACCCGCCAATTTTTTCCAAACCTTCCTTCTCGCGGAGCCGGCTGGTTACAGATAAAAGGTCGATCGGCTCCATTCTTCGGTAGAGCTCTAGCATTGCTTGATATATTTCTTTATGAGTGTCTTTATAGAAGTCGTCTGCGTTGGTAAAATCAGACACTTTGATAATGGCGTCTTTATCTAACATCAAACAGCCTAACAGGCTTTGTTCTGCTTCAATGTTTTGGGGAGGAAGTTTTTCTTGGAGTTCTTGCTTTGCCATAATATATCTATAACCAACTATATCAAAAACAAAAACCCTTGCCAATAGACGGCAAGGGTAAAAAGTGTGAATTATTAATTTCTATTTTCTTCTTAATTTTGGTCCGTTTTCAGTATCTTCTATTAAATAACCTGATTTTTCAATTTGTTTTCTCAACTCGTCAGCTTTCTGCCAATCTTTGTTTTTTCTTGCTTTTTCCCTTTCTATCGCTAGTTTCTTAATTGCTGCCGGTATTTCTTTTTTTTCTTTTTTCAGCAAATCCAAACCTAAAACTTTATCCATTTCTTTAATTGTTCCTAATTTTCCTACAGCATTTTTATCTCTTATTAGATTCCATAAAATAGCTATTGCTTTTGGCATATCTAAATCGTCATTGATTGCGTTCTTAAAATCATTTAAATATTTTTCGTTTACCCCGTTAGAAGTAAGTCGCCAAAGGCGGCTGCCGATGCGTAAGCGCATCGGACTTCTAACGGGGTGAATCTTTTTGTCATTCTTAATCTCTTGAACGATATTTTTTAACCTATCGTAAGCGTTTTCCGCGCTCTTTAAACTGTCTAAGTTAAAACCTAAAGGACTTCTGTAATGCGCGGTTAAACATAGATAGCGATAGGCGAGGGGATTGAACCCTTTTTCCTCAAGCCCTGAAATAGTATAGAGACCGCCTTTGCTTTTGCTTACTTTTTCTCCTTTAAAGGTTAGAAAAGCGCCATGTAGCCAGAAGTTAACGAACTTCTTGCCAGTGCTAGCTTCTGATTGAGCGATTTCATTTGTATGGTGTATTGAGATATGGTCTTCTCCGCCAGTGTGAATATCAAAGGTTTCGCCCAAGTATTTCATTGACATTGCCGAGCATTCAATATGCCAACCTGGGAATCCTACTCCCCATGGACTTTTCCATTCTTGTTGCCTTATCCCTGGCTTTTCAGAAAACTTCCATAAGGCAAAATCAGTTGGATTCTTTTTATCTCGCATTTTCACTCTTTTTCCAGACTCTATCCCCTCGATGTTTTTTTTAGCTAATTGGCCATAGTTTTTAAACTTTGAAGTATCAAAATATATTCCGTCAGCTGTTTTATAGGTAAATCCTTTTTCTTCAAGTTTTTCTATTAAATCAACCTGTTCCTTTATATGTTCTGTTGCTTTGCACCAGATATCTGGCTCAATAATATTCAGTTTCTTAAAATCATCGCGGAATATTTTCCAGTAATAATTGGAAATCTCTTTTGCACTTTTTCCTTCTTTTGTTGCTGCTTTTTCCATTTTATCTTCGCCTGAATCAGCATCAGAGGTTAGATGTCCGACATCAGTAATATTCATTACATGCTTTGTTTTATATCCGTCATATTCCAAAACTCTTTTCAGAATGTCGCTAAAAATATAAGACCTTAAATTTCCGATATGTTGATACCAATATACCGTCGGTCCGCAAGAGTATATTCCGACCCCCTTGTCTTTTAGGGGTTTGAACTCCTGTTTTTTCCTTATAAGAGTGTTATAAAAATTGAGCATCTTTACTTTTTAGAACTTTAATATTCAAAACTACATTCAGAAAAGCGAATGCAACGGCAAAATAAAGCAATATTATTGGAAAACTGGAAGGAGTATCCGGAAAATCAAAAAGAATTATTACAGATAAAGCTACACACTCAATAACCATTTTTGTTTTCCCAAAAATAGTGGCTGTAATAATTTTATTCTTAGTTCTGCAATATAGAATCATTATTCCTGTAATAATTTCCGGTATCATTAGAAATAGAAGTAACCAGACATAATTTTTAAATAAAATAAAAACGCCAATTGGTAAAAGCAACATTCTGTCAGCCATTGAGTCTAACAATGCCCCGATTTTAGTTTCTCTTTTTAATGCTCTCGCAACAGAACCGTCTACCATATCTAATAGAGCGCCTATGATAAAGAGTGAAAGCAGCCATAATCTATCTCGGAAGCCGAATATCAACAAGAAAACAATTACTACAGATATAATAATCCTTAGAATTGTTATATGATTCGGCCAGATATATCGAGGCCAAAACTTTCTGATGAATGGAAAAAGCAATCGATCTCTGTGGTAGTCAATTCTTTCTAAAAATGATTTTAACTGTGAAAACATACGAGTATTTAATTATTAACATATTTTAACATAAATTAGATAAAAGAGAATAAAGAAAGAATAAAGAATAAAGAAATCTTTCCAAAAGAAATTATGTGTGATAAGCTTAACAAAATATATATGAAATTAGTAGATATTATACTAACAATTATCTGCGGGGAAGCTTCGGCTTTAATTCTAGCTGATCTTGTGAAAGAATACGATCCGTATTCTGTTATAAAATGGGTGTTGTTGTTCTTAATGCCGGTTTTAGCGATTATTCTACTGTGGGCCGCTGATTTAATAGCTAAAAAATATAAATTTGTTTTACAATTAGTAAGATATTTATTAATCGGGATTTTAGCAACATTGATAGACCTTGAGATTTTTGAGCTTTTAGCTTGGCTAGTAGGTGCAGGTGCAGGAATTGTTTTGGTTAGCGGAACCTTTAAAGCAGTTTCATATTTAACTGCGGTTTGCTTTAAGTTCGTAGGGAATAAATACTGGGTTTTTGAAGAAACGAGCTCAAAAGGAATTAAAGAGAAGTTTCTAAAATTTATAATAGTTACTTTTATCGGGCTTTTATTTAATGTTGGTGCTTTTTTATATTTTTCAAAAATTGTCGGTCCGCAATTCGGAATATCTGAAGATATCTGGATCAAAGTAAGCGTAATCTTAGCCGCAATTGTTGCTGTTGTTTGGAATTTCTTAAGCTATAAATTTATTGTATTTAAAAAAGAGGTTCCAATATTAGACACAGAGCCAACGGACTCAAATCTATACCCTAAACCCTAAACCCTATACCCTAAAAAATATGACAGTCCTATATCGGAAATACAGACCCCAGATATTTAAAGAAATTATTGGGCAAGTACACGTTGCCCAAACTTTAACTAATGCGATTTCTGCAAATTCAATTTCGCACGCCTATTTATTTACCGGGCCTCGCGGTTCCGGTAAAACAACTTTCGCCAGAGTTTTTGCAAAAGCGATTAATTGTGAAAATAGAAGACCCGAGCAATTTGAGCCTTGTGATAAATGTTCGTCTTGCTTGGAAATTACAAATGGCAATTCAATGGATTTAATAGAAATAGATGCGGCTTCTCATAGAGGGATAGATGACATCCGTGAATTAAGGGATGGAATAAAATTTGCTCCGGTAAAATCAAAATACAAGGTCTTTATAATTGACGAATGCCATCAATTAAGCAAAGATGCCGCTAACGCTCTGTTAAAAACATTAGAAGAGCCGCCAGCTCACGCAGTTTTTGTTTTAGCTACTACTGAAATTCACAAAATGATACCAACAATTATTTCTCGTTGCCAAAGATTTGATTTTAAACGCCTGCAAGTTCCCGAAATTATTCAGAAATTAGAATATATTTCACAAAAAGAAGGAATAAAGTTTGATAAAGCGGCTTTATCTTTGATTGCTTTGAATGCTCGCGGGTCTTTTAGAGATGCCGAAAGTTTGATGGACGAATGTTTAAGTTTTTCCGGCAAAACAGCGGCAATAACTTCAGAGGGTGTGGAAAACTTGTTGGGAATTATTGAAATAGGACATATTTCAAAATTCGTAGATTTTCTTATTTCAAAAAATACAAAAGAAGCAGTGCTATTTATCAATTCAATGGTAGACAGCGGAGCAGATTTACAGGAATTCGTCAAAACCCTGACTTATTATCTAAGGCAATCTCTATTATTAAAGATAAACCCTGACTTTTTAAAGCCGGAGACATCAGGTTTAAGCCAAGAAGAGCTTGTTAAAATGAAAGAGCAGGTGGCGAAATTAACAGAAAAAGATTTACAAGTTATGGTAGAATCCTTTCTTGGAGCAGAAAATAAGATGAAATACAGTTCAATCCAGCAACTGCCGATAGAGTTAGCGGTCGTGGATATAACAATAAAAGGGGAGTAGAGTTTTAAATTATTGCGGGGTCGTCTAATGGTAGGACAGCTGCCTTTGGCGCAGCATATTTAGGTTCGAATCCTAGCCCCGCAACATTTCGCATAATTCAGTCGGTTTTGGTTCTTGTGCCATACGTTCGTATGGCATTTTTAGTCTTAAATTGAGTACTTTTTGACCTTGAAATCCAAGGTTCCAAAGTAGATTATTTGCAATAATCTGTTTTTGTAGTGGATCTCCTAAAATATAATCATTTCTAGCTTTATTAGCTTCAAGAAATAGCTTTTTGACCGGTTCCAAAGTGTCTACCCCCTCTCCAATCATTTTCCTTATTTCCTTAATCTGTTTTTTTAATGCCGTCTCCTCGTTCGTCAGTATAGTCATTTTTGCATTATAAAGGGTCTCTGGTGTGTTTCCGGCAGTAAAACTATTACATATCCTTGATTGTGCTTCAATGACTTCTGTAAGGCGCTTTTCAATGATTAGAGCGTTCTTTTCAGAATAGACGCTCTCGCTAGTTTGCTTTTCTTTCGAAGCTCGGTAAGTAAGCTCAATTAATTCCTCATCAAATTGAAGTTTAGAAAATATATCAGCAATATGCTCGTCTATTTTTTCAGAACGTAAATATTTTTTATGTTCTTCGCATTCTCCTTTGCCATTAGTGCAGTAGTAATAATCGTGTCCTTTCTTTTTTGAAGCGGTAAGCATACAGCCACAATTAGCGCATTTTAAAAGTCCGCGAAGATGAAAAAATAGTTTTTGTTTTTTGCTATGAAGTTTACCATTTAATACTTCATTAGCCTGATCATGCAAAGTTTTGGAAATAAGCGGTTCGTGTTTACCCTCGTAGTATTTCCCATCTCTTAACATTACGCCGTAATAAAATGGATTTTTTATAATTCGATGAATATGGCCTTTAAAAATCTTTTTGCCAGAACATGAACGAAATCCCTCTTGATATAAAATATCCGCAACCTCTTTTAAATTGTAAGTGCCTTTAGAGTATAGTTCAAAAATTCTTATGACATAATGGGCAGATTTTTTATCGATGATAATTGTTTTATCTGCTTTGTTGTTTATATATCCCTTAGGTGCGTGATTCGGCCAACCTCCTAATGAGAGCTTTGCGCGGTTTCCTCTTTTTACATTTTGGCTCAAATCATCAATGTATTTTTTTGCTATGCCAAAATCTAAACTCATCATAAACATATCGTCAGAAATATTTTTAAATATTTTTTCCGGTGTTCTTATCTCGATGATAAGTTTGCGATCCATAAACCACGAAATCTTACCGCCGTCTAAAGCGTTTCTAGCGAGACGATCTAATTTCCACACTAAGAGCGTACAATCTTTTTTCTTTTCTATAAAAGAAAGCATTTCTTCAAAGATTGGACGACCGGGCGATTTTGCCGACATGTTTTCTTTAAAGGTTTTGATAATTTTAAAATTATTTCTTTGAGCAAGAATTAAAAGTTCTTTCTCTTGAGAATCGATAGACATTACTTGTCTATCTTCTGCCTCAGATGATTTTCGACAATAAATAATGTAGTTCATGAATTTATTTTTTTGTTGTTTGATTCTACCGCCATTATATTAGGCTGGTCAAGTTTGCTTCTTTATTATTTCTATCTTTTTTAGAAGTAATATAGGCTATAGTATTGCTATAGTAATTACTTAGTAAAACTATAGTAGCAAGGAATGATATATGTACTATAGTAAAAAAGCAGTAAACTAAACTTCCACTACGGGAATCGTAATATACTCATATTGCTTCAATATTTCTGTCTCGATCTCTTTAAATAAACTCTTTTCGATGATATTGAATTTATAATAATCATCTCCGTTTCTCTTGCTCGGTAAGGTTAAATACGGCTTACCGTCAAATTTGCTCTTGCGTATTGTAAAACCATTACAGGTAAAATTTCTCTTATGCTCTTCAATAAAAGTTATTGAGACATAAGCAAGCAAGTCAGAACGCTTGCTATCGTTCGTTAGTTTAATTGTGCTTTTTAATTCTTGAATGTTAATTTTCATAGGTTTCTTGCGTTTATAGCCTTAATATTTTTGAAGACGTAATAATACTCGGCTATCGGGTCAAAAAGGTTTTAAGCCGTATGCTCGCCATTAAAACATACTTCCCTCAGCTATCTTTTTTTTGAGTCGAGGAACAGATAACTAGATATGCGATGATTTGCTTTTTTTCAGCTTTGCTATAATCATCTTTTTCTACTAACTTATTAAAATAATTCATTATGATTCTTCTGCTAAAGTTCTGATCTTTAACCGCTTCTTGAAAAGAAATAAACGAACTCCAAAAAGGATTTCTTCTAGCTATATTATTAAATCTTCTTTCAACGGATTTCATTTCTAAAAAATTAATGATAATCCGACGGGGAAACCCTTTTAAAAAAGGGTTTCCCACGAACGGAATTATTTTTTAATATTTGAAAACGATAAAAATAATTCAGCCAGAGAAACTAAATACTTTTCTGCTTGCTCAGTAGAGACTTTTTCTTTAAATCGTTTAAGCCAGTAGGCCTTAAAATCCTCAATAAGTTTTTGACTAAAACAACTCATTGATTAACTTTAAAATACCCGCACGGCTGAACTTGCGAATAAAAGATAAAAATGGTAGATTTTAGGCGAGATTTGATTTATAACTCTCACTAAATTTAATGCCAAGATTAAAAGGAAAATATCCGAAATTATATCAAATGCCGAGTTTTAATAATGGCCAGCTTGTATTTTTGCAGTCTAACCATAGCCTTACTTTTATAAACGGATATTATCGGTGTTCTTTAAGACAAAAAGGCAAATGTAATGTAGCCGATGAGCTAAGTTTTAAATACCCAGTTTTTGAGAGACGTCTTTCGAGAGCTATACAGTCTCTTAAATTAGATGAAGAAATTGGTAGAAATATTTTCTATGAATGGGATAGGCAGGCTATCGATTTAAGAAAGCAAATCGAGAAAGACGCAGATTGTATTATGCAAGATATGGAAGCTACGATTCTTGTAATGAAACAAGAGATTAAAAAAACAAAAAAAATTAGTATGCGAAATACTAAAGAAGCGAGAGAAAGATATGGGAAGCTTGTAAAAATTACATTCCCTTCGTTGATGCACGGTTTTTTAAGCGATCTACTCAAAGGACTTACTGCAATCGGAAAAACGAGAATTGGAGATGGTTTGTTTGTCTCAGCCGGTTTTGAAAAAGTTTATCTAAGCAAAGAAGGGAAAATTTTAAAAGTTAAATTACAAGGCATGAATGATTATCTATTTCAATATGTTGAAAGAAAAAAACCAGATTTTCTTAAAAATTTGCCTTTTGAAATAATTGAGAAAATCCATTTTCCCTCGTTAAACCTCTTAGATGCGATGAATTTTTTTAGGAATAATAATTATAAGAATGTATTAAGTTATTCTCCTTTTACTTCTGAATGCGTCTTTCAAAAGCAACTAAAAAAACAAACAGATTCGATCAAACAATTACCGCCCTTAGAACAAATTAAAATGTGGGAAACTTTAAAAGATATTACGTGGCAATCTCCGCACGTGTTTTTTTCCGGTTTAGCGATACCTTATGACGAAAATTCCTCAATGTAGATTTTTTATAATTTAAGAGTATAATTAAATAAAAATTATGAATCGATCAGTATTAAGCAGACAAATAAATAGAAAGCAGATTGATAGCTTGAAAAATGACACAAAAGCCCTTTCATCTTTTTTACAGGATCAAAACGATGGCATGGTTGTGCATGTGTTAGAGAAATTAGGGAGATTAGAGAATGGTGATAGTAAACAACCATTATTAGGTCTATTAAATAATAACAATGAAACGATTAGATCTCTTGCAATAAAAAATCTGGCAAAAATGGGTGATGTTTCTTTACTAAATACCTTTGTGAATTTTGCTAAACAAGATAAAAGTACGGAAGTTAGGCGTGAATCTGTTTCCGCTATTGGAAGATTAAGAAATGAAAAAACAATACCGATTTTGATTAAATTATTAACAGATAAAGACCCAAAAGTTGTTATGCAGGCAATAAGAGGATTACTTGTTTTTTCAAATAATAGTCAAATAAAAAAAAAGCTGTCGAAATTAATTAATCACCCCAACGAATTAATCAAGGAAGTTATTGATAAAGAAATAAACGGAGTTAGTTATAGTTCGGAAAACAATGGAAAGCACGATGAATTTCCAGCTTTTCTGAAAAACACAGTCGTACAAGGTGATGTTGTAGAAACTTTAAAATATGTCCCAGATGAGTCTATCCATCTAACTTTTACTTCGCCGCCTTACTATAATGCAAGAGATTACTCAATTTATCAGAGCTACGATGAATATTTAAGATTTTTGGAAAAAGTATTTAAAGAAGTGCATCGAGTCACTAAAGAGGGTAGATTTTTTGTTCTAAATACTTCACCAATTATTATTCCAAGAATTAGTAGAGCCCACGCCAGCAAAAGATATCCTATCCCTTATGATATTCACCCATTATTAGTAAAAATGGGATGGGAGTTTATAGATGATATTGTATGGGTAAAACCGGAAGCAAGTGTAAAAAATAGAAACGCAGGTTTTTTGCAACATCGAAAACCCTTGGGTTACAAGCCAAATGCTATTTCTGAAATGTTGATGGTTTATAGAAAAAAAACAGACAAATTGATTGATTGGAATATACATCAATATAGTTGGGACAAAGTTAGAAAGAGTAAGATTTTAGACAAATATGAGACAACAAATGTTTGGCGTATCAGTCCAACTTTTGATAAATTTCATAGTGCAGTTTTTCCTCTAGAATTGTGCAATAGAGTTATTAAATACTATTCGTTTGTTGATGATTTAATTTTTGATCCATTCGCAGGAATTGGGACACTTGGCCGAGCGGCTATTAATTTAGATCGGCATTTCTTTTTAACAGAAAAGAAATCGAAATATGTAAATCGCATGAAAGAAGATTTGATTAAAAAAGATAATCTGTTTAATCAAAATGAATCCCAACCAAAATTTATTGGTATTAAAAATTTTATAACATTAATTAAAGAAAAAATATGACAATAACAGAACAAGTTGCAAAAAATATAATCAGAAAGTTACTGAAAGGAGAGGATTATAGAATTGAAGTTGTAACACTAATAAATGCTGAATTTTTACAATTTGCCGTTGATTTTTTCAAAAAAGTTGTTGACGCAAAGCTTAAAAGCAAGGGTATAACAGCGGATTGGTATAAAAAGGAATTTCTTAATCCTAATTTACCGGCCAGAGATATCGCGATCAACTCAGGATTAAATGAAAAGACAATTCACAATATGTTTAATTCCTCAACAAAAGAAATTGTAATCGACGCCTCAAACGAACATTACGACGCTCTTTATGAGGCGATTAAAAATCTTGTGGATACAGAACACGACCTTGAACTCACATTAACTATCAAATTTAAAGGAGTAAGTGTTGATTTAAATGTTAGTGAAAGCTTAATCGTGATAAATACACTAGCAGTAAAAAGATCGGCATTGAGAGGTGGATTATGGAGCACCGCCGGGAAAAGAGTTGAAAAGCCTTTAATGCAGACGCTTTGTAAATTATATGGTGTATCTGATAATAATTATTCCTTGAAAATAAAGGGTAAAGAAATCGCAGAAGACGATTTTGTAAGAGAGATTGATTTTTATTTGGTTGATGGAAAAAATCAACATAAGTGTGAAGTTAAATTAATGGGGCGTGGTAATCCGGAAAGTGCCGACGCTGTTATAGCAAGAGATAGTAGAGTTTTTGTGGCAGACAAACTTTCAGATACAAATAAGAAACAATTAAATAGTCGAAAGGTTGAATGGGTTGAATTAAGAAGTGACGGTGGGTTCAAGAGGTTCGAAACGGTCTTAGACCATTTAAAAATTTCACACAAAAAATTACCTGAAAATATTGATAAGAAATTAGATGCCGTATTTAAAGAAATTTTTAAATAAAATATAGATATAAAAAAAGTTTTAATTTTTTAAAAATAAAATTGACCGCCTAAACTCATAGATTCCTATAAGCATGGCAAAAGTCCAGTTAGACATAAAGAACCCATCATGGGGTTGTCTAACTGGCCATACAGGGAAACTTGTATGAGAGGCTTCGGTCTCTACCCGTGGTGGGCTTTTTGTATGAATGTAATAATATTTATAATCTTGATCTTCCTCGCAATAATTCTTTTAAAAAGGATTAAATTTGATGTTGGAAAAGCAGACCTCCCTTACCAAAAGAAAGAATACTTAATGACAAAAGCCGAACACGAATTCTTTAAAGTTTTGCAGGAAGTCGTCCAAGATAAATATTATATTATTCCGCAAGTTCAGCTTTCTAATCTCGTACAGGTAGAAAAACAAAAAAGCTGGGAATACTCTTACAGAAATAAGATTGACCGCAAATCAGTTGATTTTGTGTTGTTTAACAAAGAATATTTTACACCACACCTTGTTATTGAGTTAGACGATACCTCTCACTTAAGAAAAGATAAGCAAGCAAGAGATCATTTTTTAGATGAGATATTTAATAAAGTTGGGATTAAAATTGTGCATATAAAAACAGCATATCATTACGATTTGAATGAGATCTCAAATTTATTAATTTAAAGATAATAATAAAAACAATTTTGTAATTTTTCTGCTTGACCTAGGTTCTTATATTGTTTATAATATGGTCAGTTCCTCAAATACTGCATCTAAATTGTTTGTTATAAGATAAAAGATTAGACTAAGTAGTGGGGATAGAAGGACGTTGTTGTCCTCTATGAGACCAATAGGTCTGTATGGCAAATCTTAATTTCTTGAACCACCATCTTTTTATCAACTCGCACCTTTATGGTGACTCACCCGCCCAGAGACGGAAATAATATCTCGTAACAATTAGGTGCAGCGTTTGGGGAATTTTTATATCAAATAAACCCTAACATCATCTCACGATTTGGTTATTGGCAAAAGTGATTTAGAATAAAATCATAGTAGATTTAAAAAAAGAGTTAGCTATCGCCAACAAATTATTTCATAATTAAATATAAAAAATAAAATGTCCTCTTCGATTGAAAAAAATCATTTATTCGGTGCACTTATTGTAGGTTCACTTAGTCATTCTTTAGCAGAAAAATGCATTAATTGGGGCGACAATTTTTATGTTGGAGATTATGAAATAATAATTTTTAATTTACCATCATTAGATTACGGAACATTTTCAAAGATAAATACTAAAAATAAATACTATTTTCCTAACATAAGAGATCAAATTGTAGAAGCACAAGAAAAAACAAATTTAACAATTATTTGTATAACTGATAAAATAATTGTAGATAAATATAATATACTGGATAACAACGATAAAATAAATAATTATACATGGTGTCCCATAATTCCAATATTTGAAGAAAATGGTGGTAAAAAAATACCGAAGCAGGAAAGAAAATTGAAGATCCAATATTTAAATTTAGTAAAAGAGTGGGAGCGCCTTTTTTCTAAGTATTACAATAACACGGGATATAATAATGGTGATAGTTGGGAATATAAATTTGAGATTAATAAAATTCCTTATTTATATAATAGCTTAGGGCGGGATATTGCTTTCGGTTTAAGTTGGTCTATCTCTACAAGTGGCTCTTTTAAAAAAGGATCAAATAAGCCAATTATTTTTTTGCCAAAGATAGGCAACATTAAAGACGGTATAGATTTATTATTAAATGATTTTGTTTTAAATGATGAGCCAGAACCAGATTGGATTCAAGAAATAAAAATAGTAGGACAGGAAGGTTTAGAAAAGAAAATTGAAGAAGAGATTAATAAGATTAACCAATTAGAAAAAACAAAAAACGAATTAATAGAAGCTATTAAAAAATTAAATAAATTCAAAAAATTATTATATCTACAAGGGAAACCCTTAGAAAAAATTGTAGAAGAGAGTTTGTTATTACTAAATGTGCAAATAAAAGAATTAAGTGTAGATAATATAGAAGACAGAGTCTTCGAATATGATAATTTTACAATACCGTTTGAAATTAGAGGAAAAGAGACAAAGAATTTAAACGAATCTGATTTAGCACAACTTATAAAAAGAATAGCAGATAGAAAGAAAAGTGAAAAATATAAAACAAGAGGAGTTTTTGTAATAAACCATCAAAGAAATTCAAAACCAAGTGAAAGAGGTGATGTATGTGATTATAATATTATAAAACAAGCAAATTTCTTCAATATTTGTATCCTTTCCACAATAGAGATATTTAATCTTGTTAACAGAACTTTGAGAGGAGAAAAAATAGATATTAAAGAAAAATTATTTAATACCTCTGGATTATTTGATTTTCCTAATCAAACAGAAGATACTAAATAAGTTCTAATATTATCCTACAACCTGAACAAACGAAGCCGCAAATAAAGGGTAATCTTAAGTAGTATTATTTTTTATGAAATTAGATAAAAAAAATTATCAATTTTTACTACGACTTTATTCGCGAGTTAGCGAATATCTTACCGAATCTCGTCCCGAAGTAAGCGATTTACCGGAAATCATTGTTTCTTTTTGTATTGTTGTCGAAAAGATATTAAAAATAAAATTACATCAGAAAAATTCTGTTTTAGTCTTTGATAACTGTAAAATCAAGGAGAACGATGCTCTTATAGCAATAGTTAATAATAAAGAATTTAATATTGAAACCATAAAGATTAGAGAGGTTATTAGCAGATATAAGCTAATGTTTGAAAAAGAGCTTTCTGATGGCGAGATCCAGGCCATATTAGATATATATAATATTAGAAGCCATTTTATTCATAGTCATAGAAAAGATGGACATGTTTTATTTGATAGCGAAAATATAATTAAAAAAATGGGAACGGTTTGGGATAAGATTTCGATCCAAGCAATAGATTTATTCGGTAAAGGCATAATAAAGACCAGTAAGCCTAAGAAAAAATATACCGAAGCAGAATTAGAAGAAGTTTTAAAAGAACAAGTAAGTAAAAAAATTAAAAATCTCGAACCATATTACGGTGTCACCGCTAGTAGTATTTTTAGAAACGAAACTTGTTTACGCTATTCGCCTACTATGGGGGGAATTGTTGGCGAAGAAGAATGTCCTCGTTGTGGCTCTTTTAGTTTCTCGGTAGATAACGCTATAACGGATCCCTTTAGCGAAAGTATCTATTTATATTCAAAGGGGACACCATCCGATCTATACAAATGTAAGAAATGCCATCTTGAGTTAACAAGAAAAGAATACGAATTAGCAAAAAAAATAAAAGGGATTAAATGAATAGGACAGAGCTAAGTTCCGAATTATGGATTCAGATTTAAAATATAAACATATTTCTATCAATTTCTATTTTGGTTCTAACATCGTCCCATAACCTCAGCAACCTAGTGCTCGGTTCGAGCGACCGAGAAGCCTATAGGGACAGGGCGACCGAGAGGGGTTCGAGTCCCACCGCCGGAGTTATCAAGTCGTGTCAAGAACCACCTTTCAATTGAGGTGGTTCTTTGATAAGATAAAAAAAAGGTCATTATATTATTATATTAATAAAATAATTATAAAAATATGAAAAGCAAAATTTTAGTAGCGAGTATTTTAGTAATTGT
>JAHJTG010000007.1 GCA_018829965.1 Patescibacteria group bacterium | reverse complement strand
ATTCAGTTGTAAGAATATCAGTAGGACCAAAAAGGTCTGTCCAGCCGCCTTCCCAAGAAGCTGTTTCAATTTGACTTCCTATCTGCTTCATTCTTATTCTGAAATTTTTGAGATTTAACTTGGGCAATTCGCTAGTTTTTAAATAAATACTGGTTATTTTATCACCGTATTTAAAACCGCGATTGGTTAATTCAGAGGCCGGAATAATAAACTGGGCCCTGGAATCGTCAAAACAGGTGTTGTATGGGTCTTGATAGTTTAAACACTTATAATTTAAATGGTCTGCATAGCCCCATATTGATTCAACTTTATCTGTCCAGAGCTCAATTGTCTCTGTTGTTGCAGCAGGTGTAATTAAAAACTCCCCCACATTTGTCAAATCCGCCCTATTGCCAAAAATATCAACGGCAAAAAGATCAACGCTAAAAGTTCCTTCAGGATAACTGTCGATTGAAAATAGGGCGCTATAAATATGGTCCCTGGCGCTACCGTCTTCGTGGCTGCCGTCATCATACATAATTCCCCTTTCTCTTTCTACTCCGGAAGAATCTTTAACTATTGCGCCTGTTGATAAAACCCCGGAAATATCAGTAATTGTTGCCGTAACTTTAACTAAAGAGCTACTAACCTTGATGACGCTAATATCTGTTATGTCAGGCTCAGAATGACCGCCGAAAGGATAAATTTCAAAACTCTGCATTTGAGCGAACAAAGGCATAATTAAAAAAAGGAAAACTATGCTTAAAAAGAGGGGGGATTTCTTCATTTTTTTATTTTATCACAAATAAATTAGTTTTTATATATCTTCTGCTTCACTACAATTCCCTTCGGTGTCACAGGCGGTAATATCTATATAATAAACACCGATTGGACCTGTCCAGTAACCCACATAATTGTTGCTTCCGGCATCTGTAAGAAAAATTGTGTCTATATCGGTTTCGTTTGGATTTTGAATATGAGCTATAACGCTATCTGGGTCAACAGCTCCGTCTGGATCAAAAATATTAGCTGAAATCATTAATTCTATTCCCGAAGGAACAGAACGAGGCGTCACTGAAGTAATTATAATAATGGGTGCTTGATTATGCGGAGAACCTCCTTTATCTCCTCCGTTTAACTCTACTGCCCTGCTAATATTCATATAACTGCCATAAGATTGAAAAGTATCGCTCAATGTTGAAATAGTTGAAACCACTCTAAAACTTTTATTATTAATTTGACTAGTATATATAATCTTACAATCAGTACAGGTTATCGGAGAGCAGTTAGCCCCAACCTTAGTACAGTTGATACAATCAGCAGCCCCACAAGAAACGCAAATATTACATACACCTCGTATTCCACCTGTTGGTATTATTTTTCTATCATAGTAAAGAGTTTTTTCTAAACCAGCATCTCCGGCAGAAAAGGCAATTACAGAATACCCCATTTCCCTTATCACCTTCATTTCGCTTAGTATTATTACATTAATCCCTAAAACAATGGCCAAAATAATCACCATCACAAAAAAAACAATCAAGATAGAAACCCCTCTTTCAGATTTTTTAAAAATTATACTATTATTTTTTGGGACCATTTTTCATTATTTTTTAATTTTTACAAGCGCAAATTCTTTTATATCCCACCTCCCCCGCGCTACAATTACAATAATCTTGATTAAAACAACTCAAATTTTCAATGCCAACGCCTTCATAAGAACGCTGACCAGCAGGACAAAAATCGCTGCAAGAAGAGGCGATGCCTATTAAATAATTTGTCGCTTCACAGTTTGTATCTATCTCACAACAATCTGATTCTGGTATTAATCCTTTTTCTGCGCAAAGATCATTACAAGATTGGTTATCTGCACCAGCATACCAACAATGACCATTAGATAAATATCCCCCACAAGGTGCTTCGGGGAACCCGTACGTTAATCCTCCAATGTTTCTTTGAGAAATTGTTGTTTGAATGTTCTCTCTCGGTTCATCACCCTCTGTTCCTTTTATTTGAATATCCATAAAAACTGTCACTCTTGGTTGAGTAGAACTATCTTCGTATAATTTAAAATGGAAAAAATTCACTTGTAAAAAATCGGCTGTTAAAAAACCGAAGGTACTCCCGCCATCTTTTGACTCTTTTATTCTGTAACTTAAATCCAAAACAAATTTTTGACAAATATTTTTATTGGAACTGTTAATAAATTTTATACCAGAATATTCGTTTCCGAGAGGGTTATCTTCGTTCTTATCTGTAAGCAAATAACTTTTGCCGATATTTTCTGTTCCCAAACAAGCGCCGTCAATATCTTCTCCTGCCATTCTTATCGCCCTGCCTATATATTCAATAACGTAACTACTTTGATTCAAAAGTTCCTGCTCTGCTAAAATTCTTTTTTGGCTGCGAATCATAGAAACAAAAAGACTAACTGTCGTAACAATAACTAATGCTAAAATAGCAACGACTACAACTAATTCCACTAAACTGGACCCCGTTGAATAACCGGAGCACCTAGTACGCTTGATGCTCGGTTGCCGCTTAGCGGGATTCAACCGGGTAAACCCCCTTGATTTTATTAATTTTAATTTCATTTTTTATTTCCAATTATATAAATAACCCTCAACTAAAAACTCATAGGGTTTTCCTCTGTCTTCCCATTGCACCAAAACAGAAACACCTAAAGTATTATCATTGAGATGAGTAGTAATAATTTTTCTTTTAAATTTTGTGGCAATTGCAAGAGGGTGAATAGAATAACTATAATAATTATTTTCATCTAATTTTAGATAATTGCCAGATGTACCCCAGGAGAACAATGTGCTTGTATCTCCTTGTTCGGTTCTATAATCAACTTCACAACCACTGCTACAAGGAACGCCATCGATTAAATCAGACCAAGAAACTTCTTTCAACCAATTTGTATCTCTAATATTTCTTATTATCTCCATTCCTTCTTGAGCTAAATAAGCAGCTGTTAAGCGGGAAGAAATAACTTTAGTTGTTGATGATATCTCAACAAAAATAAGATAAGACCCAATAATAGCCACTACTAAAATAAAAGTGGCGATTATTGCCTCTATCATTGTGAGTCCTTTTTGATTTTGAAAAGAAAATTTATTTTCCATTTTTTATTGTAATCACAAATACCTTACTTTATATTTATTAACCCTGCCCTGTTAACTGTAATCGTTTTTTGGTTAAGGAGATCGTCAGGATCTGACTCTATGGCTAAAACAATATCTACCCCCTCTTCTATCAAAGCCAGCCACTTTATATTGGTATCTGGGTTTGGTGGCCTAAAATTAATACTTACCTTTTCAACTCCGGCGGTCCCAGTAGACCCAATATCAATATTATTGATTTGTTTTATAATTATTCCTTTCTCTTCAATAGAAATAGATTTATACATACAATCTCCTAAATTATAATACTCCCAGCACGGTGATGTGTCCGGGAACTGACAATCTGTGCCTGCTGTTGTGTCGGCATATAATCCATAATTTTTATCACTACCCACCGATGGATCCAAATTAATATAAATACCATACCCCTTAGCGAATTGTAGCGGCGAAGAAGGGCAATCTTCTTCTTTTAGTTCTATCGCAGACATTGCCATTCCCTGCGCCCTTCTTATCTCTTGAACCAATTGATGAGCGGCCCTTTCTAATGCAATCTGTCGCCTCATTGCGGGAAAATTTAAAAAGCCGATAGTTAAAATCACCCCAATAATAGAGATTACTACTAAAAGTTCTACTAAAGAAAATCCGTTTTTTTGCATCTATTTAATAACTAAAATATTTAAATACCAATTAATTAAATTTTCACCAAAAAATAAAGCTAATAATGTGCCAAAAACCAGGAATGGGCCGAAAGGAACTTCGCTTTTCGCTGTTTTCTTTCCGAAAATAATCAACCCTATACCTATTATACCACCAAAAAGAAATGCTAAAAACAACGCTACTAAAACATTATTAAACCCCAAGAAAAATCCCATAAGAATAGCCAATTTCACATCTCCAAAACCAATCCACTTACCTTTGGAAAGAAAGAATAATAAAAAGAAAAATAAAGCTGGCAATAGTCCCGCCCAAAAAAAATTCAGAAATTGAGCTAAACTATAATTACCTACGGCTAAAGAAAAAACATTGTAAAGAAAAGAAATGATAATTGCGGGAAATATAACTTTGTCCGGGATAAGATAATGCTTTAAATCAAAGACAAAAATAATTATTAAAAAAGAAAAGATTGTAAAAAGATAAATGTTTCTAATGATATCTGCGTTAAACAACGCTAAAAATAAAAGCCCGGTGGCTAATTCTACCAAAGGATATTGTACTGAAATCCTTTTTTTGCAATAACGGCAATGACCAAGCAAAAACAAATAGCTGAATACTGGAATCAAGTCGTGCCAAGCTAATTGATGTTTGCAATTAGGACAATACGACCTACTTGACCCTCCCAAGTTTTTCCAAAAGGAAAAACTTGGGAGGGCAAGCCGATAAATAACGCAGTTCAAAAAACTGCCAATGACTAAACCAAATAAAAATACAAATAACGAATATAACATTTCCATAAATATCTCTAATAGTTATTGCGGGGTCAGACCCCGCAATAACTATTCCAAAATAATATCGCTAAAATTTTTTAACCCTGTTTTATATATTATCCAATTTTTTACGGCTTCTTTACAACCAAATTCCTCACCCATTATCGATAAAAAAATTTCTTTTATAATAAGTGAAGGAAAATTTTTCTTTTCGATAAAATCAAAATAACTTGACCACCTATATTCTTCTTCTAAAAATTTAATGGCTTTATCTGAATCTTTAATGCCATTTTCTTTCCAACCAGGCTCTATTAAGGAAAGAGGATTGACATGAACATATACAAATACATTTTGTAATTGTTCGTTGGTTTTAATATGAATTGCCTTAAATCTATTAAAAAGATGCCCCTTGCGTTCATATTTATTATTAAAATAAACTGCGTAACCAGTGCCGACTTTCTGTATAAATTGACTGATGCCATTATCTTTTAATTGTTTTAATACTAAATGAATATGGTTAGGCATAAAACAAAAAGCTAAAATCTCAACCAGTAAATCGCGCTCAGGAGTTCCTTGCGGGGTCAAACCTTGCAATATTATTGCGGGGTCGGACCCCGCAATAATATTCTCTTTAAGTTTTTCTGCTTTGCGTTGTTGACGCCTTAACCATATATTAACTGGATTTTTATTATTAAATTCGTAAAGGGAAAAAATACCGCGATAAAAATCGTTCTCGTCATTAAAAATCACGGAGCCTCCAACTGCCCTAAGAACAACGTGATATATTTCGTCATTAACTAATTGCTGTCGCTGTGTAGGCATAAATTATTTTGTAGATTATTGCGGGGTCTGACCCCGCAATAATCTGACCCCGCAATAACTAATCTACGATAAGCTAAAACTAGACCGAAAATGAAGATAAAAAAAATAGAGAAACATTTGCATATTTGTATATTAACAAAAATATGCTTGATTGTATATTTTTATTAATATAAAAATATATTTAATTTAAAACTAAAATACCCCTTTTGGGGGTATTTCAAATTAACTTTAAAGCTGTAATTATTGACAGAAACCAGCCACAGGACACTGCATGGCACAAGTACTTGAAACTGTTTCTTCTTTAGCACCAGTAGAATCAATACAGAAAACTGTGCCAGAAGTAGCTTTTAATGGCGCACAAGCACAGTATGCTGCACTACCAGAAGCAATTGTACAAGTGGGGGTAACCCCAGTAGCAGTAATTGCGGCAGCAGGAATAGTATAACCGGCGTCAGCACAAAAAGCAGTATAAGTACCATTACCTTTGGTAGTGTCATCAAAGAAAACCGCTCCATTCGTCATAATTGTAGCCAAATTTCCCTTTATTGCCGCGTCCTTACCTTTGTTAATGTAGCTAGTAACATTAACTAGAACAATACCAGCTAAAACAGCAATAATAGCGATAACTACCAATAATTCAATAATCGTAAAACCTTTTGATGTTTTCATTTTGTTTTTTTAATTAAAATTAATTTTTAATGTTTAAGATTTTAAGATATCGACCTTTAATAAATAACTTTTATCTAATTATTAATCTATTATAAATTTAATTTAAATTGGTGTCAAAGATAATTATGAAAAATATGAATAAATTTATTATACCACCAAACCTATATAGACCCCAATACCCCGTAAAGCGGAGAAATAACAGCGACTGCTATTAAAGCTACTCCAAAACCAAGAATAATTATTAAAATTGGCTCAATTAAAGTTGTAAACATTGATACTGTTTTATCAATTTCTTTTTTATAAAAATTGACTATCTCCATTAAAGTTTTGTCTAACTTTCCTGTTTCTTCTCCTACCTTCACCATTTGGATAATGAAAGAAGGCACTCTTTCCGGATACTTTACTAAAACAGAACTTATTTTCTCACCTTCAGAAACTTGTTTTTCTGTTTCAGCCACAATTCTTCTATAAACATAGTTCCCGATTGTATTTTTTGTAATTTTTAAAGCTTGGGTTATAGGCAAACCAGCAGAAATTAAAGTTGAAAGATTTTCAGCAAAACGCGATAAAAATATTTTTTCAAAGAATTTGCCTAAAAGCGGAATTTTAAGAGACGCTTTATCGTAAACTTTCTTCCCTTCTTTTGTTCTAAGATAATAAACAAGGAAAATGATTAAACCAATAAAAGCGATTATTATGAGCCAACCATAAACATTAAAAAATTTATAGAAGCTTAGCAAGATTCTGGTGGGGAGAGGAACCTTAGCGCCTAGCTCGTTTATCATACCCACTAATTTTGGCATAACGACAGTCATTACAATTACAACAACTACTGCCATTACCACCAAAACTAAACTCGGGTAAATCATAGCCTCTTTCATTTTAGAATTTATGTCATATTCCCTCTCTAAGTGATCGCTCAAATAATAAAAAGTCTCAGAAATCTTACCTGATGCCTCACCTGATTTAATCAAACTGATATAAAGGGTACTAAATACTTTGGGGAAATTAGAAAATGCCTCAGAAAGCGTATTCCCCTCTTCTACTAATTGTGAAATTCTGACTATAACATCTTTAAAGCTGGTTTTGCTTGTTTGTACAGATAGGCTTAGCAGACTTTGGACAACAGGAACCCTAGAATCTAACATCACTGCCAATTGCCTAGAAAATATTGCAAGGTCTTTTTTAGAAATTTTCCTGAATAAATTCCATCCCTTAAATAAAGAAAACGGGCCCTTAACTTCTTTCAAGGAAACTACAACAACATTATATTTCTGTAAAAGGGACGCTGCCTCTTCTTTTGAAGAGGCTTCAATTATTCCTGTCTCTGATTTGCCTTCTTTGTTTCTTGCCTGATAGGTAAATTTCACAATATACTTTTGCTTCGCAAAAGAAATTCTAAATTCTAATATCTAAATTCTAAACACATTTAGATTTTGTGATTTAGAATTTTGGATTTATTTAGGATTTAGGATTTAGTGCTTAGGATTTACTTTTAATTTACTTTAAGAAACTTTTAAACTCTGCTGGATTTAAAGAGTAATCGAGCGCGTTTTTCAAAGAAATTTCCTTTTTCCTTACTAAATCCGCCAAACTTCTGTTAAAAGAAATCATTCCTTCTTTAGAAGAAGTGTCTATCACGGTTGGCAGTTCGTGAATTTTATTTTCTCTTATTAAAGTGCCTACTGCTGGGTTGCAAAGCATTACCTCAACAGCAGGAATAAACCCACCCCTTATTCTTGGAATTAATCTTTGAGTAATAATACCTATTAAAGAACTGGCTAATTGATGTCTTATTTGATTTTGCTGGTCTGGCGGGAAAACATCTGCTATACGGTGAATTGATTGGGAAGCGGAATTGGTGTGCAAGGTGGCAAAAACTAAATGTCCTGTTTCGGCAGCAGTAATGGTAGTAGAAATTGTTTCAAGGTCTCTCATCTCGCCTACCATAATAACATCGGGGTTCTGGCGGAATGTCGTCCTCAAAGCATTGGCAAAGGAAAGAGTGTCTTGATATATTTCCCGCTGGTCAATAATTGCTCTATCGTCTTCATAAACATATTCTATCGGGTCTTCAATTGTAATTATATGAACTGGCCGAGTATGATTAATTTCGTCTATCATTGCCGCCAAAGTAGTTGATTTGCCCTGGCTTGATGCGCCAGTCACTAAAATTAATCCTTGCGACCTATTTATAAAATCATGCAAAACCGGCGGAAGATTCAATTCTTCAATTGTTTTAATTTTGTTAGGAATTAATCTCAAAGCTAAACTAATGCCATTCCTTTGAAAGAAAATATTTACCCTAAACCTAGCCCTATTCTCAAAATCATAAGAGAAATCAATTTCTTTCTCTTCTAAAAATCTTTTCTTTTGCAACTCCGAGAGCATAGCAAAAGCGATTTCCTCTGAATCTTGCTTTCCGATTTCTTTCTCTCCAGATAAAGGAACCAACTGTCCGGTAATTCTAATTGTTGGTTTATGCCCTACAGAAATATGGAGGTCTGATGCTTCTTCGTCAATAACGATTGCTAATAATTTTTTAATAAGGCTTAAGTAGTCCATAATTTTTTAAAATTTAAAATTTAGGGTTTAGGGTTTTCACTTTTCTTCCGTTGCCCTTGAAAGTTCTTCAATTGAAGTTTCACCAGCTAAAACCTTTAAAATTCCTTGCTGTTCCATTGTTAACATTCCTTGTTTTTGAGCTACTTTTAAAACTGCGTCTTCGGTCGGATTTTTTAAAATTACTTCGGTTAGATCATTATTGATTGATAATACCTCAAAAAGACCTATTCTACCCGCATAACCTTTAAAATTACATTTTTCGCAGCCTTTCGGCTCAAAAATATTGAAGCCATTGGTAATTTTAATTTCTTCTCTTTGAGATGGAGGCATAAGTTTTATTCGGTTTAATATATATTTTTTAATTTTTTCGTTTGGCGCAACTTTCTCCTTACAATGAAGACAAAGTGTCCTTACTAATCTTTGAGAGATAATAACCCTTAGAGTATATGGAATCAAAAATTGTTTCACGCCCATATCAATTAATCTTGGGATAACTCCAACAGCAGAATTTGTGTGCAGGGTTGATAATACTATATGACCAGTTAAAGCGGCATGGGTAACTAAATCCGCTGTTTCTTCATCTCTAATCTCGCCCACCATAATAATATTTGGGTCTTGTCTTAAAATTTGCCTCAAACCTTGGGCAAAAGTATACCCGATATCTGGTTTAACTTGAGACTGATTAACTCCAAGAATTGAATATTCAATCGGGTCTTCAATTGTTACAATATTTACTCCTTCATTATTTAAAAGACGCAAGAGGGCGTATAAGGTTGTTGTTTTACCTGAACCAGTAGGACCTGTAGCTAAAATCATTCCGTATGGTTTTTTTATTGCTTCTTTTATAATTCCAAGATTTTTTTCCTCTAAGCCCAGTTCTTGGTAAGATTTTAAACCCTCGGTTGGGTCAAGAATTCTAATCGCAACTTTTTCGCCAAAAAGAGTTGGAAAGGTAGCAACCCTGAAATCAATTTCCTTATCACTTATTTTAGCTGAAAATCTTCCGTCTTGAGGAATCCTATTTTCGTCAATTTTTAAATTAGTAAGAATTTTGATTCTAGAAACAATAGAGGGATGCACGCTCAAGGGTAAAAATAAACTTGGGTATAATATTCCATCAATTCTAAAACGAATTTTTAATTTATCTTTTCCCGGCTCAATATGAATATCGGAGGCATTAGATCCCAGGGCATGACGCAAAATCACATAGACCATCTTAATAATCGGAGCCTCTCCCCCCGTCACATCTATTTTTTTTATTTCTTCCTCTGCTTCCTTGCTAGAAATCTTTTTATCTTTTTCTAACTCGGCCAAAGCTTTTTCGGTCTCGCCCTTGAAAGTTCTGTGTTGCTTTAAGAGTTTTGTAAAATCAGAAAGAGTTATTAAAAAAACTTTGTATTCAAATTTTCCCTGGCGGCTTAAAAATCTTAGAGCATCCTGGGCAATTATGTTTTCCGGATAAACCATACCTATTTCTAATTTATTATCCTTTCTGGACAGAGGAACCATTTTATAAATTGCTGTCGGCTCTTCAGGTATTAATTCTAATATTTCCGATGGGACTTCTTTTATATCAATCTTTTTTAAGGGAATTTTCAAAATTTCGCTCTTGAAATTAAACAAAACATCTTCGGCTATAATGCCTTTTTCTAATATAATCTCTTCTTCTGTTTTCCCAGTTTTTTCTATATCATATTCTAATTCCGCTTGTTTTTTTCTGTCTAAAATACCATTTTCTATTAATTTTGGGATTAGGTTCATTTTTTTATTTTATTAAATAAATTATACGAACTTTTTTACGCTCCTACTTCTTTTTAATGGATGTCGGTGATTTTATTTCATAGTAAGGAGAAAAAGGATTGCTTCTTCCGTCTATAGGCTTATTAATGACGATTGAATTTAAACCAAGTCCTGTCAAGATTTCCTTTGCTTTTTCTTCCGACGAAGCAGAAATCCTGCCCTTTTGGTCTTTGCCTTTTGCTGTTTTTGCCTGATAGTCAAATTGTTTGTCTATTTCAGGAAAAACCTCTAAGCCCTGAATTTTAGACGATTTTAAAATATCGAAATTAATCGTGATTTTAGGCGCATTGAAAACTTGCCCGACCGGAACTTTTTTGGGCTTTGTCAAAAAGACACTAATTCCAATTATAATTAGCAGTATTACAAAAAATCCCCCAATACCCATGATAAAAACTTTTTGCCGTTCTCTTGGTGAAATGAATACTATTGCCATTGTATAATTATGAGCGAGGAAGCCCGACTAAGGCGGACGACCGAACGATTAAATATGTAGTGAAACTATAACAATTATGAGTGAGGGAGGAATAAAAATTAATTTTTATTCCGACCGAATGAAATAATTATATAAACGACCGCGTCGTTTCTATAATTACGATGGTTGATAAGAATAAACTTTTATTTGTAAATCAATAGGATAATTCTGCGATGGCTGCGAATTTTCTGTTGTAGGAAGTCCAATAGAAAAAGAGATATTTTCTCCCTCAATTAATCTGGCAGATTTTTCTATAGAAGTAATAAAATTTTCTAAAGATGTGTAGGACCCTATAATACTTAAAGAAAGACTGGTCTCTTTAATATTAGTTTCTTTGCCGACAGGAGAGGACTTACCAGCGCTTACTCTCTTAATAACAACCCCGCTTTCAGCGCCTTTTTTATATAAGAAATTAACTAAAGAAGGCAGAGAAAATTTGCTTGGCAACGCAGTTTCTATTTTATTCAAACTATCTTGATAGTTCATTAATTCTTTATACACACTTGTAATTTCGATAAAATATGCGGACTTGCTTTCAAATTCTACTTCTTTTTTCCCAACTTCCAGTAAGACACCTTGCAACTCCCGATATTTTGGTGAAACTAAATAAAAAATAGAAACCAATGTAATAAAGATTATAATAGCTATAATAATTGACCTATCAATTTCCATTTTTTAGAAAATTAAAAAATAATAACGAAGAGGGGTTGGTTGTTTGAATAGTATCCCCAGAAGGCGTTTCATTTATAGGACTCTCTAAAAAAGAAAAAAATATTTTAGGGTCTAACAACAAACCAAAATTAAAGGATATCTTGCCTGTTTCTGTTAAATTGAAATTTAAATTAGAGACTTCTTTTACAAATTCTTTACTCTCTAAAACATCTATCTGACGGCTTAAGCTTGGTATATCATCCGTTTCCCCAGAAATTAAAACCTCGGAAGCTTCTGTATTTATTGAAAAATTATTAAACCAAACATTAGTCAAAGTTGATTCTTTTAACATATTAAAAACATTCGTAGGAATTTTATGATAATCTAAAATAGAAACAAAGTTTCCAATTTTTTTCTGGTATTCAATAACTTGCTTTTCCATATCTTTCTGCTGAGCGGTACCGACATTTATTAATTTACTATCAAAATCTTTTGACTTTTCTTTCTCAAAAGAAATCTTAATAGTAAAAATGAAAAAACAAAAAATTGTTGATAAAAAAAGCGCTATAACAAAATATAGGATTGTATCTAACCACCAATATTTTTTAGTTTTAAGTTGGTATATAATGCCGAAATCCATTTTTCTTACGAATTACATATTAAACCGAATTACGAATATACTAATCTGCGGTTTCGGATACGAATAAATCTATTCGTAGCCGATTGCCCAAATTCGTAAATTCGTATCTGGCAATCGGTACATTCGTACAACGCTTTCCGTATATTCGTAATTCGAAAAAATTCGTAATTCGTAGGATTATTACCTTTAATTTATTATACAACATTAAAATACTATCAACAAACTTATAGCTTCTATTTTAACCCTTGTAAAGACACTCCCACTGCCACAGAAAAACGCGGACCCATTTCAATCAATGTCTCATTAAGAATCGGGGAATAAAGAAAATCGGCAAAACAATTAGGAATTTCAACTTTCTTTTTAAGAACTTCGGCGCAATAATCCCTTAAACCCGGCAAATTGGCCGTACCGCCCGTAAGGTAGATTTCTTCAATCTCTTTACCTTCAACCTGATAAAATTCACTGGAAATTTTCTTAATTTCGGCCAACAACGGATCAACTAAAATATAAAGGGTTTCGTTAATACTTTTTTCTTGAGAAAGCAAACCTTGTTTTTGTTTTATTTCTTCTGCCTCAACATATCCCTTATCTAACGCTGACGCTATTGCATAAGTTAATTGATTCCCGGAAGCAAAATCAAAACTAAAGCTTTTTTCCAAAACACCTCTACTAACGATATTAACAGTAGTACTTTGAACCCCGATATCAACTATACATATTGTTTTTTTATTGTCTTTTACTAAAGCCCTGGTAATAGCCAACGCTTCTGCCTCTAAGGCGTACAGTTCGAGTCCTGCCATCCTGGCAATTCTTTGATATTCTTGAACTACCTGCCTAGCAACAACCACTACTAATATCTTGAGATTAGATTTTTTGTCTCCCGGCACACCAGCTATTACCTTCCAGTCTAAGGTAATTTCTGAAATAGGAAGAGGAATATATTGAGGAGCATTAAAGCGGACAGCTTCAGGAATTTCTTTTTCTGTCATCGGCGGCAGGTCAAAAGAAACAAAAAATGATGAAAAATCGGGGATAGAAAAAATGGCCGACTTTGTTTTAATTTTTGCCTCATCTAATATTGCCCTGATAGCTCGCGAAATAAAGTCAGCTGAAAGCAAATAACTCCCTTTAACAGAAAGCTTAAACGGTTCTTTAAAAAGAGTGGCGGATTGTATCTCTCCGTAATTCTCCAAAGTCCTTCCCCCTCCCCAGCGGGATAATTCAACAATTTTGATAGAAGAAGTTCCGATATCAACTCCTAATATCTTTTTTGGTAAAAATAATTTAAAAGGGTTAAATACCATAACTAAATAAATTCTAAGCACTAAATTCTAAATAAATCCAAATTACCAAAATTCTAAACCGGTTTTGTGTTTTGGATTTATAATTTTGATATTGCTCCGACTTTGTTCCGACCTTGTCGAGAATGCTCGACTTTGTCGGCATCGAGAGTCCTCGATTATATCGGGATTTAGGATTTGGGATTTAGAATTTTATCTATTATACTACAAATCCCTAAACTATTGTATTGTGGATAAATATGTCCCGTTAGAAGTCTGACTAATCGAAGCAGACAATTTTAATGGAGCAAAATATCATTTTATTAAATAATTTGTTTATAAATCTAAGAAAAAAATTTATATTATAAATTTTTTTCTTCAAAGACTTCTAACGGGATATGTCTCAGAGAATCAAAGATTTCATCTTAGATATCTTGTTTCCTGCTTTTTGCTTGGGTTGTGGATTAGAAGGCACTTATCTTTGCGACGACTGCAAGGCGATTTTAGAAATTTCAGAGCATCAATATTGTCTTTGCGAAAAAAGTGCCCTGCGGATTCCATTGAGCGAAAAAAAGGGGAAATGTCAAAGATGTCAAAACAAAAAACTTTCTGGCATCTTTTTTGCTCTTTCTTATAAGGAAAAACATTTAACTAGAAAATTAATCCATTTTTTCAAATACGGCCCTTACTATTTAAAAGATTTGGCAAAATCGCTTTCTCTTTTAATAATAGACCATATTTCTTTGCTGGGTAAAAACCAAAAAGCTCTCTTTGAAAACAGTATTCTAATACCTGTCCCGATGGAGAAAAAGAAGCTAAAGAAAAGGGGTTATAATCAATCAAAAGAATTGGCAAAAGAATTGGCAAAAAAGATAGAGGTTCCTTTGGTTTTGAATAATTTAATAAAAATAAAGATAACTCTTTCCCAAATGGAGTTGCCGGAGAAGAAACGTAAAGAAAACTTAAAAGACGCTTTTTCTTGCCAAAACCCGGAACAGATTAAAAACAAGAAAATTTTCTTAATAGACGATGTTTATACAACCGGCTCCACAATGGAAGAATGTTCAAAAATTCTTCGGCATGCAGGCGCAAAAGAGGTTTGGGGGATAGTGGTAGCGAGAGATTGACAAAATTGTAATTAGTAGTAGGGTAAAACTAGTGTTAATTTGGGAATAAAGGTTCTTTAATAAGAAAGAGAGGTGTAAGATGATAATGCTTATAATTAATCTTCTTGCTAGTACTCACAGTGAGAGCGCTGCCGCCGCAAAATTTTTTATGGGGATTATGTTGATGATACTCGTCGGGGTGATAATATGGATTGTCGTTATTGTCATGGGATTTTTAGGGGGACTTTTTAGGGGGAAGGATCGTGGTCGCAAATCTGATTACGACCCGAATGAAAAAGATTATGGCAATAGTGATTGAAGTGATGGCAGAGGTTAGATTTTAAACGCCCCGAGATAATATCAAGGGGCTTTTTTTACGCATTAATAACCTCTTCAAACCTTATATGTGGTAATATCGCCAACACAATGGAGGAATGCGCCAGAGTTTTGCGAACTGCAGGCGCAAAAGAGGTTTGGGGGATAGTGGTAGCGAGAAATTAGACTCAACACCCGGTGTTGAACACCGGGTGTTGAGTTGTACGGTGTTAAAATGAGGTTAGTTTTTCCTCATTTTACCCCATTATATTTCGGTCAGAAATTAAATGACTTAACCGATGTTCGCATAGTCAGATTTTAGATGATTTAATACGTCCTTGACTAAGTTTAGTATTATTTATGGTATAATATAAAAAGGTAATTAAATTTTAATAAATATAGATAATAAATTATCTATATAATTACGGCACTCGGTCAAAAAGTAAAAATAAATTTTTCCTTTTTTCCCTCGCTTGTAATTATAAAATAATAAAAATATGAATAAAAAAACTCTTATTATATTAATTGTGTTAATCGCAGCTATTTTATTAATAGCGTTGGGAGTTGGCGGTTATATTTATTGGAATAAATGGAAAAAATTAGAAGCAGGAAAAAACGCCTTGGAAAAAGCCGGCAGTGCGGTGGAAAAAATAATTGAAGGCGCATCTAAGGGTGTTTTGCCGTCATTGGGTGTTGACCCTTTAGAGGATAAACCGGATATTAATCCGGCTGACAAAGCTAATCCTTTTAAAAATATTAAAACTAACCCATTTGAATAGAAACTTTCGGCAGTGAAGCCGCGGGTTTTTGTTAAGGGATTATAAAAATATGAATACAAAATATATCATTAATCTTATTGCTCTAAGTTTTTTATTAACCGCTTCATTTATTTTAATCGGTCAAGTTTCTGCCCAAAATTCAACCGAAACAGCGAATATTCAATATCCGATTGAAGAATTGGATAATTGCAAAGACGAAACGGCTTGCCGAGCTTATTGTGATAAACAGGGGAACAGGGAGGTCTGTTTTGATTTTGCCGAAAAAAATAATTTAATGTCCAAAGAAGAAATTGACTCGGCTAAAAATTTTATAGCAGTTGAAAAAAATGGTCCCGGCGGTTGCGCAGGAAAAGAGGAATGTAATGCCTATTGCAACGACATTGGTAATATTGATGAATGTGTTACTTTTGCCGTGGAAAATAATTTAATGTCTCCGAAAGAATTGGAAGAGGCAAAAAAAATCCAAGCCGCTATTAAAAGAGGTGTCAAGCCGCCTCCCTGCGGTGGCAAGGAACAATGTGATATTTATTGCAATGGCCCTGACCACATGGAAGAATGCATCACGTTCGGTATAGAGGCTGGTTTCATCCAGGGCAAAGAACTTGAAGATTCTCAAAAAATGTTAGCGGCTGTTAAAAGGGGAATAAAGCCGCCTTCTTGCCACGGCAAAGAAGCCTGCGACCAATACTGCGGCGACCCAGAGCATATGGAGGAATGTATGACCTTTGCTATGGAAGCTGGTTTTATGGACGAGAAAGAAAAAGCTAACTCCCAAAAAATGTTAGAAGCTTTGAAAAAAGGCGCGAAGCCACCAAATTGCAAAGGCAAAGAAGAATGTGATGTATATTGTACACAAGAAGAGCATTTTGAAGAATGCATTACTTTTGGCGAAGTAGCTGGATTTATGACCCCCGAAGAAGCAACCATGGCTCGCAAAACAGGTGGTAAAGGACCTAATGGGTGCAAGGGCAAAGAAGAATGCGATGCTTTTTGTAATAATCCTGATAATCAGCAAACTTGTTTTGATTTTGGAAAAGAAAACGGAATGATACCGGAAGAAGATTTGAAAATGATGGAAGAAGGCAAACAAAGATTTCAAGAGACATTAAATAATATGCCCCAGGAAGTCAGCCAGTGCCTTAATTCTTCGGTGGGAACCGAGATGGTAGAAAAATTTAAGAGTGGCGTGGCTATGCCGCCAAGGGAAATTGGCGATAAGATGAAAGAATGTTTTGAAAAAATGGGACCGCCCGGACCGGGCGTCCCAGAGGGAAGCCCGGGCGCAGGCGGCATGATACCGCCTGCAGGACAAACAGGTCCTGGCGGGTGCAAAACCGAAGAAGAGTGTACGGCCTACTGCGAATCTCATCCCGATGAATGTCAGAAGTTTCAGCCCAGTCCGGGCGTGATAAATCCGGGCGAGCAAATGATGCCGCGGCAAGCCGGTCCCGGAGGATGTAAGGATCAGGATGAATGCAAAACTTATTGTGAATCTCATCCCGATGAATGTAAAAATTTCAGTCCTAACAATGAAGGACAATTTGTTGCGCCAGGCACTGGTCCCAGCGGCCCTGAAGGTCAACCAGGAGAACCCCAAACAAAATCCAATGGATGCCAAACTCCTGAAGAATGCCAAAAAATGATGCCGCCGCCAGCTGCTTGCGAAGGAGAAAATTGCCAATATGGGCCGCCACCGAGCAATCAATCTGGCGAGCCAGGACAGCAACCGCCACCAGAAGGACAAAAACCACCTGAATTTCAGCAACCACCAATTAATCAGCCACCAGCAAACCAATTTTCGCCTACCGAACAACAACCGCCAAATCCCAAATCCCCGCCCGATGGAGAACAACCTCCGCCAAGCGAACCACCGCCTCCACCACCAAGTGAAAATCCTCCAGCCCCTAGCGGTTTTCTTAACCCGAATTCTTTATTAGGAGCGATTGTAAACTTCTTTGTTCAAATCTTTAGTCGTTAGTAAAAAAATTCACTTTGTTAAATAGTCCGCCCAAATTTTGTGGAGAAAAATTTGGGCGGATTGCCGTTAAATGGCATTTAACTGAATAAAAAAGCCCGCTAATCTTTTAGCGGGCTCGAGGCTTTTTTATTCCTATTATCAAAAGAGAATTATCAATGGTGCGAGTGAGCGATGGTTTTAGGCAAAAGCTTTCTATTCTTTCTAGGTGGCTTGAGCCAAGTAATAGTCAACGATGAGCGTGATAACTTATGGCGTAGCACCACCACAAAACATTTTCGCCTAAAACGCGTCCATCTATTTCTACCGTACTTCAGGGAAAGAGCGGTTAATAAAGGTCCCACGATATATCCCGTTATAGCCAAGGCTAAGCGATTTATCCCAGAAAGACAAATCACTATAAGGATAATCCCGACTACTGCGCAAATCCACGATACAATGTCGTTAGAACCAGTCTTTTTCCGCAAGGTTACGATGAGGTACGGGATGAAAACAACGAGGAATAAAATGCCTACTAATCGTCCGATTGTAAATATAGTGTTAAACATTTTATAATCCTCCTTTCATTCCCTTAATTCATCAATTCTTCTTAAATAATCCTTTATTTAGTTTTCAAAATTATAAGCTTAATAAGACCGTCCTATTAAACTTCATCCTTATACTTTTATTAAACCACAGATCAACCTTACCGTCAACCATTTCGTCCTCTTTATTAAATGTGAGGAAATAAGCAAAGATATACACCAAATATCCACCTTTGCAGTCTAAGCGTTAAAAAACACGAATTAACATAATTCGTGTTTTTTAACATCTCGGTTTTTAGTAAAAATATTGTATAACGGAACATAATAAATCTGCAAAGCAAATTTAAACGTTCCAGCCACGTTTAAATTTTTATAGAATAAAAATTTATTACGTGGCGGGCCAAGTGGGACGTCCGCCAAAGGACGGATCTCGCCCAAGGCGGAAGCTTGGAACCTTTTTCTTAAAATCCTACCCTGGATACAAAGAAAAATCTACTTATTAACTAATTTTTCATACTCTTAATTTTATTAATGACGCCCCTTTTTATTATGTTTTGAAATTCTGAAATCTCAATTTCTGAGAAGAAGTTACAATGTCTTTTCCTACTTTTAAGGTTTCTATAATTTTTTTTATAAAGATACCCTGAAAATACGGAAACGAGACCATATTTTTCATCTATCCTCGCTAAAGCAGTAACTGGCATAGCTTCATGCAAGACAAAATTTCTGACACGATAGAAATGTTGAGCAACCTTATCAAGATATTTATTTATACTTTTTAACTCCCTATCTACTACCTCATATTCGATATCCCTAAAAGACCTATACATACTTTTCATTATTAAATCGTGATAAACCTTTCTATGTTGTTTTCTGTAATAAATCTTTAAATTATTTAAAAGATACAACTTATCCTTTTCTTCAAGTCTTCGAAAGAAAACCTTAATGTCATCAATTAAACACCTTTCATTTTCTACTCCATCAATCAGACAAATTAGAAATACTGCCCGTATTATCTCTTCGTTTTTTTCTATTTTTTTTTCTAAATATTGGTAAAAAGCCAAGGCGAAAAGTAATTTTTTAACATAAACTCCTTTTAACTTATTCAAATGTCTTATTAAGGTATCTCTATCTTTAAGGCCAACATCTTTAAAAAATTCTAAGGCATAGTTTAAATATATATTCTTATCTTCGGGTGAAAAGTTTTTAAGTATACTGTTTTTTAGATTTGAAACCATAAGTTTATTGCATAGTTATGTAATTATAACAAAAATCGCCGAAAAGGCGACTTTTAAAAAGCGGGCCAAGTGGGACGTCCGCCAAAGGACGGATCTCGCCTAAGGCGGAAACTTGGAACCTTTTTCTTAAAATCTTGTTCTGTATATAATTTAAACCACTAAACCATCCCTAATTTTCATCCATATTTCTCCAACCACATTTTGTCCTCTTTTATCTGGCCCAATACCCCAAAAACTATCGACTGGAGAATTTTCAATAATTTGTCTACTTCCAGTTCTTTTTAAGGCTTCTCTAACGTCTTCATGTTGTTTAGCTTTCGCTTTTAATATTTGCTCCATTATTTTCACTTTTTCGTCGTGCCAAGTTTGTGGTTGTTTATCTTTGTTAGTATTTGAAATTTTCTTAACCACGTGCGGACTTATTGCTTTTAATATTTCTTTAGCTACCTCTGGTTTAACTTCTGAAAATTTCTTCCACTGGAAAGCATGTTCTGCTGTCGGAAATTTGATACCCCATAAATCAACAGCGTGTGCGGAAAAATTATCTAATGGATGAAATGCCGGAGTAAAGAAAAATACGGCTTCATCGGTCTCTATATTTAAATTCTTATCTGATATTGGATACATATTTTAACTTATTCCTTAGCGGTGTGCGTTCGAAAAAATTCGAACCGATTTTGCCCAAAATTTGTAGGGCGGGCGGAATTCCCCCCAGACCCCCCTTCCGCCCGCCAGCAGAAGCGACCTTTTCGGATTGGGCGATTTCAAGTTTTTCTTTGGCGGCTTTCTTGAAATTCAATTTTGATATCATTCAAGTCCAAGTCATTTTTTATTTTGGATAAATCCTGCCTCATAGTCAAAATCGTTCTTAAGAATTTTTCGTGTGTAGGATTTTCTATAAATGCTTTAACCGACAAAATAACTTCTTTCGAGGCATAAAGCATCATTTCGTGGTATTCCATCTTTAGATACTCAATAACATCTTGTGCGTTATTTATATCAGGCTGCCGGCTCGAAAGATATTTTATGTTTTTTGGTTCAAAGAAAGCGTCCATATACAAGAGGCAAGATTTGTATCTCTTTTCTTTCTGCTCTAATACCTTAAACTCTCGTTCTTTTTTCTTATCGAGTAAATAAGTTATGTAGCCACCAACAATACCACCAATGCCAAGTAAGGTTAGAGCAGAAAAAATTATTTGGAGATAATTTTCCATAAAATTTATTCGTTAAAAGCGTTTCCTTTTCCTAAATTACAACGGGAGCATTTTGTTTCTAGATTTTCGGGAAGAGTTTCGCCGCCTTTTGACCATGGAGTAATATGGTCAACATGTAACTCAACCCCCATTTCTTTCATGGGACTACGACCACATTTCTTACATGTAAATCCGTCCCTCATCAATATCCTAAATCGTAATCTTTCTGATATTTCTCTTTTTGTTTTATGCTTAAAAGTTTTCCCCGAGGTGTCATCAACAGAAGTTATCTCATTGGGAGAATCATTTGTGCTTTCTTCTTCGTCCAATTTGTCTGCATTGATATAAGATACGAATTTTTCGAGTGCTTTCCGCCAAGTGCCAAAACGATTTTCGTAAGTTCCGGCACTATATTTGGAAAGTGGAGTTTTAATTTCTTGATATCGTGGCTGCCTACCAAGTTTTGTCCAAACTTCCTCAATATTTCTAAATAAGTCTTCCTCTGGAATATTTGCGGGTGTTCTAGTTTTTTGTAAACCAGCTTTTTCTAAAGCATTAAACCAGCTACCAAATCTTCGGAGATAAGTCGAGCTACTATACTTTCCCTCTCGATTGTATTCATCGTGAGTAATTGAATTTTTGTTCAATTTTTTAGCAACAACAACTAAATCTTCAATCAGAAGATCATCAGAAACGTTTCTAGCATAATTATCAAGTTCAAATTTCATAATTTTATTTCATTAAATCATCAAGGCTCACGCCAAGACCTTTAGCAATTTTTACTACAGTTTGAATAGTTGGCTTGGTAATAACATTTGTTTCAATTTTGGTCAACGTTGTATAGGGAAGGTCGGATTTTCTCGCCAATTCGTCCTGCGTTAAACCCTGCTTATTTCGAAGCTGTTTTATTTTATCCCCAATGGTTTCATTATTGTTTTGACTTTTCATAGTTTCCTAAGTATGATAGTATTAGTATGGGTGCTTATTTAACCCTTCATAAATATGATAACAAATAAAACGAAAACAGTCCAATTAAAAATGAGGGGAGCCCGCTTTTGGCCCAAAATGAAGTTCGAGCCGATATTTTTTCAGGTTCTTTGGCAGTTTTTCAATCCGAAAAGGTCGCTTCTGCTGGCGGGCGGAAGGGGGGTCTGGGGGGAATTCCGCCCGCCCTACAAATTTTGGGCAAAATCGGTTCGAATTTTTTCGAACGCACACCGCCAGTTAGGAAATGTCTTTGTTGGCTCGCCCTCTGCGAGGGCTCGCCAGCCGATTTTAAGCGCAAATTGGAATTTTTTATCTTTGCCCCGCTACTGCGGGGCTGGCCAAAAGCGGGCTTCCCGAATTTTCATATTTAATTTTTAAAGAGGAACTATGAAATATTTTATCTACACTCGAAAATCAACAGACAGCGAAGAACGGCAGGTTTTAAGTCTTGAATCCCAACTTTCCGAATTAAAAGAATTTGCCGCCAAAGAAAAACTTGAAATCGTCGCCTCGCT
>JAHJTG010000006.1 GCA_018829965.1 Patescibacteria group bacterium | reverse complement strand
ATCATTGGCTCGAACTCATGCGAAACTGGATTATTGAAGCCAACCAAGCCGAAAATCTCTCTAAACAAGAAAATCCCTCACGGATGAGAGATTTTCTTGTTTCCATCGGCTCGAACCGCCGACTTTCGGCGGGAATTCTTTTGGCGGAATTCAAAACCCCCTGGAATTTCTTGGCGGAAACCAATGCCGAGGGGCGAAGCCCCGAGGCAACTTCTTCGGCAAATCTGAAATGGTGGACCCACCGGGAATCGAACCCGGCCCTCATCCATGCCATGGATGCGTAATACCGATTTACTATGGGCCCTAACCTAATTTGAGTTTATTTATGTATAAATTATGCCTCCACTCGGAATCGGACCGAGGTTTGATGCTTAAAAGGCATCTACTCTACCATTGAGTTATGGAGGCAAGTGAAAACTATAAGCTTTCTCTTTTTAATTCTTCTAATAATTCTTTTTGTCTTCTTGTTAATTTCTTAGGGATTCTTACTATTAATTCAATATATACATCTCCCCTATTATGTCCGCCAAAGCGCGGTATCCCCTTTCCTGAAATTCTTAAAACTTTTCCTGACTCTGTCCCACCAGGAATTCTTAATAGAATCTTTGTTTTGTCTAATAATTGAGTTTCAATCTCGTCTCCCAATACAGCTTGAGTAAGATTAACTCCGATAGAAGAATATAGATCGTCTCCTCTTCTTTCAAAATCATGATTTGGCTTAACTAAGATTCTAACATATAAATCGCCTGATTTACCAGACTTTCGGCCTGCATTTCCCTGTCCCAATATCTTTATCATTTGATTTGTATCTACGCCAGCGGGGATTACAACCTCAATATCTTCTTCGCCTTTTATTCTACCTTCTCCTCTGCAGACATTACAGGGTTTTTCAGGCCTTTGGCCTTCTCCCCCACATTCAGGACAAATAGTGGTTTGGGTAAAAGATCCTAAAATAGTTCTTTTGATTTGTTGAACTTGCCCTAACCCTCTACAGGAAGAACATTCATTGAGTTTTGTTCCTGGTTCAGCTCCAGTTCCTTGACATCTAGAGCAAGTAATATTCTTCTTCAAAGAGAATATTTTCTTCGTTTCCTTTAAAACTTCTTCTAAAGAAAGTTCTAGCTCGATTCTAATATCAGAGCCTTTTTTAATATCTTTTGTTTTTCTTCTAGTTCTTTGCCCAAATCCAAAAAAGTCTCCAAAGACATCACTTAAATCACTCATGTCAGACTCTACATTCTGTGCTCCTCCTTGGCCCCAAAACCAACTTGGGTCAAATCCTTGACCGCCCCCTGGCATACCGCCTTCAAATACTTGGCCATATTGATCGTATTGAGCTCTTTTCTCTTGGTTAGAGAGAATCTGATAAGCTTCGTTTATTTCTTTAAACTTCTTCTCCTCCCCTCCTTTGTTAGGATGGTGCTTGTGCGCCAATCTATGGAAGGCTTTTTTTACCTCCTCTTGCGAAGCGTTTTTAGAGACACCTAAAATTTCGTAATAGTCTTTACTCATATCATAAAACTCTAAATTCTAATTTCTAAATCCTAAATAAATCCAAAATTCAAATATCAAAATTCTAAATGTTTTGAATTTTTAATTTTAGATATTTAATATTGTTTAGAGTTTAGGGTTTGGGATTTAGGATTTTTCCTTGAATTCCCCTTCCTCTGCGCCTTCCGGTCCTTTCTTTTTTTCTTCTTCTTGCGGGTTTTCTGGTTTTGGTTGGTTTTTATACATCTCAGCCCCGATCTTCTGAATAGCTTGGGATAATTCCTGTGTTTTATTCTTAATTTCTTCAATATTATCACTATCTTTCTTTTTTTTCAATTCATTAATTTTCTCTTCAATCTCTTTCTTCATATCTGCTGGAGCTTTATCCCCGGCGTCTTTTAAAGATTTTTCACAGGTATAAACTAAGTTTTCAGCTATATTTCTAGCCTCTATTAGATCCTTTTTCTTTTTATCTTCCTCGGCATGGAGTTCTGCTTCTTTTTTCATTTTTTCAATTTCGTCTTTTGACATTCCAATAGAGCTTTCAATCCTAATTGATTGAGATTTGCCAGTTGCTTTATCTTTTGCTGAAACATTCAAAATCCCGTTTGAATCAATATCAAAGGTTACTTCAACCTGCGGAACACCTCTTGGAGATGGCGGGACGCCGTCAAGTATAAAGCGACCAAGGGTTTTATTGTCAGTGGCCATTGGCCTTTCGCCCTGCAATACATGAATCTCTACCGAAGTCTGATTGTCAGCTGCGGTTGAGAAAACCTGAGTTTTTGAAGCAGGATAAATTGTGTTTTTTGCAATCAATACCGTACTTACACTTCCTAATGTTTCAATGCCTAAAGATAATGGAGTTGCATCAAGCAAAAGCACATCTTTTGTTTCTCCGCTCATAATAGCGCCTTGAATAGCAGCGCCAATTGCTACTACTTCGTCAGGATTGATTGATTTATTAGGTTCTTTACCAAAGTATTTTTTAACTGCTTCCTGTATTGCTGGCATTCTTGTTTGCCCGCCAACCAAAACAATTTCCTCAATATCTTTTTCAGTTAGTTTAGCGTCTTTTAGAGTTTGATCAACTAATTGTATTGATTTATCCAAATATTCCTTAACCAAATTCTCTAATTGGGCGCGAGTTAATTTATAGTAAAGATGTTTTGGGCCATTTGCGTCTGAAGTAATAAACGGGAGGTTAATCTCTGTTTCCATTGCCGTAGATAATTCAATCTTGGCTTTTTCAGCGGTTTCTTTTATTCTTTGCAAAGCTAACATATCTTTTGACAAGTCGATCCCCTCGTTTTTCTTGAATTGGTCAATTATCCAATCCATTACTTTTTGGTCAAAGTCATCTCCGCCTAAATGAGTGTCTCCGCCAACTCCGATTACTTCAACTGTATCTGGATCTTTTCTGATGTCCAATATAGAGACGTCAAAAGTTCCTCCACCAAAATCATAAACTAGAATCTGCTCGCCTTTCTTTTTGGTTAAGCCGTAAGCTAAAGCTGCTGCCGTAGGTTCGTTCAAAACCATCTTTACATTCAAGCCTGCCACTTCGCCTGCAACCTTCGTAGCTTTTCTCTGGGAATCGTCAAAATATGCAGGACAAGTAATAACAGCGTCAGTAATCTTTTCTCCTAACTTTTCTTCAGCATCCTGTTTTAGCTTCTGTAAAATCATTGCTGAGATTTCCGGTGGTTTATACCAATTCTCTCCAAGTTTAACTTCTACTCCCCCATCACCTGCTTCTCTCATCTCATAAGGGAGAAGCTTCTTGTCTTTCTGAATTTCCGCATCAGAATACCTTCTACCCATCAATCTTTTTATAGAATAAATGGTATTCTTCGGGTTTGTTATCTGCTGCCTTCTGGCTAATACACCAGCTAATCTCTCTCCGGTTTTGGTTAATCCAACAATAGAAGGAGTAGTTCTTACGCCCTCTTTGTTTTCTAATATCTTAGCAGTCCCCTGTTCCATTACAGCAACTGCCGAGAATGTTGTGCCTAGATCGATACCTATTGTTTTACTCATGTTTTTATTTTTTTTAATTTAATTATTTAGTTATTTTTACTTTTGCAGGCCTTATTACTTTCCTCTGCATTAAATATCCTTTTTGGATTTCCTCTGTTATTATTCCGTGCTCTTTACCCTCTACTTCTTCAACTACTTCGTGGAAATTGGGATCAAACTTTATACCTACCGCCTTAATTTCTTCTACTCCTTGGGTTTTAAGAAAATCCTTTATTTGTTGGTTTATCAATAAAAGTCCTTTTATGTTTTCGTCTTTCTTCGCCTCTTCTGAAATATTCTTTTCAGCTACTGAGAAATTATCTAAAATTGGTAGAAGTCTTAAAACAATTTCTTCATTAGCGTATTTCATTAATCCGACAATCCTTTCCATCTCCTCTCTCTTATAGTTTAAGAAATCTGCCCTTTCCCTTTTCCAGCCTTCTAAATACTCGTTTTTCTGCTTCTCTAACTCCTTTAAATTTTTATCACACAACGATTTATCACCTGATATTGGGACGTCATACGTCCCAATCTTTTTATTTTCTTCCTTCGCCTCGCCGAAGCCTTTGGCGGAGGTGGGTTTTTTATCTTCTTTCATATATTAAAAGTCTTCTAATTCTTTAATTATCTCGTTAATAATAGTCATATTCTTTTGGTAGATTGTTCTAGCCGGCCCCATCATTGATAAGATTTCAAATAAGTCGTCTTTTTCTGTTGGACGAGAAATTGATAAAGCTGAAGATGCCTCTGATAAAGATTTCATTAATTCCTCTGCCAATTTTAGCTCTTCATTTATTTGTCCTCTTGTTATCCTAATCTCCTGAAAGATAAAGGTTGAAAAGGTTTTCTCTCCCTGAGAAGCTATTTTATCTGCAAAGTAGCGGTAAGCTTTCTTTGTCGGTACCCTACCGGCTGATATATGCGGTTGTTCTATAAAGCCTTCTTTAGTTAAAACTTGTAAATCATTCCTTATTGTTGCGGCGCTAACATCCAAGTCAGTAACTTTTTTTAAAGCCTTAGAGCTCACAGTTTTAGCTGTGCTTATATATTCCTTAACCAAGAAGTTTAATAATTTTTCTTGTCGCTCTGTTATCATATTAGCACTCTAAGATTATTAGTGATAAGTTATATTATTAAATTAGCAATCTCTTGTCAAGAGTGATAGCGAAAGTTTTTATTTTGCCATTGACAAGAATATTTTAGTATGTTAGTTTATAAAGGAATCGTTTAGAAAAATTATCTGAAAAGAATGTACTTTTACAAAGGAGAATCGTATGGATATCAATGGAAAAAAATATGCATTATGTTGTTCTTGTTGCAGAAAAAGTGCTTAGTGGCATTACGCCTTTATTGTCTGGCTTATCGGTAAATAAAGACAGCGGGTACCTTACAATTAGGGACAGAATTAATGGCAGCGTACTTATCACTGTCCAAATCGGAAAATGCAAACCGGAGAAAGCGAAAAAGTATTTCGATTTCTCGCTGGAAAAAGGCGCCCGTCTTTTCCAGCATAAAAAACACTTCAGCAGTTGGCAGAGTAAAGATGAGGGTGAAGATTTTTATGCCGGCGCTATTATCTCCGAAGACTTAATTCTTTCTTTTTCTGGCCTCTCAGAATTAGCAGATGAGGCACTTGTGTTAATGGTTGCAAATCTTTGCAGATGGATACACGATGGAGACGCATATAGTATTGCGGCGATCAGCGATAATAAGTACTTTACCGACCTGCGTTCAGGAGGAAAACTACAGGATTACAAACAAATAATGTAGTATTCAAAAAATACTAAATGGCCCGTCTCAAGATGAGAACGGGCTTTTTTTATAACTAAAAATAATAAAAATAGTAAAAGTCTGGAAAAACCAGCTATGTAAAATATTCGCGATCGCGAATATTTTACATAGCTGGTTTTTTTATTTATTTTTTATCTTCTAAATAATCTTAGAGAATTAAATATCGGGATAAAGTCAGTTATGAAATTATAAGCTGCTGCGCCAGATGGATTAATAACATGCAAGAAAACTAAGCTAAGTCCCAATACGTTCAATATCCCCCATATTATTAGATTTTGATGAATTACACCCATAGTTGAACGGCCTATCTTAATTAGTTCTGGAATCTGAGATAAATCATCCTTCACCATTACAATATCAGCGGTTTCTATTGCGACATCAGAGCCAATGTTTCCCATTGCGATTCCTATGTCGGATAGAGCAAGTACTGGCGCATCATTTACTCCGTCCCCCACCATTGCCACCTTATACTTCTTGTTTAGGTATTTTTTTAAAAGAGTTAGCTTATCTTCTGGTAAAAGATTAGCATGAAATTCATTTATGCCTAATTGCTCCGCAGTTTTTTGAGCAACCTTTTCGTTATCTCCAGTAAGCATCACTATCTTTTCAATACCTAGTTTTTTAAATTCGTTTATTATTTCTTTGGCATTATGTCTTAATTCGTCCATTAAAGAGATGAAGCCGATTAGTTCATCATTACACTCAATTAAAGTAACATTAAATCCCTCCAATATCTTATTTTCTATTTCAGTGATTTCTTTTTCCGTCATCTTGATTTTCATTTCTCGAAAAAAGGATAATTTGCCAGTAATAATCTTTTGGTCTTTTAAAGTAGCCGTCATGCCTTTTCCACCGTATTCATTGAAATTGATTGGCTGGACAACAGGATAGTTTTCTTTTTTAGTATAGTTTACTATTGTTTTTGCAATAGGATGGGTTGAAAAAAATGAAACTGCAGTCGCTAGCCTTAAAACCTCTGCCTGACTTTTTTCATTAAAAGCACGTACTTCCTCGACTTTTAACCTAGACTTTGTTAATGTGCCGGTCTTGTCAAAAACTATGATTTTTAATTTAGAAAGGCCTTCCAAGAAATCTCCCCCTTTTACAATTGCTCCGTGTTTTGCACTGTGAGTTATAGCCGACATTAAAGCTAATGGCGTGGCTATGACGATATCGTCTGCACAACTGACCAATAGGACACCTAAGACTAAATTTACATTTCGGGAAAGCAAATAAACGATAGAAGCGCCTAAAATAGTGAGAACGATATACCAATTAGCAAATTTATTAATTAAAGTATAAATGGGCGCTTTATTGGCTTGAGATTGTTCAACTAATGCAATGATTTTTTCAAAGGTAGTTTCTTCTCCAACTCTTTCTGCTCTAATAATTAGATTTCCGGAAACAACTGTAGTAGAGCTTAATATTTCATCACCTTTCTTTTTAGAAACAGAAATTGATTCGCCAGTTAGTAGAGATTGGTCAATTTCTGCTTCACCGTCTTCAATAAATCCATCCACAGGAACTCTTTCTCCTAGTTTAATAATAACTCTATCCCCTTTTTTAACTTTCTCTATCGGTATTTCTACAATCTTTCCGTCTTTTTCTATCCTTGCTTTTTTAGGTTTTAATTTTAATAAGCTGTTTATAGCAGAATGGGATTTAATTTTAACGTAATCAATAGCAACTCCGGCAGAAATAATCATTAAGTTTATAAAGATAGCAGATACCCATTCTTTTTCTATTAAAGAAACCCCTAACGCTATACTAGCTAAAAGATCAACAGAGATCTTTTTTTCTTTTAATGATTTAATGGCTCCTATAAAAACCTTAGAAGTGGCGATTACAGCAACAACAATCAATATATTTTCGTTTCTAAGAAAAGGAACCTTAAAAAAATAAAAAAGTAAAATTAAAACTAAAATAAAACAAAGCAACAAATTAAGTCGCATAAATGTTTTTGTTCTTTTCTCTTTTTTTCCGTCTATCATAGTTTTATTTTATCTTTTTAATTTCCAATTAAAAAGAGCCTGCTTTGTTAAACAGGCTCTTTGATTTTATAAAACTAGTGTTCCCAAGACTCTACGGGTTTTTTCACGCATACCGATACTGAGACAGACGTGTATGCCACGGGTATACCCACGAGAGCATCTATAGAAGTCAATGTGTCTATCAACTCTCTCATTTCATTTGATGCCGGACCCAAGACAAGAACGTAAGGTTGGTTTGCTGTATCCGGGTGTATTAGGTGTAGCGAATCTAACGGTATAATTGTCATAATAACATCGGAAAGAAGCGTCTTAGTGCCAGGATAGTACGGACATACATCGTCCTGATTTTTTCTAAATAATTTGCAGATTTCAGGTAAAACTTTTTGTGCGCCATCTTGGGTAAAATTGAAAAGCTGGATAAATATCTTTATCGTATTCATTGCAATCTCCTTAAATTTTAAAGGTTCTTTTATATTTTTACTAACGCTATCTATATAATATACCTCTCTTTACTTTTGTAAAGATTATTTCCCCACGCACCAGTCCGCCTAAGGCGGACGGTACGGGATTTCGCCTCAAAACAGAGAGAAGCCTCGCCCTTTGGGGCGAGGAGGCTTATTTCTTTTGCCTTCCTATGCGGACTGCTTTTTTTTCTTCGTTCTCGTCTAAATATATCTTTCTGATACGAACGCTTTTAGGCGTAATCTCCACTAATTCATCATCACCAATGTATTCTAAAGCGTCTTCTAAATCCATTGTTATCGGTGTGTTAAAGTGTTCTGACACACCTTCGCCCTTTGACCTCATATTAGAAAGCTGTTTTGTTTTGCAAACATTCACCCTAATATCGTTTGACCTTGAGTTTTGACCGACAACTTGTCCTTGGTAAATCATAATTCCTGCGCCGAAGAATAGGATTCCTCTATCTTGGACGTTTCTTAAGCCGTAAAGGTTTGTCTCGCCTGTTTCACAAGCAACCAAAGACCCTTGGTCTCTTTCAGACCAATTCCCCGGGTCAGGCAAGTATTGATGAAAAGCCGCATTCATAATTCCTAAACCTTTAGTGTCTGTTAAAAATTCATTCCTATATCCGAAAAGCCCTCTTGTCGGAATGATAAATTCTAGAAAGACTATTCCTTTTGCGCTTCTCATCTCCTTTAGCTCACCCTTTCTAGCTCCTAGTTTTTGGATTACTGTTCCATGATATTTTTCAGGAACTTCAATAAAAATCTTTTCGTAAGGAGTCATTTTCTGCCCGTTTATTTCCCGAATAATCACTTGAGGTCTTGAAACTTGGAACTCATAACCTTCTCTTCTCATTCTTTCAATTAAAATAGCTAAATGCAGTTCTCCGCGCCCGGAAACTACCCATTTTCCATCGCTTGTGTCCTCAATCTTCAAAGCAACATCTGTTTCTAATTCTTTATATAGTCTTTCTTTTATCTGGCGTCCTGTTGGAAATTGACCTTCTTTCCCAGCAAAAGGAGAGTTATTAACCATAAAGGTCATTTTAACTGTCGGTTGCTCTATATCAATTAAAGGCAAAGCTTGAGGATTATCAGGGTCGGTTATTGTTTCTCCAATAGTTACATCTGGTATCCCAGCAATAGCTACAATGTCACCGGCAGAAACCTCTTTTACATCAATTCTTTTTAATCCAAAAAAGGTCATCAAAGAAACCAAACGGCATTTTTTCGATTCACCTTCTCTATTTATATGAATTATTTCTTGACCCGCCTTTATCACCCCGTTATACACTCTTCCAATAGCAATCCTTCCTTTAAAGTCATCTCCGGTAATGGAAGTAACTAATAATTGTAAAGGTTTTTTAGGGTCTGCAATTGGTGAAGGAATATGTTTTAAAATCTCTTCAAAAACAGGCGTAATATCTTTCATTTTTGTTAAATCCGCTTCCATTCCTGCTTTTCCTTCTCTTCCCGAAGCATAAATTATTGGAAAGTTAAGAGTGTGTTCGTTAGATCCTAATTCTAAAAATAGTTCAAAGGTTGCATCTAAGGCATATTTCGGTCTAGCTCCTTCCTTATCCACTTTGTTTATAACCACTATGATTTTATGGCCCATTTCCAATGCTTTTTTTAAGACAAATCTTGTCTGGGACATTGGCCCTTCTTTGGCGTCAACTAAAAGCAAACAGCCGTCAGCCATATTCAAAACTCTTTCCACTTCTCCGCCAAAGTCTGCGTGACCCGGAGTATCAATAATGTTTATCTTCACATCTTTGTAATATACTGATGCGTTTTTTGAAAAGATTGTAATCCCCCGCTCTCTTTCTATTTCATTGCTATCCATTATTAAATCTTTTTCATACTCTTTTTTAATAGAGTTTTTGACCCCGTTAGAAACAGCCCGCCCCACAGGCCCTTCGGGCGCGTCAGCGCGGGCGGTGTTTCTAACGGGGTTTGACTGACGCAAAAGCGCGTCCACCAAAGTGGTTTTTCCATGATCAACGTGAGCAATTATGGCTATGTTTCGTATCTTGTTCATATATTTGCGAATATAAAAACTTATTATGTACTAAAAAATCGCTTATGTCAAAACAAAAAGGGCACATATTGATGCGCCCTTTTTAAATAATCGGACTGTTTTTTTTATGTCCCTAAAAAAGGGAACTGATTCTTTCTTGCTTTTATTGTGAGCTGTCTCAACTCTTTACGTCTTTCTGGAGTTGCTTGCTCAACCCTTATTACATGTACTGGCTTAACTTTTTTCATATAGACCCCTTTCTTTTTAAAGGACGTTTTTAGTTATATTAGACTATAGCGATATATTAACACGCATATCAAAGCTTGTCAAATCAATCCCCAATAACTCAACTTCAAAGATTAATGTAGCCTTTGGAGGAATCATTGGAGGATAGCCTGCTTCTCCGTAAGCAAGCTCGTAAGGAATAGTTAGTTTCCGTTTCTCCCCTACTTTCATTCCTAAAACTCCTTTTTCCCATCCTTGTATTACACTGTTTTCCCCTAAGATAAAAGAAAACGACGCTCCTCTATCAATACTTGAATCAAATTTTGTTCCATCTTCTAATGTTCCCACATAATGAACGGAAACTGTGTCGCCTGTTTTTGAAGCTTCGCCAGTCCCCTCTTTCAAAACTTCTATTTCCATGTTTTTTATATTATTAGTTTCTAATTCTTCGATTGGTTGGTTATTTTTTGGTTTCATTAATAAAAAATAACTACCTAGGATTACTATTATTAAAATTACTATTATTGTTAAAAATATTTTGTTGTTCATAGTATTTTTATTTAATTACTTATTTATTTTATCAAATATTTTTTGTTTTTCAACTTATCGGGCAGAAAAGACTCTTTAGAATATTTTTCATATCCTTTCCCGTAGTCTAAATCTTCCATTAGTTTTGTCTCCGGATTTCTAAGATTTAAAGGAATAGGTAAGTTCCCAAAACTCTTTACGTCTTCCATTGCTTTCCCATATGCATTATACGCACTTCTATCTTTTTTACACTGGCAGAGATAAGCTACTCCATGAGCTAGATTGATAGCGCACTCAGGTAATCCAATCGTTTCTACAGCTCTAAAAACGTCGTTAGCGACGACTAATGCAGTGGGTTGAGCTAACCCTATATCTTCTGAAGCAAAAACAACCATTCTACGGGCTATGAACTTTGGGTCTTCTCCGGAATCAATCATTCTAGCTAGATAGTATAGAGCTGCATCAGGCTGGCTCGCCCTCATGCTTTTAATAAAAGCTGAGATAGTGTTGTAATGCTCTTCTCCTACTTTGTCGTATCTTAGAAACTTTGATTGGAGGGTATTCTTTAAATTCTCCACCGTAATCTTTTTGTATAGCTCGTTTGTATTTTCCAGCATGCTTATCGCCTGCCTTGCATCGCCATTAGCCATATTAATCAACCATTCTTCTGCCTTCTTATCCATTTTCAACCCAGTTCTTTTAATGATAGCTTTCATGTTATCTTCTGAAAGTTCGTTTAAAACAAAAACCCTACATCTGGAAAGCAGAGCTGGTATTACTTCAAAGCTTGGATTCTCAGTAGTAGCTCCAATTAAAGTTATCTCTCCCCTTTCAACATAAGGAAGAAGAAAATCCTGCTGGGATTTATTAAAACGATGTATTTCGTCTAGAAACAAAACTTTAGGGATATCTTTTAAATCTTCATTTAGTATCTTTTTAATATCCGCTTTTCCTGCCGAAACTGCGGATAATTCATAAATCTTCGCGTTCAGGCTATTCGCGTATATTTTAGCTAAAGTTGTCTTTCCTGTTCCTGGAGTACCCCAAAAGATAAAAGAAAACAAATGCTTTTGCTTTATAGCAATATTTAAAGGTCCTGCCCTGAGCCCCGCCGAAGGATTTCCTTCACCAACTAAATGTTCCTGTCCCACAAAACCTTCTAATGTTTTAGGCCTAATTTTTGATGCTAGTGGTTCCATTTATTTATCGAATTTTAAAAAATATTGCTTAGGCTTTGATTCCTCTTTTAGTATACCAACCCAACTTGAATCAAATTCAGAAACCCTTTTTACCTCTCCGTTATCCTTAAATAAAGGGTCGACAACTCTGGATTTACAGAAAACACTTACATCGTAATCGTTCGGGTTATTAATAATTTTTGTCTTATTGTTCATCCGGTCAAAAAGTAACTTCAATTCTTCGTCTTTATCCACAAATCTTTTTATTTTTTCTATTACCAATTCATCGGTTGTACAAAAATCGCTTTCTGAAATGTATTCTTTTTGTAAGGCATACCGGAGACAATCGCCGATTACCCTGAACATTGTTGCTGAAATAGGACAAGCGTAATAATTAGTATTCATTTTTAGAAAAACTTCTGCGAATTTTTTAGCGCTTTCAAAATTCTTAAAAATCCATTTATTGTTTTCTACTGTTAAATTGTCTAAAATATATTTTTTACTATCATTGTCAAGCTCATTAAAAATTACTGCGTCTCTTAAAGAATAATCAATTCTATCAGCGCATATATCAGGTAGCTCATTCTCTTTTAAAGGAAAATTACTCTCATCTAATATGTAATCTATATTAAATCCATACTTCTTAAGTATTTGAGGTATTTTAGTTTTTAAAACAAAATCCTCAAAAATGTTATCTTGATGGTTTTGTTCTTTTTCTGAACCAGCATCTAAAACATAGTCGATGCAATGAGAAAAAGTTAGATGAGAAACATCGTGAATCAGTCCAGCAATTTGCTCTTCAATAGGGGCATTATATTTACGAAGCAAAAGATATACTCCTATAGAATGAGCAAAACGGGTACAACCATGTTCACTAATTTCTATATCTGGGTTTACCCAAAGTGGCCGATAAAGTGGCCGATAACCAGCCTGATCTATTCCTTTTAATCTTTGAATGGATGCGGATTCTATGAGTTCCAGAATAATCGGGTCTGTAATCTCAAACTCTCCGTATACTTGGTCTATATATTTCATATTTTAATAATAATACTATAATTCAATATAACAAAAAAGAGCTTTTTACAGCTCTTTTTTTCGTAAATGATTCCTATTCCTTTATTTCTGTATCTTCTTCTTTTATACCTCCACAACATCCCTTATGCTTATGCATCATTCCTCCGTGGCTAAACCAATCGCATATACATCTTCCGCGACCCATAGTCATTTTTAATCCGATAACTATAAACAGGATGGCCCAGAAAAAAGACCAAACACTTCCAGTTAATATCCCCATTGCTTGTAGCAATAAAGCGATACCTATGACTAAAATTATAGTTCCAAATAACATATTGTTTCTATTTATAAATAATAAACGACCTTTAAATCCTGAAGTCTATTATAATAATAGCATAAATTAGTGGATAAAAAAACGGCTTCTCTAAATTAGAAGCCGCATTGGAGTTGGGTGGGATCGAACCACCGGCCTCTTGATTTCCGACCCTTGGAGTATAGTCAAGATTTCAAGCACTCTACCGTCTGAGCTACAACCCCTGTTTTAATCTTTCAACCCAAATGTCCAGAAGTGTCTGAGTCTGTTCTAGCCAATAAATCTGCGTCGTTGCTTTCATTCATCTTGATGATAGCTTTCTCAATTCTTTTTCCGGCCATAACTCTTTCTTCTTCCGAGGAAGCGGTTTTCCTTAAGTTTTTAAGGAATGCCAAGGCTTCTTCTGATTTTTGAAAGCACTTTTTTCCCTTAGCGTCAAAACGAATGTTCCATTCTAATAACCATTGGCTTATCTCAAGAATATCCTTTTGGCTTACTATTAATTGGCTTCCTGATACCCCAACTCTGAACATTGATTCTGGCGCAAGGTCAAGACGAATGAAAATAATCCATCCTTCTTCCCAATTGTAACGATCGACTGAAAAATAATATGGGATATCTGCTTGTCTCCCCCTGCTTAACAGTTTAAGAAAAAGTTGTTCTTCTGTAAGTTCCGTCTCTATAACACATAAAGTAATCATAACAATCTCCTTTTCTTCAAGTATTAATATATTAAGAACTGATTAAACTCTACAATAAAATTGTATTAAAGTCAATTAGGCGAGTTTCCCCAGACTTCATATTCCCTATCTCTATATTTCCAACACGAACTCGTTTAAGCGAGGTTATATTATAGGAAAGGTTGTCTAACATAATCCTTATTTGATGTTTCTTTCCTTCGTTTAGAATTATTAAAAGTTTTGTCTTGTTTAAAATCTTTGCTTTAGCTGGAAGCAACTTGCCGAGTTCTTTTGTTTCCATGCCTTTCTTAAAGATTTGGATAATCCCAGGCCTTAAGGTTTCTTTAACTGTAACTAAATATTCTTTCTCATACTTCGAACTTTGGAATAAAATTTCTCGAGCAAAACGGCCGTCGTTTGTTAACAACAATAATCCCTCGGAGTCTTTGTCTAATCTGCCGACAGGATAAAGTCCTTTATCTTTCCATTCGGTAATCACGCTTTTCTTGCCCGGCAAATCCTGCGTTGCCAATCCTCGTGGTTTGTAATAAGCAAGATATCGGTATTGTTTCTTAGAGTCATTCACCACGACTTTATCTCCATTATTTACCAAAACCCCCATCTTTGCGCGTTTATTGTTAATAAAAACGAGCCCGTCTTCAACGAGCTTATCCGCTTCACGCCTTGAAGCTAAACCTATATCTCTTAAATATTTGTTAATACGAATTGGATAGTTCACTGTAACTTCCTTTATTTACTACCTATAGTTATCCTATATTTATCATCACCATCTTTTGGACTATTGATAATTTGTCCTTTTATGGGGCCCGCATAAACTGCTTGGTCTACACCATCTACCTTCTTATTTCAAAAATAAACACGCAGCGCCAATTGCGCCGGCATTATCTTTTAATTTTACTACTTTAACTGGGGCAGTTTTAAAAAAGGTTCTATTTTTCATTTCTTTAATACCTGGTTTCAATATAAGATCTCCTGCATTTGAAATACCTCCTCCTATAACAATCAAATCAGAATCAAGGAGCTTAGCTACTGTAGCTAAGCCAACTCCTAAATAAGTTCCAGCTATTTCATAAACTTTTTTAGCTTTTTTATTTCCTAATTTTGCCATTTCGTATATTTCTAAAATATCTTTACTAGTGCCTAATTTCTTTGCTATCCTCTTAATTCCTTTGACAGAAATATATTCTTCTAAACATCCCCTTGCTCCGCATTTACATTTATAACCATCAACATCAATTGTAATATGTCCGAATTCTCCTGCATTGCTCCTTCCAGAATAAATTTTATTATTAATTATTATTCCTGCTCCAATTCCTGTTCCTAATGTTACGCAAACAAGATTTTTTACATTTTTACCATGTCCAAACATACTTTCTCCTAAAGCCATGCAATTGGCATCATTTTCAAGCATAACCTTCTTTCTAGTTTTCTTTTCAATAATATCTTTTAATCTTATTCTTTTCCAGGCTGAAATATTAGGAAGATTTAATATCTCTGTTCTTTCTTTATTCAAAATTCCAGGAACACCAATTCCAATACCAATTACGTCTTTATCTGATATCTTTTCTATACTGTATAAAACTTGCTCTATAGTTTCTTGCTTTCTCTTCTTTGTTTTAAGTTTCAATTTTTTAATTAATTTTCCATGTTTATTTATCAAAACAGTATTGATTTTTGTTGCTCCGAAATCAACTCCAATTATATAATCTTTTACCATAGACTTGAAAAAAGAGTTAGATTAACTCCTTATGTTTATTGTTTATACAATAAAATATATTCTGCGTGACTCCAGCCAAGAGGAGCTGCCCAATAAATTAATTTCCTTTTATCTTCTCCTTTAAATTTCTTAGCCAATTCTTCTGCTTTTTTTGTTCCATCTATTGTTCTCTGATTAAATTCTATCTCATGCGCTTTCCAAAATTCATATTCATCTCTTGTAGAAATATGTTCTGGCAAAAGGCCGTTTGTCCGAGAAGCAACTTTTTTTAGCCAATTCAAACACTCGTTATAGGATTCTCTATCATCTATTTTTTTATAAAATCTTGCCATAAAAGCAGTAAAAACACACCAAGAACCAGAGCCTCCTGTATACCAATGCCAGTCTTCAACAATTTCAAACTGCCTAAATCTTCTAAAACCTCCTATTTCTTTATACCAAAGATTTTTCTTAAGATATTTGAGCGTTTTTTTAAGAAGTTGTTTAGAATCTTCAATATCAAAATAAAAAGGAGCAATCTGGGAAATGTCAGGTATTCCTTTGAGTCTTGGATTTTTCATAAAAACTCCTAATTTTTTATCGAAAAATCTCTTTTTTATATTCTTTTCTAATTTTTCTGCTTGCTTTTTCCATTCTATGGCTTGTTTTTCTCGATGCATTATTTTTGCTATTTCTGCTGCGTCATATAAACCTCTGCAACAAGCGCAGTTTACCCAAATATCATAGCCGTTTTCTAATCTATAAAACTCGTGTATGCTTCTTTTTGTTCTCACGAGCCCTGTGCTGGAATAATCTTTAATTAATTCAACAATTTGTTTTACAAGCAGCCAAGTATCTTCTAAAAATATATGTTTTTTATTATGAAGATAGGTATCATATATTCCATGCAAAATAAGCCCTTCATTATCGTTTTGGTCTTTTCTTGTAACGCAAGGCCATCCATTAATATTATATCTATGAAAAACCTCCTTATAATTATCTATTTTAGCAATCTTATTTATAAAATAATAAAATTTCTCTGAATTTTTTACCAAACCAACCCTATTCAATGCCTTGGTCATTATAACTGCATCTCTTGGATAAATATAAGGATAAGCACCTTTTTTGGGAGTTGCTAAAAGTCCCCCGTTTTCAAGCTGGGAGCCTTTGATAACCTCAATACTTTTTTTAATTAAATCCATATTATTTTATTCTAACAAAAAAACCGCCTTCTTGGCAATTTTTTGTGAGCTACGCATGTAGGACGATTCAGTATGTCCTGAATACAACCGAAGGATTCTAACTTTAAGGTGGGTTGATGCTATTAAACACCCTGAAGAAATAATGGATGATATTAAAACCTATCTGGTATAAAAAGCCACCTCCCAAAGTGATCTGTACCCCAAAAAGTGGGCACTTTCGTGTCCACTTTTTGGGGTACAGATCAAAGAGGCGACTTTTAAATAATTTGCGCCTATTATCTAGTTATTTATTAAACAATTTTACAAACCAACCGAATAAACTGAATTTGCCCTCCTGATCTTTTACGAAGCTTTCAATTCTTGTTTGCTCTTGCTCTAATGTCTGAATTTGATTCTGAAGTTCT
>JAHJTG010000002.1 GCA_018829965.1 Patescibacteria group bacterium | reverse complement strand
CATGGAAGAAAAGGGGTTTGCAAGTGTCAGCGAGATGGTGGGAAAAATCCTGCCAAAATTAGGCACACACGAGTCACTAAATAAGAAAAAGCGGATGGTCTGCAGCATTAACCGGGATATATGTGTAAAAGATGACCTCTGTTATATCGCCTGTCAGGATGGAGGCCATCAGGCAATTACACTGGATGACAAACGGCTTCCAGCGGTTGATGAAGAAAAGTGCGCGGGCTGCGGGCTGTGTGTACTGGTCTGCCCAGTGTATGATTGTGTGAGTTTGAAAGAAAAAGCAAAATAATGGAATTGCGGAGTCAGATGTGTATCAGTTCCGCTGCTTAATTAAAAATGTAATTTTTAATTTGGTTAATTGATTTACTTTCTTTGGGAGGATAAAATATGAAACAAAACATCTTAAAAGATCAGGAAAAATACGCGAAACAAGAATTTAAGTATGAAAATAATTTAACTTCTTTGTTTATTGAGAATTATAAAAATATCATTTCTGAAAATTCGTTTTTTATTAAACTCGAAAAACAAGTTAAAAGTAAGAATTTTAAAAATTTCAAACATTCAATAAGTGATGGATATTTATTGATTTGGGATAAACCAACAACGCCCTCTCTTTATATTACCGAAATAGAATTAGAAAGACACGATATGAATAAACATATTTTACCTCAAATTGGCAATTTTATTTCTTTTAAACAAAGCGCAACGCCGGAGGAACTTAATACGGTGAGGAATTATCTATATCAAGAAATAAACCGAGATAAGTCAGTTCTTGAAAAACTCCAAAGGGAAACTGGAAAAGAAGTTTATAAACTATTAGATGATGCAATGGGCGATTTGCAAATTTTATTGGTTCTTGATAGAATCTCTCCTGAATTGAGTATAGGTTTATCTCAAATAGAAAAAGCAATAAATGTTAAAATTAGAAAAATTGAAGTTTCCTTATTTACAAAAGATGAAAAAAAAGTTGTTTTATTTAGCGATAGCGATATAACTGATGAAGATGTAGAAATTCCAGAGGATAAACTAGAATTAGAAGAATATACTTTGGCATATCATATTGAAAATATGCCTGAAAAAATATCAAGTATTGTAAATGCCTTTTCAGGGTGTCTAAAAATGAAAGGTATCAAAGAAGTTCCAACGAAATACTACATTGGATTTTTTAAAAATAAGAATATGATCTTCTCTTGTGTCGTTAGAAAAAATAGCGTTATCTTCTACTCAAAAGCAACATTAGAAGAAATAAAACCCGGCAATTATAATCTTTCCTTTAGAGATGTAAGGAATATTGGACATTATACAAATCATTTACCAACTGAAATTGTATTAACTGAATTAAACCAAATTGATGATTTACAAAAATATTTTGATGAAGTATACAGAAAATATTAGCGGGCACTTTTTCAGCTTCTTCGCTCGGACTTCTTTTGTCCGCAAAACGTTATGCATCGCTAACTACTTCTGCGTCTCAGGTATAACTTTAATTATGGAGGCAAGAAATGGTCTATAATTTCAAACCACCAGAGGAATGGTTTAAACAGGCCGATTATGACTTAGACACAGCGGAAGTGATGTTAAAGACGGGTAGATATATTTACGCTGTCTTTATGTGTCATTTATCAATTGAGAAAAAATTAAAAGGACTTTATGTAAAAAAGTTTAAAAAATCGCCACCCAAAATACATAACCTGAACTACTTTTGTGAAAAGATTGGACTTGTTCTCCCTGAAACCCTCCAGGATTTTACAGATAAGTTAAATAGTATAAGTGTTCCAACAAGATATCCTGATGAACTTGAAAAACTTTTGAAAGATTATAAAAAAGATTTGATAGAGGGAATATTTAATCAAACAAAGGAGTTAGTCTTATGGCTAAAACAAAAGAAATAACAAAGAAAGAACTAAGTAGAATTTTAACAAAATTGCTTAAACAAAAAGGAATTAGCATACATAAAATAGTTATTTTTGGCTCTTATGCGAAGGAAGTATCAAAAGAAGATAGTGATATAGATGTAATCATTGTTTCTAAAAATTTCAGAAATAAAAGTATCTTTGAAAGAGTAGAACTTACAACAGGCATCGGCAGAGAATTGGTAAAAAAAACCATGAAACCTTTTGATATTATGTATTACTCAGATGATGAATGGGATAACGGCTATTCGCTGACGATAAATGCGGCAAAACAAGATGGAGTAGCAATCTATGGATAAAAAAGGAGGAAATTTCAAATGGACTTACTAATCAAAAACGGTAAGATTGTAACGGCAGAAAAAACATTTATCGGGGATGTGGGGATTGAAAGCGGAAAGATTTCTGCTGTCGCCGTCGGCAAAAACATTAAGTGCTGTTGCCCTGATACACAAATAATTGATGCTAAAAAT
>JAHJTG010000001.1 GCA_018829965.1 Patescibacteria group bacterium | reverse complement strand
TTTAGCCGAAACAAACAAAGGAGCGTTAGCGGTAGCTATAAAACTAAAAGAAGGAACGATTACTTCGTCTCCTTCGCCAATTTCTAAGGCAATCATGAGAGCGTGTAAAGCAGAGGTTCCTGAATTAAAAACAACAGCATGTTCAACACCAATATATTGAGCAATTATCTTTTCAAACTTTTCTATATTAGGCCCACAAGCCCAATTCATTCCTCTTTTAAGAGAATTACTCACTGCGGCAATATCTTCCTCGTCCCAATAAATTTTAAACAACGGTATTTTCATATTTATAATTTATACCAAAAATCCCACTCAAAATCAACCCATGAATGACCAAGCGTAGAAATGTTAGTAGCTGAGCTTTGCCCGCCCATGGCGGGCTAAAGCTTAGCTTCGAACATTTCGGATAATTGTTTCTAATCGAATGTTCAACACTCGAAATCGCTCCTCAAAGCCAAGCTTTTTCCCGCGATTTCACCGAGCGATTAACATCCTGAGTATTTTCCACATTCTCAAAAATTCCAAAAAACCAAAAACTTCTACACTGCGAAGTATATTGGTTATTCACAGGTAGCTATTGACAAACTGTGTTAGCTTGCTATAATAACACCAGAAGATTACTCAAGGCGAATGTGAATCTAACGGGTTAAATCGTTTAGCAAAACATTCATTAAGGCTTGGGTAGTTTTTTTGTATAAAAATAATCAATTAAGCGACAGAACATCTTTTTTATCAACTATGATATCGGGCTTAATATGATTTCTATGAACATTGATAGCCAATTCGTGAGCTTTTGTTTTTCTATCTACTCTTATGAACGCAATATCTCTTTTACCAAATGATCTATATTTCCTAATCATAGTTAAAAGATAATCCTTGATTAAATAATCTTTACCTGGATATTCAAGATCAATACTAATATGTTGAATTTCTATTAAATCATCTTTAATCAAAAGAAAAATCAAAATAGCAAAAGTTTTAAAAATGAAAACTTTGCTTTTATTGTTTTTTCGAAAAATAGTTTCTAATTCTCTTTTTTCTTTCCTATCAATTAAAATACTTTTTCGTTTTCCATTAGAAAAAGCAATAATTGTATTTGCTCTTGTATCCTCAACCTTCCCAGATTGATCAATTTTAATATGCATTATTTTATTCTACCAGAAATTTAAAACACAAAAAAGACACCGAGCGAAAAATGTTTTTCACCGAGTGCAGAAATGTTAGTAGCTGAGCTTTGCCCGCCCAGGGCGGGCTAAAGCTTAGCTTCGAACATTTCGGGTGCTTTCTAATCGGATGTTTGAAGCTCGGTGACTCCCGCCCCGGGCGGGCGACACCGAGCTACCAACATCCTTAGCTCCTCAAAGCCAAGCTTTTTCCCGCGATTTCACCGAGTGATTAACATTCTGAGTATTTTCCACATTCTCAAAAATTCCAAAAACTACAGTACTCTATAGTACTGTAGTTTATAGCTATTTTAGCTAGAGGTTTCTTTGAATTTTGGCGGGGATGCCATGAGCGACAACATTGTCTGGGATGTCTTTGGTTACGAAACTGAAAGCACCGATAATTGAATTTTCACCAATGGTTACTCCTGGCATAACTATTGAATGAGAGCCAATTTTGCAGTTTTTTTTCAAAACCACTTCACCCTGTTTATTATCAATAGTTGATTCTGAATAAATAGAACAGTGAGATCCTATTTGAACATCATCTTCTATAGTAATTCCATAACAGGCATTTATATATGTAAAGGCACCTATGTCTGTTTTCTCCCCCAATTTAAACTTTTCTACATGACGAACAACCCAATTATATTTAGTGGGTTTATTTTCTTCTATCTCTGGGTATTCCCAGTTTTTAAATCTATCTTCCATAATTAAAAACCCTTTCCTGATATTACCAGAAATATTGATTTTAGTAAAATATAGATATCAAGAAAAAGGTTATGATTATTAATATATTCCATATCTAATTTTAATAATTCTTCATCCGAAATCTTAGACGCTCCTTTAATAGCTGTCAAACAAGTAAGACCCGGTCTAATAACTAATCTCTGTCTTAATTTTTCATTCGCTTTTATCCTTGGCATAAAGAAAGCTCTAGGACCAACAAAACTCATATCCCCCTTTAATATATTTATTAATTGAGGAATTTCATCTAGAGCGTACTTTCTTAAAAAACTGCTTAATTTATTCAGTCTTGGATCGTTGCCAGAAATCTCAAACTTTCTTAATTGATCTACCGAATAATTCTCAGAGTCAGACTTCATCGTTCTAAACTTTATAACTTTAAATACTTTGGAATCTTTTCCGTATCTTTCTTGTCTAAAAAACACTGAACCGGAAGAATTTATTTTAACTAAAATAGCGATAATTAAAAACAAAGGGCTCAAAATAATTAACCCAATTAAAGATGCAAAAAAATCAAATAATCTTTTCATAGAAAAAGTTTGGGGAAATCAGTGCCAATTTCATCAACGCCCATATCAATTAACTTTTCTCCTTCTTTTTTAGTTTTAACATCAAAAACAAAGACCTTCATTCCTAATTTATGGGCCCTATCAACGATCTTTTTATTAACAATAGGGTAATTGGGACAAACATAATTTATTCCTATCAGTCGCCCTATAATCCATAATATTATCATCTTACTTATAATATATTCTTCAAATA
>JAHJTG010000005.1 GCA_018829965.1 Patescibacteria group bacterium | reverse complement strand
GACAGAAAACTGATTTTTGATTTTCAAAAACCTTTTGAATTTGTGCCGAAATATACGGAAAAATGCGAGCGAAGCCCCGCCGCAGGCGGGGCGAGCGAGCAAACAAACTACCCGCAAAATTCGCAATGTTTAGATTGGTCGCAATTACTGGACGAAGCGCGAACCTTTTTTGAGCAAAATCCTGATTGATTGCCGCGCGAAGCGCGGCAGAAACCAAAACAGAACGCTCGGGCGGGGCGGGAAGGAAAGGGGGTTGGGGGGAACCCGCCCTCGCTTTCGCCGCCGCCGAATTTTGTTTTTCGCTTTGCGAAAAGCGCCGCCAAAAAAAATGATGTTGTGCTTGCCCCACCCACCCTTGCGCGCACAACAAACAAAACTCCCTTGTAAAAATTAAAGAAAAGATGTATTCTAATAATAAGATTGAGATACAAGGTTTCATAATACTATTGTATCATACCATTATTATAATACAAGTATGGCACAAGAGAATAAAATCGGCAAGAATATAAAGAAATTAAGACAAGCCCTTGGCTTGTCGCAAGATCGACTCTCAAAATTGGCCGATGTTTCTTATAATTCAATCATCAAACTTGAAACTGGCGGAATTACGAATCCGACCATTGAAACTTTGCAGAAAATCGCCAAAGCGCTGGAAGTTTCGGTTGATGATTTATTGAAATAAATAAAAATATGAATCTTGGTTTTCCAGTTATAGATTTACACACCCATTTAAGAAATAATATAAGTGAGCATACTAAAATTGCTAAAGAAGCTGGAATAGACATTGTTGTTTATATGGCTAACTGTGAGCCACCACTTGATAATGTTGATAGAATAAAACAATCTTTAAGAGAGAAAAGATATTGTCAAGCGATTCCAGTCAGTGCTATAACTAAAGATTTAGCTGGCAAAGAATTAGTTGATGTTGCCGGAATAAAACCGTATGTAGTAGGATTCAGTGACGATGGCAAATATCTGAAGGATTTGGGATTACTTAAAGAAATTTTAGCAATGGAGGTTCTTGTTTTAGCTCATTGCTCGTCAACTTATGAAAAAGGCCTCGTTGGTTCAATGCTTGAAACAAAATTTATTGAAAGATACTTACCGATTTTAGAAAAAACAAAAGGCAAATTACATATCCAACATATTAGTAAGAAGGAAAGTGTTGAATTAATAAGAAACGCAAAGAGAAGTGGTTTAAATCTCACTTGCGAAACTTGCCCTCATTATTTTATTTATACTGAAGACGATTTGGCGGTAAAAGTTAATCCCCCATTAGCTACGAAACAAGACATAATCGCTATTAAAAAAGGATTAGCCGATGGTACAATTGATGTTATCGCTAGCGACTACGCACCGCCTCCTAGGAAAACAGGCATTGCCGGTTTTAGATCTTTTATACCACTAGCGTATAGTATGGTTTTAGAAGGAACTTTATCAATTAAACAATTAAAAGAGAAATTATTTATAAATCCCAAGAAAATAATTAAGAACGGGAATGATAAATTAAATTTTGATAGAATTTTTTGAAAAAAGCGAAAAACAAAATTCGGCGGCGGCGAAAGCGAGGGCGGGGCGGGAATTCCTTTCCCCCCAACCCCCTTTCCTTCCCGCCCCGCCCGAGCGTTCTGTTTTGGTTTCTGCCGCGCTTCGCGCGGCAATCAATCAGGATTTTGCTCAAAAAAGGTTCGCGCTTCGTCCAGTAATTGCGACCAACTAAGATATTGTATTGCGAAATGTAATAAATTTTCTTAAAAATTTGCACATTGCGACTATCGTACGTTGTTAGATATTATAAAAATTGGTACATTAAATTATATAGTTCAAGACAATTAATTATAAAACTATGAAAAATAAAATAATGATCCCGATATTAATAATGGTAATAGGATTATTAATACTTTTCTCTTTTTTGTTGTATTCTTTTTTACAAAGAAGAGAAGTAACTAGGATAAATCTTTTTAGTAGCCCCCTTGATATCGATACTACAATAAAACAGACAAAATTGTTTGAGGAAAGGAATCCAAATATCCGGATTAATATAATTACAGTTCCCCAGGATACCGATGAACAGCATGATTTTTTTGTTAAACAATTATCTTCTAAATCACCCACCGTAGACGTATTTTCAGGAGATGTGGTTTGGCCTGCAGAATTTATTTCTAATAAATGGATTTTGCCCGTTACAGATTATTTAAGCAAAGAAGAGCAAGAAAAATATTTGAAGGGACCAATGAATAGTTGCAGGGGTGATGATGGTGAAATCTATTGTATACCATCTTTTACGGATGCCGGCGTCTTGTATTACCGAAAGGACTTACTTGAAGAAAATGGTTTAAATCCACCAAAAACATGGGATAACCTTCTTAAAATTTCCTCGCAACTTTCTTCTAAGTATAAAGATTTAAAGGGATTCGTTTTTCAGGCAGATAGTTATGAGGGATTAATTTGTAATTTTTTAGAATATGTTTGGGGAAATAATGGTTCTATTCAAAAAGAGGGGAAATTTGTCGCTGTATCTCCTCAAAATGAAGAAGCGTTACAATTTATGGTTGATATTATCCATGAATATAAGATTACTCCCCCCGAGGTAACCTTGTTCCAAGAGGAGGAAAGCAGAAAGTATTTTCAGGATGGCAAGTCCGTATTTTTAAGAAACTGGCCTTATGTTTGGGGAAAAATAAAAGGCACGGAGTTAGAAGGTAAAGTAGAAGTTATACCAATGGTGCATAATAATAACTCTGAAAGTGCGGCAACCCTGGGAGGGTGGAATATAATGATAAATAGATTCACCGATAGCCCGGAAGCCAGCATTAAGCTTGCAAAATTTTTAGGTGGTTGGGAAGCCCAAAAAATAAAAGCTATAAATAATGGAAATTTACCCACCTTAAAGGATTTATACGGAGATGAAGAAGTATTAAAGGCAAATCCATTTTTTTCCGTGATGTATGATGTATTAATTCACGCTCAATCGAGACCGATTTTGAAAGGGTATAGAGAAGTTTCTACAATTTTTCAAAAATACATTCATCAAGCTTTAACTCTAAAAATCTCTCCTAAAATAGCGCTGGAGATTATTCAAAAAGAAATAGATATATTTCAAGCCAAAAAACAATAAAGATAAGTTAGTTTGGTTTAAATTTGCTTGTCAATTTTAATGAAAGGAAAACTTTTAAAGTCAAAAATATTTTATAAGCTGCTTTTTTTGTTCGGCTGTATTATGCTGGCTCTATTTATTTTGGGATTTTTATATTTTATTGATATAACGAAATTAGTCAGAGACGAAGGAGAAAAACAAAATGTTATCTATATTCAATTGGCGGCAACGGATATAAGCAGTCTTCAAGAAATCCAAGAAAATTTCACGACAGATGATTTTAAAAAATTATTCGAGTCGTTGGATATAAACAAAAGGATTTTATATTTTTCTTTGATAAGCCGGAATTATGAAATAATTTATGACAAAAATCTGGAAAAGATAGGCAGGGTTATAGAAGAAGCTGGAATAAGGGAACGAATGAAGGGGCGGGAATTATCAGTAGAACAATCTTACGATAAATTGTTTGGTCAAAATATTATCGATATAATGACCCCTCTCTACATTAAAGGAGTAGCTTATCAATACTTAAAAGTTGGTTTTTCTACCGCGCTCATTGAAGAGAGCATTCGAGGATATAATTTTATATTTATTTTAATAGGGTTAGTTTTTGCGCTTGTTATTTTTGGATTGTTATTTTATCTTACGACCATTATTCAAAATCCATTAAATAAATTAATGATGGGGATAGAGGAATTAGGTCATGAAAGTTTTGACTATAGAATTGATATCCAAACTAAGGACGAATTTGGAAAATTAGCAAATTCTTTCAACCAGATGGCCGAAAATTTAAAAAAATCCCGAGATAAAATTGCAAATTACAGTAAGGAGCTGGAACAAAAAGTTGAGGAAAGAACCCATGACTTGAAAAACGCTAAAGTACTTTTAGAAGACAAAAACCAGGAACTTGACCGCATAAACAAGGTTCTTAAGGGATTGAAATTAAAAACGGAATTTTTGCACGTCATCAATCATCAACTCCGGACTCCGATTTCCGCGATGCGCGGATATTTGGAATTTTGGAAAACTGGAAAATACAAAAAATTTCCTTTAAAGAAACAAGAAGAAATAAAAAACAACATTATCATCGCTTCCGACCAGCTGGCCGGTATCATCAATAATATGGTAGACGCGCTAGAGCTCGAAATGGAAGAAAAAGAAATAAAGCTCGATTTAAAAAAAATAAACCTTAAACAGCTCGTTGAAGAAATATACAAAGTCGATTTTAAACAACATTTTCAGAACAAAAAAATAGGCTTTGAATTAAATTCAGAAAAAGAGCCGATAATTCAAACCGACAAAAATTTTGTGTCCACCATAATATTCAACCTATTGGACAACGCCCTTAAATATACGTTGAGCGGAAAAATAAAAGTCAGACTGGATTCCAACGGCAATTATGCTATAATCGAAGTGAAAGATATGGGAATTGGCTTAACCGAATCCGACAAAACGATATTATTCCAGAAATTCGCAAGAAGTGAAGAAGCTACTAAGATTTCTCCGACCGGTTCGGGACTCGGACTGTTCATCGTTAAAAAAATGATTGAAATATTGCATGGCGAAATAACTGTTAAAAGCCAAGGCCGAAACCAAGGCTCAACATTCACCGTTAAATTGCCAAATTATTATTCAAATGAAAACAATTAAAATACTTTTTATAGAAGACGAAAAATTGTTAAAAACGTTACTTGAAGACACTATCACGGGTTTTAGAGAAGAATATAAAAATTTCAATTTTGATATGGAAACAGCCGTTGACTTAAAATCGGCAATGACCTATTTAGAAGAAAAATCGGCGCCGGATATTATTATTTTAGATCTACGCCTTCCTATAGGAGATGTGGAAGAAATCAAAAAAGCTCCAGAAAAAGAAAACGGTCTTACTGTATTAAAACTGATTAAAACCGACATAAAATTCCGGAATACGCCGGTAATAATTTTTACCAACTTAAACGACAAGGAAACCGAACATGAATGCAATAAACTCGGCGCCAATAGTTTTATGATAAAATCAAAAGTTTTGCCTTCAGAATTGCTTAACGAGATTGTAAGGCTCGTAAAGTAGTATGTTACATAAAATACTGCAACGTCAGATAAAAAAATTTATAGGCGACGAAGAAAATATTCCCCAAAAATGGACGTCGTTTTTTAATACTATTAATAATACTTATTATGGCTTCTGACAAAGATTTCATATCAAAGAAGAAAAAGATCGATCGAGCAAAAAGCGAATTTATTTCTATTGCCTCTCATCAACTCCGCACCCCTGCTACTGCTATTAAATGGTATTCTAAAATTCTCTTGGATAAAAGAACAGGCGAATTAAACTTAAAGCAAAAAGAGTATCTTGAAAAAATTTACGATAACAATGAAAAAATGTTGGAACTTATCAATAATCTTTTGGATGTTCCTCGAACAGAAACGAAAAATTAAAAATTAATTATAAAAAATTTTAAAATCTATGATTAACGCAAAAAAAATTCTCATTGTAGAAGATGAACTTTCACTTCAATCAATTCTTATGGACGAGCTTAAAAGCGAGGGGTTTAATGTTTTAGTTGCCTCAAATGGAGAAGAGGGATTAGAAATAGCAAAAAAAGAAAAGCCCGATTTGATTCTCATAGATATTTTATTGCCAAAAATAGATGGCATAACTATGGCTAAGGAAATAAAAAAAACAAACTCTAATATGTTGATGATATTTCTAACTAATCTAAGCGATATGAAACACATCGCAAATGCTACCGAAGCGGTCTATTCTGACTATATTGTTAAATCTGATTTAAATATTAATGACATTATCAGTAAAGTTAAAGAAAAATTAGGCTTAAAATAAAATTCTAAAAAAGAAACGCGGGTGTCACAATAATAATCTTTTATAAGGTTTAACCCGGCACCCCGAAAAATTTATTGTTCTTTATATTTGAACCCCTTTTTATTGTATGGTAGAATATAGTTGTGGGTATAATTTAATAACTATGAAAACATTAAGTCTCAAAGAAAAAGCTATAAATTATAGAAAAGGGGGTTATTCTTATAATATGATCTGCGAAAAGCTGAATTTAAAGAAAAGCACTATTGCTAATTGGACAGCAGATATACCATATACGCCAAACGAAAAAGTTATTAGAAGAATCGGACTAGCAAAGCTAAAATCTTCTTTATTTAAACACAACCAAAAAATGGCGGAGATAAAGGAAATGAAAGATTTAGCAAAAAAAGAATTGAAAAAGATTACAAAAAGAGATTTATGGTTTTTAGGTATCGGTCTTTATTTAGGAGAGGGCAATAAAGCATATGAACATATTCGAATTGCGAACTCTGACCCACAAATAATAAAAATCGCCATAAAATGGTTTAAAGAAATTTGCCATTTAAAAAATGAAAACTTTAGCCCAGCTATTCATATCTATCCAGACAACAATATTAAAAAAACTATTAATTATTGGTCTAAAATAACAGACGTTCCTAAAAAACAGTTTGGTAAAACCCAGATAGATATAAGAACTAATAAATCTAGTGCCAAAAAACAAAATTTACCGTATGGCACCTTACACTTATGTATTAAATCTTGCGGTAAAAAAGAATTCGGGAAAAGATTACATAGAAGAATAGCGGGATGGATAGAATCGGCGGCAAACCAAATAAATGCGGGTATAGCATAGTGGCCATGCACCGGCTTTCCAAGCCGATCACAGGGGTCCGATTCCCCTTACCCGCTCATCTTTTTTTTAAAATGAAAAAAACCTGGATTATATTATTTACTGTTATAATTATCATCACTGCTATTGTTGCAGTTTTTTTATATAAAAAAACTGCAGTTGTCTGTTTTGGAAATAATTGCTTTGCGGTAAAAATTGCTAACAATCCCACTACCAGAGAACTGGGTTTAATGTTTAGAAAAAGCCTAGATGAAAATCAAGGAATGCTTTTTATTTTTCCAAAAGAAGAAACTTATTCTTTCTGGATGAAAAATACTTCAATCCCATTAGATATTATTTGGATTAATCAAAACAAAAAAGTAGTTTTTATTAGTAAAAACAATCAACCCTGCAAAATAAATCCGTGCCCGTTAATCAACCAGAGCATTCCGGCAAAATATGTTTTAGAGATAAACGGTGGCCTATCGGATAAAATTAACTTAAAAGTAAGCGACAAAATAGAGCCAAAAACCGCCTTGAGGCGGTTTTTGTTTACTTAATATCTTATATTTGATGATTACCTCGCATACTCCACTATTCTGTTTTCTCTAACCGCAACCACTTTTATTTCACCAGGGTACTTTAATTCCTCCTCAACCCTATCAGCAATTTGACGGGCTAATTTTTGTAAACCCAAATCATCTACCTTATCTGATTTCACAAAAACTCTTATTTCTCTCCCTGCTTGAATAGCATAAGCTCTATCTACGCCATCAAATTTTGTCGCAATATCTTCTAATTCTTTCAATCTCTGAAGATAATTTTCTAAAGTATCTTTTCTTGCTCCGGGTCTTGCGCCAGAAACAGCATCGGCTGTTTTTACTATAATTGCTTCTAATAATTCGGCTGGGTATTCTTCGTGATGCGCCTTCATCGCTTTAATAATATCTTCGCTTTCCCCAAATTTCTGTAAAATTTTAATACCAATATCAACATGCGACCCTTGTATTTGGTGGTCAACTGCTTTTCCTATATCGTGCAATAAACCTGCTCTCTTTGCTATTTGGCTGTTAGCTCCGATTTCTTCAGCAATTGCTTCTGCCAAAAATGCCACCTCTATTGAATGAAGTAAAACATTTTGACCATAACTGGTTCTATAATATAACCTTCCCAATAATTGAGTAAGCTTGTCGTCCATACCGACAACGCCGACATCATAGATAGCTTTTTCTCCAGCTTCTTTAATTTTAGTCGCAACTTCAACCTTTGCCTCTTCAACCTTTTCCTCAATTTTTGCCGGCTGGATTCTTCCGTCTTGAATTAATTTATCTAAAGCTATTTTCGCAATTTGTCGGCGAATAGGATTAAAACTGGAAATAACTACTGATTCCGGAGTTTCATCAACTATAAGTTCAACTCCGGTTAACCTCTCAAACGCCCTGATATTTCTTCCCTCTTTACCAATAATTCTTCCTTTAATATCTTCTCCCTTAAGCATAAGGGTTGTGGTAGTTAATTCCTGTACCTGTGAAATAGCGCACTTTTGGATAGCCAATGCTAAAATTTCTTTTGCTTTTTTATCAAATTTTTCCGTCCCAATTTCTCTAAACTTTCTTTCTTTTTCTAATAATTCTTTTTGTATTTCAACTTCAACTAAAGATAATAACTCTTTTTTTGCGTCTTCTCTCGAAAAATTAGCAACTTTTTCTAATTTTTCTTCGGCTTCTTTTCTTAATTTTTCCAAGTCATCTTTTATTTCCTTTAATTTATCCGCTTTGTGATGGAAATCTTCTTCTTTTATTTCAAAAGCAGTTATCTTTTTTTCCAAAAGGCTTTCTCTGTCTAATAAAATTTGCTGAGACTTTAAAAAGTCTCTTCTTCTTTGGTCAATTTCTTTTTCCGCTTGGCTAACAATATTAGCCGCTTTATTCTGGGCGTTTTTTATAAGAACGCTGTTTTCGTTTTTTACTTGCTCTATTTTTTGATGAAGTTTTGCTTCAATAGTGCCAGCTCTTCTTTTGACAATAGACTGGCGAGCCAAATACCCTAAAACAACGCCTACACCTACAGCAATAAATATGATTACTATTAACATAATTAAATCCATTTTTTTGTTTAACGCGATACTAATCTACGAATGTCATGCCAATTATACTAATGGTTCGACGAACTCACCATAAATTATTCGTATCATTGGTATGCAGATTAGTATTATTGGTATCGCATTTATTAAATAAAACAACTCACCCCAACGAGGTGAGTTTACCCGCCTAAACATGCAAAGCATTTTTGGCGGGCGAATCTGTGTTTATAAAATTAAAATAATCTTACTTGGCTATCTTTTCTTTAACCCCAATAACATCATCAATTAAGCCATATTCTTTGGCTTCCCGAGAAGTTAAATAGAAATCTCTATCAGTATCCTTTTCTATCTTACTCAATGGCTGCCCAGTATGATTAACCAAAATCTGGTTAATATTCTCCTTTAACTTCATTATCTGCTTAGCTGTAATTTCTATCTCGCTTGCCTGACCCGTTATACCTCCGGCTACCTGATGAAGCAAAATCTCGGCATTTGGCAAAGCAAAGCGCTTTCCTTTGCTACCTGCTGCCAAAAGAATTGCCGCCATGGAACCAGTCAAACCCACACAAATAGTGGAAACAGGGCATTTTACGTACTGCATTGTATCGTAAATTGCCAGTCCTGCTGTCACAGAACCTCCAGGGCTATTGATGTAGATTTTTATGTCACGCTTTGGGTCTTTTGAGGCTAAATACAATATCTGAGCGATAACCACATTAGCGTTAAGGTCTGTTATCTGTCCTGCAAGAAAAATTATCCTCTCTTCTAAAAGACGAGAGAATATATCATAAACACGTTCACCACGTTGCGTTTTTTCGACAATAGTTGGAACTATTGGCATAAAAATTTTAATAAATTAAATTCTAAGCACTAATCTCTAAATCCTAAATAAATCCAAATGCTAAAAATTTAAAATTCTAAACTGGTTTTGTGCTTTGGATTTATAATTTTAATATTGTTTAGAGTTTAGGATTTCGAATTTAGGGTTTTAAAAGATTTTCCAATAATTGGAAAATCTTTTCGTTATATATTACTCCTTTAATATACTCTTTAAATTCGTTAATGTCAATTTTTTCTAAAACCTCTTTTGAATAATTTTTGATATTTTTATTGACTTCCTTTTCAATTTCTTCCTCGCTAATTAGAATATTTTCTCTCTTTCCGATTTCTTTTAAAATTAGATAGTTTTTGATCTTTTTCTCTGCCTCTTTTACAAAAGATTCTAAAATTGTCTTTTCGTCTTGTTTTACCGAAGCCAAATATTCTTCAAAACTGATTTTATGGTTTTGGCTTATTCTGTTTTTAAAATTCTTTAATAGGTTTTCTTTTTCAGAATCAATCAAAGATTGAGGAATATCAATTTTTGATTTTTCAACTATTTTCTCTAAGATCTCCTTTCTTCTATTTTCTCTTTCTTGTTCTTCTTTTTCCATTGTTATTCCTTCTTTAAGATTATCTCTAAGAGCTGAAAGGCTCTCAAACTTCCCTAAACTTTTAACAAAATCGTCATTAGCTTCTGGTATTTCTACTTTTTTAACGCCGAGCATTTTAGTTTTAAAAGAAACTTCCTTTCCGGCTAAATCTTTTCTTTGAGCGTTTTGCGGAAAGGCTACAGAGAACTCTTTTTCCTCGCCGGTTTTCATCCCTACGATTTTTTGTTCAAAACCAGGCATGAATCCGCCCTCCCCTAGGATAAACTGGTCCTTCATTTTTTCAGAACCTAATTGAGAACTTTCGTATTCAATTTCAATAAAATCTTTTTCTTGAGCAGGTCTATCAAGTTGGGAAAACTTAGATCTTGATTTTCTGATATATTCCAACGAGTTATTAATTTCTTCTTCGCTGACAGAAATTTTATTCTTTTTAACTTGCGAAGCAATCTTGTTATAGTCTCCGAGACCAATTTCCGGCAAGAGATTCACTTTTATTTTGAATATGAAAGGATTGCCTTTTGCCAACTTCAAAACCTGTACATCCGGCGCAGTAATAGGCTCCAAATTATTTTCTTTAATTATTTTTGCATACGCATCCTTCACTGCTAAATCCGCTGCTTCGGCAAGTATATTTTCCTTGCCAACTTTTTCTTCCACGATATTTTTCGGGATGTTTCCTTGCCTAAAACCATCCACTTTTAAGTGTTCGTTAAAATGCGCAAAGGCTTTTTCTAAAAACTTATCCAAATCTTCGGAAGGAATTTCTACTTCAATTTCTATTTGTGATGCTGGTAGTTTTTTAATTTGATGTTTCATATATCTACAAAAGCTATTGGAAGGTCTGACCTTCCAATAGTTTTTATATTTTCCTGTTTTTGTTTTTTATTTACCGAGATATTTAGCTACTGATTTTTTGATGATATCTTCTGCTTTTTCTCGTCCCTTCCAACCTTCAACTTTCACAAATTTATATTTTTCCGTTTCTAATTTTTTATAGTCGGCGAAAAAAAGCTCTATTTCCTTTTTTAAATGCCCTCCTAAATCGTTAATTTCTTTAATCTCTTTAAAACGAGGGTCAACTTTTTCTATAGGAACAGCAATTATTTTATTATCTACCCCTCCTTCATCTTTCATTTTTAAAACCCCGACTGGCCTAGCCTGAACAACACAACCGTGGAAAGTCGGCCTGCTTGTTATCAAAACAACATCTAAAGAATCCCCGTCTTCTGAGACGGTCTGAGGAATAAAACCATATTCAAATGGATAATACATCGGTGAAAAAAGCGTTCTATCTAATTTAAAATAACCGCCTTTTTCGTCATATTCATACTTATTATTGGCCCCTTGAGAAATTTCCACCACGACGTTTATTTGTTTTGGTGGATTTTTGCCAGGTGTTAAATCTTTATATAAATTAACCATAATTTTTAAAATTTTAATTAAAATCGACTTTTAATTATTTTTAGGAGGCTTTTTCCCCTTACTTCTTGGAGATTTAGCTGAGATAGATTTTTTCTTTTCTTCCTCTTTCTTTTTTGCCTTATTTTCCTCTTTTTTATCACCCTCTTTACCTTCGTTTTCTTTTTTCTCCCCTTCTATTCCTTCTATTTTCTCTTTGACTTCTTTCTCGGATTTTTCTTCTGGAACATTTTCTGTGGTCGCTTCTTCGGCGACCACTCCCTCAATATCAATTTTCCAACCAGTGAGATTCGCTGCTAATCTTACATTCCTGCCGTCTTTCCCAATAGCTAAAGATAGCTGGTCGTCAGGAACTGAAACCTTCGCAGTATTTTTCTTATCAATTTTTACTTCAATAATTTTTGCCGGAGCTAAGGCATTGGAAATAAATTTTGCAGGGTCCTCTTTCCATTCAACAACATCTATTTTTTCTCCGCCAAGCTCATTAATCACTGCCATAATTCTTGTTCCTCTTTGCCCAACACATGAACCAATTGGATCGATTCCTTCAGCTGTTGATTCAACTGCTATTTTGGTACGGAAACCAGCTTCTCTGGCAACAGCTTTTATAACAACGGTGCCAGTAGTAATTTCTGGGACCTCTAACTCAAAAAGTTTGGAGATTAATTTAGGATAAGCGCGAGAAAGCAAAACAACTGGCCCTCTTGGAGTTTCTTCAACTTTAAGGATGTAAAACTTTAAACGTTGACCTGGTCTATAAAACTCTCCTGGAATATTTTCTTCTCTGTTTAAAACGCCTAAAGTTTTACCGATATCAACAAAAACAGTATGACCTTCAATTCTTTGAACGATTCCTGAAGTAATCTCTCCTTCTTTTGACTTATACTCTCCAAAGATAGCTTCTTTTTCAATTTCTCTTATCTTCTGTAAAATAACCTGTTTTGCTGTCTGAGCAGCAATGCGGCCATAATCAGTTTTTGGTGCCAAAGGAATCTCTAATTCATCTCCCGGTTTGATATTAGAATTATCTTTCTTAGCATCCTCTATCATAATGTGTTTTTCCGGATTAAAAACAACTTTCTTTCCCTCTTCGTGTTCTTCTGCCTCAACAACAGCGATTTCTTTTTTCTCTTTCAGTTTTTCTATTTCTTCTTCTGAATAAATCATATCCTTATCAACAACCAACATTATCTGCCAAAACTTAACGTCTCCTGACACAGGATTAAACTTCGCTTTAATTTTTTGGCCTTTTTTCCCATAATCTTTTTTGTATGCAGTAGCAATCGCTGCTTCCAGCGTTTCTATAATTTTCTCGGCAGGGATGCCTCTTTCTTGAGCAATTTGATTTAAAGCCCGATGAAACGACTTAATATCGATTTCCATTTTGGTGTTAGATATTAGATGTTAGATATTAGTAATTATTTTCTTAAAAAAATAGTCCGCGGTCAGACGGACGTATCTTCCAAATATCCAATACTTTATTGTAGCTTATCAAAATGAAAATTGGATGTCAACCCCGTTAGAAGTTTGCCATAGTTTTCAGTAACGAAGTGCGTATACCGAATAGGTATATCCCTTGTTGGGCGAAGCGCTTCGCCCCGGTTCAGGATGTGGCTATTCGCCACTCGCGCTTCGCTCGGTATCCAATCGCAAACTTCTAACGGGGTCAACCCTCCTATCAGCTTTCCGCGACCACATTTTCAAAATGTCTAATTTTTGCCTTTTTTGCTTGCCCGTCCGAAGCCGAAAGGCGAAAGAGGGTGTCTCTGTTTACTAAAATTCCTATTACATCAATTTGCCACTGCGACTCTGATGGAATTTTCTTTTCCAAAAACCAATTTTGGGATAATTTTATCAATTTTTTTCGTTTCTTATAATCCACCTTGTCTTCTGGCAAAAATCCCGAACCTTCAATAATCGTTTTCACTTCAATAAAACAAACGGCATTGTCTTTTTTACCCCGTAGGATGTCAAAGACATTACTTTGGGACTTGGCAATAATATCAATTTCTCCCTTTGTTTTATCGTCCCAAATTTTAATATAATTTCTATCTAAAATTTTGTATCCCTTTCTTTTGAGATATTCGCAAGCAATATTTTCTCCGAATTGTCCTAATTCTTTTTTATCCATAATTATGAGAGAGGGAATCCCGCTTAGCGGGACGACCGAAAGATTAATTATATAAATAGTGAGGTTGTTTCTATAATTATGAATGAGAAAGTCCCGCTTAGCGGGACGACCGAATGAATTAATTATATAGATTATTTATAATCTCTATAATTTGGTTTTACTAAAAAAAATGATTTTTTAAAAATTTTTCTATAAACATAAACTTTAATTATGGATAACTCTGTTATTGATTTTCTATTTTCTTTCTATTATACTATAGTTGATAGAATAAAGCCAATAAATTTATGCTTACAAAAAGACAAAAACAAGTTTTAGATTTTATAAAAGATTATACAAAAAAAAGGGGGTATTCCCCCTCCCTTGAAGACATTAAAAGAAAACTAAAAATCGTATCTGTGTCTACGGCCCATTTTCATGTTAAAAAACTCCAAGAGCTTGGTTATTTAAATAAAGAAGAAAATAAACCCAGAGCCATTAATCTTTATGAAAATGAGCAGATGGTAAGTATACCCTTATTAGGAACTATAGCGGCTGGCGAGCCGATAGAGGCGATAGAGAATAAAGAAATGATAGCTGTTCCGAAAACTAAATTACCTCCTAGTTCAGATATTTACGCACTACGAGTCAGTGGAAATAGTATGATTGATGAAAATATAAATGATGGAGATATTGTTTTGGTAAAAAAACAAGGAACAGCAGATAACGGACAAAAAGTAGTTGCTTTAATTGATAATCAAGAAGCAACTCTAAAAAAATATTATCGAGAAGGAGGATATATTCGCTTACAACCAGCTAACAAAAGCATTGAGCCAATTATAATCCGCAATAACAGAGATATTGCGATTCAAGGGGTAGTAATAGATGTTATACATGAAATAACTCAAAACCCAACTACTTTACCGAAAGTAAACGCAACTATTAAACAATATAAAAAACTTCCGCTTAATGAGATTTTGTGTGGCGATGCGATAGAAGAGCTAAAAAAAATCCCTGATGATTCTGCAGATATGACATTTGCAGACCCGCCATTTAACCTAAATAAAAAATACGGCAATTATAAAGATAAAAGAGCAGCCGAAGATTATATAAAATGGTGTGAACAATGGCTTACTGAAATGGTTAGGGTTACCAAGCCAACTGGTTCAATTTTTGTACACAATATCCCAAAATGGTTGGTCTATTTTGCAAACCATTTAAACAAAATCGCTATATTCAAGCATTGGATCGCATGGGACTCAATGAGCATACCCCTTGGAAAAACATTACTACCAGCTCATTATGGGATACTTTTCTATACAAAAATTCCTAAGGGATTTAAATTTCATGAGCTTAGATCTCCACATAGAAAATGCCGCACATGTGGACAAATGATTAAAGATTATGGTGGTAAAAAAAGCCAAATCAACCCCTATGGAACACTTTTAAGCGATGTTTGGGCTGATATACATCGCATTAGACATAGTGCTCGTAGAGACGAACATCCTTGCCAACTTCCCGAGCCACTACTTGAACGCTTAATTTTGATGAGCACCAATGAGGGAGATGTTGTATTAGATCCATTTATTGGAGCTGGCACAACCGCGCTAGCAGCTAAAAGATTGGGTAGAAATTATATTGGGATCGATATCGACCCGAAATACGAAAAAATTGTTTCAGACAAATTAAAGAAAGTAAATTATCGATCAAGTAATGGTTATAAATACAATGATAATATACCAAAAGTAGCCTCAAAATATTTGAAAAACCTGACTATATCCGAAGACGAAGGGATTTATCCAATAGACAATACAGAATCTATCCCAACGGCAATTAATTGTACCCTCTTTTAATGTTTCTTAAATGCCTCTTTTATAATTGATCGATGTTTTTTTATTATACGCTTTGATCTATAAACTACCGTTTTGATAAACAATCCCTCAAACTGCTTTAATGTTTTAATTGAAGGCTCAATTTTAAAATCCTTAGGTCGCAGGTTTCCATCTTTTTCTCTATATTTAAGAACCTTACCGCCGCTTAATCCTATGAATTGATAAAACGGGGCTATCTCAATATTTAAAACTTCTTTGGCTCTATCATTAAGATTATAGAAAACAAAAATATAATAAATATTTTCTCCGCCGAATTTGGCAATCTTAAGCGGCCACTTATTTAGCGTACCCATATCGTTTTCACTGTTCTTTACCGTAACCCATTTTCCTTTTCTATATTGGCTACTATTCCCAGATTTAAACTCAATAGCAAGTGGAGGTTTAGTTTTTAACTCAAGGTCTGGAAAATAATTTTTATCGGGCGCGACAATATAATCTCTATTACTTTTAATAAATCCACCCTCTTTAAATAATTTAATAAGAACCTCTGTAAGATGCTCCTCTATGGCGGTCCCAAAAGTACGATAATTAAAATCTTTATCATTTACTACTTTTTTTAAATAGTTCAATATTTTATTTTTTGAAGATTTCAAATAAGCGATAGCTTCTTTGGGATTTTTGGTTTTTATTATCATAATTATTATTAAAAAAATTTATATAATGGACCTGGGCGGATTTGAACCGCCATTTCTACAACTTACCCGCCTAAATTTTTATGGACATGGGCAGAATCGCCCAGTCATTCGACTGGGCGTCAGGCCGAATGACCGGACGAACTCGCGTCCCCGCAACTCGCCCCGTTAGAAATATCTATGGACTCACCGGGAGTCGAACCCGGAATTCAGCAATGTCCCGATAACTCTGGTGGACCCAGGCAGATTTGAACTGCCGTTTCCGCAATGCGAATGCGGTGTCTTGCCACTGGACCATGGGCCCACCAGAGTTATCGAGTATCCTCAATAAAATCTTAAAATTTTATCGAGACGAATGCGATGTATTGCTCTATTCCAAAATTTTGAACGAGCCCGGTAGAAATTTTAAAAAATTTCTACATAGGGCCATCCCGATTGATTTTATCAATCGTGGATCCACGACTGCGTCTGGACTGTGCTACAGGCCCGAAGATTAAAACTTAATCTTCCGTGTTTTTATATAAATCTGGAAAATCTTCAAACAACGAGTAAAGATAAACACAGCAAGAACCTCTAACGTAAGAACGGCAGTATCCCGCAAAGTGTCGCAGAGTCCGCCTTGGACCATATATGTATAATAATCTTTTGATATAAAATTAATAATATAAAGAACGGTTGTTAATATAATCCAACTATATACAAAATATTCTCCTTGGCGCGCCCCAGCCACCTTATCATCTCTTTATGTAAAGAATAAATCAGTAAAATTCCTAAATAAAAAAGACCCATATGATTCGGGAAAAAGGTTCCTCTACTGAAAAACTCAATTACAGTCATAATCATTGTAATTAAAGTTACAAAAGCGCAAATCAGATAAAGATTCCTGCTAAGAGCCACTTCTAATTCTCTCATTTTTCTAATTTCTTCTGCCATATATTTTTATTAAATAAAATAATTATTTAATCTTTTCCTATATTTGACTCTATCATTTCTTATACAAAAAGGGAATAACTATTGACCCTTCACCTTCGTTAAAAAATAAATTAATGAAAATAGCTATTTCTTGTTTCCAAACAGTATTGGCGAAGGTGAAGGGTTGACACGTTTTTAGGATTTGTTATTATTATACCTATACCATAGGTCGGGGTATATTAAAAAATAAAAAACATATGACTAACAAAAAACAAAAAACATTGATAAATTTAAAGAAAGCCGCCAGCTCGCTCTTAAAAATAATCGAAATGATTAAGAGCGATGAATATTGCATTAACATTATGCAGCAAAATTTAGCTGTAATCGGACTTTTAAGGTCAGCGCATGAAATGTTGATGGAAAATCATCTGAATACTTGTTTTAAAAAAGCAATGTCTACCCGCAACGAAAGAAAAAAACAAGAAATGATAGAAGAAATATTATTAGTAACAAAATTATTTAATAAGTAAGTAAAAAACCCAAACATTTAAATAATTAAATTTTATGGCAAAAATAAAAGAGCATATTTATTCTGTAAAAGGCATGCATTGCGCCTCTTGTGAGATATTAATAGAAAAAAAACTTTTGGCTTTTAAAAGCGTGAAATCAGCCGATGCTTCAAACGCTAAGGGCAAACTATTGATAGAATATGAAGACAAAAAACCAACGTTAGAAAAACTGAATAGCATATTTTTAAAAGAAGGGTATACATTTTTTGATGTAACAAAAAATATAAAGGCAGAAACAAATAAAAATAGCGGCATAGGTAATAGTATTTTTATCGGCTTGCTAATAATTGCCGGGTTCATAATCCTTAATAAATTAGGATTGGCAGGCTTAATAAACGTGAATTCAAAGTCTTCTTTGCCTGCTTTTTTTGTTTTTGGTTTATTAGCTGGTATTTCTACCTGCGCAGCTTTAGTCGGAGGATTAATATTATCCATGTCAAAGCAATGGTTGCAATTATATGCGCAAGAGCCATCAACAATTAAAAAGCTCCAACCTCATTTAATGTTTAATATAGGAAGGCTTCTGTCTTATATATTTTTTGGTTTTTTATTAGGTTTGTTAGGAAATAAATTCCGCTCATCTTTAACATTTACGTCATTTCTAATAATCGCAATATCAATAATGATGCTCTTTGTAGCTCTTCAAATGTTAGGAGTTAAAAAATTTAAAGGAAGACAATTTAGTTTGCCGAAATTCATAACCAGACGAATTGCAAATGAAAAAAACTTCAAAAGGAAAAATATGCCATTTTTAATGGGTGCCTTAACTTTCTTTCTGCCTTGCGGTTTTACTATAACCAGCCAAGGATTAGCTCTTTTATCCGGCAGTCCGATACAGGGCGCTTTAATAATGGGATTTTTTGCGCTAGGAACATTCGGACCACTTCTAGCTATCGGACTATCGAGTATAAAAATGTCTCAAAAACCCCACTTAGCTTACAGATTTACTAAAATTGCCGGCATCCTAATTTTATTTTTCGCCCTTTTTAATATTAATTCTCAAATGAATATTCTTGGTTTTTTTAGTTTAAACGATATAGCTTTAGAATCGAATACGAGCACAGAATCAAAAAACAAAAATTTAGAAGGGCTGACGCCAATCGTTGATGGTAAGCAAATTTTAAAAATGGGCGCTTCTTCTCGCGGCTATTCGCCTAATTATTTTAAAGTTAAAGCCGGAATACCAATAAGATGGGAGATAACCGATAAGGGAACTAGCGGTTGCACTAATGCTGTTATTTCAAAAAATTTATTTGATGGAGCGATTAATCTTACCCCTGGACAAGTAAGCGTTAAAGAATTTACCCCCACAAACCCCGGAAGATACAAATTTAGTTGTTGGATGGGAATGGTAACGGGGACAATAGAAGTTATTGATGTTAATAATACAAATTCCACCCCTACAACTAATTTGAATACTACTGTAAATAATATCTCGGATATATCGTCTGGAGCCAGTGGTTGCGGTTGCGGAGGTGGTGGAGGGTGTGGCGGTGGAAGTTGCGGAGGTAGCTGTAATATAAAATAAAGAATTCGCTAATTTATATATATGAAAAAAACAATTTTAAAAATATCTGGCATGCATTGCGCTTCATGCTCGGCAATCATTGAAAACGCGCTTAAAAAAGAAGAGGGTATTAAATCTGCTAATGTCAATTTTGCTACGGAAAAGGCCTATTTAGAATTTGATTCTATCAAAATAAGTATTGCCCGAATTCAAAAAGTAATAGAAAAATTGGGATATAAAGCCAGTGAAGAAGGTTTTGGAAAAGAAATGGAGGATCATCACAAGGAAGAGAAAATTCAGGAAGTTAAAGATCTGAAAATAAGACTTATTGTAGCCCTCATTTTCGGCATTCCTCTTCTCTATGTTTCAATGGGTATGATGGTTGGTCTTCACATACCGAAGATTATCGAGATGAACCAGCATCTAATCCAATTTCTGTTAACTACCCCCGTGATTATAGTTGCCTTCAAACTTTACATTTCCGGACTCAAGGCTATTTTAAGACGAGCGCCAAATATGGACTCTTTGATATTTATTGGCACTTCGGCTGCCTATGTCTACAGCGTGGCAATCTCTTTATCTACTTGGCTCAACATCAAAACATACGGAATGAAAGAGCTATACTACGAGATAGCGGGCTTCATTCTTATCTTCATCCTTTTGGGAAAGTATCTAGAAGCAATAACTAAAGGGAAAACAAGCGAAGCTATTAAAAAATTAATCGGACTTCAGCCCAAAGAAGCGACAATTATAAAAGACGATGAGGAGATAAAAATTCCTATTTCCGAAGTAAAAGTCGGGGATATTATTTTAGTCAAGCCCGGCGAAAAAATCCCGGTAGACGGAATTGTTATTGACGGCTATTCCGGCGTTGATGAAAAAGCAATCACTGGCGAAAGTATCCCGGTTGAAAAAAGCAAGGGCGATGAAGTCATCGGCGCCACTATTAATAAAACCGGCGTTTTGAAATTTAAAGCAACTCGAGTTGGTAAAGATACGATGTTGGCCCAGATTATAAAGATAGTTGAAGAAGCTATGGGTTCTAAGGCGCCAATTCAGCTTTTAGCCGACAAAGTTTCTCTTTATTTTGTACCGACAGTAGTAGTCATCGCTATTGTCTCTTTCGCGGTTTGGATTTTTGCAGGCCATCCTTTTCCTTTCGCGCTCACAGCCTTTATCGCTGTTTTAATTATCGCTTGCCCTTGCGCTTTAGGTCTGGCAACGCCAACCGCTGTGATGATGGGTACTGGTCTGGCGGCAAAAAATGGCATTTTAATTAAAAGTGGTAAGGCGCTGGAAATTGCCCGCGACTTGGATATTGTTATTTTTGATAAAACCGGAACTTTAACCAAGGGTGAACCAAGTGTTACTGACGTGGTGAAAATTAAAAACGATGTCAGTGAGAATTTAGTTTTGCAAATCGCGGCGTCAGTGGAAAAAAATTCAGAGCATCCTCTATCGGAAGCAATTGTTAAAAAAGCCAAAGAAAAAAATCTTGCCCTGAGCGAAGTCGAAGGGTTTCAAGCTATTCCCGGCTATGGCGTTACGGCTGATTTAAAAAATAAAAAAATACTTTTCGGAACAAGAAAACTAATGACTAACAATCAAATTAATCCAAATATAATAGAAGAAAAAATGATTGTTTTAGAAGATCAAGGCAAAACAGCAATGATTTTGGCTGTAGAAAAAGATATCATTGGTATCATTGCAGTGGCTGATACGCTTAAGGATTACTCAAAAGAAGCAGTTAAAATGCTTCATAAAATGGGGAAAAAAGTCGCGATAATTACCGGAGATAATAAAAGAGTTGGACAAGCTATTGCCCAGCAAGTCGGCATAGATAGAGTTTTAGCCGAGGTATTGCCGCAAGAAAAATCAGCCGAAATTAAAAAATTACAGAGTGAAGGAAATATTGTGGCGATGGTGGGCGACGGCATTAATGACGCGCCAGCTTTGGCCCAAGCGGATTTAGGCATTGCTTTGGGTTCGGGCACAGATGTGGCAATGGAAACCGGCGAAATAGTTTTAATTAAAGACGATTTAAGAGACGTAGTAATAGCAATTGATTTAAGCAAATACACTTTAAATAAAATTAAGCAAAATCTTTTCTGGGCTTTCTTTTATAATATTGTCGGCATTCCTGTTGCCGCTGGTATTTTATATCCTTTCACTGGTTGGCTTTTAAATCCGGCAATTGCTGCGGTGGCTATGGCTTTTTCTTCAGTAAGCGTAGTGCTCAATGCACTCTCAATGAAGTTTTATAAAAGTAAAATTTAATAAATTATAATTAAAAAGCCCCATTTTAAAAAGGGGGGGGCTTTTTATATTCTTACTCTATTACATCTCTTATATTTATTACATCTTTTGGCAGTGGCGGGTATAATTCTTTATCAATTATTCTTTCAAAGCATACTCTCCCCTGACTATGATCCCAATTTTGGGAATACATAGAAGGATACATGCCTTTTGGAATAGAAAGATTCTCTTTATTATTCCACACCCTATTAAATACAGCGCATAATTCAAATTCTAAATCTCCTTTTGTATTATACTCGTAAGAATCTCCTGTTTGCGGGTCAATCGGAGCAATAAAGCCTGATATGCTGTCATCCAAATCAGATAATCTATCTGGCAATTTTTCCTTCCTCTGCCAGTAATTTATAATCATTGATTGGGTTTCCTGTAAATCGCTTATTTTCTGCTGGTCAAATTGTTTCAATCTTGCTTCTTGCGGAGAACCAACAACTAAAAATGCGCTTACAATAACCGCTAAAACCAAAATGCTCGTTACCCATGCAAAGTATTTCGCTAACTTTGTAGGCGTATCCCGCCTTACATCGTCTAAATAATATCCAAAAATAACACCAGCGACCAAAATTATTGACAGGGCTTTCAAAATAAATCTTATAGTTATCTCTCCTCCTAAAAAAGTGTTAATAATGAAAATTAAATCTCCAATTATAACCAACGAAGTAATAAAAAGAGTCAAATAAATTAGCCATTTTCTTATTTTAGAATCTCTGACTTGCGATTCTCTTCTGTAAATTTTATTTAAATACCAAGACACTAAAATGAATACTGAAAAAACTATAACTAAAGCGGAAACTGAAAATCTGATAAGCGATAAAGAATATTCGCTTGAGCGATAATCCAAAATATCTGGAAAAAATTTATTGATGAATTGCCAGATTAGAGTCACAAAGCTTATTGCTGACCAATAAAGAGTGACTATCACCAAAAGATGTAAGAATACATCTCTTGGTAAATTTCTTTTAGGAACTGATTGTATATTTTCCATAATTTTTCTTGCCCCCACACCAATCGCCCACAGGCGAACTGGTAGTGGTGGGTTATTATTTAATTTAGTTTTTTATTTTAATAATTTTTTGCCGTTTTCCGGAAATTGTAAAAAATTCTTCCTGCTTACTACCTTTTTACCCGTTTTACTCTCTAATTCTATGCGCGCATTTTTGGCGATACGACCGCCTTTTCTCGCTGGAGTTTTATTTTATTCCAATCCTTTTGTTTCCATAGTTTCCGCGATTTGGCGAGTGGAAAGTTCGGCAAGAGCAGTAAAGACCAATTCGGCATCAGACATATGATCGCGTAAATTTTGCGTTTTTAACTTCTTCAAATTTTTATGTTCCTTAACCGACAAATCGCTCCATTCTTGATGGATTATATTCGTCAAAATAGCATACTCATCTTTTTCTTTAACCTCGTTATCTTTCCAATAATCAGTTAGTTTATTTCTAACTTCCTGCCCCATCATTCTTTGCTGAATCCATTTTGCGCTTCGACCCAACCTCTGCCAATTCATTCTGCCCCGATTGATTGATTTTTCCGGATCTGTTGTTTCTTGTATCCTTTCATAGCCAACTTTTGCTAACCAAAGCTTGAATGGTTCGGCCTTAGGAGATGGGATAGATTGGATTATTCTCAAAATTCCTTCCGTGTTAGCGACATCAGTTAAGTAATATTTACCGTCTGAAGCCGGTAATTTCAGTTGTCGACAAAATGTCGACAACTCAGCTCCATCCTCTGTTTTCACCCTAATTTTCATTTTAAACCAATAATCGCGCGGATTAACGCTGTCCGTTAATGTCGCGATGACATCTATTACGGAAAAATACCATAGTTCTTTTTTCTCGTTCCATGTTCGACGAATTTTCTGACCTTCAAAAATAGCGATTTGTTTGTTATTTGTTTTTTTATTTAGCATAAAACTAATTTAAATTATTTTTTATTCCTATTCAATTTTTTCCACTATATCATATTTGTCGTGGCGCTGGGATTTGCGCTCAGTCTATACTCTCCCATTTTGTGTTATAATTAAATAAGAATTTCTAATTCATTTATAATACTAATCCTAAAAATCAAAACTGTAAATGGATAAAATATGGTTAAAACTATAAAAGTTCGCTGTAAAAATTGTAAAAAAACTTTTTACCGCTTAACTGGGCGTTTTAATGAAGCTATAAAATTTGGCTGGAATCAGTACTGTTCAACAAAATGTCAATTTAAACACAAAACTACAAAAAAAGAAATCTCCTGTGAAAATTGTGGAAGAAAATTTGAACGAACATTAAGTGGTATTTCTATTCATAATTATTGTTCTCACTCCTGTGCAATGATAGTTAATAATAAAAGATATGATAGAAAACGCTTACTACCTAAATTTAAAATTTGCGAACAATGTGGGAAGAAATATAGAAAAAGTACCAGCAATAAAAAGTACTGTTCATTGAGTTGTAGGGTTGACGCAGAACGATATAAGCCAGAAGAATTATTAGATATCATCCGAAAATACTTTAAAAAACTAAAAAGGGTTCCGGCAAGACGCGAAATATTAAATGGTGTGAATGGGGCGTGCAGAAAATCTTTCGGCTCATGGAACAATGCTGTTTTAGCAGCGGGGTTTACGCCAAATAGATCTCACGACAACAGAATGTATAAAAGATCTCGTGCTAAAGCTTTGGATGGCCACTTGTGCGACTCTATTTCAGAGCTTTTGATTGATAATTGGTTTTATAAAAACAGTATTTTACATGAAAGAGATGCTCATTATCCAGAGACTAATCATAAATCAGATTGGAAAATAATTATCGAAGATAAAGAAATTTTTGTTGAATACTTTGGATTAGCAAATGACAGTCCAAAGTACGACCGCTCTATAAAAGAAAAAGAGATGTTATGTAAAAAACATAATATCCCTTTAATCGGAATCTACCCAAAAGATATTTATCCTAAAAATCTTCTAAATAAAAATCTAAAAGAAAAATTTCAGAATTTTATTAATTTAAAATTTCAGGGAGAATAGAGGCGAACCGCCATTTCTGCAACGCGGACACAATGCTCTGCCACCATCATTCGGGAGTGAGAGAGTCGAACTCTCGCCCTACGGTCCCGAACCGTAGATTCTACCGTTAAACCAACTCCCGTTGTTTTAAAAATTCTATCTATGTTACCCAATACTTCTGCTTTGTCATCTCATCTCTTTTCGTTTCTGTTTTTTCTCTCTCTTTTTTAGCCCCATCGGCTATTTTTTTCAAATCACTATCTAATAATTTACCGAGTTTTAAAACTTCTTTCTCTAAAAATGCTTTTTTGTTATTCTTAGGCTCAGCCAAAACATAGCTTAGCAAAATATCTAAAATCTGTCCGATCTTTGGTCCCGGTTTAATATTTAAAATTTTCATCACGTCATTCCCGCTAATTTTAAGCATTTTTGCTGAAATCGGGTCTTGGGCAACCTTATCAACAATATATTTTAGATGTCTTAACTTATACGGCTCAGCTTTAGGCACGCCAGAACCTATTCTGTCTGACATTCTAACCTGTAAAAGCTCTTCCATGCTGTCTGGACCGACATTACGAACTAAACGCCTTACAGAAGCATCTTTAACCTCATCAACGTTATAGTAAAAAAGGTGGTAACGAACCAACTTTACTATTTTTTCAATATCTTTCTTGGAGAATTTTAATCTTTCTAAAATTCCTTGGGTCATTCTAGCTCCAATTATTTCGTGGTTATAGAAAGTTGAATCAAGGCCATCGCCGCGTTTAGCGCGGGGTTTGCCAATATCGTGAAATAAGGCAGCTAATCTTACATTTTGATTAAACTTTTTCTGAGCGCTATATTTTAAAGAAAGCAAAGAGTGTTGCCAACAATCATAAATATGGTGTTTATTCTGGCCTACTTTATAACCCTCTAATAACTCTGGGATAAAAAACCGTAAAAGCCCTGTTTCACGCAATAATTCTATTCCTTCATCTGCTCTCTCTGACATAATAATTTTTACGAGTTCATCTCTTATTCTTTCTTCTGATATCATTTTTAGCCACTCGGCGTTCTTTTTAATAGCTTCTAAGGTTTTGAGCTCAATTGTAAAGCCTAACGTTGTAGCAAATCTTATTGCTCTGAGCATTCTTAGGGCGTCTTCAGAAAATCGCTCTTCTGGATTTCCGACAGTTCTAATAATTTTATTTTTTAAGTCTGTTTGGCCGTCAAACAGATCCACAATTTTGAATTTTGAATTTTGAATTTTAGATTTATTTGGGATTTCGGATTTAGAATTTAGAATTTCCAGCGCGATTGCATTTACGGTGAAATCGCGCCTGGCCAGGTCTTCTTCTAATGTTTTTGCGAACCTTATTCCATCCGGATGACGTTTGTCTGAATATTTCGCCTCTAATCGATAAGTTGTCACCTCTATTTCTTTTAATTTTGATTTTTTACTGCCAGTTTGAATAGTTACAGTTAAAAACTTGTTCTCGTAAAAGTTCTTTGGAAATACTTTTTGGATTTCTTCTGGTTTAGCATTAGTTGTTATATCCCAATCCGCGGGTTCCCGCCTTTGGCGAGGCTCGCCCAAAGATTTACTTTGGGCGGCAATCCCAATCCCGCCTTCGTTTGCAAACTTCGGCGAGGCAAGCAAAAAATCGCGGACACAACCGCCCACAATATATGCTTCAAATCCTTGCTTCTTTAACTTATCAATAGCAGACCTTACTTCTTTTGGGATTAACATAAATTTAATAATACAAATTTATGTTATCTTAATTTTTTATTTATTTCAATTAAAAATTATCTAAAATTGCCCCGCACCAAAGCAAAGCACGGTGCGGGACTGCACCCAGTAAAGAATTTTACTGGGTTTGATTTTTTACAATTTTATGATAAAGTTTAAATAAGCTCTATACTCCGCTTAGCGGGGTCGAGCCCGACCCGTCCTGTTTTTACAGGATTAGGATATAGGGCCCTCGTGTTGAAACTGGATATCATCTTTGCCTTCGAAGCAAAAGTTCCGGGTTCAAATCCTGGCGAGGGCACCACGTCAAACGTGGTTAAAACAATATTTAGTATTAAGTTGTTAAACAAAAATTTAAAATTGATAAAAACTCTATGAAAAAATTATTTCTTATATTTTTCGTTTTTGTTTTATTGATTCCAGCAATAAGTTTTGTCCACGGAGAATCGATAGTATCATGCGCAGATGACCCTTGTAGTTTCCAAGATTTCCAAGATATAATCCCGAGGATAATAAATTTTATAATGGATTTTCTTGTTTTACCACTATCTATTTTATTTCTAACAATAGGCGGAATAGTATTGTTAATATCTGGCGGAAACCCGGAACTGAAGAACACGGGCAAAAAAATTCTTATAGCAACCGTTATCGGTATGGTGTTGGCATACGGGTCTGTACTTATCATTAATTTCATTTTAGGAGCCCTCGGTTCAACATATACCGTCGGTCCTTAATCTCATTTAGCGTGCCCGTAACTTAATAGTTAATGAGAAAAACAAACTCACTAAAAATTAATCAACGGATTGCAGTTCGGCTTCTCTGTGTGGTATAATTGGAAGTATGAAGAACTATAATCTTCTTAAAATAAAAGCTATAAAACTTAGAAAACAAGGGCGAAGCTATAATGAAATAAAAAAATCAGTAAAGGTTGCAAAAAGTACACTCAGTCTGTGGTTGAAAAATATACCTCTCTCACCGAAACATAGAAAACGATTATATACAAAACAAATTTCAATTTTATCAAAAGGTCCTCAGAGCCAAAAAGAAAGAAGAATACGTGAAATCGCTGAAATTATCAAAAATGCTAAAAAAGAAGTTAGTAACTCTATTTCATTGGAAAGCTATCGCCTATTCGGTGCTGCATTATATTGGGCAGAAGGCAATAAAAAGAACGGTTTAGAAATTACAAATTCTGATCCTTATCTTATCTCATTTATAGTAAAGTGGTTTAAAAAAATACTTGGGGTAGCGCCAAAAGACTTGAAGGCCTGGCTTAATATTTATCCTCAACAAAACGATTTAAAGATTAAAAGCTTTTGGTCTCAATTAACTGGCATACCTTTAGAAAATTTCGGTAAAAGTTTTGTTAAACCATTAAGTAAAAATTACAAGAAAAATAATCTTTATTATGGAACAATAAAAATTACTGTACCCCGAGGAACTGATATGCGTCACAGAATTTTCGGTTGGATTAAAGTAGTTTTACAAGATATTTCCGCAAAAACAGAACTAACACAACAAGAATGGAAATCACTTGAAAAAGTCTCCAGGGCAATAAACGTCTCATAAAATACTAAAGTTTAACTAAGCCCCCATAACTCAGTCGGTAGAGTAACAGCCTCTTAAGCTGTGAGTCGCAGGTTCGAGCCCTGCTGGGGGCACATTCGTTTGACATAAATCGTTTTACAATATATATTTAAAATCAATAAAAGACAATCTTAACGAATTACGAATGCTACCGAATTACAAATAAAAAATTCGGAGTGGAAAATAAAAACTCACACAACGCTTTCCATATATTCGTAATTCGAAATAATTCGTAATTAGTAGGAAATATGCTAAAGACGGAAGAAAAAACAAAGATTATTAAGAAGCACAATATTCACGAAACTGACACTGGTTCTCCAGAGGTCCAGATTGGCTTGTTAAGCGAAGAAATTAACAGGTTAGTTTTACATCTCAAAAAACATCCTAAAGATTTTCATTCAAAGAGGGGTTTAATAAAAATGGTGGTTAAAAGAAAAAAGCTTTTAGCTTATCTTAAAAAAGAGTCTGCAAAAAGATACAGTGAAATTTGTAAAAAATTAGGAGTAAAGTAATAAATCCTAAATCCCAAATTCTAAATTCTAAACAAATCACAAATTCTAAATCACAAAATCCAAAACACATTTAGAGTTTAGATATTAGAATTTAGAGTTTCTTTTACGAAGTAAAAGCATTATGGCAAAACCAAAAGAACAAAGAGTAGAAGTATTGATAGATGTTCAAAATCTTTATCACTCTGCAAAAAATCTCTATCACGCGAAAGTTAATTTTAAAGAAATTCTAAAAGAGGCAATCGCTGGAAGAAAATTTATCCGCGCCTTTGCTTATGTCGTCCGCACAAAAACCGGCACTGAAGAGCCGTTTTTTGAAGCATTAATAAAGTTAGGGATTGAAACACGAGTAAAAGACCTTCAGGAATTTTATGATGGACAGAAGAAAGCTGACTGGGATGTCGGCATTGTAGTTGACGCTATTCGCACTTCTCCAGGGGTTGATGTTGTTATCTTGGCCTCAGGCGACGGAGACTTTATTCCTTTAGTTGAATATTTAAAAAACCAAGGTAAAAGAGTTGAAGTAATGGCATTCGGAAAAACCACGTCCTTGCACTTAAAAGAAATAGCAGATGAATTTATTGATATAGATAAAGAAACCAATAAGTTTTTGTTTAAATAAATATTAATAGCGCTGGTCGACTTGGTTAAAGGATAACACCCGAATGCATCGAAATTAGTTTCGAAATATCCGGGTGAAATTCTAAGAAAAGTACCTCGTGCCAGCAACAATAAAAATAAAGATGGAAAAAGAACGTAATTTCCAAACAGAAGTAGGCGGACGCCCGATACAGATAAAGATAAAGAATTGGGCAGAACAAGCATCTGGGTCATGCTTGGTCCAAATTGGAGACACTGAGGTTTTAGCCACGGCAGTAATGGCAAAACAAGATAAAGAAGGACAAGATTTTTTTCCTCTAACAGTTGATTACGAGGAAAGGTTTTATGCTGCTGGCAGAATTTTTGGCTCTCGTTTTATCAGAAGAGAAAGCAGGCCAACAGATGAAGCAATCTTAACGGGAAGGATGATTGACAGAACAATACGCCCCCGCTTTCCTAAAGAATTAAAAAGAGAAACTCAAGTAGTTATAACTTGCCTTTCCTGGGACGGGGAAAATGACCCTGATGTTTTGGGTTTAATCGCGGCATCAACTGCTTTATCTATTTCCGATATCCCATTTTCGGGACCAATTGGGTTAGTAAGAATTGGAAGGGTTGATAATAAATGGATTTTTAACCCAACTTATGAAGAAAGGGCCAAAAGCGACATTGACTTAATTTTGGCTGCCGTGGAATCAAATAAAAAAATCTTAATTAATATGGTAGAAATGGGCGGAAAGGAAGTGCCAGAAGACGATGTTATGGAAGCAACAAAAGTAGCTGAACCGGAATTAAAAAAACTTATAGATTTTCAAAGAAAAATTGGTGCTGAAATTGGAAAAACAAAAGCTATAATACCCGCTATCATTGATGAGCAATTAGAAAAAGAGGTAAAAGAATTCGCAAAAAATAAATTAGAAAAAGCAATAAAAGACCTTAAGCCAGAGGAAAAAGAACTCTCTACTATCAATAATCTGCAAGAAGAATTGATCAATATAGTTAAAGAAAAATATCCAGACCCAGAAAAAATAAAGCTCGCCTTAGAATACTTTGAAGAAGAGATAGCAAAAGCTGTCTACAAAAATATCATTGAAAATAATAAACGGCCTGATGGAAGGAAAACAGACGAATTACGAAAGTTATCCTGTGAAGTTGGAGTTTTGCCAAGAACTCATGGAACTGGAGTTTTTTCTCGAGGGCTTACAAGGGTTTTATCTATTTTGACTTTGGGCGGACCTAAAGACCAACAACTTTTAGAGGGGATGGAGTTTATCGGAAAGAAAAGATTTATGCATCATTATAATTTTCCAGCCTATTCCTCTGGCGAGGTTGGCTTCTCAAGGGGACCTAAAAGAAGAGAAATCGGCCACGGATGCTTGGCTGAAAAAGCTTTACTGCCTTTGATACCAGACTCTGAACAGTTTCCCTATACAATAAGAATTGTTTCAGAAGTCGTGTCTAGCAACGGCTCTACTTCAATGGCTTCAGTCTGCGCGTCAACTTTAGCTTTATTAGACGCCGGCGTTCCTATCAAAGAACCAGTGGCTGGTATTTCAATTGGCTTAGCAGAAGATGAAAAAACAGGCAAACAAGAACTTTTACTTGATATACAGGGACCAGAAGATCATTTAGGCGGTATGGATTTTAAAGTAGCCGGCACAAAGAATGGTATAACTGCAATCCAAATGGATACCAAGACAGCTGGCATTGATAAAGAGCTGATGAAAGACGCTTTAGCATTAGCTAAGAAGGCAAGATTAGAAATTCTTGATATAATAAAAAAAGCAATACCCGAGCCAAGAAAAAATCTTTCTGTTTGGGCGCCAAAAATAAAAGTTATTCATATTGATCCTGCGAAGATCGGCGAGGTAATCGGACCGAGAGGAAGCGTAATCAATAAAATGATTGAACAATATAATGTTGGCATTGATATAGAAGATAGCGGATTAGTTTATATCACAGGAAAAGATGATGATGCAGTAGAAGCAACAGTGCAACAAATAAAAGGCATGACTAGAGAAGTGCAGGTCGGAGAAGTTTTCCAAGGAGAAGTAAAAAGAATTCTGGATTTTGGAGCTTTTGTGGAGGTTCTGCCGGGAACAGACGGTTTAGTTCATATTTCCAAACTTGTCCCCTATCATATAAAAAGCGCGACTGACGTGGTAAATATCGGGGATATTATCCCGGTCAAGGTTACCTCAATAGATGAGTTAGGCAGGATTAATCTTTCTGCTATAGAAGCTGGATTCCAACCTAAGAATAAAAAACAATAGCCCTACGAATTACGAATACTACCGAATTACGAATAAAAAATTCGTAGCGGAAAAGGCAAGCTCGTATAACACTTCCTGCATATTCGTAATTCGAAAAAAATTCGTAATTAGTAAGATTTATGGTAAATACGCCACAAAACAATGAAGATGCACAATTAAGGGAGTTTTTGAGTAGAACCGAGATTAGAACAATGAAGAAAGACCTTCGGAAATTAAGAGAAGGGGAAGCGTTAAAAGAAAGAGACAGGATAGTAAAAATGAAAATGCCAGAAGAGGAAAAATTAGAAAAAGAAAAACAGGAAATTATAGAAAAAGAAAAATTGGCAAAAGAAACCGAGCTAAGAAGCGCGGTATTAAAAAAACAATTTGCGAATGAAGAGGACACGATGAAGCAATTGAAAGGTTATGCCCAAGAGCAAGAAAAACAACAGATTTTTTATTTGGAATCAGAGAAAATAACCCTAGAAGAACAACTTAAAACCCTACAAAAAGAACGGGGGTCTTCTTTGCTGTTGAAAAAAAATGAGTTTTTATTAAAAAGAAACGAAGTTGAGAATAGACTCAACCATATTTTAGAACAAGAAAAAGCGATTGAAAACGAAGAAAAAGTTGTTAGCGAAAATGAAGGAACAGCAACCGCGCCCAGCGATAGGCAGAAACTAGAAAAGAAAAGGCAATCTTTGGAAGAACAAAGGACGGAATTAGAAAAAAGAAAATGGGTGATAGAAAAAGAAATGGAAGCAATATTAAACAAGACAAAAGACATAGGTGACCAAGAGCAAGGAGTTCTAATAAACCAGAGGGCATTAAAAGATAAAATAGAGGAAAATAATAATTCATTGCGCGCGATATATACCAAGATTATGCAAAGGGAAGAAAATAAAAAAAGCGAGAAAGAGACGCAGAAAAATTTAGAAACCGCAGGAAGGGCAAAAGAGGAATCCCTTTTGAAAGAAAAAATACAAAGGCAAGAATGGGTTCAAAAAGAAAAACCTGACGATAGGGGATTTTTAGGAAATATACCAGAGACTGCTAAAGAAAAACTAGTTGAAAAATTACAGCAAAGCGCAGACAAAGAAAAAAAAGAAAGAGAAGAGTTTTTAAAAAACATTGAAGAACGGGCAAAAGAAGATAAATAACCTTACGAATTACGAATGCTACCGAATTACGAATAAAAAATTCGGAGCGGAAAATAAAAATTCGCATAACGCTTTCCACATATTCGTAATTCGAAATAATTCGTAATTCGTAGGATTTATTATGATTAAAAAATCAACTGAAGAATTAAAACAAAAATTAGAAAAAGAGAAAAGCTCTCTTGAAAAAGAGTTAAAGAATTTCGCCAATGAAGACTCTAAATCAAGGGGGGACTGGGGCACTCGTTATCCTAAATTTGATGGAGGAAATTTAGAATCAGAAGCAGACGAAGTACAAGAATATGAAAAACTTTTATCCGTGGAATACAATCTGGAAACACGATTACGCGATGTTAATCTGGCTTTGGAAAAAATAAAGAAGGGTAAATATGGCAAATGCGAAAAATGCGGAAAATCTATAGACATTGCGAGATTGAAAGCCTGCCCAGAAGCAAAATTTTGTACAAAATGCAACATTATAAAATCCTAAATCCTAAATCTCTATTCGAACCGTTGGCTCGACGAGCTAAATAGGCCTAAACAATTTCAAAATCCAAATATTTAAATTATAAAGTTTTGAATTTTTGATTTTAGTTTTTGGATTTATTTAGAATTTAGTGATTAGAATTTAGAGTTTGGAGTTTAGGATTTATTATTCTATGCCATCAAAGGTTTTTTCGGCGTCAATAGTAGGACTTGAAGCAAAAATTGTAGAAGTGGAGGCTGATGTTTCACACGGTCTCCGCTCTTTTAATATAGTAGGGCTTCCAGACAAGGCGGTTGAAGAATCAAAAGAAAGGATTGGCAGCGCCATTAAAAGTTCGAAGCTTCTCTCTCCCTATCAAAGACCATATAAAGTTCTGATAGGATTAGCTCCTGCTGATTTAAAAAAAGAAGGGGCGCTTTTTGATTTGCCAATAGCTCTTTCATTTCTCTCTGCGTCTAACCAGATTAAATTTGAATCGCAAGATAAAATATTTTTTGGCGAGCTATCCTTAGATGGAAGATTACGGCCGATTAAAGGCGCTTTATCTTTTGCTTTATTGGCTAAAAGACAAGGAATTAAAGAAATAATCTTGCCAAGAGCAAACGAAAAAGAGGCAGTTTTAGCAACCGCCTTATCTAAAAAAGATGGGGCGCAGGATAATAGCCTAAAAGTAATAGGATGCGAATCATTAACAGATGTAATAAAGTATTTAGAAGGAAAGAAATCTTTTGCCCCAGAGGATTTTAAAATAGAAGAATTATTCCAAAACCCTGATTATCCCGTGAACTTGGCTTGGATTAAAGGCCAAGAATATGCGAAAAGAGCTTTGGAAATCACCGCCGCAGGAGGTCATAATCTTTTTCTTTTCGGACCGCCGGGCGGAGGAAAAACTTTATTAGCCAAAGCAATCCCTTCTATCTTGCCGAGATTAAATTTTCAAGAATCGTTAGAGGTCACAAAAATTTACAGCATAGCTGGATTACTGCCGGATGACAAGCCGCTTATTAATTTCAGACCATTCCGTTCCCCGCATCATATTTCGTCTGAAGTGGCTTTGCTCGGCGGCGGAAATCCTCCAAGACCAGGGGAAATAACATTGGCGCATCGCGGAGTTTTGTTTCTGGACGAATTTCCAGAGTTCCATAGAGATGTTTTAGAATCACTCCGACAACCAATTGAAGAAGGGACAATAACTGTTTCTCGGGCAAAAAATACTTTTAATTTTCCCAGCCGTTTTATGTTAATTGGAGCTTCCAACCCCTGCCCTTGCGGATATTTAAATGACCCGGATAAAATCTGCAATTGCACAACTTCCCAAGTCGCGATGTATAGAAGAAAATTATCAGGGCCATTAATGGATAGAATGGATTTGTTTATTGAGGTGCCGGCTGTAAAATATGAAAAATTAGTTTCAGAAGAAACAGAAAATACAAGCGAGAAAATAAGAGAAAAAATAGAGACAGCCCGTGAGATACAAAAATCAAGATTTTCTTCTAATAAGATTTTTACGAACTCTGAAATGGGATTACCTGATATAAAAAAGTACTGTCAACATGACTCGCGAGGACAAAATCTTCTAAAACAATACGTTGATTCCGGAAAACTATCTGCCCGAGGATATCACAGAGTGTTAAAAGTCGCCAGAACTATTGCTGATTTAGATAAAGCAGAGAGCATCCAATATGGACATGTCGCCGAGGCTTTAATGTATAGGTTAAAAGAGAGCTAGGGTCTAAGGGATAGGGTGCAGGGTTTAGGGTATAGGGTTTAGGGGATAGCAACCGAGTACTAATAAAAAAGCGGAGATAAATCACTCCGTTTTTTAAATTCGTAATTTGGTTAAATTCGTAATTCGTAGGGGCAGGAATTTTATTCGTAATTCGAATTCCGCCCGCCTGCAACGCTTCCGGTCTGCCAGACACGCTGACGCGAGTCATGCGGGCTGGCGTAGCCGATGCGGGCAGGTAATTCGTAGGGTGAAAACTATTCCCCGACATATTGCATTTTATATCCTAAAGGAAGTTTACCAAATGGGTTTTTAGCGCCGATAACATCAAAATGCAAATGACAACCAGTTGAAATTCCTGCGCCATCCATTCCTTTCCCTCCTCCCATTAAACCAACTCTGTCTCCGAGGTCAACGCTATCTCCTACTTTTACAGAAATAATTTGAAGATGACCATAATAAGAGACCACTCCATTTTTGTGCATAATAGTGACAACATTACCACCGCCGCTATTCCAACCATATTTAGCTTTTAAAACCGTTCCGGCAGCTGCCGCAAAAATCGGGGTGCCGCATTTATTGCCAATATCTACAGCATTATACCAATGCAAGCCCTGTGTAATTCTTCCCTCAACTGGAAACTTAAAGTAGCTGTTAGCTAATTGTGTTTCTGAATATACCGGGGCTTTCTTCGGGGCAACTCCGTTAGGAATAACTAAAATATCTCCGATATATACATCTGACTCGTCTGTTAATTCATTAGTTTCTATAATCTCATCTGCTTGCGCCTTATACAGCTTAGCCACCTCGCTTAACGTATCGCCTGCTCTTACAATATGAACCAAACCAGTAACTGGTAAAATAATAAGCTTTTGCCCAGCTTTAATTTTAGAAGATTTTGTAAAGCTATTTGATGTAAGCAAAGTATCTAAAGAAATATCAAAATTCTTAGCTATTGATTGGAAAGTATCTCCAGATTGAACGGCATATTCAATAATCTCTTTTCTGATTTGCGGTCCTTGACCGAAGATAGCGCCTAAAACTTTTGTAGATAAAACCCTTGGCGAGGTAAGAGCGGCTAAACAATCGCTTTGTATAATCTTTAATTCTGGTGGCTCTAATAGACAAGACTGGCTTTGATTAAAAAACAAAACCCCTTCCTTAGAGTCGTTTGAATTCTTAGAAATGGGGTTGAATAATGAGGCTTGAGTGCTTGGCAAATAGTTTGTTCCTGATAAGACAGTAGCGTGGGAAAGACGTTGAATGCCGAAACAAACTAAACCAAGCACAATAATTGATACTAATCCGTAATAAAAACAGGGCGTTTTAAAAAAGCCCTTAAATTGTGTCAGGATGCCTATCTTTTCCCACAAATAATGACAAGTATCTATTACCTTGCTTCTTAATTTTCGAAAGGACGGCATTAAAATATTAAAACCCGCACTCCTTTATTGTTAGAAGATAGGGCTATATTTAAGATATCATTGCAAAGGGTCGCGGTCAAGGTTTAATCCACACCTCTTATATTCTGGTTTTTGTAATAAAAAAGGCCGGGATTATGATAAATCCAAGCCTTTTAGTGTTCTCCGCTAACGCGGCCTATAACCCGGCTTTTGCCGTTGCCTGTGCCGTTGTTGACACTATTTCTACGCTATCATATCCGCCGATAAGTATTACTGTTTTTTCGAGAACAACTTTTTTACTTTCGCTATTCTGAACCAACAATTTGTAGAAACCATTTTTCCCTCTATTTTCAGGGGAACAAGGATATCCTTTCCCGAGCTCACAAAAAGCAAAGCGCACAGTTGCGGAATTTTTCATATTTTCCATAACTGTTTTCTCAATGTTCTGTTTCAAAGAGTCTCCGGTGGGACTAAGCAATATCACAATGAGGTCATTTGCGGGACCAATTACCGTTACAACGAAGCACGAGACCGTTCCGTTTTCTACTATTTCTTGCACTTGATATTTTTCTTTACAACCGCCTAGCATCATCGCCATAGCGACAGACACGATAATTAACAAAATGCAATTAAACCGTTTCTTCATCTTATATCCTTTCAGTTTTATCTAAAATTGTTTTATTATTTCACAACCCTAAAAGATTATTAAATTACTATCTTCTTTATATTACAGAATAGGCGCTTATGTCAATACCTTTTATCAGTAATTCTTGCTATAATTTAACAATGACTATAAATTTCGAAAAAACCATTTTAAAGAGACATAATCTTAAACCAATCAAATACTTGGGTCAAAACTTTTTAATAGATAGAAAAATTTTAGATAAAATTATTGAAACAGCTGGTATTAAACTAAGTGATACAGTTGTTGAAATAGGACCAGGGACAGGAATTTTAACTAAAGAATTGGCAAAAAATGCAAAGAAGGTAATCGCCATAGAAAAAGATTTTAAAATGTGCGAAATCTTGAAAGAATCGTTAAGACATCAAAATATTAAAAATGTAGAAATCGTCAACGCAGATATATTAAAAATAGATATTATCCACTATATCCTACCTAAATCCTACAAAGTAATTTCAAATATTCCCTATTATATTACTTCTCCTATAGTCAGAAAATTTTTAGAATTAAAAAAACCGCCTAGCTCTATGGTTTTAATGGTCCAAAAAGAGGTTGCTCAAAGAATCTGCAACAATCCGCCTAAAATGAGTATTTTATCTGTCTCTGTACAATTTTATGCTAAACCGAAAATTATAGATTATGTGTCAAAAGAATCATTTTGGCCAAAACCAAAAGTTGATTCAGCTATCCTTCGGATTACACAGATTCACACAGATAAGAACACGGATTCACACAGATTTTTTGAGATTGTAAAGGCGGGATTTTCTCAACCAAGGAAACAACTTGTTAATAATCTATCAAAAAGCTTAAAATTAGGTAAAGAACAAATAAGCTCTATTCTCCTAAAAAATGGGCTAAAGACAGAACAAAGAGCCGGGACACTAAACATTAACGATTGGATTAATTTAATAAAATCTTTTAGTTTAATATTTAAAAATTAAAACTTGGACTTAGTATTTATCTTTTTTTATGCTATTATTAAATAATTAAACTTAGCCCAAACTAACTATGCCTTATAATAAAAAAACATTAATTTCCTATTTTTTTCTATTTTTAGTTGCTATGACCCTAGTTATTCCTCAAATAGCCAATGCTGACTTATTATTATCGTTTGTTAAGGGAATTGACATAATGATCGTAGGAATTACAAAAATGTGCTCGGACATTACAGCTAGTCTTTTAAAATGGATAATAATGTCCGATGCAATAAATGTTGCCTATACACCACACGGGGCCAGTTGGACAGGAAATCATAATCTAATGGTTGACTCTGGTTGGGCAATCTGCAGAGATTTAGCAAATATGATAGTTGTACTTGGCTTTATTATTATTGGTATAGCAACCATATTAAGACTCCAAGACTATCAGGCTCAAAAACTTTTACCAAAACTGATAATAGTTGCCATCTTAATTAATTTTTCTCCTGTAATCTGTGGCGTGGTAATTGATGCTTCAAATATAACTATGAATTTTTTTATGAAAGGGGATGTTAGAGAAATCCTTCCTAGTTGGGAGACACAATCAAGGGACATAGCGAAAGCAACGAATTACACTGAAACAATTACAGTATCAGGGAGCCTTATTTTGGGCAATATTGTCGGATTTCTTGTCTTCGGGCTTTTGTTTGTCTTATTTTTGGCAAGATATATTATGTTATGGATATTAGTGATATTCTCGCCGATAGCCTTTGTCTGCTATGTTTTTCCCTTTACAAATCAATATTTTAAACAATGGTGGAGCCAATTTATTAAATGGTGCCTTGTAGGAATACCAGCAGCTTTCACCTTATACCTTGCCAGTATGTCATACAGTATTAATAAAACTAGTCCATCTGGAGATTCAACTATGGCTATGCTTTTTACTTTTTCTCTACCAGCTATGATAATGTTGGTTGGATTTCTTTATACTTTAAAGTTCTCCGGAGCTGGAGCGGCAATTGCTATGGGAGCTGCGGCTGCAACGGGTGGAGCACTCACAGGAGCTGTCGCAGGAGCCTTTACAGGAACGGCTAAAGGCAAAGGCATATTAGGAAAAGCTGGAGCTGGATTAGGTAATTTAATAGGAAATTCAAGGGCAGCGACAGCAAGTCGTGAAGCAATGGGAGCAAGATGGACAGCGGCAAAAGAAAAAATGGGACTTGCGTCTAAAGGCGCGACCGCTAAATATAAAGAAAATAAAAAGCAGGATGAGAAAAAATATATGCAATCTTTATACGCCCAAGGGAAAAAGGAACAGGTTGCGCGCGTTGCTAACATCGGAAAAGGATCAAGGTCAGCAGCTGCGCTAGAGGTAATGGCTGAAAATAATGACCTAGGTTCAAAAAATTTAAATCAAGCAAAGATTCCAACCCTTATGGCTCGCGCACAAGCTTTTGGCACCCAAAGAAAAATTTTTGAGAAATCAGATCCTAATCTAGCAAAAAATAATACAGAGGAAGTGAACAAAATTATGAAAGCAAACCCAACCTATACCCAAAACCAAGCAGAAAATGAAGCGGTTAATATAGCGTATCAAAAACTTGATGTTTCTGATATAAGAAAATTACCAAAAAACGCGTTGGATATAAATTTTATAAAAAATGTTAGTCATAAAAAAATAAACAAAGCTTCTGACGAAATGTCCCAAGGAAATGTTAATCAGCTTAAAAAATATGTAACAAAAGGAACAAAGGAAAAAAACGAATTAAATTCCTTGGTATCTGCCGCCGCTAAAGGATCAAAAGAAAGAGCAGAGTTGATAAAAAAATATCTTACCATTAAAGAATTATAATATTTTAATCGTTTCATAAAATATGCCAAATCTTGATATATCAAATTCCAACAATAAAAAACAAAGGGTGGTATTTTCTTTCCCAGAAGAAATTGATTCAATTGACGTTTTCTCTAATATTTTAAAAGAGAACGGATTACAGGAAACGATAGAGGAAGCTTATGAAAAATTAATGCAAGAAAAACCTTCCCGAATAACTACAATAAATGACGCAACAAAAAGTTTTGTAGGTGGTAATATTTCAGAAAATGACTTTATTCTTTTATTACAAAACCAATTAGAAATTTCTAAAGAAAAAGCGGAAAACTTAATAAAAAGTACCAAAGAAAAAATTATTCCTTTCACCAAAAAAATTGTGATTAAAGAAGAAGCTACTACGAATGAGAGGGTGATGGATATCCCTAAAACATTTCCTCCTATATTTAAAAAAGAGGAGGAATATAAATTAGAAATAAAAAGAAAACCAATTCCCTCAATAAATCAAAAACCTAGGCCTAATATTAAATCACAGAATATAAAAAAACAAAGAAATCCGATGATAGAAAAAAATATGGAAAACGGAAAAAATCCGAAACAGTCAGATGTTTATCGTGAACCAATAGAATGATTTAGGTTATTTTACTGTTTCGCTATTTAGTCTAAGTAAAAAGGGTTGGATTATTAATAATCCAACCCTTTTTTAATTCCACTAAAAGTGGGGTTTTATCTAAACCTGTTTCTTGTCTTCTTGTTCAGCTTGCCACGCCTCTTCTAATTCAGTTGGATCCATATCATCAATTTTTTTCTTTTTCTTTTCTTTTTTCTTTAAATCATCCACAGTAGCAGGAGAAGAAGTAAGACTATTTTTACCTCGCGACATTCCCAGGGCCGTGGCGATAGTGCTTAAAATAGCACTCATTCCATCTGGACCACCGTATCTAATGTCAAAGAAAGATTTACCATCAATAGCCATTTGTCGAGCAAGTAAATCAGAGCACATATTTATAAACTTTTCTTTTGCAGAAGAATCTAACTCAATTTCTTTTTGAATGTCTTCTATCCTTTTCCCCGTTACTTGAGCAATCATTCGCATTAAAGCACCGGTTGTCTTTTGAGTTCGGGCTCCGGCGTCTTTTTCGGCATCGTATTCACGCAAAGTAAGTTCGCGATATTCTCTTTGAGGATCAAAGTTCCTAACTTCTATTTTACGGATCTTTACACCATAGCGATCATAAAATTCTGCTATGATCCCTTCCTCAATGAGCCTATCCCAAATGATTTTGTCAATCCTTATGTCGGTTTTGATCAACTCATCAAATGTATGTTTTGTTATACAGTCTCGCACATAAGGATAGATCCTACTCATCATTGTTTCGTACCAGTTTTGGACATTGAAACGAGCCTTTATGGCATTAACAATTGCTGCGGTAATAATTAGATTAATATCCAAGGGAATTTTATTCTTATCTTCTGCGCCGATAATCTTACAACCATAAACATCATCTTTGAAAAGAAAATAATCGTGACTTTCCTTGTCGTGGACTTCAAACGTCCCATCTGGTTTTACGCTGGTCCAACTAAAGCTATGACTGTCGAGAGTATAAAATGGCGGAGGTCCTTTGTAACGAATGCCACCTAAGATGTGATGTTCTTCTCCGCTGACAACGTCATCGACATCAATTGTGATTTTATTGTTTAAATCTTTAGCAACTTTTTTACTTATGGTTCTATTTTCCCACTGGATTAAAATCTTGTGATATGCTCCCATTTTATTAACAATCTTCCCCGTCCCTTCTTTTACTATAGTAAACCAAAAAGGAATATATACCACGAAACCAACTAACAACATCAGTAAAATTCCCCAACCCTTCAAAAACCAAATCAGTAAGACGGCGACGGTAATACCAAAAACTACTCCTGCTGCCATCCGGCATAAACGATTGTTGGCATATTTTTTAAAAATATGTAACGACAACCACAAGACAAAAAAAGAAACAGCAATAAAGACAACCTTCGAGCCAATACCCAATCTAACAACGTTTAGAATTTTTTCAATAATATTTTCCACTTGTATACCCTTCCATTTCCAATTAAGTTGACAAATTACAATTTTGTACCAAAGATACGCTCTTCAGAATACATGTTGTATTATGTCATTTCTCTAATCTCTTGTCAAGCCCAAATGGTAATGTATACGGACATATGGCGGTTTTGAATAGTAGTTCTTTTTGTTTACGTTTTTTTACTATGGTATAATAAAGCATACGAAAAGCGCAATCCTCGTCTGCCTTAGGCGAACTCGAGGTATCCAAAAACGCTAATGGACTATTGCGTCAGTTCTTCCCCAAGAAAACCATCTTTGCTGCAATAACGCAAAGAGACATATAAAAAGCGGCCAGATTGCTAAACAACCGACCGCGTAAAAGACTTAATTACTCTACTCCTTATGAAGTGTTCAACCAAAAACAAAAATGCTGCACTTTGGAATAGAATTCTAGAGGTGACCCCAATGACAAGCATTGGGGCTTTTTATTATATTTTAAGGGGGAGAGGATAATGGATAGATAAAAGGTGGACAGTATACAGTCAACTGTCCACCATAATATATAATCCAAATTAGCAAATGAAAACAATTGAAAAAATAGTTAAATATATGTAACTATTTACACAAACCAACCGCTCACTAACTTTATAAAGTTGTCCCCATTTTGACTAACTTTATAAAGTTAGGTATTATAACAATATAATAACTATTGGTCTAAAAATATGACTATTCGTCAAAAGTTAGAAATCATCAAAAAAATGCTGGGTTTAACCCAAACAAAGCTTGCCGAAAAGTTTGGCGTGTCTTTTGTCGCCTTCAATAGCTGGTGGACTGGCAAGTCAACGCCACGACCCAAAATACAAGCTGCTATTGACGAGTTGTTTTTGGAAGTAACAGGACAAAAAGTGATTTCAGCAGATCAGCTGTCGGCTAAAAAAAGTGTATTAAATCAGAAATCGTCCGAGCATAAAAACATGATTTCGGAGATTTTAAATAATCCAGATATCCGTGATGAGTTTATTTTAAAGCTTACCTATCACAGCAATAGCATTGAAGGAAGTACATTGACCGAATCGGACACAGCAGCCATACTTTTTGATAATGCCGCCTTGCCTGATAAAAGTCTAACTGAACAACTGGAGGCAAAAAACCATCAGACAGCTTTAAATTATTTGTTTGACCATATTTCTAAAAAACAAAAAATCAATGAAAACTTAATACTAAAGCTCCACGGAATTCTTATGAACGGTGTCCGGTCCGATGCCGGCCAATATCGCAGACACGGCGTGCGAATTACCGGTGTTAATTTACCGACGACAAACTATATCCGCGTGCCGAATTTAATATCCAAAGTCATGACCGATGCGGAAAAAACGAGCGAAGATATTATCAGCCTCTCGGTTAATATCCATAGCCGATTTGAACAAATTCATCCTTTTTCGGACGGTAACGGTCGCGTGGGTCGTCTGCTTATGAACGCTATGTTTTTGAAAAAGAATTTCGCTCCGGCCATAATCCGCCAGGAACAAAAACAGCTTTACTACACCTATCTTTATAAGGCCCAAACAAAAGATGATCCCAGCCAGTTGGAGGAGTTTCTTTGTGAGGCTGTTGCAGACGGATTTAGAATACTGGAACGCAAGGATATAAAATAATCTTCGTCGTGTAAACACAGGATGCTTATTTAATAATTCAACGGCTTTTTGTCTACGATTTTCTCTTGTGGTATAATAGATAAATGCTTATTTAAAACTCTAAGCACTAAATCCTAAACTCTAAATAAATTTAAATGTCCGAAATCCAAAATTCAAAACGATATGACCTTGAAGACAGGACGCTTGAATTTTCCAGACACGTAAGAGAATTTGTCAGAAAATTAAGCCGAACTATTGCCAACATAGAAGACGGCAAACAGCTTATTAGGTCATCGGGGTCTATCGGGGCAAATTATATTGAGGCGAATGAAACTTTGAGCAAAAAAGATTTTCTAATGCGAATTAAAATTTGCCGCAAGGAAGCCAAAGAAAGTTGTTATTGGTTAAGATTAGTCGAAATTAACAGTGAAACCCTAAAAACAGAAGGGAACAAATTAATACAGGAAGCAACCGAACTGACTAAAATTTTTGGCTCAATGGTTGAGAAATCAAAATAATGTAATGTTTTGAATTTTAACCTTTGAGTTTTAGATTTATTTAGGATTTAGAAATTAGAATTTAGAATTTAAGTTGTTATGGAACAATATCCTGTCCCACAATTTATTGAAGAGGAAGCAAGAATGACTTCTTTCTTAACAATGCGACAATTCATATACCTTACTGTAGCCGGTGCTGTTATTTTTGTACTCTACTCTATCCTCCCTTTCCCTATTTTTGTTGTCGCCGCTATTATTGTCGGCGGGGGCGCTCTTTCTTTAGGATTTTTTAAAATTAATGGCGTTCCTTTATTAACAATGGTTTTCAATTCTATCGGATTTCTATCTGGCGCTAAAGCATATACATGGAAAAAGAAAGAATCCCTTTATCCCTTCAAAACAATACAAAAAGCAACTCTTAAAAAAGTTGAAGAAGTAAAATTAGGAGTAAGTCAGAAAAGTGGCCTTAAAAAGCTAAAAACGAAAATAGAGCTAAATACTAAGTAGAATTAAAATCCTAGATCCTAAATAAATCACAAATCCCAATTGCTCAAATTTCAAACGTGTTTGTGATTTGGGATTTAGAAAATTGAAATTTGTTTAGAATTTAGATATTAGAGTTTAGAATTTCATAAATTTATGCCTGAAACATCAACTCAAGATTTTTTAGAAGTTAAAGATATTAAAGAAGGTTTACTGATTTTAAAAAACCAAGGAATAAGGGGTGTTTTAATGGTTTCCTCTTTAAACTTTGCTTTGAAATCTGAAGACGAACAAACAGCAATTATTTATGCCTTCCAAAGCTTTTTAAATAGCTTGGATTTTTCCGCGCAAATCATAATCCAATCAAGAAGGATAAATATCACACCATATTTAGACGGCATAAAAGACTTAGAAGCCAACCAAACAAATGAACTTTTAAAAGCGCAAACTGCTGGTTACCACGACTTTATAAAAGAGCTGGTCAAAGGAGAAACTATTATGACCAAGAATTTCTATGTCGTCGTGCCATATAGCTTAGTAGAAGCGCTGGGCATAAAAGCTGCTGTTAAAAAAGGATTCGATTTAAAAAAATTATTCGGCAAAAAAGAAGAACAAAATTCGCAAGAAATAGATGATAGCGACTTTCAAAGATGTAAAACTCAACTTTGGCAAAGAATGGAATTCTTGGCAATGGGATTAAGGAGATGCGGGTTAGAAGCCATTCCTTTGACTACGGCTGAATTGATTGAATTATTTTGGTCAATCCACCACCCGGAACAAGCAGAAATCGGCTACTATCCTGAAATTCTTCCGGAATTAATAAAATAACGATCTTACGAATTACGAATGTCACCGAATTACGAATATAATTTAAATAAACAAAGCAAGTTAAGACGGAAAGATTTGCTCTACCCAGAGTTAAGCTACCAAATAATAGGAATTTTGTTTGATGTCTCTAATAAATTAGGCTATGGTTATCAAGAAAAATATTATCAAAAAGCCGTAAGCACGAGATTAAAAGAAACCAATTTGTTATTCAAAGAACAAGTCCCAATAGAAATTAGCTTTGATAAAAATCCGATAGGCAGGTATTTCTTAGATTTTTTAATTGAAAATAAAATTATATTAGAAATTAAAAAAATGGATAAATTTCTAAAAAATAACACCGACCAAGTTTATGCTTATTTAAAAGCAACTGGATTAGAATTAGGAATTTTAGCAAATTTTACGAAAAAAGGACTGCAATTTAAAAGAATCATTAATTTAAAATCATGATAAATTCGAAGTTATTCGTAATTCGATTTAATTCGTAATTCGTAGGAATTTATGAAATTTGATTTCTTAAATAAACTTTTCAAAAAACAAAAAGACGAAACAGAAGAGAAAATCTTCCAAGAAGAAGCTTTTGATGTAAGAGATATTATTGCTCCTCCATATATCGGAGTTGAACAAGACCATCTTAAATTAGGAGAACGCCTTTCTCGTTCTTTTTTTATTTTTTCTTACCCAAGATATTTAAATACAGGTTGGCTCTCTCCTGTAATCAACCTAAATACGCCGATGGATATTTCTTTCCATATCCACCCTATCAGCACCGAGCTAATCCTGAAAAAGTTAAGAAAAAAAGTTACCGAGGTTTCTGCCGACCTTTTAGACAGAGAGGAAAAGGGATTAGTCCGCGACCCCGCGTTAGAAGCCGCTTACCAAAACATTGAAGCGTTAAGAGATAGTCTTCAAACTGCGCAAGAAAAAATGTTCCGCTTCGGGCTATATATCACTATCTATGAAAACACGCTAAAAGAATTAAAAGACACTGAGCTTACCTTAAGGTCTATTTTTGAATCGCGCTTAATATATATCAAACCAGCCCTTTATAAACAAAGGGAGGGATTTATATCTTGTAGCCCTTATGGAATGGATTTAATCGGCGTTCATATCCCGATGGATACAGCTCCCTTATCTACTGCTTTCCCTTTCACTTCTTTTGACTTGAGCTCAAATGAAGGAATTCTTTACGGCATTAACCGCCATAATAATTCTCTTGTTTTATTTGATAGATTTAGTTTGGAAAATGCGAACTCGGTTTGCTTCGCTAAAAGCGGATCAGGAAAAAGTTTCGCGATAAAATTAGAAATTTTACGTTACTTAATGCAAGGGGTAGATATCATTGTCATTGACCCTGAAAACGAGTACCAGGCGTTAGCAGATGCGGCAGGCGGGGCATTTTTTAAAATTTCTTTAACTTCGCCGCATCAACTTAATCCTTTTGATTTGCCAATCCCTAATGAAAAAGAAAACAAAGAAGATATTTTAAGGTCTAATATTATCAACTTAGTTGGATTATTAAGAATAATGCTTGGCGGGTTAAACCCGGAAGAAGACAGCATTATAGACGAGGCTTTAACTGAAACTTATGCAATCCGAGACATCACACCGGAATCAGACCCAAAAACTTGGCAGGAAAATATTCCTTTAATGTCTGATTTTGCAGAAGTGTTAGAAAGCATGTCTGGAACCGAATCCTTAGTTAAGAGGATGAAAAAATTCATCAAAGGCACTTATGCTGATTTCTTTAACCAAAAATCTAATATTTCAATGGATAAAAATATGGTTGTTTTCGGTATAAGGGATATGGAGGAATCATTAAAGCCAATGGCTTTGTATATTATTATGAGATACATCTGGAATATCATCAGGTCAAAAATGAAAAAAAGGATTCTAGTGATTGATGAGGCTTGGTGGATGATGCAAACATTAGAAGGAGCTTCATTTTTATTCGGACTAGTAAAAAGAGCGAGAAAATACTGGCTGGGCGTCACAACTATTACTCAAGACGTTGCTGATTTTATGAAATCAGATTATGGCCAAGCGATTATTACAAACTCTTCAATGTCAATTTTATTTAAACAATCACCGGCAACTATTGACGTACTCCAAAAAGTATTCAATCTGACCGAACAAGAAAAATTCCTATTATTAGAGTCTGCGGTAGGAGAAGGAATCTTCTTTGCCGGGAAAAAACACGCTGCAATAACTGTTTTGGCAAGCTCTACCGAAAACCAAATTATCACAACCTCGCCAGAGGAATTATTAAAAATAAAACAAACCAAAGAACAAACTAACGAATAAAAATAGAAAGCTAAATGAAGATGAAAACTAAAAAGCCATACTTGTTTTTTATTCTTTCGTTTTTTGTTATCCTCTCGCTATATTCTCCATCAATTGTAAAAACTGGAGGAAATTTTGTTTTAGCTTCTGTAAATGAGGTTATATTGCCGGGGTTAGGAGAAAATCCGACATTGCCGCAATATATTTCTTTTATCTTTAATTTTGTTATGCAATTGGCCGGCAGTTTAGCTCTTTTAGCAGTAACTTTCGGCGGACTGCGCTATTTAGCATCCTTCGGGAGCCCCACGGCTAAAAACGCGGGTAAAGAATGGGTAAAAGCGGGAATTCTGGGATTACTTCTTTTAATGTGCTCTTATTTAATTTTGTATACAATAAATAAAGATTTAGTTTCTTTAAAAATGAGCTTGCTGGGGATACCCTTGCCAACAGTTAATATACCCGACATTCCAGAGGTACCGAAAATATCAGAAATGACTTATGTGGAACTACCGATAGGGACTTTAACGGAAAATACTTTATCAAGGGCATCTGATTACTGTTATGAGTTTGATTTAAACGGAGACCCAATTGACGGAAAACTAGGAACTGGTGATATTTATGAGCCAAGCATTGAAGACCATGACAGATTGGATTGCGCTTTAAAAATATACGACGCAGTAGAAAGAAAAGCAAAGATATTTAGCTTACTATCAGAAGAAATAGCGAAATTAATGGATAAATGTAGTTGCGGAGGAAACTGCGACCAGAATTGTAGTAAGTGCGCATGGAAAGGTGGCAGTTGCCCTCGCGATGAAAAATACATAGGAACATCGACTCTCTGCACGGGGAATTGCGTTAATGCTTCCTGTAAAAAAAAGCCGGCAAAAAATGTTTGTCCAGATATTTGCATTAAAAATAATAATATTTTGGATATTAATGTCAGCACAGACGCAGGCAAAATAGAATGTGCTATAGAGGGCGGCAAAATAGTTGGGGCAAAGGGAATAATAGAGAATGGACCAATAAAAATAAGCATTGATTGCCCAGAATGTGGCGAAAAAACATACAAAGGATTAAGCGAATTTAGGACAACGCGAACAGAAATTTCTTCTTTTGTGGAAAAAGAAATTACGATTAACGGAAAGAAAGTAAAAATTATCCAAAAAGACAAATGGAGCCAATTAAAGCTGATTGAACAGCTTATGTATTTTAAAGAAAAAATAAATAAAATAAAGGAGGACTTAAAAACTGACTCAGATACTTTAAAGCAAGTAGAAAATGAGATCAGCAAGTGCTACTTAGTGAAGTCATCTGTTGATTTCTGGAAAATAACGGAGGGAAATGAAAATATAAAATATGGGGAAATAATAATTCAAAAAGACTTCGAAGATCCAATTACCAACCAAACCGTTGATTCTTCAAAATACTGCAAAGGCTATAATTATAGTGATTCTTCCTGTTTTAGCTTTTGCCGAAAAATGTGTTTTCCAACAACAAACCCAGAATCATTTAAGGGATTAAAAGCCTGCGATAAAAATAATTTTAAATGCCTTGAAGATAATTTTTACAAATGCGCGAGTAATAGTTTTGGTTTTACAAATATGCAGGAGTGCTTTACTGGATGTAGGTCCGAATGTTCTACATCTTGTGATTTAAAATATCCAAAACTTGGAACGCCCGAATGCCCGGATAAAAACAAAGATTGTGGGAGCGCCTGTGATACTAATCTTTCTAATTGTAAAAAAGAGTGCGATAAAAAACCCAGCGGAGAAAGAACAACATGTAAAAATATTTGCGACACCTTATCATCAAAATGTAAGGCATCTTGCGATAAAAGCTCTCCAAAGTGCGAGGATAAAAATCAAGCATGCAAGGATGTTTGCGCTCAGGACTCAGAATATATTCTAAACCAAGACGAAAATTGCTTTGGTAACAATTTTAAATCAGCTAAAAATTGCGCTGACGCTTATGATGAATCTGATTTTGAAAGCTTTAAAAGGTGTATAGAATTATCTACTTGTTCTTTTTGTACAGACCAATATGCAGGTTATCCTGATTGCTCAAAAAATCTTGGGGCGTCATCTTCTTTATATCTGTATAAAAACCCAGCCCAACAAAAATGCCAATCTTGCTATCAGGACCCGAAAGTTAAAGAAGAGAACAAAAAATGCAAAAATGATTGCAGTGACGATGATATAGAAGAATGCTCTAAGTCTTGCGATACAAAATATCCTATTTATGAAGGCGTCGAAAATAATCCCGAATGTCAGAAATGTTCGGCATGTTCTATCTGCCCTAAATGCCCTTGCAAGGACGGCTGTTCTATCTCCTGCGATTCAAAATATCCAAAGGATCCAGATGAAAATAAAAAATGCAAAAAGACCTGCTCCGAATGTTCTGCGTCTTGCGATACAAAATATCCAAAAAACTCTGATGAAAATAAATCGTGCAAAAAAATTTGCGGAGACCAAAATCAAAACTGTTCTCAAATTGAAGAAAAAGCTCTTTTCTGTAGTGCTGATTGCGTAGAATCTGCTTACAACCAAGACCCTTTAACTTTTTACTGCCGAACTGATTGGTGGAAAGAAGTTGGGACAGGAACAAGTAGCTCGCCAGATAAAGGAGTAATAGAAGACATTAAGAATGCCGAGGGGCTAACCAAAGAAGAAAAAGACGAACTCATAAAAGAAGAGCAAGGCTCATCGCAACTCGCAACAGTACAGTCTCTTCGCTGTTTAAAGGGAGAAGAAATACCTATCGGAGAAACAGTGGATGGAGTAGAAACATGGGCTGACAACATGGTTAAATTCATAGCTGAAAATGCTATTAAAAAACTGGACGACATAATAAACTACATCGGACAGATAGGAAAAGAAGCAAGTTATTGCGAATGCAATAGTAAGTGTTCTGCAACAGAAAATGCTTGCCCGAGTAATTGTATGTATGGACAAGCCGAGATGGAAGACCCTGATACTGGAGAAAAATATTGGTCTTGTTTTTGCACTAAAAGTCCCTGTACGGGCAACCCTTGCCAAAAAGTTATTAATTTACTGCGTGGAAAAAAGAAAGAGTCCGGGTGCCCTAAAGATGTAGAATATAAGGGTGTAGCTTTGTACCAGCAAGAAGTAACGAAAACTCTTAAGGAATTCGAAAAGGCTGTTCAGTCCGGAGATAGGTCTGACCTATTAAAAAAATTGACTTACTCAAGAAAGAAAATGCAGGATTGCGGTGTTGTCTCTAGTTTATTTGGAGGAGGAAAGAAGGCTATAAGCTGTATAATGGCGAAAGATTATTTTGTTGCGCCTGTCACAAGTTGGAGCGTGATAATAAACAGTAAAAAATACAAAAACCAATGCTATGGGTTACAACTTGGTGAAATATTAAAGAGCGATTTAATGGATAACTGGGAGTGCTGTGAAACAACAGCAACAACAACGGTCATTGGAAAAAACGAGTAGGTGGATTTTCTGGGTCTATAATTTTTATTAAAAAATATTTGAATTTTAAATAATATAAAAACTATGCCCCGTTAGAAGTCTGATAAATTTTACGATGGAAATTTTAATGGGGCAAATATAATTTTATTAAATAATTTATTTATGAGTCCAAGAAAAAATTTATTTATAATTTTTTCGCAAAGGACTTCTAACGGAGTATGAAAAAAATTTATCACTATTTTTTGTTTATCATATTTATTCTCCTAACAGCAGGAAGTTTTTGTTCCGCTAAATTAGAAGTAGAAATACCTGGTCTCCCGGGCAACCCCACTTTAATTGATTATAGAGATGTTTTATTCAATTTTTTTATCGGACTAGGCGGAGCTATTGCTGTTTTGGCCCTAGTAATCGGAGCTATCCAATGGATGACTTCGGCTGGTAATCCTGACGCGGTTGGTAACGCCAGAAAAAGAATTATAGGCTCTATTTTCGGCTTAATTCTTTTATTTTCCTCTTATTTGATTATGAAAACAATTAATCCGGCATTGCTGACCAATAAAAACCCTGCGGAGCTCCCAGATAACTTTGATGTTATTCTCACAGATGGAACTGAAGAAACGCCCTGTCCGCCATCAATAGATGACACCTCTAAATTAGGAGTTTTTAAAACGCTGAAATATAAATGCCCAGAAGGGTTAGAGGGGATAATGCCTACCCTATGGGTTAGAAAATTTCCTACCGCAAATCTAATCCCTTGGGTACAGCAATGGATTGTTGAATTAAAATGCGGAGGAACAACTGCCATCAGTGACGCCAAATCTTTTATGTGGGAAAAAGAAAAACCCGGCCTTTATCTTACCACCGTAGGGGGCAAAGATCGCTCTAAACAAATTTTAAAAAGCCAGCCAGAGATGGATCAAGATTATAAAAAAAATACAAAATCTTTTATAATTGTAAACGACGAGAAAACAAAAACATATTACGGAGTCATTTTTCACGAAGGGATAGACCAAACAGGGAAATGTTCAAAAATTTATTTTGGGAAAGTACCATTAATAACTGGCAAATTAGACTTTTCCCCTTCTTCTTTTACTTTTTTTCAATTAAACCTTGAACCCAAAACTTCTGGTGATGGAGTAGATTTCTACAGCCATCCGTACGGCTGGCAGGTTGCGGCGCGAGCTGGTAAATATTCCTTTCCACCTGATATATATAAAAATTATGCTTTTAGTCTTGGGTTAGGAGCTTCATGGCCTGCGGAAGCGGAATTTGACTATACGGGGATAGATAGAACCGACGAAGAAAAAGAACTATGTTATAAAATAGCCGACATACCAAAAATCTCCTGCGGTGGTTCTATAAATATAAAAGGCGATTACTTAGTTTATATCTGTTCAACGGATGGTAATTATTGCCAGGGTTTTGACAAATATTCTTCCCAACAAAACAATTCTGCTACCACCCTAAGAACCTCTTGGCTTCTAAGGGATAATGATATTTCTAAAGGGAAAATATGGGTAATTTCTATCAAACCTATTTAATGAAATATAATATATTTAAAAAAATAAATTGCAGTATTTTTGTTTGGGGGTTTTTAATAATCTGCCTTTTCTCTTTTTTTTGTTTTAATTTTTGTTCGGCCGCAAATCTACCGTTAGAAATTAAATACCCAGAACTCCCGACAGGAGAAGCTCTTTCTGATATGCCAGAACTACCAACCTTTCTATTGTATTTATATAATTTCGGAATATGGTTTGGTTTTTTGATAACAATTTTAGCTTTAATTGTCGCTGGTGTTTTTTATCTGCTTTCTAATGTATTCCCAAGCTTAAAGGTGTCTGCCAAAGATCGTTTTCGGGGAGCTTTAACGGGTTTTCTTCTTATATTGTTTACATATTTAATAGCCACGACTATTAATCCGGCCCTTAGCGTTTTTGAAATACAAAAAAAGCTTAAGGAGCCACCAAAGCTACCAGAAGAAGGAGAGCCAGCTGGTGTTTATTTTTATGATAAACCTGGCTGCTTTTCTACCCCAGTCGGATATTCGACTTCGAGTATAAATGACTTTGGGGACTATAAAAATAAAATAAAATCAGTAAAAATAGTCGACAAGTGGGAGAAAACTTGGGCAGAATCAACTGTTTATATGGCAATATTATTCGATGTAATTAATTTCCAAGGCAATTGTTTGTGGGTATTCCCCGTAGGATGCGACAGCGATATTGATACTTCTGCCTCTTCAGCCGCCATATACCAAGAAACCAAAAGCCCGACTGGCAATGGAGTAACATTTTATAGAAAACCATATCACGATAAAAATGGTGGCTGGTACACTATTAAAAATAGTGAACTAAAAAATGTTTACGTTGCCAGCTTAGATGAACTACAATTCAAAGATGTTCCGATAGAGGAACAAGTTTGCATAAAATGGGATATTAAAAACAAATGCATAGAGAGGAAACCACCTACTTTAGATGGGCAGAACATAGGCTCGATAGAAATAGACGGTAGTTATGTTGTTTTATTTATTACCGCTGAGCCACCTAAAAATCCGGAAAAGGAAACTTTCGGTTTCTGCCAACTTTTCCCAACACCAAATGATATAAATAAGGAAGGGCCGAAACAAATAAAATGGGAAGTTATCCAAAACCAAAAATGGCTACCTTTAATTGTTGTAATTTTCCCAGTCGTAAATAATTAAAAACCGCCCATACCTTATTAGGTCCGAGCGGTTTTTTATTTACTATTTTAATTTTATCACCACTCTTCTTTCCAACCCTTCTCCTTCACTCTCTGTTATTATATCTGGCCTGCCTGCTAGCTCCGCATGGATAATTCTTCTCTCATAAGAAGACATCGGGGAAAGAACCTTTTCTTCTTTTGTTAAAACTACTTCATCAGCTAATTCCCTGGCCATAGTTTTCAAGTACTCTGTTTTCTTTTTCCTATATTCATTAATATCTAAGTTTAAATAAAACGCTTTATCTAATTTCTTATTAAGAACCACCCTCAAAAGCCTTTGTATTTCGTTTAAGGTTTGCCCTCTTTCTCCAATTAAAATCTGCGGATCATCAACCTTTATATTCAACTCTATAGAATCATTGCTCCCGCCTGCATCGCTATGCGAAGCATTGCGGGCAGGTTTATTTTCTTTTACTTCACTATCCCCGCCTGCAACGCCTTCGGCGTAGTCGATGCGGGCAGGTCCAGATAAAATATCCTCTGTATTTAAATTGCCCGCGTTAATGTCAATAATGGCGCCGATCGTCATCTTTTGAAAGAATTCTTCTGTTGCTTCTTTCGCTTTTTTAATGTCATCAGAGTTTAACATGTTTTTTTAAATAGGTGTTTTATTAGTTTTTGTTTTGTTAAAAAGAAGATATTGTTCAATAATTAAAAATACACTTCCAACCATCCAATAAAGTCCAAGCGCCGAAGGAAGACCCATAAGTATTATAACCGTTAAAAAAGGGAAGAAATATACCATTTGTTTTTGCATAATCTTCGCGAAGTCTTGTGTTTTATCATTAGTTTTTTTTGTGATAGGAAGTGTGATTTTTGTTTGGATGAATTGAGCAACCCCAGCCAGTATTGCTAAAACTAAATTCGGTTTTGATAAATCAATAAATCCTATAAACATTGCGTTGATATGGCCCGGGCTTGAGACAAAATTATATAAAACAGACAATTCTGCTGGGTCAAAACCCTTTCTAAGCACTTGGTACAAAGCAATCAAAATTGGTAGCTGTATAAGGGCGGATAAAATTCCTCCGAATGGATTTATCTTCTCTTTTTTATAAAGGTCTAGCGTCTCTTTCACTTGCTTTTCTTTATCGTCTTTATATTTTTTTTGGATTTCCTGGAGTTTAGGTTGTATCTCGTTCAGGGCTTTTTGAGTCTTTATGGATTTTGCGGAGGACGGATATAATAATAATCTAATTATTAAAGTTAAAACAATAATTGCCAAGCCAAAATCATGGCCAGGCAAATATTCATATAGCAAGACTAAAAAATTGAATAACGGTTGATATAAAACTAAATAGAATGATTTTACGAGTATTTCAATCATTTTTGATTAAAATTATTTAACTAACTTTGCTTTTTTTAATAAACCCATCATATCTTTTTCTATATCCCAGAAAGACACGTCATTAAACCCAGGCAAAACAACTATCGCGCAATCCGTTCCTTTTTTAATAATACCTATATTGGTTTTTATTATTTCCCGCAGTTGACGCCTAATTTTGTTTCTAACCGTCGCTTTTTTGGACATCTTTTGGCTCGTAATAAAGGCGAAGCGGCTATCGGAAAGTTTGTTCGGGACTGTTTTTAAAAATAAAAAGCCTTCTTTAGCTCCTTTACCGTTTTTAAAAACACTATCGAAGTCTCTTTTTTTAGTAAGCCTGTTTTGCCGTGGCAGCATGAATTTTTATGTATATTATACCGTCAATTTTTTTCTTCCTTTCCTTCTTCTCCTTTGAAGAACTGCTTTGCCTTGTTTGGTTTTTTTTCGTTTCAAAAAACCGTGGGTCTTTCTCCTTTTTTTCTTTTTGGGTTGGTAGGTAAAACTCATATTGATAAAAATTAATTGTTTTTATTATATTTTAGTATATTATGAAATTACTTCGTCGTCAATTATGTCCCGCAGCTTGGACAGAAATCACGATTAAAATTAGCCTATATCCCTGCACAACTTATCCCCAAGTTAATAACAGTTAAGCAAAGTTTACGCTCATTTCCGACTACTCTTATTGTCTGCTACAATGAAAAAGGCATTATTTTTTCTCTTCTAAATTATAGCGTTAATTTATTAATTATTTTTACCAAAAGATTCTAATAATATTTTCCACCTATGGACAATAAAGAGCTTTGGCAAACAGTTTTAACCCAAATTCAGCTTGGTATTTCTAAGGCTAATTTTGCTACATGGCTTCAGAATACTGAAATTGCCTCAAAAGAAGACGAAGTGGTGGTTGTTTCGGTTCCTAACGCTTTTTCAAAAGAATGGTTGAGCAATAAATATAATAAGTTAATTCTAAAAATTCTACATGATTTAGATGATAAAATTAAAGAAGTTGAGTATATTATTAAACCTCAAGGCGCAAAAGTCTTCCCTGTAAAAATTTCTAATGGAGAAAAATCTAATATAGAGCAGCTTGATTTTGAAGAATTTAAAATAGACAAAGAAACAAACCTCAATCCTCGTTATACTTTTGATAATTTTGTTATCGGTTCTTTCAATGAATTGGCCCACGCCGCTGCTTGGGCAGTATCAGAAAACCCAGGGTTGACATATAATCCTTTATTTATTTATGGAGGAGTCGGGTTGGGTAAAACCCACCTCTTGCAAGCGGTTGGGAATAAGATTACTGGGGGTTCAAAGAAGAAAAAAATTAAATACATATCTTCCGAAAAATTTATCACTGGCATTGTGAATGCTATAAGAAACCACAATATAGATGTGTTTAAAAATAATTTGTCCCAAATTGATGTTTTAATTGTTGATGATGTTCAGTTTTTAGCTGGTAAAAATAAAACTCAAGAGGAATTTTTCCACGCATTTAATACTTTATACGAAAAAAATAAGCAAATTATTTTATCTTCCGACAGACCGCCAAACGCAATTCCAGAACTAGAAGAAAGATTAAGGTCGCGGTTTGAAGGCGGGATGATTGCCGATATCAGCTTCCCCGACTATGAGACACGTTTGGTTATTTTAAAAAACAAATTGCAAGAAAAGCACCTAGGACTCCCCGAAGACGTTCTGGATTATGTTGCCGCTAATGTCAAAAAAAATATACGAGAATTAGAAGGAGCTTTGAACCGCCTTTTAATTTATTCTAAAATAAATAATAGTATTCCTAGTTTAGACACAGTTAAAAAACTTTTAAAAAGCTATATTTTTTCTCCTTTCGATGTTGCTAATTATAAAAAGATTATTGAGGCCGTGGCTAAGTTTTATAACCTAGAAGAAAAAGATCTTTTTGAGACAACAAGAAAAAAAGAAATTGTAAGGCCCCGACAAATTGCAATGTTTTTATTAAGAAAAGAATTAAAATATTCTTTCCCGGCTATCGCTAGAAAATTTGGGGGGAAAGACCACACCACTGTGATTTATGCTTATCGAAAAATTAATCAAGAGTTTGAAGAAAACAACAAACTAACTGAGGAAATCGGGTTAATAAAACAAAAAATATATAGTGGATAAAAACTGTGGATAAAAACCTATTAAAATATTTTTATAAAAACAACGAAAAAAAACATATAAACCCATTAATATAAACCACAATTAATCCACAAAAAAAACAAACACAAACAAACACAAAACCAATAAAACAAACACAAAACTAATAATAACAATAATTATATATATAAATAATTAAAACTATTGTGAAATATGAAAATAGAAGTTTCAAAAAATAATCTAAAAACTGGGTTGAGTATTGTTGAAAAAATTATTGGGAAAAACATAACCCTTCCTATTTTAGACAACGTTTTAATAAGCACTGAAAATAATTTTTTATTATTAACCGCAACCGATTTAGAAACCGCCATAAAATATTGGGTTTTAGCTAAAATATCAAAAGAAGGAAAAGTGGTTGTCCCCGCAAGGTTCCTTTCTAGTTTTATTTCTTTGTTACCAGAAGAAAAAATATTGATTGAAGAAAAAAAACAAAACTTATCTATAGAGTGTAAAAATTATAAAACTCAACTACAAGGATTTAATCCGGAGGATTTTCCTTTAATACCAGAAATTAAAAACCAAGAATCTTTGGTGGTTGATAATAAAAGGTTTTGTATGGGATTAGGGCAAATTGTTGACATCGCTTCTCTTTCACAGGCGAGGCCGGAAATCTCAGGTGTTTATTTGTTGTTTTCTAAAGACTCTTTAAAAATAGTGGCCACTGATAGTTTCAGGTTAGCTGAAAAAACAATCGCTATAGAAAATAAAGACAAAAAAGATTATTCTTTCATACTCCCGCAAAAGTCAGCAAAAGAAATAATTAATGCCCTAGGAGACAAAGAGGGTGTTTTAAAAATTTGTTTTGCGACCAATCAAACCTTATTTGAGCTTCCTATGGAAGGAGTCAAACATCCACAAATTCAAGTTTTTTCTCGTTTAATAGAAGGAGAATACCCTAATTATCAGGAGATTATCCCCTCTAAATTTAAAACAAATATTACAGTTAAAAAGGACGATTTCTTAAACCATATTAAAACAGCAGCTCTTTTTAGCGGAAAGATTAACGAAATAAAATTTATTATTAATCCCGCTAAAAAATCCCTGGAGATTTTAGCAAAAAACCCAGATATTGGCGAAAGTACATCAACCTTATTGGCGAAAATAGATGGAGAGCCGATGGAGGTTTCTTTTAATCATAAGTTTTTGACAGACGGCATTTTAAATATTAAAAGCGCGGAAATCATGTTAAGTTTGAGTGGAGAAGGCGGCCCTTGTATTTTAAAACCAGTAGGAGATATTAGTTATCTTTATGTGGTTATGCCTATAAAATCAGTATAATTCGGAAATAAGGAATACAAAAAACAACCCTATATCTTACAGCAGGGTTGTTTTTTAAAAAGAATAATCTATTAAAGTTGCGGTATAAGGTTTTTAGATAGCCAATTTTTAAGGCTCTCTTCCCACATTACATATTGAGAATCGTCAGCAGGGTTTGTGGGAGCGCTTCCCAATGGATTGTTTTTATCAATATAATATAGGATTTCATGAATATCTCTTTCTGGAGATTCTCCATTCAAAACTGGCTTATTTTGTATAATCGTATCAGGTTTTGAGAAGTTTTCTATTGGGTTAGTGGTTAATAGTTTTTCCATAATCATTCGCCAAATAGGAGCGGCTAAGCCTATCCCGCTTTTCTTATTAATAGGAGAACTATCATTATTCCCTGCCCAAACGCCGACCACTGCGAAAGGGGTATATCCTACTGTCCAAACGTCAACGTAATTTGAAGTTGTGCCTGTTTTAGCAGCTACTTGGTAATTTTTAAAATAAAGAGGATTTTCTCGGGAAAAAGCAGGGACTCGGGCGTCATTATCGGACAAAACATCGTTTATTAATCGGGCTACTTGGACACTTAAAACTCTTTTTGGTTCTTTTTTATTCTCTTTTATTATATTCCCATCAGCGTCCTCTATTTTTAAAATACTGACAGGCGGGATTATTAATCCTTCAGTAGCGAATGCGCCATACGCAGATGTCATTTCTAGTAAATTTACTTCTCCGCCACCGAGAACTAAAGAAAGGCCGTAGCGATTTTTATCTGTCAAAGTTGTTAATCCTAAGTCCCAGGCTGTTTTAAGGCTGTCTTCTATGCCAGCGAGGTATAAAAGTTTAACAGATGGCAGATTAAGAGACTGGGCTAGAGATTGGCGGATAGTAACTTTTCCCCTGAAGGCTTCGTCATAGTTATGAGGGTGGTAGCAATCCATTCCATTTGAATTTTTTTCTTGCGTTCCGTCAGGGTTGCAGCTAGGATTAAATTCTGTCGGAACGTCCCATAGGATTGTAGACGGTAAATACCCCTTTTTGAATGCAGTTGCGTAAACAAATGGTTTAAAAGATGATCCAGGTTGTCTTTCTCCGAGAGTGGCTACATCAAAATAAGGGTCAAAAAGACATTTTCCTTGGTTGGACTCGCACCCTTCTGGGTATGCTTCCCCGAAATAGTTTTTAGAACCAATTAATCCTAATATTTCACCAGTTTTAGGATTTAAAGTTACGGCAGCAGTGTTATTTGCGTTGAACCCTTCATTGGATTTTGTTTTTTCCGTGACAACATCTTCCATATTTTTTTGTACATCCCAGTCTAAACTAGTGTAAACCTTTAGCCCCTTTTCTCTTAAATAATCTTCCCCATATTCTTTTGTTAGATAGCTTTTTACATAAAATACAAAATGAGGAGCTTTTATGGCTTTTGAGGCATCTGCAAAAACTATTTCTTCGCTTAAAGCAGTTTTTAATTGTTCTTGAGTGATATAATCTAGTGCTGCCATTCTATTTAAGATATAGTCTTTTCTTAGCAATAACTTTTGTCTATTTGGACCGTATGGCGAATAATAACTTGGGGCAGAGACCATAGCCGCTAAAGTAGCTGACTCTGGGATGGATAAATCAGAGCTGGCTTTTTTAAAGAACGTCTGGCTAGCAGCTTCTATTCCATAAGAATTATCTCCAAAGGGGATTTGGTTCAAATACCATTCCAAGATCTGATCTTTTGAATATTTGCGCTCTAATTCTAGCGCTAAAATAATTTCTTGGATTTTTCTTTCAGCGGTTTTCTTCATAGTCAGGAAAGAAGACCTGATAAGTTGCTGGGTAATGGTGGATGCTCCTTGGCTAGGACTCTTTAATTTTAAATCAATTAAAATTGCCCTAGCTATTCCTATAAGATCGACTCCATGATGCTGATAAAATCTAGAATCTTCAGAGGCTAGAATAGCCTTTTTGAAGTTTTCTGATATCTGTGTTAAGGAAACAATTTCTCTTCTTTCTTCTCCATAGATATCGTATAGAAGAATCTTCCCAGTTTTGTCATATATTTTGGTTGATTGGATAAAAGGTTTTTCGGTAAAATTTTCTGGTCTTGGTAAGTCTCGGCTGTAATAGATAAATAAAACTAAAACAAAAAGAACCGACAATACAAAAAGAAAAAAAGCGTATTTGGCAGTAGAGAAAGCAATGTGCTTTATTTTTTTGCGAGTTTTTGGACAAACCTTTAGGCGGAGTTTAGTTTTTAGAAGTTTTAAAAAATTCATAATAAAAGTATTATTCTATTTTGGCGACGAGAATTCTCGTCGCCAAAAGAACTTGCCCCGAAGGGGATATCTCTGCTATTCAGGGCGGGTTAGTTCATTAAATAACAAATTTCTTAGAAAAGAAAGAGAGTAATTTAAAAACCCCGCCAGTTGAGCGGAGTTTTTAAATTAAGTTTATTCGTCGTCTGGTTCTATCGGGTCTATGTCGTCTGTATCTTTTTCTAAAGCATCGTCGTCTTTCAAGTCGTCATCATCTTTTAAATCATCGTCGTCTTTTAAATCATCATTCAGTTCTTCAGGGTCTATTTCAATTTCATCTTCTTCGTCTAGGTTGATAAAGCGAGTTAAAAATTCCTCAGCCATTTTTCTTGAACTAGTTTTATTAAATTTTTAAATTAGCTCGACCTTTATAAGTTTTAATTAATAAATTTTTGTTATTATCATTATTGTATTTTTTCAAGGAACGTTGTCAAGCCCCGTTAGAAGTTTGCGGTGGAAAACTTTGCGATGCACGAATTCAAAAATTCGTGCATCGCCACAGTATTATAATAAATTCTTAGAATTGTGATTATAAAATTTTAAATTATGTAGACTTCTAACGGGGCAAGCCCATCACTGATAGTTAGGCATTAGAAGATAGAACCTAGAGCCTAGAGTCCTATATTCTAAATCCTAAACCCTCATAGCTATTTCAAAACAGTTTTCAGCCCGCCACAAATAGCGATTCCTAGGGCATCAGCTGCATCATCTGACTTTATCGGCTTTTCTAATTCTAGAATTTTTTCAACCATTTTCTGCACTTGTTTCTTATCAGCCCTACCATAGCCCACTATAGCCATTTTCATTTGCAAAGGCGTTATTTCGCAAACAGGAATCTTCTTTTGAGCGGCTATTAATAAAGCTACTCCTCGCGCTTGGCTTACCGGCATCGCTGTTTTAAAGTTTTTAAAGAAATATATATTTTCAATTGCCATTAGATCTGGTTTGTGTTTTTTAATCAGCTTATTAAGGGAATCAGCTATCTTTTTCAATCGTTCTCCAGCAGATTTTCCAGGCTGGGTTAAAATACAGCCATACTCAACAGCAGTGAACTTTCTGTCTTTGGTTTTTTTAACAACGCTAAAACCCGTTATTGCCGTTCCTGGATCGATTCCGATAATTAGCATAGTTAATCTTTAGTATTAGAATATATTTCTTGGACTGAATCGTTTTCGTCTAAGGCTTCAAATAGTTTCTGGCAATCGTTCTTTGCCCTTTCGTCTATTGCTACTGTATCTTTTGGCACCCAGCCGAGAAAAGAAGCTTCTATTTTAATTTCTTTTGCTTCCAAAGACTTTTTTACATTTTCTAAATCCTCTGGTTTTGTATAAATATCTAAATTGTCTTCCTGCCAATAAATATCATCTGCGCCGGCCTCAATCGCCATTGTTTCTAATTTTTCTTTATTCTCCCAGCCTTCGCTTTGCAACTTTAAATCCACAACTATACAGCCCTTTCTCTCAAACATCCATTTTACAGCGCCTTCGCCAGCTAATTTTCCGTTATGCTGTCCTAATATCTGTTTTATATCGCCTAATGTTCGATTTTTATTATCAGTAATTCCTTCCACAATAACTGCTATCCCACCAGGTCCAAATCCCTCAAAAACTACTTCTTCTAAGCTCTCACCAGCTAATTCTCCAGTCCCGTGCTTAATCGCCCTTTCAATATTTTCTTTAGGCATGTTTACTATCTTGGCTTGCTCAATTGCTACCCGTAATTTTGAGTTAGTAATTGGGTCCGGCCCTTCTTTTGCTGCAATTGCGATTACTTTCCCAACTTTAGCAAAAGCCTTGCCTCTTTTTACGGCATCTGCCTCTTTCGTCGCTTTGACTGTTTTAAAATGTGAGTGTCCTGACATAATTAATATTTAATTAAATGTTTTTAAAACAATAAATGGAACGCTCAACACGAACGCTCAACAACGCTCAACACCCGGTGTTGAAACGTGGAAACACCCGTGGAACGCTCAACATGGAACGCTCAACACCCGGTGTTGCCAGAACGTTATTGACGCATTTAACGTAATTTTTATTACAGGTCTTGTCAACCCTTCACCAATTTTTACAACAGAAAATGAACACTAACAATGACAGCCGCAGGCGCTTCGCATATTGTACAAACTATTACAATGATTCTCTGCTGAAATTGGTGAAGGGTCAAGTAATTTTTATTAGAGCCTTTTTTGAAAAATAAAAAGTTGTAGCGGAAAAAATAATAACCCCGATAGCAATAAAGAATGTATTTTTAAAATCACTTTTTTTGTCATTGTCTTGGCTTAATGATGCCAATAATTTTTCTTTGCCCAGTTCTTCATTTTTTGGTGTAATAGTCTTTTCGTCTGCTATTTTAGATTTTGTAGAAATAATATTTTTTGAGTTCGGAGTTAATATTTCGCTCCATACCCAGCCCGCATCGCTACGCGAGCGAAGCGAAGCGTTGCTGGCGGGCCAGCCGGAGCTCGTTTTATTATAAGATTGATTTTTCGGCGCGTTTTGATAATTAACTTCGTTAGCTATTTTCCTATCTGGCTGCATAAAAACCAATCCATCTTTTGTATTATTTAAAGTAATTTTTGTTATAGGTCTTGTCAGTATAATATATCCGTTTGGTTTTATTTTTGTTTCATCTGGAAAAATATAATTAGTAATTTTTCCTTCGGTATCATGAATTTTCCAGTCAGAAATATCAACTTCAAAATTGTTTTCATTATATAATTCAATCCATTCATTTCGCTCGTCAGGTCCATCAGGGTTTGGCATTATTTCATTAAAAACAATGCCACTAGGGTATTCTATGGTTTCGGTTAGGTTCGTTTCTGCTATTTGATTAGTTAGCAGAGGAATATCCTCTGTCGGTTTATCTTTTAATTCTTGATTCTCGTTGATCGCTTTCGGTGTCCCTCCCGGGTTTTCACTGGTTTGCCAGCCAGTAGGAGTTTTTTCCATCGTTTGTTTTGTGGTATTGTCGCCAGCAAGCCATTTTGTAGAACAATCGGCTTCGTCAATTAAATTCCCAGAGCTATTATAAAGTTTTAAATCTTCCCCGCCATTTCCCAAGGCGCCGGTATAAATTTTATCAGCCGAAATCCCCGGCACCGTATCATCGTTTGTTCTTTCCAATAAATAAAAACCATTAGCGGGGATTGTTCCAAATAGGCTGATTTTTGGCGTTCCGTCTTGAGCAATTAGCTGCCAACTATCAAAATTTATAGAGTTGTTTGTATTATTATACATCTCTATCCATTCGTCATTCGCCGAAATACCCGTACCCATCCATGCAATTTCGTTGATAACAACAGCGGGAGCGCTTTCTCCGCTACTAATAAAAGGGAATAATAAAAATAGAATTACAAATAGAAAAAAATGTCTTTTCATTAAACCTTTAAAACAGATTGTTTTGGTTTGAGGGATATTTTATGCCGAAATGTTCGTAGGCAAGTTTTGTGGCTATTCTTCCGCGAGGAGTTCTTTCAATAAAACCTAATTGCATTAAATATGGCTCATTAATATCTAAAATACTATCTTCTTCTTCTCGCACAGCAGAGGCTAAAGCTTGGACTCCAACTGGTCCGCCATTAAATTTATGAATTATTGCCTCTATAATTCTTCTGTCAGATGGCTCTAGCCCCATTTCGTCTATTTCTAGAGAACCTAAAGCTCTTTCTGCTTCTTCTCTATTTATAATTCCATCTCCCTCTACTTCTGCAAAATCTCGCACCCTTTTTAAAAGCCTATTGGCTACTCTGGGAGTGAAACGAGATCTTTGGGCAATAATTTTTATAGCATCCTTTTCCGTTTTTATATTCAAAAGCCTGCTAGATCTTTCAATAATTTTTTCTATATCTTTATTCTCGTAAAAATTAAGTTGAAATGTCGCGCCAAAGCGATTTCTTAAAGGAGAGGATAATAGGGCGGGTTTTGTTGTAGCTCCGATTAAAGTAAAGTGCGGTATTTTTAATTCCATGGTTCTTGCCATAGGGCCTTTTCCCAATATTAGGTTTAATTTGTAATCTTCCATAGCAGGATACAAATATTCCTCTGTTATTTTATTAATGCGGTGGCATTCGTCTAAAAATAAAACCTCTCCATCAGAGAGATTGGTTAATATGGCAACTAAATCCCCGGCTCTTTCAAGTGCAGGGCCGGAAGTAACTCTAACTGGCTTGCCCATTTCTTTTGCTATAAGATAGGCTAGTGTGGTTTTTCCTAATCCAGAGTTTCCGCACAAAAGAAGGTGGTCAGGGGATTGATTTCTCTGCTTGGCAGCTGTAACAATTATCTTAATATTCTGTTTAATGCTCTCTTGCCCGATATATTCCTCCCAATTGTTGGGCCTTAAAGCAGAGTCTAAAATCTCATCTTCTTTGGGTTTTTGGTCTACCTGTTCACCTTTTAAAAAAGGTGAAGGGTCTAAGGGTCTTGACATAAGTTTATACTTTTGCCATAATAGGCTTTTGTAACAAATTAATAGCTCTGTAGTTGGAGGCGTGTGTTATTGGGTTTATCTCGATTTTGGGTAATTTGGCTCCGGCTTGATTATTCCTCAGATAGGTCCGTCTTGTGTCCCAGACATAAGGACGCCTCCAATTGTAGAGCTGTTTTTTTATAATTACAAACGAGGGAAAAAAGGAAAAATTTATTTTTACTTTTTGACCGAGCGTCGTAATTATATATCCTAAAAGGTCTACTCTTCGCCAACAATTTTTTTAACTTCTTCTAAGGTAGTTTCTCCTAAAATTATATCAATTAACCCGGCCTGATACATAGTTATCATGCCTTTTTTTATAACTAAATCCCTAACAGCTGATATTGGCGGGTTGGTTAATATAAATCTTTCTACCTCGTTATCTATTAAAAAGACTTCGAATAAACCTTTCCTCCCTTTATAACCAGTAAAATTACAATGTTCACATCCACCCGCCTTAATTTTAGAAATTTTTAAATCTTTGTCTATTTTAGGCACTTCTATACTCTTTGGTAAATTAATTAAACCCTTTTCAATTTCTTTAAATTCTTCCGCGGTTGGTTTTGACAAGGCGGAGCATTTCGGGCAAACCTTTCTTACTAATCTTTGAGCAACAGCCATATTTAACGCGGGAGCGATTGAAGCAGTGTCTGCTCCTAGGTCCACAAGACGCGGGATAGTTCCTGCAGCGTCATTAGTATGTAGCGTGCTTAATACTAGGTGGCCTGTTAGGGCAGCCTGTAATGCAATCTTTGCCGTCTCCAGGTCTCTTATTTCACCGACAAGGATAACATCAGGGTCCTGTCTGACAATAGATCGTAGACCTTCGCTAAAATCATATCCTTTTTCCGGAGCAACTTGCGTTTGGGATATTCCTTGCAGATGATATTCAATAGGGTCTTCAATGGTAATAATTTTGATTTCTGGATTTTGGATTTTTTTCAAAAAAGCATAAAGAGTGGTTGTTTTACCAGACCCAGTTGGCCCAGTAACGATTATCATGCCATTTGGCTTTTGAATTTCTTTTTTAAAAATTTCATAGAGGTCTTTTCTTAAACCTAATTCTTCTAAACCGATTAAACTCTTTGGGTTTAAAATTCTCATTACGATTGACTCGCCGTATTCTGAAGGCAAAGAGGATGTTCTGATTTCAATCGGCAATTCGTTGATTAAAATTGAAAATCTTCCGTCCTGCGGTTTATCAGTGACATTCAGTTTTACTTTAGAAAGAAGTTTTATGCGGGAAACTAAATTATGGTATATCTTTAGGTCAAAAAACAAAACATCTTGTAGTACGCCATCCAACCTTACTCTTAATCGCGCTTGTTCTTCTTGGGGCTCTATATGGATATCTGATGCCCCTAATGTTATCGCTCCTGCGAAAAGAACGTCAATGATATCTGACACCTTTTGGCTTAAATATTCCTCTAATCTTTTTTTGAAATCAGCAATATTTTTTGCTTCTTTTTTTATCTTTTCAAAAATTTCAGCAGAGATTTCAATAGCGCCTAATAGTTTTTGCGAGTTTATTGTTTCCATTAATTTTTACATAGATTACTAATAATTTCTTGATGATTGCCCCCTTTTTTTATTAAACTAGCTGATGCTTCTAATAATTGAGGGGAAGTGTTATCGCTCTTAAAGTTGTCAGAAGCAATAATTATGCCAGCTAGAAGGATTGTGGCAACCTCTTTCTTCACCAAGTTTTCGCTGATAGATTTTATAAAGTTGAAAGTTAGCTCGGATAACGATTCGTTATCTTTTAATAGGTTTATTCTACCAAAATTTAGGTTTTCTTTCTGGTTGTCAATATTTAAAATTGTTAAATCAGATAAAACAGCGTTATTAAAAGAGTTAGAATTCTTGATCTCTCCTAAATCCTTCAATCCCACTGTTATTATTAAGTCTAACTTAAGTTCTGTAAAACAAAAAGAAACATCGCTCTTCTTGATGTTCCCTTTATCTACTGTTAAGTAGAATTTTAAATTGTCTTCGTTTTTTTCATAACGAATTTGAGAGATTTCAGCAGAGGCTTTAGGGATAGAGATGGAGAGGTTTTTAGGGTAGGTAATATGGTCTAGAGAAGGTATTAAAAACTTCAACCTTGAAGGAACTTTCTCTAACGTTAAATTTACATTTTTATTCAAATCCTTTAAAGTATAAAAAAGGGCTAAAGCGCTTGTTATGCTTTCTTCTCGTTCTTCAGAGGAGAAAATATATATATTTTGAGAGTTATTAATAAGGTTTTTTGCCTCTTGAAAAATATCCATAGTTTAGTCTAAATTACATTATTTTATCTGACAAGTCAATTTTAAAAAAAGTAAATTTTTTTAAAAGTGCTTTTAAAAAATGCTAAAAAAAAGAATAACCAATAGCGCTAGAGCAACCCAAAAAATGGGTGAGAATTTAGTTAAACAGCTTATTAAAAGCAAGAAAGCTGTTGTTATTGGTTTAGAAGGAGATTTAGGTAGCGGCAAAACAACTTTTTTGCAAGGGTTTGCCAAGGGTCTTGGTGTTAAAGAAAAAGTTTTAAGCCCGACCTTTGTTATTTTAAAAAGATTTAAAATAAAAGGAGAAACACCTTTTGATAATTTTTATCATATTGATTGTTATAGGTTGCAGTCCCCTAAAGAGTTAGTGCAATTAGGTTTTGAGGAGATCATATCTAATCCAGAAAATATTATTGCTCTTGAGTGGGCTGATAAAATCAGAGATATTTTACCGTCAGAAGCCATGTTTATTAAGTTTAAACTTATAAATAAAAATAAGCGTCAGATAAGTTTTGCTAAAGTTTCTCTTAGGTGATAAAATAAAAAAATGGCAGACCAAAAGCGATTACTCATTATTGATTCCAACGCACTTTTACACCGAGCTTTTCATGCCTTGCCGCCACTAGCCACTAAGAACGGCGAACAGACAGGCGCTGTTTACGGATTTCTATTAACGCTTTTTAAAGCTATAAAAGATTTAAATCCTGGATATATTGTTGCTTGTTTTGACACTCCTGCCCCGACATTTCGCCATAAAAGGTTTAAAGAGTATAAGGCGCAGAGGCCGAAAACACCAGGGGAGATCGTAACTCAAATTCCTAAGACAAAAGAAATATTAGAGGTTTTCAAAATTCCAATTTTTGCCAAAGAAGGATTTGAAGCAGATGATTTGATAGCTACTATTGCCGTAGGTAGTTCTAAAAAGAAAGAATTGTCTGAGATATATATATTAAGCGGAGATCTTGATAATATCCAATTGGTTAATAATATCGTAAAAGTCTATACCTTAGGCCGTGGCATCAAAGATACTGTTATTTACGACGAAGAAAAGGTTTTCTCCAGATATTCAATAAAATCTAGCCAGATGATTGATTTTAAGGCCATGGTTGGCGATTCTTCAGACAATATTCCTGGAGTCCTAGGGATAGGACAGAAAACAGCATCTGAATTGTTGCAAAAATTTAGTAATTTAGAGAATATATATAAAGAGATAAAAAACGATAATCCAGATATTAAGCACAGGATAAAAGAAATCTTATTGAAATATAAAGAGCAGGCATTATTGGCGAGAGAATTAGTGGAAATGAAAAAAGATGTTGATATGGATTTCAATTTAGAGCAGTGCCGTTTTAATAGCTTTAATAAAAAAGAAGTTGAAAGCGTTTTCTCAAAGTTTGAGTTCAACAGCCTTATTAACAAGCTTCCGCTTGCGGGAGATCAATCAAATATCAGTAAGCAAAAATCATTATTATAAAATTAATTATGACGATACAAAAAACAATCTTATTTAATATAGCTTTTCCTATAATCATAGTCGGGCTTTTTGTTATGGTTATTTTTACCGCCCTTAATTATGGGAATTTAACCATAGAAGTTTATATCGTATCTATTCTTGTATCAATTTTTATCTTTCTTTTTGGATTTGCTATCGGCCAAAAGTTTGCCTCACCCGTTAGACAATTATTAGATACGGTTGAGCGATTAAGCAAGGGAGAATTAAAATCTAGAGTTTACTTAGAGACAAAAGATGAATTTGGAGAATTAGCAAAAGCTTTTAATAAAATAGCCGAAGATTTACAAAAAAGCCAGATGGCTACTCAAGAGGCTGAGGGAATAGCAGACGTAAGAATAAGAGCTAAAACTCAGGAGCTAGAAGAGATGGTGAATGATTTAGAAGAGAAAGTGAAAAATAGAGCGCAGGAGCTTCAAAGAATGATTAAAGAATCAGATGCGCTTCAGAATTTAGTAAAAAGTCGTGAAACCGAGGTTATTAATTTAAAAAAGGAAATTAAGCAGATAAACGAGTCTTCAGTGGAAAGAGAAAAGCACATCAGTTCGATTAAAAAATCTGGTGTGGATATGGATATTAAAAAAACAGGATAATTAATTTTTATAAATTTTTCTAAAATACAAAAACTGCTCGATGACCATCTTCGGGCAGTTCTTTTTGGAATTTGGTATAATAAAAACAACTATTTATAGAGACAATAAATTGTCTATTAAAACCATGGTTATTTTTCTTTACGGCCAAGATTCATATAGGTCGCGCCAGAAATTGAATGAGATTATTGAAGAATACAAGAAAACCCATAAAAGCGGGTTGAATTTAAAGTTCCTCGATGTTGAAGAAGTAGGTTTTTCTATAGATAATTTAACAGATGAAACCCGCCAGAGTTCAATATTTAAAGAAAAGAAGCTGGTAGTAGTAAAAAATCTTTTTAATGACGCAGATTTAAAAGAAAAGTTTTTAAAAATAGTAAAAGAGATGCTGGATTCAGAAGAAATAGTAGTTTTATACGAAGAACAGAAAATTAAGAAAAGCGATTCATTATTAAAATTCTTAAAAAAGAGCGCTAAGGTTCAGGAGTTTGAATCATTAAGCGGCGTAAAATTAAGTAATTGGGTGAAGAAGGAAATTGAATCACGGAATATTAAGATTGATCCTATAGCTCAAGATTTGCTTTTAGATTATGTAGGTGAAGATTTATGGTGGCTTTCTAATGAATTGCAGAAGCTATCTAATTTTAAGAAGAATTCCGATGGCAAAGTCTCGACAAAGTCGAGGATTCTCGACAAAGTCGGAACCATCGAGGATACTCGACTCCGATTTCATCGAGAGTCCTCGATAGGGTCGGGACAGAGTCGGGATAAAACTATTACAATTGCAGACGTTAAATTATTAGTGAAGCCGAAAATTGAAACAGATATTTTTAAAACCATTGATGCGATTGCTCAAAAGAATAAAAAACAAGCGCTTAACTTATTGTATAAGCACTTAGAAGACGGAGACGCTCCTCTTTATTTGCTTTCAATGATAGGCTATCAATTCCGTAATCTTTTGATAGTAAAAGACTTAGCAGAAAGAAATACTCCGTATAACTTAATTGCTAAAAAAAGCGGGCTACACCCTTTTGTCGTGAGGAAAGCTTACGACCAGATGCGTCAATTCAGCTTGCAGGAACTAAAAAAAATCTACCAAAGGATTTTTGAGGTAGACCTTAATATTAAAACAGGGAGAATCGAGCCAGAAATAGCGCTAGAAATGCTAATAATGAAATTATAAAATCCTAAATCCTAATTTCTAAATCCTAAATAAATACTAAATTCAAATATTCAAATTATTGTGGCGTTGCCACATAATCACTTCGCTCGGTTGAAAAAGAAAAATTTATTTTTCTTTTTCAACCTCACTCATGGTTATAAACGTTTTTGAGTTTTGGATTTTGGAATTGTGATTTATTTAGAGTTTAGGATTTAGTGCTTAGGGTTTATCAACCTTGTTAGTCTAGATTTCTTTCTGTCTGCGGTGTTTTTCTTGATTACTCCTACTTTTGCTGATTTGTCTAAAATTTGGTAAACCTGTGGCAAGAGTTTTTTTGCCTCATCAATTTTCTTGTTCGCAATTAAAGTTCGCAACTCTTTTACGAGTTTTTTCAATTTGTCTTTATACACAATATTTCTCCCTCTTCTTTTTATGCTCTGGCGAAGAGCTTTTTTAGCTGATTTTGTAATTGCCATGTTTCAAATTTAAAATTTATATTGTCTGTATGTTAACATAAACAAAAAACTTTTCAAGGGTGAGTTTTAAAAACTGTAATTAGATTCTAAGTATATATTAATTATGATACAATAAAATAAAATATTCGTAATTCGGTAATATTCGTAATTCGTAGGATTATTATGATTTCCTATTTAAACGGCAAAATCATTCTAAAGAAGGAGAAGTTTGTCATCTTAGAGGTCAATAATATCGGCTACAAAGTTTTTTTATCTAAGAAGTTTCTTTTAAGTTTGCCGGAAATAGGCAAAGAGCTTAAGCTTTTTTGTTTTCAAGACGTTAAAGAAACAGCTTTAGATCTGTACGGTTTCTTCAGCTATGAAGAATTAGATTTCTTTGAGGTTTTAAATGATATACGAGGTATTGGACCAAAGGTAGCAATTGAAATTGCTTCTTTGGGACCATTAGAAAAGTTAAAAGATAAAATTATGCATCAAGACGAAACAATCTTTCAATCAATACCTGGAATAGGCCAGAAAAGAGCGATGACGATTATCTTGGAGCTCACTGGCAAGATTAAAAATATTTCAAAGCAAAAAGTTTCCAGCGGAGATGAGGTTGAAGATGCCTTAGTCGGTTTGGGCTTTCCAAAACAAAAAGTAAAAGAGATTTTACTTCAAATCCCTAAGAGTTTAGGGGGTACGGAAGAAAGAGTAAAAGAGGGGTTAAAGCTATTGACAAGGAATAAGTAGTATGTTATAGATATAATGTAGAACAAAACATTGTGTTTCGTTCAGAAAAAAGAAGTCCTTTTACAAAGAAGGGAAGGTGTACGATGGAAAATAAAAAAACCATTGTGAACCAAGTTAGTTTTAGCAAGGTATCCGGTAAGCTGGCAACCTTGCATCGTGTGTTGGAAGAGGCAGGTCTTACTTATAATGATCTGCAGGTGCCAATTGATGACCCAAAATTTCGGGAACGTTTAGTAAGTTTCTGGCTGACTAAAGGCTTTCAGCCGTCTATCAGCCAAGAAATCGCCCGTGTTATTATGGGCAAAAATTACTACGGTTCTATAAATTGGGCAAAAGATTTTGGTGTCAATTTCACCAAAAAACAGCTTCGCGAGATAGAAAAGTTTCCGTACAATGAGGATATTTTGAATGGCCCTTGCCCGTTTTACAAAGGTAAAATGGTTAAAGACACGCACTTTGCGTTTCTCGGGCTTAGCCAAATTAATGGCGATCCCCTTTCTATCGTTAAGTGGCAAGAGATTTGTCCGGCTCCTGGTCAGCTACGCTTCTATCGTTATGCAGACGCTTGGTATATTAGAGAGGAATTCGTCAATAAATCGATTTGCAAATACAAATGGTATCTGATGCCGTTGGAAATCATCCCTGACTCTACAAGTAAGACCTTTGACCAGCAAAAAGCAATGCTTTCGGCAGAGTACGAAGTGCCATCTGCGATAGAGGAAATTACAAAACACGTCCTCTATTATAAGAAGAATGGTATCTACCTTAATCAGACAAAATATGGTAGATGCCAGGATATTTCTTCGCATGGCCACCGTCTCAATGTCGGTTACTCTGATCCTGATGGTTTGAATGTCTACAACTACTCGGATGACTATGTTAGTGACCATCTTGGTCTTGCCGCCTCCCGAAAAGAAGTTCAGTCTTGAATCTTTGAGATTTGAGAATTGAATCGTTAATTCTAACCCTGTGTCAAAACGAATGTTCGTTTTGTTGCAGGGTTATTTTTTTGTCGCGAAATTTTGTATAATATGGTTACTTGCTAATGAGGGTTCGGTTACGGCTTAACCCCGCAAGAGTTATTTAATAGAGACTGAACTTCTTGTCTGTTTTTGGCGAAGGTGTTCTATCTCTGATAGAGCTACTTCGGAATAAAATACAGGAAAGAGAAAATATAATTTGCATTTTCAATTTCCAGTGGTAGAGATAAAAACAGATAAATTTCTTCGAATGGCAACCGTCTCAATGTCGGTAACTCTGATCCTGATGGTTTGAATGTCAACAACTACTCGGATGACAATGTTAATGACAATCTTGGTCTTGCCGCCTCCCGAACTTCTTTCTCTATTCTAAAAAAAGAGACGTTCCTAGTTTCTAGGGGTGTCTCTAGTAAAACCGTTTTTATTATTTTAACGATTTTATCCAACCACCAAGCATTTTTCCGATTTCGTTAATTTTTTCTTGTAAAATAATATATCTCTTTAAATCCAACACTTTTACATCTTTTGCTAATCGGGCAATAATTCTTAACACGTTTAATTTTATACTCGCTTTTTCTAACAGTTCTATTTTCTTATTTTTATTAAAAAATTGTGTCGTAGAGATAAGCAATTCTAAAATCTCCAAAATTATATTTTCGCATTTTTGGCCTAAAACATAGCGGTCTTTTCTCGGAAAAGATTCAAGGTATTGATAAAACAATTTATACAACTCATAAACTTTATGCAAAATAGGCAAATTAAACTGGTTGGGGGGGGGGATTTAAAAGTCATAATATTTTTGATGAAATTATTTCTCTTGAAAACCTATTTTTAGCTTGGGACGAATTTAAAAAAGGCAAAAGAAAGAAAAAAGACGTTCAGGAGTTTGAGTATAACCTAGAAGGTAATATATTCAAACTCCATTACGAATTAAAAACTAAAACTTATTGTCATTCTGACTATATATCATTTAATATCTGCGACCCAAAGCTAAGAAGAATCCATAAGTCCTGTGTGAAGGATAGAGTTTTACATCACGCCGTATTTAGGATTCTGTATCCGATTTTTGATAAGTCCTTTATTTCCGACTCTTATTCTTGCAGAAACGATAAAGGAACCCATAGGGCCATAAATCGGCTTCAGAAATTTGCTGGAAAAGTTGGCAAAAACAGCACTAAAACTTGTTTTGTCTTAAAATGCGATATTAAAAAATTCTTTGACTCTATTAATCAAGATGTTTTAACCAATTTAATCAAAAAGAAAATCAAAGATGAAAACGCCTTCTGGTTAATAGAGAAAATAATTAGAAGTTTTAATAGGGGGCTACCATTAGGAAATATCACCAGCCAATTATTTGCTAATATATATCTTAACAAACTAGACCAATTTATTAAACAAAAACTGAGAATAAAATACTATGTCCGTTATTGCGACGACTTTATTATCTTAAGCGTTGATAAAAAATATCTAAAAGAGCTTATTCTTGAGATAAATGCTTTTCTTAAAAACAATTTGAAATTATCTCTGCATCCGGCTAAGATAAGTATTAGAAAGTATTATAAAGGCGCAGATTTTCTAGGATATGTGAGTTTTCCCTGTCATAGAGTTTTAAGAACAAAAACTAAGAGAAGAATGTTTAAAAAGATAAATAATAAATTATTAGGATTAGAACAAAATAAAATAACGAAGTATTCTTTTGGGCAGACAATCCAGTCGTATTTCGGAGTTTTAAAGCATTGTAATTCCTATAAACTAAAAAACGAAATCTCAAAGCAATTAAGCAAATGATTAAAAAATTCATTCCTAAATTTATTTTTAATGTTTATCATTATAAACTCGCGCTTATAAGCGCTTTTTGGCATAGATTTCCCAGCAAAAAGATAAAGGTTATTGGGATTACCGGCACTAAGGGGAAATCTACAACTGCCATATTGGCAGGGAATATATTAGAAGAGGCGGGATTTAAGGTTGCCTGGCTTACTTCAGCTACTATTAAAGTTGGTGATAAAGAAATTCTAAACCCCGAGCATATGACAATGCCCGGCCGTTTTAAAATTCAAGGTTTTTTAAGAAAAGCAGTAAGAGCCAAATGCGATTACGCAATTTTAGAAGTAACATCTGAAGGCATTAAACAATATCGTCATAAGTTTATAACCTTTGATACAGCTGTTTTTACTAACTTACAGCCAGAACATATTGAAGCCCATGGAAGCTTTGAAAATTATAGGAACGAAAAGCTGAAGTTATTTAAAGCGACGAAAAAGAATCACATCCTTAATTTAGACGACAAAAATGTAGATTATTTTTTACGATTCAAAGCAGAAAAGAAACTGGGCTTTAGCACAAAGAACCAAAAACCCGAAGCAATCTTTGCAAAAGATTTAGAAGAATCGAGAGACGGAGTAAGTTTTTCTATTGATAGTATAAGGTTCAACTTAAAACTATTAGGAAGATTTAATATATATAACGCCCTATCGGCAATTTGTATCGGTTTAATATACGGCGTAAATTTAGAAACCTGCAAAAGAGCTTTGGAAAAGATAAAAACAATACAGGGACGCATGGAGGTAATAATAGAAAAACCTTTTAAAGTGATTGTAGACTTAGCTCATACCCCAGATTCTTTTGAAGAAGTTTTTAAAGCAGTCAAAGATTTTCCGCATAATAAAATAATTGCTATTTTCGGTTCTGCTGGTGGAGGGAGAGATAAATGGAAAAGACCGGTTTTAGGCAAGATAGCCGCAGAAAACTCAGATATTATTATTTTATGCAATGAAGACCCATATAACGAAAAGCCAGAAGAGATTATATCAGAAATAAAATCAGGGGTTATCGGGGAGGGGTTTCAGAAAACCAATTTATACGAAATTCCAAATAGGAGAGAAGCAATTAAAAAAGGGCTGGAGTTGACAGAAGAAAATGATATTGTTTTAGTTTTGGGCAAAGGCACAGAGCAGTTATTAGTGATCGGTTCTAAAAAGATTCCTTGGGACGATAGAGAGGTAGTAAGAGAAGAGCATAGAAGAATATCGCACTAAAGTGGTCATAAGCTATTGAACCATTACATAGGGATTGACTTTCCTTTAAAAACGATTAAGATAGTTGGTGTTAGTACACGTTTTAGTTCGTTGATAATATAATTTTTGAAGGGAGTTTTTATGGGGAATTCGATAAAAGAATTATTTGTAAGGTATGAAGAAAATCCGATATTGACAACAGAAAATTGGCCATATAGAGTAGGGTCGGTTTTTAATCCAGGAGCAATAAGATTCAATGGTGAAGTATTGCTTTTGGTGCGAGTTGAAGACGGACGGGGGTATTCCCATTTAACAATCGCAAGAAGTAAAGATGGAAAAACAGATTGGCAGATAAGTCCTGCGCCGGCGTTAGCAGCAGAACAAGAATTTGGCGAAGCTGTAAAAGGATTAGAGGATCCGAGAATTGTCTGGCTAAAAGAACGGCAGGAATACATAATTACTTGTGTTTCTTTCTTTGCGGGAGTTGTAGGGGAACCTCCTGGCATTTCTTTGCTCGCAACTAAAAACTTTAAAGATTTTCAACGTTTGGGACAACAATTAATGCCCGCTAATAAAGACGGTTGTTTATTGCCCCAAAAAATAAACGGGTATTATGCCCTTATAAACAGACCAATTATTGTTGGTAGCAGAGCTGATATCTGGGTCTCTTTTTCTAGAGATCTTAAATTTTGGGGGGAGCATAGGGTATTAATCCCTGTGGGACGTGATGGAGCTTGGGACTGTGATAGAGTAGGATTAGGTTCTCCACCAATTGAAACCCCAGAGGGATGGTTAATTATTTATCACGGAGCAAGAGATACAGCTTCCGGCACTCTTTATCGAGTTGGGCTGGTTTTGCTGGACATAGAAACTCTTAAGGTAATTCGTCGGAGCAGAGATTGGGTTTTTGGTCCAAAAGAAAATTATGAAAGAGTAGGCAATGTAGACGACATTGTTTTCCCTTGCGGTACTGTTATTGATGAGAAAACAAATGAGCTTTTACTTTATTACGGCGCTGCTGATTCTGTTGTTGCTTTAGCTATTGCTAATCTAAAAGATGTTATCGACTACTTAAAAAAATGCACCGATTTTTAATTAAAATGCCCTGCGCTTTAGCGGGGCATTTTTTCTTTTTATGATAAAATTGATAAACAAAGCTTGATTTTAGTTGGTTTCTCGGGTAAGGTATAGAAGATTACCATATGTCAAAAAGTAAATTACCAAATTCAATTAGGAAATACATTCGTCTAACTAAGGCTAAAATCCGCAGGGAGGTTTTAGATCCTAAAAAACAGGAAGAACAAATTATTGCGCTTATTACAAAATTCATAAAATCTCCTGCTCCTATTCAAGCCGGAGCTGTGATAGAGGATATTAAAATAGAAAAGGTAGTAAAAAAAGATAAAGAAAAGAAATTAGTTAAACCTGCTAAAAACAAAAGCGCACCTAAACACGATAGATCAAAGAAACAATCTAAAAAATAATGAACCCCCACACCATAACGAGTTTTGAATTATGTTTTTTATCTATATCCTAAAAAGTAAAAAAGATGGTAAATTGTATATAGGGTGTACTAATGATTTAAGAGAGAGGTTTAAAAAACATAATTCAGGATTAGTTAAGTCCACGAAAACAAGGAAACCATTTAATTTGGTTTACTATGAAGCGTATGCTTCAAAACAAGACGCATTTAAAAGAGAACATAATTTAAAACTACGGGCCAAAGCTTTAAGGCAACTCATTGTTAGGATAAAGAGAAGCCTTGGGTATTAAACTCGTTTGGTGTGTAGGGTGAAGATTAAAGAGATCCACAATTTAGCGATACAGATGGGTATAAAAGTTGACTTTAGGGGAGAAGATGGAGTTAGGAAATTTTTGGATAATAAAAAAAAGAAATACGAGGGGATGAATGAGAAAGAAAAAGAAGAATTTGATAAAGAAGCGCTAGAAAACCCTTATTTAGATTCTAGAATTTACCATATCGCAGAGGATAAAGAAATTAAGAGGATCATGGTCGGTGTTGATATTAGCTCCGACGAGATTTTGATTGCAAAAGAATTAGGAAATATAGATTTAATAATAGGCCATCACCCTATTGGCAAAGGACTAGCTAATTTAGCAGACGTAATGAGTTTGCAGTGCGATGTTCTAAATTATTACGGTGTTCCTATAAACGTTGCCGAGGGGCTTATGAAAGAAAGAATATCAGAAGTTGCCAGAGGCGTTAACTCAGCTAATCATCAAAGAACAGTTGACGCTGCTAAGCTTTTAAAGGCTAATTTAATAAACGTGCACACTTGTTGTGATAACTTAGCAGCTAGTTTTCTTAAAAAACTTATAGAAAGCAAAAATCCAGAAAGAATTAGTGATTTGGTTAGTTTGTTAAAAGAAGTGCCGGAATATAAAGAAGCAATGAAAATTGGCGCTGGTCCTAAGATTTTTGTCGGTTCTCCTGATAATCGCTGTGGTAAAATTGCTTTAACTGAAATCACAGGAGGGACAGAAGGCTCCCCTAAACTTTTTGAAAAAATGGTTCAGGCTGGTATCGGCACTGTTGTTGGAATGCATATTTCTGAAGAACATAAGAAAGAAGCTGAAAATGCGAATTTAAATGTTGTCATAGCCGGTCATATTTCTTCTGATTCTTTAGGAATAAATCTATTCTTAGATGAAATAGAAAAGAATGGGGTTGAAATAATTCCTTGCTCTGGATTGATTAGAATAAAAAGAAATTAAAAGTAAGTTAGTCTTTTCGAGCCACCTTTTAATTGAGGTGGCTTTTTGATAAAATAAAAATATGCGCGATTATAAAGTTTTAGCATTAGACGAAACTGGAAAGGCTAGTTTTAATCATTTGTCCAAAAATTTTGTACTATCTGGTTTAATAATACCAGAGAAATTTAAGCCTAAATTAGATAAAATAATTAGTAAGTTAAAGAAGAAATATTTTAACGATGAGGAAATAGTTTTCCATTGCAGAGATATAATAAGGAAAAAGGGTTCTTTCGCATTGTTACGGGAAGATCCAGTAAAAGAAATAAATTTTTGGTCGGAACTCATTACTCCACTGAATATTAAGGAATTATCATTGGCTTTTGTTATCACGGACAAAGATAAGGCTAAAAAATTAGGATGGAATGATATCGCAATATTAAGAAAGGCTTACAGTAAAATTTTAGAGGAATTTACAAAAAAGCATCTTGGATGTAATTGCGGGAAAATTGTAGTGGAGTCAGACCCTTACCAAGATAAATATTTAATAGAGGCACATAATAGATTGCAGTCAATTGGAATCCCATCAGAAGGGATTACTGGTTCGGACTATAGAAATAAGATTACATCTTTAAGCTTGGTAAATAAACAAAATTTAGATGTCGATATCCAAATGGCAGATATTTTAGCCGTAATGGCGGATATGGTTTATATGATGAAGATGGGTAAAAATAAAAAACCTACAAAAGTGCAGGTTATGATGAGTAGGCTCATAAATAGAAAAATGATAGACAAAGATAATCCTGGGATTTTTGAGATACTCGTTTAAACAAAAAAGCCGATCATGGCTAGCCGCACATATACCGACTCCTTATATTTATATCTTAATTCTAGACGGTTGTTATGTCAAGTGTAGGCAGTCTATGATTCTGCGAAATATTTTTAACCATATAAGTATTCTCTAATTTATAGCCGAGCTCTCGATAATAATTTTTTACACCAACGCCGGAGATAACGGCGATTTTTTTTAATCCGTGTTCCTTTTTAGTTATCATTTCAGCTTCTTTTATAAGCTTTTTCCCTAGTCCTTTATGCTGGGGAGAAATAGCAGAGCTATTTAAAGGATGAAGTTGGCCATAGGTATGTAACTCGCGGATTATGGCAGTATTTTTTGAAGTAATACGTAGGCGAAGCAAACTATAAAGACGGCTTCGGTCTTTATTCTCGTAGCTTAAAAATATTTCTTTTCCGTCAGAGGCATCATAGTTTTCTCTGTATAAGTAAAGTTTTTCTTTTGGATTATAGTCTCCGCTTACTTCTCGGCATCTTATACATTTGCATCGCCATCCTTGTTTCTTAGATAGTTTTTTTAAAACCTGCCGCATGTTAGAGATTTTTGCAGGGCCAGTAATAATGCTTGGAGAGGGAATATCACGAACTAATCTTTGAATACGGCAGTAATAAGGAATGCGCCTTTTTATTTTTAACAATAAACTAATTAATTGTTTTTCAGTATAAGGCTTATATTTTCCTGCTTGCCATAATTTATATAAAGGAGCTTGTTTTAAAATAGCACAAGGATATATTTTTAATAAATCCGGTTGGAAATCAGGATTAGAGAATATTTCTTCAAATACTTTTTCATCATGTTTTACATCCGAGCCGGGCAGATTAGGCATTATATGGTAGCAAATCTTGAAACCAGCGTCTTTCAATAGTTTAGTTGCTTTAATCGTATCTTTTACTAAATGTCCTCGCAGATTAAATTTTAAAACATCATCATAAGTGCTTTGCACTCCCAACTCTACCCTAGTTACTCCGAGTTTTCTTAAGTGTAGAATTTCTTTTTCATTGATATAGTCTGGCCTTGTTTCAATTGTGATGCCGATAATCCTATGTTTTGCTTTTTCATTGATTTTTTGGGCGGTTTCTAAATCCTTTGATTTTTTATTATTGCACGCTTCAAAACAACGCATTATAAATTGTTCGCGATAAGGCTTTGGAAGATAAGACCAAGTTCCGCCAATAATAACAAGCTCTATCTTGTCGGTAGGATGGCTTTGAAGACTTAAAGATTTTAATCTGTTTTCTATCTGTCTTGCCGGGTCAAAGCTGTTTAAAATCGCCCTCATCACAGCCGGTTCGTTGGAGAGGTAAGATTTAGGCATTCCTTTTTCGGTCGGGCAATAAAGGCATTTCCCAGGACAAGGATAAGGTTTTGTTAAAACTGAAACTATAACTACGCCGGAAAGAGAGCGGACAAGTCTTTTCCTTAATAAAAACTCTATTTTCCTATCTGGCTTTGACCTACGCTCTGCACCGTGCTTGCTCTGGTGCGGGGTTTTTTTATGACAAAAAATATGATAAGCTCTTAATAAATCAACATTAGAAACAATTGAAAGCCCGATTTCTTTAGATATTTTTCTTTTGAATGTAGCTAAATCCTCCGAAGTTTTCAGTCGGGCTTTAATTAATTTAGGAATTATTAAATTGGGATCAATTTTATTCATGAGAAGAGATTACGCAGAATATTTAATCAATAAAACTAAGACGGATTATAACTTAATTTCTGAACAGTTTTCAAGAACAAGAAATGAAGTATGGAAAGAGACAGAGTTCTTGTTTGATGATTATTTAGCTAAGGGGGATAGGGTTTTAGATTTAGGATGCGGAAACGGCCGTTATTATGAGTTGTTTAAAAATAAAGAAATAGATTATATCGGGATTGATAATTCTGAAAGATTGATTAGTATTGCTCAAAGAAAATATCCAATGATTAGTTTTCAGGTAGCCGATGCCTTAAAACTTCCTTTTCCGGATAATTGTTTTGATAAAATTTGTAGTATGGCGGTTTTGCACCATATTCCATCAAAAGAATTTCGTTCGGAGTTTTTGAAAGAGGCAAAAAGAGTTTTAAAAAAGGATGGAATCCTAATTTTTACTGTTTGGAAGTTTCATCAACTCAAAGAGATTTATTCTTTAATTAAATATAGCATCTTAAAACTTATTGGGAAATCAAAATTAGATTTTAAAGATATTATGAAGCATTGGGGTAAAGAAACAGATAGATATTATCATTGGTTTTCAAAAAAAGAATTAGTGGCCTTAGTTAAGAAAGCAGGGTTTAAGGTTAAGAAGATAGGTGTTATAAAAAACAAAAGAAGGAACAGGCAGAATATTTATCTCATAACTGAAAAACTCTATAGGCAAACATAGTTTGCGTCGAGCTCGTCAGAAATTTTTATAAATTTCTGAATAGAGTAAGTCCCCATAATTTCTTCCTTCGCCCTCATTTACATTCGGGCTTCGGAAGGACAAGCATCTCGTTTGAATATCCACATATAAAAAAACTTGACACGTTTTTCTCTGAGATTAGAATACAAGTTGAGGGGGTGAGAGATTTATTCTCAAGGACAAAATGGTTCTTAATGCAAAAGGTTAAACTATATAAACTTGATTCACTTGTCCGAATCAGGCTCGAGCTTAAACCGATGGTATTGAGAGTTATACGCCCCCTCATCAAAACACTCGCCTCAGGCGAGTTTTTTGATCTGTTCTGCATCGTGTTTACTCTGGTGCGGAGTGCGTAATAATATGTTAAAATAGAGTATATTAAAAAGGTCGAATAAATAGTAAATCCTAAATTAGAAATCCTAAATCCTAAATCCCGACATCGTCGAGGACTCTCGATGCCGACAAAGTCGAGCATTCTCGACAAGGTCGGAACAAAGTCGGAGCAAATCCCAAATTCTAAATAATAAAATCCAAGCCGTATTTAGAATTTAGTATTTAGAGTTTCTTTTGCAAGGCAAAAGTATTATGCCAAAAGAAAAAGAATCCGCCTCCGCTAAAGCTACGGCGGACAAGGAAGGAAAACTAATCGGTAAGATTACCCATTACTTTTCTAATATCGGAGTAGCGGTGATTGAGCTTTCAGGTGTTTTAAAAGAAGGAGATAATATAAGGATTGTCGGCGGAGAAAATACCGATTTTACTCAAGCCGTTGATTCAATGCAGGTTGAGCACGAAAAAGTAAAAACAGCAAAAAAAGGCAGTTCCACCGGCTTAAAGGTAAGCGAAAAAGTAAGAGAAGGTTATAGTGTTTATAAAGTATAACCCTAATATTAAATATAATTATATTTAATATTAGTTTATAAGTTTATAAATTTATAAACTTTAATCTTAAAATATATTAAAAATTAAGATTTAATTTGTTTTTATTATGGCAATTCAAATTCAAATTATTCTCCAATTGCTTTTAGCAGCTGTATTAGGCGGGTTAGTGGGGGTAGAAAGAGAATACCAAAAGAGGGCAGCTGGACTAAGAACATACTCTTTAGTTTGTTTAAGCGCCGCTCTTTTTACAATAATTTCTTCAGAGGCTTTCACAGCCTTTGCGGGAACGACCGGAATTGTTTTTGACCCTTCTCGTATTATAGCTGGTATAGTTTTAGGAGTGGGATTTATCGGCGCGGGGTTGATTCTTCCTCACGGCTCTAAAATAGACGGGATAACAACTGCTACCGGAATCTGGCTGGTTTCAGCTATCGGTGTGGCAGTTGGGATCAAACTCTACTTGATAGCTGCTTTCACTGCTTTTTTAGCATTAGGAATATTGACTATTTTTAGAGTAGTAGAAGAAAAGTTTTTAAAGATTGATGAAAACAAAAAGAGTTAATAACTCAACAGAGACTAAAGAAAAAATTGAGAATAAAATTATTGATTGGGTTGCTGAGACAGCTAGTGGCAAGCTCACTATTGTTAAACCACCGAATACTCTCGTCGGTACGGATATTATTATAAAGAAAAGAGGAGAATATTATGACGATATCGAAATACATCTTCAGATTAGGGAGTGTGAAAAAGAAATTAAAGAAAAGGTTTTTATCAATAAAATATCAGAAGGAGAGTACGAAGAAAAACTCAACTTCTATTTTCTATTTTCAAGTTTCGATATAGTGGCTCAAGATATTAGTGAGTATCTTTGGTTGATTCCAGCAGATAAGTTTTTTGAGATTGCCGACGAGATAGCAACAAGAAGTTTTCAATTTAAAGTGCCGATAGATGTTAATATAAATAGCAATTATTCAAAATATTTGATAGAGAAAAGAGATCTTGCTAATGTTTTAATAAAAATAATTAATGATGGTGGCAAACTTGTTTTTCCTGAAACTGGATTTTCTGAGATAGTAAAGATAAAACCAGGTGAATTAAAAGAGTTTATAACTGAAGCGCGCAGTAAAACTTTTGCCGGCGGCGGGGTTGAGGTTGAGGCGCCAAGGTTAAAGGGATCAAAGGAAATGGAATATCAGAAAGGAGATTGGTTCTATAGGGACGTCTATTTTAACGGTCAGAAAAACCTTATCGGCCAAGAAGTCATTTACTATAATAGTAGACCAGTTTGGGGTATGGGATATTTTGGAGATCAATTATCCGAAAAATCAGCTGGATTTTTGAAACAAGCATTATTAAAATTAGCCGATAAGTGCCGATTTGGCGAGAAGTGTGAAATAGAAAAGAAGGAATTCCGCTATGAAGATAATGGTTCGGGTGACATCGGAAAGTTTTTTGGAGAAGAAAAAATATTCTCAGGTGGGAAGAATGTATATAAATTAAATTATCAAGGAGGTTTAATTTATAAATGACCCAGTAATATAACCTCCAGTGTTCTTGGCTCAAAATGTCAAACCAAAAATACAGGAATATAATACTGGGTAAATAAATTAACAATTAACCACGAGAATTCAAACCAAGAACTAAATGGGTTTGACTTCTGGAGGTTGATATACTGGGATGAAGTTCGTAGCTGATTTCCATATCCATTCCAAATATTCAAGAGCCACTTCCCCACAGATGGATTTAGAAAGTCTGGATAAGTGGGCGAGGATAAAAGGGATTAAGGTTCTTGGCACAGGGGATTTTACGCATCCAGAGTGGCTTAAATCCCTGAAACAAAAATTAGAGCCAGCAGAAGCTGGCCTTTTTAAGATAAAAGAGACAGATTCGCCGACGCGCTTTATTTTAACTTCGGAAATCAGCTGTATTTACTCAAAAAATAACAGGGTAAGGAAGATACATATTATAGTTTTTGCGCCGTCTTTTGATGTTGTAGAAAAAATTAATACACAGTTAGGCTGGATAGGAAATTTAAAAGCAGACGGCAGACCGATTTTAGGTTTAGATGCCAAAGAATTGGCGAAGATCGTATTGAATACTTCGGAAGATTGCTTAGTTGTTCCGGCGCATTTAATGACTCCATGGTTTTCTGTATTTGGTTCAAAGTCAGGATTTGATTCTCTTGAAGAATGTTTTGACGATTATGTTAAATATATTTATGCGGGCGAAACCGGACTTTCGGCTAGTCCCGAGATGCTTTGGCGAATGCCAGATGGTCGAAGAATTACTTTAATAAGCAATTCAGATGCTCATTCTCCCCAAAAAATTGGAAGGGAGGCAAATGTTTTTGATACAGAAATAAATTATCAGGGAATATCTGAAGCGATTAAATTCCCGACGGCTTCGCCGTCGAGTATCCTCGATACCGACGCAGTCGATATCGAGGCAAAGAACAATAAAAAGTTTCTTTATACAATAGAATTCTTTCCAGAAGAGGGGAAATATCATCATGATGGTCATAGGAATTGCGAAATAAGTTTATTACCAAGAGAATCAAAAAAATATAACAATATTTGCCCGGTTTGTAAAAAACCTTTAACAATAGGTGTCTTAAATAGGGTAGAAGAATTGGCCGATAGACCTGAGGGATTTCTACCCGAAAATAGAATACCATTTCGCAGTTTAATACCTTTACAGGAAATAATTGCTGAAGCTCAAGGTGTAGGTGTAATTTCAAAAAAAGTTAATCAAGAATATAATAAATTAATCGGGAAATGCGGGAACGAATTAAAGATATTATTAGAGGTTTCAAAAGAAGAACTTAATAAAAACACCCTTCCCGAAATTGCCGACGGTATTATAAAAGTAAGAGAAGGAAAGGTCTTTATTGAGCCTGGTTTTGATGGCGTATACGGAAAAATTAAGATATTTTCTGAAAAAAATAAAAAATTATCAAAACAAAAAGCTCTTTTTTAACCCTTCACCTATACAAAAACTTTGTCGGTTTAAATAAAACGAATATTAAAAAATGGAAAATGGATGAAGGGTTGACATAAATAATTCTTGCGGATAAAATGAACGCACCCTAAAAACGTTATAGTAAAACTTTATGACAGAAAAAATATTTTACATAACTAAAGAGAAATTCGGAGAGTTAAAGAAAGAGTACGAAGATTTACTTATTGTTGAGCTTAATAAAACAAAAGGAGATACTCCTAAACCTTTTGAGTCTGAGGATATAAACCCCGAATACGTTAATTTTCAGGAAGATATGGAGTCTTTAAGGTTAAGGATTAATGATCTGGGGAATATTTTGAAAAGTTACGAAATCATAAAAAAATCTTCTTCGGAAAAACAAAACTCAATAGGATTAGGGTCTGCTGTAACATTAGAGATTAATGGCAGAAAAGATGAATTCGTTATTGTCGGAACGTTAGAGGCAAATCCAGCGTTGGGTAAAATTAGCAATGAATCTCCGGTAGGTAGCGCTCTTTTGGGGCACAGGGTTGGAGATAAAATTACTATTTTTACCCCAATTAAAAAAACCTATACAGTAAAAAGAATTAAATATTTTACATCATAATTCAGAGCATTGATTCAAAATGCCCCTTCTGGGGCATTTTTTGTTTGATAACTTTATAGTATATTGAATAAACAAACTTTAAGAAACTAATATTTTAAAAATTATGTTTAAAGGAGTAAACAAAGTAATAAGGATTTATATATATTGGGATATTGTTATAAACTCTGCTTGGGGTTTGTTGGGTCCGGTTTTTGCTATATTTATTCTTCAAACAATTGCTGTTGGTGATGTAGCTAATGGAGTAAAAATAGCTGGATTTGCCTCTCTTTCTTATTGGGCGGTAAAATCAATACTACAAATACCGATTGGCCGTTATCTTGATAAAAATCATGGAGAAAAAGATGATTTTTGGTTTTTTGTGATAGGCGTATTTTTAACCGGATTGGTACCGTTTGGTTTTTTGATTTCTTTTTTGCCAATACATGTTTATTTACTGCAAATACTCCATGCAATTGGTATGTCTATGGTTGTTCCTTCTTCATGGGCAATTTTTATAAGACATATTGATAAAGGTAGAGAAGCTTATGAAAGTAGTTTAGATAGCACTCTTTTAGGGATTGGCGTAGGTATTACTGGCGCATTAGGTGGGATTATGGCCGCTTATATTGGGTTTCAGGCAATATTTATTTTGACAGGGACACTTACTATGATTTCTGTTTTCCTTATATTTTTAATTCGTAAAGATATGAGGCCAAAAGATGGACAATTACATGAGATTCCTCCGTCAAGACCATTCTGACCTACGGATTACGAATCTAAACGAATTACGAATCACGACTTTGAAGAAAATTTTATGAAAAATCAGGAGATAGCAAAAATATTTTATACTGTTGCAACTTATCTTCAAATGGACGGAGTGCCGTTTAAGCCTTATGCCTACGAAAAAGTGGCCATGGCTTTAGAGGCGCTGGATGAAGACGTTGAGGAGATGTATAGAAAAGGAGGATTTGAAGTCCTTAAAAAGATTCCGGGAGTTGGAGAGGGTATTGCAAAGGCTATTGAAGAATGTTTAAAAACCGGAACAATTAGAATTTATGAAGAGTACAAGAAAAAGTTTCCAATGGATTTGGAATCCCTAACTTCTGTTGAAGGATTGGGTCCTAAAAAAGTAAAGATTCTTTATCAAAAACTTAAAATCAAAGCTCTAAAAGATTTGGAAAAAGCAGCCAAGTCTCACAAAATCGCTCCTTTATTCGGTTTCGGAGAAAAAACAGAAAAGAATATTTTAGAAGGTCTTGCTTTTTTAAAACGTGGTAAAGGAAGGTTTCTTTTGGGCGAAATTATGCCCAGAATCCGAGAAATTTTAAAAGAGATAGAAAGCTTAAAAGAGATAAAGAAAATAAGTTTAGCTGGGTCTGCGAGACGGATGAAAGAAACTATTGGCGATGTTGATATATTAACAATTTCTAAGAATCCCGCCAAAGTGGTAGATTTTTTTATTAAACTACCCGGAGTAGAAAAAGTTTGGGCAAAAGGTTCTACTAAAGCTTCTGTAAGAATTCACCCCCACACCAAACAAAGTTGTGGTGTGGGGGTGAAACAAGGTTTCGACGTAGATTTAAGAGTTGTGCCGGAAAAAAGCTATGGGTCTGCTCTGCAATATTTTACTGGCTCAAAAGAGCATAACATAGAAACCAGGATGCTTGCTATAAGCAGAGGTCTAAAGCTGAACGAATATGGCATGTTTCGTGGTTCAAAAATGCTCGCAGGCAAGACCGAAGAGGAAATTTATAAAAAAATTGGCTTGCCTTGGATCCCGCCGGAATTAAGAGAAAATCAAGGAGAATTAGAGGCAGGTCTTAAAAATAAACTGCCAAAATTAATTGAGCAAAAAGATATTAAAGGAGATTTGCATTGTCATTCTAATTGGGATGGCGGGGAAGATTCAATTGAAGAAATGGCAAAATATGCGAGAAATTTAGGATATGAATATCTTGGCATTTCCGACCACACAGAGTTTTTAAGAATTGAGCATGGCTTAAGTGGGAGGCAATTGCTTCAACAACGAAAAGAAATTGAAAAATTGAACGAAAAGCTTCAAGTTCCAAGTTCCAAGTTTCAAGTTTTGCAGGGTTGTGAGACAAACATATTGTCAAATGGTTCGGTTGATATAAAAGACGGGGTTCTGTCGCAGCTCGATTATGTTATTGCTGGTGTTCATTCTCATATGAATATGGCAAAGGAAGAAATGACCGAGAGAATAATCAGAGCCATGAAAAATCCCAACATTGATATTATTTCTCACCCTACCGGCCGTTTAATCCAGCGTCGTGAAGAGTATGCAATTGATTTTGATAAGATATTGAGAGTGGCAAAAGAAACAGGCACTATTTTAGAGATAAATTCTTCACCGGTGAGGTTAGATTTAAAAGATACGAACATAAGGAAAGCAAAAGAAGCCGGAGTTAAAATGATAATAAATACTGATTCTCATCAAAAAGAACAAATGAGCCAGATAGAGTATGGTGTTGCCCAAGCCCGTCGTGGTTGGGCGGAAAAAGAGGATGTTATTAATACACAATCTTTAGACAGGTTATTAAAGTTTTTCAAATAATGCCTATCAAAAAAACAGCTGGAGCGGTAGTATTTTACCGCAATCCAAATGGAAAAATTGAATATCTGCTTTTAAAACATAATGAACGTTATTGGTATTTTCCAAAAGGAGAAATTGAAAAAAAGGAGAAAGAGATTAATGCGGCGGAGAGGGAGACGAGAGAAGAGACAGGATTGGATAATTTAGAAATAATTTCGGGCTTTAAAACTAAAGAAAGCTTCTCCTTTATTGCCTCAAGAAATTTTTACAAAGGGAATATGCGCGGCCAAAAGATTTTTAAAACAGTAGCTTTTTATTTGGTCGAGTCTAAAAATAAAAATGTTAAAATATCCCACGAGCATAAAGGATTTGAGTGGTTAGATTTTGAGAAAGCTATAGAAAGGCTTGGGAAAAATAGGTTTCGCAAAAAAAGCCAGGGAGTTTTAACAAGAGCGAATAAATTTATTCTTGGAATGAAGGAATGAATAAATATTTTTTATTCATATTTTTTCTTGGCTATCTCCACAATCTTTTCAAATATATCAGGTCTTTCTTGAGCTAATTGGGCTAAAATCTTTCTGTTCACTTCAATTTTATTTATTTTTAATGCGTTGATTAATTTACTATAAGATATCCCTAATTTTCTACAAGAGCCGTTTATATTAGTTGTCCAGATTTGCCTAAATACTCTTTTTTTATTCTTTCTATCTCTATAGCTCCATTTCCAAGCATGCTTCATCGCGTCTTTAGCTAGTTTGTATTTTGATTTTCTTCCCCAGCGAAAACCTTTAGTCTCTTTTAAGATATTCTTTCTCCTTTTATTTGCAATTGTTCCTCGTTTTATTCTCACCATAAATTTAAAATAAAGTTCGGCAATTTAACTCAAAGTTATTTCACCTTCCCTATCATTTTCTTAATTGCTTTTGTTTCCCATTTGGAAACCAAAATCCACTTGCGGCCCTTTCTCTTCTGTTCGCCGGTTTTCTTGGAGCGATAATGATTTTGACCGGTTTTTCTCCTTAATATCTTTCCGTTTTTTGTTATTTTGAATCTTTTTAAGATTGCTTGATTGGCTTTCATAAAATTCCTACTAATTACGAATTTTTTCGAATTACGAATATACGGAAACCGTTGTACGAATTTGCGTTTTTCGTTACGAATTTTTTATTCGTAATTCGTTAACATTCGTAATTCGTAGGTTATTGTTTCGAAATAATCATTGTAAAACCTCGCGGTTCTCTTTTTAAATCTCTTTCAATTTTAATTGGTATTAATTTATCCAAGACTTCACAGAATTGGCTTATTTTTTCTTTAGCAAAATTGCCCAATGCTTTTTCTCTGCCCTTTAAGAGCATAGACATTTTGATTTTGTCTCCATTCCTTAAAAATTTTTCTGCCGTCTTTGCTTTGGTTTCTAAATCGTGAGGAGAAATATTAAAACTTACTCTTATTTCTTTTAATTCTCCACCAGTGGTTTTTATTTTTCTTTCTTTCTTTTGCAATTGGTAAAGGTATTTACCAAAATCTCCAATTCTACAGACAGGCGGTTCAACTTTTTCTGTAACTTGGATTAAATCTAATCCCCTTTCTTTAGATATGCGTAATGCCTCCAAAAGAGGCATTATACCAAGTTGTTTACCTGTTTCATCAACTACCCGTACTTCTTTCGCTCTTATATTATTATTTATTGGTATTCTATTGTACAAATCAAATTATATTAAATGTTTTTTTAAGAAAGCGATTCCAGAACCACTTTTTAGATATTTCTCAAATTTATATGCATTATTTTTATTTGAGAAACAACAGTACCAAGCTAAAACATAGGGTTTATATTTTGCAGTATGTGGCGATTGTCCAAAATTATGTGCCCGGAATCGCTTTCTTAAATCTTTCGTAATCCTAGTATAATGTTTATTATAGTTTTTGCTTTTTATAATGTAAACGTAAAACATTTTTTTGTTCCTCCTTCGCTAAAGCTTCGAAGGACCTCTTTCCCAAATGGCTTTGCCCTTTGAAGCCCCACTTTAGTGGGGCGAAAGAGGGTGGAGATGGCGGTATTGAAACCGCGTCTAAAAGTTTTTACAAAATAATTCTACAAACGTAGTCTATTTTAGTTCTTGGATATTAGATAAAGAATAGACAAAAATCTTATATATCCTTAGCCTTGAATTTTTTCGATGATTTTCTAAGGCGGAAAATCACATATCCTAATATGTGACACCCCCTATTTAGAATTTTTTAAAAAATTCTGAACGGGCCCGTCTTAAACTTTTGCAAAATAGGTTTAAGCATAGGGCTATTCTGCCTATTAGGAGTTGGCAGGAAGGATGAGCGTTAAACGTATGCTAACGCTGGTTGTTTAAATAAGTTGACACTTATTTTGTCTCTTAAAGTTTTACGAGGTTTAAGAATACTCGGTTTGCTTATTTTGTGAAAGATCTTTTATCGAAGCTTGCATCCCCTCTATACCCCGCTTAGCGGGGCGCATTAAATTCTCCCGAATTCTCTGGCAATTTCCCGGTCAACTTCTCTTTTTTTAATATTTTCCCGCTTATCAAACTTCTTTTTCCCTTTGGCTATCCCGAATTCGAGTTTTATCTTAGCACCATTACTATATACTTTCAAGGGCACTAAGGTCAAGCCTTTTTGCTTAGCTTTTCCGAGTAAATAACTGATTTCTTTCTTATTTAAAAGAAGCTTTCTTGATTTTTCAACATCATAACCATCGGGCGCATTCTTTGGCTGGTAGGCAGGTATTTTTGCTCCTATCAGATAAGGCTCTCTGCCTTTTAACACGACATAAGAGCCTTCTAAGCTCATTCTGCCTAGTCTTATAGATTTTACCTCTTGCCCGATCAAAATCATCCCAGCCTCCATTTTTTCCAGGATACTATAGTCAAAGCTCGCTTTTTTGTTTTTCGTGAATATCTTCATTAGTTTATAATATCATAAAAATTTGGAAAATTCCTAATATAAGGGTAAAATAAGTTAATGATAAAAGAAGAAATTCAAAAATTAGTTGAAAGAGCAATTAAAGACTTACAAGAAGAGAAAAAATTTCCGGAATTCGAGCTCCCAGAAGTTTTTATTTTTAATAATGTAAAACCAATAATAAAAGGACACGGAGACTATAGTACAAATATAATTTTTGAATTGAGAAAAAAAATTAAAGTAAAAATAGTAAAAGAGGAAACAAAAGAAATAACAGACCTACTAATTGAAAAAATAAAAAATGATAAGGATTTTAATTATATTTTTGAAAAAATTGAAGTAGCTAATGCCGGATTTATGAATTTCTTTTTAAAAGAAGAATATCTGCAAAATCAAATTAAAGAAATTATAAGACAAAAAGATAGATTTGGTAATTTGGAGATAGGAGATGGCGAGAAGGTGAACGTTGAATTTATCTCTGCCAATCCAACAGGCCCATTAACCTTAGGTAATGGCAGGGGTGGTTTTTGCGGAGATGTTCTATCAAATGTTTTAATCAAAGCAGGTTATAGTGTAACAAAAGAATACTATATCAACGACAGGGGCAATCAGATTATAAAATTAGGGCATTCAATTCTGGGGGACAGCGAAGCAGTTTATATAGGAGAATATATTGATGAATTAAGGAAAAAAAATAAAAAAACAGACCCGGAAAAAGTCGGAGAGGCGGCGGTGGAGGTTATATTGAAGAAGATGATAAAGCCGGCAGTGAAAAGAATAGGAATCAATTTCGATATCTGGTTTTCAGAAAAGAGCCTATATAATAGCAAAGAAGTTGATAAAGCAATAGATGACCTTACAAAAAGAGGTTTTACTTATAAAAGCGAGGGAGCAGTATGGTTTAAATCAAAGGATCTCGGCGATGATAAAGACCGGGTTTTAGTTAGGAAAGACGGCATTAGAACTTATTTCGCGTCGGATATCGCTTATTTAAAAAACAAGGTTTCTAGAGGTTTTGAAAAAATAGTATTATTTGTTGGAGCAGACCATTACGGATACATTGCGCGGTTGAGGGCAATGGCGCATACATTGAATTTTAAAAAAGAAAACATAGATGTAATCGTGGAGCAGATGGTTAAGCTCTTTAAAGATGGTGAAGAAGTCAAAATGTCGAAAAGAGCCGGCGATTACGTCACATTAGACGAATTGTTAGATGAGGTCAGTTTAGACGTCGCCAGATTCTTCTTTTTAATAAGAGGAGCGGATACGCATTTGAACTTTGATTTAGATTTGGCAAAAGAGCAGTCGCAGAAAAATCCGGTATATTATATACAATATGCGTATGCTCGGATATCCAGTATTTTAAAAAAGAAAAAACCATCGATATTTATTGGTCCGGATTATAGGTTATTAACTAATTCTGCAGAATTAAATCTTATTAAGCAATTGATTAGGTTTCCGGAAATCATTCAAGAAATTGCAGAAGATTATCAAGTACAGAGATTGCCACAATATGCTACTGATTTAGCCGATGCATTTCATCGATTTTACGAAAAGTGCCGAGTGATAGGAGAAAAGAAAAAGCTAACTCAAGCGCGTTTGTCTTTAATTTTAGCGACTAGAATTGTTTTAAAAAACACTTTAAGTTTGATGGGCGTTTCTTCTCCAGAGAAGATGTAGAGTTGAAGAAAGAATAGAATATGGTAAAATTAAAAAATAGTTATAAAAATATAGAGATAATTTATTATCTATATAATTAATCGCTCGGTCGGAATGATAATATTTAATATAATTATTGCACTCGGTCAAAATGAAAACAAGCTTTCATTCCTCCCTCGCTTATAATTATAAATTCTCATTCTTTGCTCACTCATAATTATGAAAAAAATACCAACTTTATTAGGAATAGTTATTATTATCGCTTGGTCGATAATTGCAGTTGGCGGAGCCATTGCTTATCAGTATTTTTGGGTAGAGAAGTTTCTAAAAATTGAGGGAAATTTTATAGCAAATAAGGTTCCAACTTTTGGAGACTATTTATCTCCGGAAAAATTTACAGGAGAAATAGCGCCGATTGATTATTTTAGCAATGAAAATGCAAGAGAGTTTAGGGGACAGATAAAAAAAGCAATTGAAAAAGGAGTTAATTTTGCCGGAAGCTATTTTTTAGCGCTTTGGAACTGTGGGAAAAATTGTGAAAAAGGATTAGTGATGGATGCAACTAATGGTAAGGTTTATAATTTGCCAGAAATTGTTCCTTGCGGTATTGATTTTCGAGCCGATAGTAATTTATTGATTATAAATTCGGATAAAGATTGTGTTAAAAACCTCAAATCAACTTCAGTTAAAAAAAGATATTTTGTTTGGGAAAAAAATTAGTATTGTAAAAAACCAAAAAAGTAGTAGTTTAAAATTAGGCTAAATAGTTGTTCTATTTAACTAATTAACTAAAAGTTTTTTGAAATAAAAATAATAGAGAAATGAGTTTATAGATAGGAGAGTTGAAATGAAAAATAAAATTCTTATTTTGCTATTTTTGTTGCTTATCTGGGGAATACCAATTCTTGCGATAATTGGGCTTATTATTGGATGTAAGCAAGTAGGTGGGATAAGTCCTTCGCGAATGATTGTAGCTATTTTTGCTCTTTTTTGTGATTTTTATATCGTATGCAACATAAGTTATGTCGGTTTCCAAGATCTTTTTAAGCCGCTTGAGCAGAAGAAAAAAATAGCAATCGCTTAGGATAATATTAAAAAAGAGTTTTCAATAGAAAGCGGAGAGAGATAACTCCCCGCTTTTTTATTTGAAAAAATAGTTTTTCTAAGATAGAATTAAGAATATTTAAAAAATGCTTAATTTTCCGGAAATAGAAAATAAAATACTAAAATTTTGGGAAGATAACGATATTTTTAAGAAGCTTCGCGCTAAAAACCAAGGGAAAGACCGTTGGTCGTTTTTAGATGGCCCGATTACTGCCAATAATCCTATGGGTGTGCATCATGCTTGGGGTAGAACATATAAAGATGTGTTCCAAAGATATAATGCGATGCAGGGTTTTGACCAACGTTATCAGAATGGTTTTGATTGCCAAGGTTTATGGGTTGAGGTTGAAGTTGAAAAAGAGTTAGGGTTCAAAACTAAAAAAGATATTGAAAAATATGGGATTGATAAGTTCGTTGAGAAATGCAAAGAAAGGGTGAAGAAATATTCTGCTATGCAAACTCAACAATCAATTAGATTAGGCCAATGGATGGATTGGGATAATTCTTACTATACAATGTCCGATGAGAATAATTATACGATTTGGGGTTTTTTGAAAAAATGCCATGAAAAAGGATATCTGTATAAAGGAAGAGATTCTGTGCCTTGGTGCCCTCGTTGCGGGACTGCTCTCTCTCAACACGAAATTTTAACTGAAGAGTATAAGGAAATCACTCACGAGGCAATATATTTAAAATTGCCGATTTTAGATGGAAAATTTAAAGGAGCAAACTTTCTAGTTTGGACTACTACTCCTTGGACTGTTCCGGCAAATGTTGCTTTAGCTATAAATCCTGATTTTGAATACGGAGTTTTTGAGGTTAATGGGGGAGAGTTGATTTTATTAAAATCTTTAGCAGAAAAAATATTAGGCAAGAATTTTATTGCAAAAGAAACATATAAAGGGAAAGACTTAGGAGGGTTAAAATACGAAGGCCCATTTGATAATCTGCCAAGAGTAAAAAATGCAAAGGAAGAAAATCCGAAAACATTTCACACTGTTGTCTTAGATAAAGATTTAGTAACAGCAGAAGAAGGAACTGGTATTGTCCATATTGCTCCGGGCGCCGGAGAAGAAGACTTTAAGATAGGCCAAAAAGAAAAATTGCCAGTGATTGATGTAATTGACGAGAGTGCTGTTTATTTAAGCGGTATGGATAATTTTTCAGGTCAGAATGCAAAAACAAACCCGGAAATAATTTTTGACTGTCTGAAGACCTATAAAAACGGCGAGTTTTTATTTAAAACCGAAAAATATACCCATCGCTACCCGACTTGTTGGAGATGCAAAACAGAATTAGTCTGGAGAGTGGTAGACGAATGGTATATTTCAATGGAGAAATTGAGGAAGCCTTTGATGGAAGTTGCAAAGAAAATAAAATGGATTCCTGGGTTTGGCTTAGATAGGGAACTGGATTGGCTAAAGAACATGCACGATTGGCTTATTTCTAAAAAAAGATATTGGGGCTTAGCTTTGCCTATTTATGAATGTAAATGCGGTAATTTTGATGTGATTGGCTCAAAGGAAGAGCTTAAAAAGAGAGCGGTTAGCGGCTGGGATGAGTTTTCCGCTAAATGCGGATCCGCCTCAGGCGGAGAAGGGAATTCTCCTCATCGTCCCTGGGTTGATAGCGTCAAAATTAAATGTTCAAAATGCAAAGAAATCATTTCTCGCATTCCTGATGTGGGAAATCCCTGGCTGGACGCAGGAATAGTTCCTTTTTCAACAATGAATTATAATAATAACCGTAAATATTGGAAAAAGTGGTTTCCGGCCGAATTGGTTTGCGAATCATTTCCTGGCCAATTCAAAAACTGGTTTTATTCAATTATTGTAATGAGCACGGTTTTAGAGGGCGTATCTCCTGTAAAAACAATTTTTGGTTTTGCTTCAGTCCACGACGAAAAAGACGAAGAAATGCATAAGTCAAAAGGAAATGCTATTTGGTTCAATGATGCTGTAGAAAAAGTTGGTGCAGACCCGATGCGCTGGATGTATACGAAGCAGAATCCGGCAGATAATTTAAGATTCGGCTATCCTGCCTTAGAAGAAGTGAAGAGAAAACTGCTAACTCTTTACAATGTCTTCACTTTTCTAACTACTTATGTAAAAAAAGAAGAGTTTCCGAGAAAAGATAAATTAAAGCCGGAAAATATATTAGACAAATGGATTGTTTCAAAACTGAATAATTTAATTGATAAAGTTGATAAAAATTTCGCAGAATATAACCCCGCAACTGCAGTTATTGCAATTGAAGATTTTTTTATAAATGATTTATCAATATGGTATTTAAGGCGGTCAAGAAAAAGATTCCACCCTTCGGCAAGCTCAGGGCAAGCGGATAGAGATAATGTTATTAAAACACTTTATTTTTCGCTTCTAACTTTAATGAAACTTATCGCTCCGATAATGCCGTTTTTTGCAGAGGAGATTTACCGAAACTTAAAAACAGAAAGAATGCCGGAATCAGTGCATTTGAATGATTGGCCGAAAGTGAATAAAAAACAGATAGATAAAAAATTAGAAGAAAAGATGGAAAAAGTAAGAGCAATTGTCAATTTAGCGCTTGCTGAAAGAACGATGCTTGGGATTAAAGTCCGTCAGCCATTGAAAGAATTAAGAATTAAGAATAAGGAATTAAAAAACGAAGAGGACTTTTTGGGTTTAATAAAAGATGAAGTGAATGTAAGGGAGATTGTTTTTAGTGATAAAATTGGAAAGGAGGTAGAATTGAACACTGAATTAACAGACGAATTAAGGCAAGAGGGCGCATTGAGAGAGATAATCAGGCAGATCCAGGAAATGAGAAAAAAGCAGGGATTGAAACCAGAAGATAAAATCTCTATTTATATTTCAGGTGACAAATCTTTGGTTGAGATTATAAATAAAAATAAAGAGTTTATTTTAACTGAGACTAAATCTAAAAATATAAGTTATGGCGTTGAAAGGGGTGACAATTCTTACTTGGAAAAAGAAATTATAATCAGTGGGCAAAAACTATTATTAATAATAAAAAAGATTCACCCCTGTTAAATAAAATCCTTTGGATTTTAATTTCCAATTTTTTGAGAAAAGTTGAAAATTATTTAACTGGATAAATAACATGTCATTATTAGATAGAACAAATTTTTCACCACCAGGTCGGCCTTCTGGCCCGCCTAGGTCATCAATTCAACTATCTAAATCATATCAATCTTCTTTTAGAAAGATTAACGCCAAAATTTCTAAAAATATTTCTAATCAAAACGATAAACCATTATTGAATACATATCCTTCCCCTAAGACAAAACCATTATTTAACCCTAATTTGCAAAAAAATAACAACCAGAGCGGTGGAGGTTTATTTAAAGGAAAGAGTGGAATTTGTAGAGGGGATTTAAGAGAAGCCTTAAGAAAAGACCCAAAAGTTTTTAAAGCGCAAAGGGAGACAGGATTAAATCTAAGTCGAGGAGAGAGGGTAAAATTAGAGAAAAAAGTATTCTCGCCAATTCTAGGAAGAAATATTTCTAAAACAGATTTAAAGCAGAGCATCAGCAAACTTTGTCGAGAGTTGGTTGCGTCAAAAAATCCTGGGCAAAAAAAGCAGTTAAGAAAAGAAATAAAATTCTTTAAAAGAATAGGAGGGATAAAATGATAACTCATTACAGAACCAGCGGGTTTGTTATTAAGAAAAATGACACTGGAGAACACGGCAGAATATTCACTGTCTTTGCCCAAGATTTTGGGAAAATTAAAGTTCTAGGCAGGGCAATTAGAAAAATTGCCTCAAAGCTAAAAAGCGGTATTAATGTTGTTTCTTTGTCGGAGATTGAGTTTATCCAAGGCAAGGCGTATAAAACCCTTACAGATGCCATGGTTTTAGAAAAGTTTGAAGGAATAAAAAGCAATTTAGAAAAATTAAGGACGGCCTATAAGATAAACGAACCAGTGGATAGTTTGATAAAAGGAGAGGAGAAAGACGAAAAAATATTTAGTTTGCTTAAAAAAACATATTCAAGGCTGAATGATTTAGAGTTTGATTCCAAACAGTTGCGTTTATTATATTTCTATTTTATTTGGAATCTTTTTTACCTTTTAGGATATAAGCCGCAGCTTTATAAATGCGCAAATTGTCAGAAAAAATTAGTGCTGGGATTTTTCTATTTTTCTTCAAAAGAAGGCGGAGTAATTTGCCGAGCTTGCTTTAAAGACGATAAAGAGTCCAGACGAACTTGTCCTGAGAATTGTCGAAGGATAAATTCCGACGTTATAAAAACCCTAAGATTAATTTTAAAAAGAGAATGGAATACTTTATTTAAACTAAAAATTCCTCCATTCTCCCAAAAACTATTAAAAGATATAACAAACGATTATTATTTTCATCTTCTAAATGAAAATAATAATTAAATATTAGTATGGTAAAAAAATATAGAAATAATTTATTATCTATAATTATGAAAAAGAAACTTATTATTTTTTTAATAATAGTAATTATATTGGCGATAGCCGGATATTGGTACTATCAGCAAAGAATTTTTTCAAAAAGCATTTTAAAGCTGGAAATTTTGGGTATTGAAGAGGCTCAAATCGGTGAAGAAATTAAATATACTGTTAGATATAAGAATAATAGTGATTTTACATTAGAAGAACCGAAGCTTACTTTTGAATATCCCGAATATACTATTAACGATGAGGGGAAAACAATAGTTTCGAAGGTTTTAAAAGATATTTATCCCGGAGACGAACAATTTGTTCAATTTAAGGGCAGGCTTTTAGGAAAGGAAAATGGTTTAAAGGTGGCTAATGCTAGGTTATCTTACAGGCCAAAAAATATGAAACCGCGTTATGAGTCAAATACAACTTTTACTACAAAAATTACAGCGGCTCCTTTAACCTTAGATTTTGACTTGCCGTCAAAATTGGAGAGAGGCAAAGAAATTCAGTTCTCAATTAACTATTTTTCTAATGTTGATTGCACTCTTTCAGGCTTAAGAATAGATGTTGAATATCCTGGAAAGTTTGAATTTATCAGCGCGGAACCACAATCATTAGATAAAAATGAATGGGATATCGGGGAATTAAGTAAGGCGCAAGGCGGAAGGATAAAAATAACAGGCAGTTTAACGGAAGAAGCAGGCAAGCAATTAGAATTTAAAGTGAGGTTTGGGATTTGGAAAGAGGGAGAGTATGTTTTATTAAAAGAAACAACTAAAAATGTTGAAGTTGTAGAGCCCCAACTTTATATCTCCCAGCAGGTTAACGGGTCCTCTAGTTATATAGCCAGTCCCGGGGAAGAGCTTCACTATGAAATCTATTTTAGGAATATAGGAAATACCCCGTTTGAGAATTTGTTTTTAACAAATAGCTTTAATAGCTCGGTTTTTGATTTATCAACATTAAGGGTTGATAAAGGAGATACTCGGATTGATGATAATATGGCTGTTTGGGATTGGAAGCAAGTTCCAGAATTAAAATATTTAGACGCTCAAAAAGAGGGTAAAGTTGAATTTGGTATAACTTTGAAATCTTCTTGGCCACCTTCAGAAACAGATGTTAATGCTACGGTTATAGGGAATAGGATTAACATCTCTCAAATAAATCAAGATTTTCAAATAAAAGTTAATTCTAAATTAGTAATTTTACAAAAAGGTTTTTATCAAGATAGCACTTTTAACAATTCCGGTCCCTTTCCGCCAGTAGCTGGCCAAGCAACCACATATACAATCACTTGGCAAATCCAAAACTTATATAACAATGTTAAAAACGTTAAAGTTCGGGCAATTTTACCGCAGGGAGTTAATCTTACTGGCAGGATTTCTCCTGAAAGCGAAATATCAAAATTATCTTTTGACAGCACGAGCCGAGAAATTGTTTGGACTGGTCCTGTTGATATGGTAGCAGGTATTGGTGCTTCTGATACAAATCAGAATATTTCTTTTCAGGTTTCTTTATTCCCAGACTCCAGCCAAAGGGGGCAAGTTTTGCCTATTATCAATAAGGCTAAAATCACCGCTGAAGATCAATGGACAGGTGTAAATACTGAAGCAGAATCTTTAATCGTAGACACTACTTTACCCGATGACGCTAGTGTTACTAACCATTCTGGAATTGTTCAGTAAATTAAGCTAAACCACGTTAGAAATTTGTAAATGGATTATTTTTCAAATAATGGAATATAAACTTATTGTTTTTAGATTTCTAACGGGGTAAAATAGAAAAATTATGGATAAAAATACAAAAAAAGAAATTTCTAATAGGATGGATAAAATTGTATCTTTATGCAAGAGAAGGGGTTTTATTTTCCAGTCGTCAGAAATTTACGGCGGGTTTGGTTCTTGCTATGATTTTGGACCCTTGGGAGTGGAGATGAAAAATAATATTAAAAAAGTTTGGTGGGAGGAGATGACAAAATTTCACGATAATATCGTAGGTTTGGATGCAGCAATTTTAATGAGTCCTAAAGTCTGGCAGGCCTCAGGTCATTTAACAGCAGGATTTGCAGACGAATTGGTTGAATGTAAGTCCTGTCATATCAGATTTAGAAAAGATGAATTGGAAAAAATTGAAGATAATACAGAAAAAAGCATTGCTAAAAAAATGGCAAGGGAAATGCGGTGCCCTAATTGTAATGGAGAACTGACAAAACCGAGAAAATTTAATTTAATGATGAAAACATTTGTCGGACCGGTTGAAGATGAAGCGGCAGCAACTTATTTAAGAGCGGAAACTTGTCAGGGTATATATATGAATTTTAAAAATGTGTTGCAGTCAATGCGCCTAAAAATTCCATTTGGGATAGCTCAAATCGGAAAGGCATTTCGTAATGAGATTACCCCAAAAGACTTTATTTATAGAATGAGAGAATTTGAGCAAATGGAAATGCAATGGTTCTGCAATCCGCAAGACGCAGACAAGTTTTTTGATTATTGGTTAGAGCAAAGATTAAGTTGGTATTACAGATTAGGTATTGATAAAAAGAATTTAAAAACATACGAAGTACCAAAAAAAGAACTTGCTCATTATGCCAAAAAAGCAGTTGATATTCTGTATAAGTTTCCGTTCGGCTGGAAAGAAATTGAAGGCATTCACAACAGAGGGGATTGGGATTTATCCAACCATTCAAAAAACAGCGGAGAGGATTTAGGCTATCTTGAAGAAGCTGGCAAGGACAAATATTTCCCATATATTATTGAAACATCGGTTGGAGCAGATAGGTCTCTTTTTGCTTTTCTATGCGAAGCCTATCAAGAAGTTGAAGGCGGCAGAACCAAGACAACAGAATCAACCAAAGAGACAGAAGTGATTTTAAGGCTCCATAAAGCCCTAGCTCCGATAAAGGTTGCGATACTGCCTTTGGTGAAGAATAACGAGGAGATAACAAAGAAGGCAAAAGAGGTTTATCAATTATTAAAGAAAGATTTTGTTTGCCAATACGACGAAGCAGGTTCTATCGGTAGAAGATATCGCCGTCAGGACGAAATTGGAACCTATCTGTGTTTAACGATTGATTTTGATACTATAAAAGACGATACTATTACTGTTCGTAATCGTGACACAATGAAGCAGGAGAGAATAAAAATAAAAGATATCGCCTCTCTATTAAAAGAAAAATTATAAAATTATGGAGTAAAAGAATGTTTCAGCTTGTATATGAAAAAAGGAATTAAAATCTTTTTACCCGATTATAAATTTAAAAAAATAACAGACATAAGCCCTAATATATTTTTAGGGAGCGATTTAATTATTCTTGATATTGATAACACATTGGTCTTTTCAGAGACATGTGAGAGTAAGAAAGATATTATTGAATGGTTGGATAATATTAAAAAAGATTATCATTGTATCTTGGCCTCAAACAGCAGAACAAAATGGCAGAGAAGAGAAAAGATAGAAAATTTATTCGGTTGTGAGATTTTCTTGAGCAAAAGAAAAAAGCCTTCTCAAAAATTATTTGCAGAGATTAAAAAAAAGTATGACCTTCAGAACAAGAAAATTACTATGGTCGGAGACAGGATATTCACAGATATTTTATTTGGAAATTTAGGCGGAGCCAAAACTATATTAATAGAACCGATTTCGCGTAAAGAGCAAATATTGATTAGAATAATAAGAGTATTAGAAAAATTATCACTTTTCCTCGCAGGAAAATTTTTAAAAATATGAGTATAAAAAAATCAACACTTAAAAACGGGTTAAGAATAATTACTATTCCGGTAAAAAATACAAACACCGTTACATTTTTAGTTTTAGTTAATACCGGCTCAAAGTATGAAACAAAAGAAATAAACGGCATCTCTCATTTCTTAGAGCATATGTTTTTTAAAGGTACAAAAAAGAGACCAACTACTTTAGATATTGCTGAAACTTTAGATAAGGTTGGCGGAGAATATAATGCTTTTACTTCTAAGGAAGTCACTGGCTACTGGGCGAAGGTAGCTTCAAAAAACCAAGATATTGCCTTGGATTGGATTTCAGATATTTCTTTGAATTCTAAAATAGAGCAGGTGGAAATGGATAGGGAAAAAGGAGTGATTATTGAAGAGATTAATATGTATCTAGATACTCCTACTTCATATATAGGAGATTTATGGGAAAAATTACTCTATAAGGACCAGCCAGCTGGCTGGAGAGTCATCGGAGAAAAAGAAAACATTATTAGTATGACTAGGGAAAAGATCGTTGATTATTTAAGAACGCATTATTCTTCTGCAAATACCATAATTTGCGTCGCCGGTGATATTAATTCTAAGAAAGTAGAAGAAAAGATTAAAAAATACTTTAAAGATATTAATGAAACCTACCCCAAAGAAAAAATAGATGTAAAAGAAGAGCAAAATAAACCAGAAAGTTTAATTCATTTTAAGGAAACTGACCAAACGCACTTATGTTTAGGCGTAAGAGCTTATAATTTATTTGACTCAAGAAGATATGCTTTAGGGTTATTAGCCACTATATTGGGAGGGAATATGAGTTCTCGTCTTTTTATTTCAGTTAGGGAAAGGAAGGGCTTGGCTTATTATATTCATACCTCCGTAGAAGAGAATACTAATACTGGATGGCTGATGACTCAAGCTGGAGTAGACCATAAAAATGTAGAAGAAGTTATCAGAATGATTTTAGAAGAATACAAATCTTTGAAAAACATAAAAATTACTTTAGAAGAGCTTAAAAAAGCAAAAGACTATACTAAGGGAAGTATGCCTCTACACCTTGAGCCATCTGACGCGCTGGCATTTTTTTATGCCGAACAAGAGTTGTTTAGAAAACAAATTTTAAAACCAGAACAAATTTTTAAAAAGATTGACCGAGTTACTGTAAATGATATAAAGAAAGTAGCAGAAGATATATTCATACCAGAAAAACTGAATTTAGCTATAATCGGTCCGTTCAAAAAAGAAACAAAATTTCAACAGTTGCTAAAAATTTGAAATACTAAATCCCAAATCCTAAATCCCGATATAATCGAGGACTCTCGATGCCGACAAAGTCGAGCATTCTCGACAAGGTCGGAACAAAGTCGGAGCAATATCAAAACTATAAATCCAAAACACAAAACCGGTTTAGAATTTTGAATTTTGGTGATTTGAATTTATTTAGAGTTTAGAAATTAGAATTTAGAGTTTTATGAATCAAAATTCTCATACATTAGATATTTCATGGGAAACAATCTTGAAAATTGCTCTTTCGGGAGTTGCTTTTTATGTATTATTTCTTATTAAAGATATTATTATTTGGTTTTTATTCGCACTCATAATTTCAGTATTATTTGAACCGGCAATTAATTTTTTAAGAGCCTTGCGGATTAATAAAATTTTAGCAGTAGTTTTTATCTATCTATCCTTTTTCGGAATTTTAGGTTTAGCTATTTATTTAACAGCTCCGATTTTCATTATTGAAATTAAACAGTTCTCTCAAATGGTTCCCGATTATTTTGAGAAAATCAGTCCTATTTTTAAAGAATTAAAGATAGGGGCTTTGCAAGACTTAGAAAGTTTTACCAAAACTATTACAGGTGGGTTAGAGCAGGTTTCAGTTAGTATTTTTAATGCTCTGTCTACTTTTTTTGGGGGAGTGGTTTCAGCCTTGTTTATAATTTCCATTGCCTTTTTCCTTTCTATAGAAGAAAAAGGACTGGAAACTGTTCTGAGATTACTTTCGCCTAAAAAATATGAGGATTTCGTTTTGTCACTTTTTGCGAAATGTCAGAAGAAAGTAAGCGGTTGGTTTGGGGCTAGAATTCTTGCTTGTGTTTTTATCGCAGTTGCTTCTTTTATTGTATTTTCTTTATTCCAAATAAAATACACCTTTACTTTAGCTTTCTTGGCCGGAGTTTTAGCTTTTATCCCGTTTTTAGGAGCGTTGGTAACAGGTATTTTATTAGTTCTTTTTGTCGGTGTGGCAGATTCTTGGCTAAAAGCTCTTATTGTCCTTATCGGTTTTATTATTATCAACCAAATTGAAAACAGCATAATATCCCCAACGTTAATGAAAAAATTTATTGGTTTGCCTCCGGTTTTAGTTTTATTAGCCATAGTAATTGGAGGGAAAATGTTTGGATTTTTAGGCGCAATTTTTGCAATTCCAATTTTTGGGATATTATTTGAATTTACAAAAGAATTTTTGGAAAAGAAAAAAGAAGAGGGGGCACAGTTAGTTTAGAGGTTATAATATAAAAGCAAAGCCTAAAATAACAAAAGCGATTTGAGTAAGAACTCTCCATCCATTGGAGATTTTTCTTTGCCCTTCTGTAGTCCTGAGTTTAGCGAAGGACGAAGGAGGGTTGTTGTTTAAAAGATGAACTTTTTGATGTATATAAAAATTTTTCTGCAGAATTACATTCTTCGGGAAAATTAATAGTAAAATAATTAATATATCCGGCAATATAGCAAAAAATGCAGTAGCAAGTATTAATAGAGGGTTTATGTTTGTTAATTGTTGTATTGAAAAGATAAGTATTAATCCTATTATTAAATCTAGTGTTAGTTTAAATATATCTGGTTTGATTTTCCGCCATCGCCTTTGTCTTATATTATCAATCGAATATTCAATATGAGGGAAGAAGTCTAAAAAATAATGGCTTAAAAAAGCCAAAACGATTGCAAGTGGCCAATACGGTATTTTTACTGCGATAACGGCACCGATGACTAAATGCGGAATTAAAATCATGTTCTAATGGAAATTTAACGATATTGTGATAATATGATGATAGTTATAAGTATACATTATGTTAAACAAAAACAAAAAATTCTATATAACAACGAGCATTGCTTATACTAATGCACCACCACATATTGGGTTTGCTTTAGAGGCGGTTCAGGCGGATGTTTTAGCTCGCTATAATCGTCTTTTAGGTAAAGACGTGTTTTTTTTAACAGGAACAGATGAGCATGGCATTAAAACTTTAAGAGCAGCAAGGGATGCAGGGGAAGAGCCAAAAGAATTTGCCGATGAAATATCAGAAAAATTTAGAGAATTAAATAAAGCTTTGAATATTTCTAATGATGACTTTATTAGAACCACTGATGAAAAAATACATAAACCAGCAGTAGAAAAAGTTTGGAGGAAGCTAGAGGAAAACGACGATATTTATAAAAAGAAATATAGGGGGTTTTACTGTGCTGGTTGCGAAGCCTTTGTCACAGAAAAAGATTTGGTTGATGGTAAATGTCCGATTCATAATAAAAAGCCAGAATTAATAGAAGAAGAAAACTATTTTTTCCGACTTTCAAAATATGCAGATAGAATAAAGAAAGCGATTGAATCAGGCGAATTAAAAATTGTCCCGGAAACAAGAAAAAATGAAACGCTCTCTTTTATAAATCAAGGGTTGGAAGATGTAAGTTTTTCGAGGACAAAAGACAAATATTGGGGGTTTGAAGTGCCTGGGGATCCTTCGCAGTACCTGTATGTCTGGTGTGACGCACTGCCGAATTATATATCTGCCATAGGTTATTACAAAGAAGATAAAAAATTCAAAAAATATTGGCCCGTAGATGTTCATTGCTTGGGCAAAGATATAATGAGATTCCATACTATTTTTTGGCCGGCGATGCTCTTGTCTTTAGGTTTAGATTTGCCAAAAACAATATTCGTCCACGGATTTATAACCTCCAACGGACAAAAAATGTCAAAATCTTTAGGGAATGTAGTTGATCCTTTTGAGCTTATTGAAAAACACGGCGCTGACGCTTTAAGATATTATCTTTTGCGAGAAATTTCCTCAACCGAAGATGGCGACTTTACTTATGAAAAATTTGAGAGAAGGTATAATGCTGATTTAGCAGGAGGTATAGGTAATCTTATTGCGAGAGTAAAAGTAATGGCAGAAGTGGTTGATTTTACGAAAATTTTCCCAGATAAAAAAATAATTGATTATTTAACAGAGATTAAGATTAAATATAGAAACAGTATAGAAGATTTTAAATTTAATGAGGCATTAGTTTGTGTTTGGGATATAGTTCATTATTGCGATTCATATATAAATGAAACAGAACCGTGGGAGAAAAACAAAGGTTATGAGCAAGTCTTAAGAAATTTACTTGAGGCATTATTTTGTATAGGTTCGGAGTTATTGCCTCCGTTTTTACCTGAAACTTCTGAAAAAATAGAGAAAGAGATAGAAACAAATAAAAAAACAGGAAAATTCAAAAACGAAAGAGGGGGATTATTATTCCCGCGAATTTAATTTTTAAAGTTAACTCAATAATCAAAACGCGATGCAAACCGCGTTTTTTACACAAAAATTTGACAAAGGTTTTTAAACCTGTTAAATTATCAAATTAAGCATTAAACTAAGTTTTTTAACAAATGAATACCGGAATTTTAGAAAGGAACATTATGAAAACGAGAAAGATGATTCTGATTGTTGTGATTCTGGCTATAATTGCAATGGTGACAATACCCGTGATACGGGGAAAGGTAAACAAAGCCAGATGGTTAAAAAGAGAAGCAAAGATGATGAGAATTGCAAACGCTATACGTGAGTATCATCGCATTATAGCGAATCCTAATTTTGTGGTACCAGGTGGTTTATGGGTTGATGAATCATGCTGTCTGGGTTTTCAGCATGGCGTTCCAGATGGAAACTTTTTTACGCAAGATGATATATTTTCAATTAAAATGACTTCTGTAAATCCATTAGAATTCATGATTACATGGAAGAACCCTAACTTGATACCAACAACATGTGAATTAATACAACAAGATGGTCATCTTAGGTTTAATTATGTTCCCGACCCTAAGTATAAGTAAGGGAAGATTTGAGGAAAAAAGGGCTGCATTTATGTAGCCCTTTTTAAAACCACCTTTTTAAAACCTTTTTAAAACCATTTGACAAAGATTTTTAAACCTGTTAGATTATTAAATTAAGTATTAAATCAAGTTTTTTAACAATTTTATATGGATAGAAATCCAGAAAGGAGGATAAATTAAGAAAGAATTTTATTTAATTGTATTCTTGAAAATGAAAAAGTGGATTAAAAAAAGATATGGTTTTTTAAGAAAGGGAAAGAATTTGTGCTTATAAAAACAGGCAGGGGCGAAGTGATGTTTGAAATATTTGAAACCGCTGTGAAGAAAGTTTGGACCTGTTAACTTTTTAAATAGTTCTTTGATAATACATCTTGTTAAATCTGCGCGGCACAGAGCCTGCGTGCGCGCGGTCGCCCGGCCCTAGGAGAATTCCGAAGGCCAGCCTCTCGTTGAAGCGGGGCGGAAAGCGGGCAGTGAAAGGAGAAGCCGAATGGCTGATTCAAAACCACAAGACAGATTGTTTATTGTTCATGGCGACACCAGAGACAGATGTTGCGGGCCTACCGCGACCAGGCTGGCTTTGTGCTGGGCGAAAGAGCTGGATAGCATAACTTTCCCTGTTGCCGGCGGGCCTGACATGAGAGGACGCGTCATAAGCTTGGTCAACATGTCCGAGTGGCATCGTTACTGGACACCGGCTTGGGCAGAAAAAGGTCAGCGTTGGTCTGCAGTCACGATAGAACTTGACGATGATTCCCAGAAAAGATTTTCTGGCACGAAAAAAGTGACTATCCGCTACTGCTCCGGGCCTACAGCCAAAGAGAGATGGGGGATATTTGCTGTAGGGATTATTAAGAAAGCTTCCGAAAATCTAAAAAGGGATGTTCTGCCTATATTTGGCGAGCGATTTCTGTCGGGAAGCAATTTCATATTATCCTCATGTTTCGTCGAGATGTTTTCCATGCTTTTCAGGGAGAGCGATAAAAGCATGACAAAAAGGGGAAAGAAACCATCTGATGATAACCCCATTAAGATTACGTTGGACTTCAGGACATGGACACTCGGTAGCAGAAGTAAATCCGTTGACAATGGGAAATGGCGCTATGAACGAATAGTTTGTTCAACAGACCCTTCGGAGATACTGGAACAGGCATATAAGGTCTTCTGCAATCTTCTGGACGAAGAAAAAAAGGTGTATTAACCAGATGTAATTAGAAATATTTTGAAACAGTTAAGCGCGATGGCAAACCACCGCGCTTTTTTAATTTCTGAAAATTATTCTATAATAGCTATATGTTAATAGATACCCACAGCCATCTTAATTTCAATGCCTTTAAAAGAGATTTAGATGAAGTTATTAAAAGAACGTTAGATGAAAATATCTGGATGATAAATGTCGGGTCAAAATATGAGACGAGCAAAAGGGCGGTGGAAATTGCAGAAGAATACAAAGAAGGAGTATATGCGGCAATTGGCTTGCATCCGATTTACGCTTCTAATTTAGTTAAAATAAAAACAGATCCCGAAGAAGGGGATTTTTTGGCTAAAAGCGAGGAGTTTGATAAAGAAAAATATAAAGAGCTTGCTTTAAGTAAAAAGGTGGTGGCAATAGGAGAGATAGGCCTGGATTATTATTACAGACCAAAAACAAAAAAGAAATTGGAATTATTTAAAGAAAAACAAAAAGAAGTTTTTTTGAAACAATTAGAGTTGGCTAAAGAGTTAAATTTACCGGTAATTTTACATTGCCGAATGGCGCACGAGGACCTTTTAGAGGTCTTAAATTTTCAATTTTCAATTTTCAATTTTCAATTAAAAGGAGTTGTCCATTGTTTCACCGGAAGTTGGGAACAAGCGAAAAGATATTTGGATATGGGATTTTACCTCGGCATAAACGGAATAATTTACAAGTTGGATTTAAAAGAAGTTATAGAAAAAACTCCTTTAAATAGAATTTTGATTGAGACTGATTGTCCTTATTTAACACCAATAGGAGTAGAGATGGAAAGAAACGAACCCATTTTTGTTAAATATATTGCCGAAGAAATCGCAAAGATTAAAAATATCAACTTTGAAGAAGTAGCAGAAGCAACAACTCAAAACGCAAAAGCTCTATTTAATATTTAATAATATCCGCTATTTTTGCAATAAAAAAACCTGCTCAGAAAACGAACAGGTTTTTAATAAAGAACTGCTTTTGTGCCAATCAAGCGCAGTTTTTGGTAGCGGTTTTTAACTAGAGTTTCAGCCGATAAAGATTTGAGCTCTTTAATGGTTTTAATAATGTATTTTTTAACATTAAAGATGGTTTCATATATATTTCTATGGGCACCACCAAGAGGTTCAGAAATAATCTTATCCATTAATTTGAGCTTAAATAAGTCTTTACTCGTGAGCTTTAAAGCCTCTGCAGCTTTTTGTGCCTCTGAGCCGTTTCTCCATAAAATTGCCGCACAACCTTCGGGAGAGATAACAGAGCAATAAGCAAATTCAAGCATAGCCATTCGATCACCTACGCCAATACCTAATGCGCCACCTGAACCGCCTTCACCGATAACTATACATATGATCGGTACTCGCAGTCTCGACATTTCCATAAGATTTACGGCAATAGCTCGAGCTTGGCCTCGTTCTTCGGCACCGATACCTGGATAAGCGCCTGGTGTGTCAATCAGGGTCACCACTGGGATGTTGAATTTCTCAGCGAATTTCATCTTGGCAAGAGCCTTGCGATAGCCTTCAGGATTGGGACATCCAAAATTACATTTTATCTTTTCTTTTGTATCGCGACCCTTGTTTTGGCCTATAACTAAAAACTTTTCTCTGCCGATATGACCGGTGCCGCAGATTATTGCTGGGTCATCGCCGAAACATCTGTCGCCGTGAAGCTGGCGGAAATCCTTTACCATTAAATTTAAATAGTCTCCTAAGATAGGTCTTTGAGGATGTCTTGCGACTTGAACTGTTTGCCAGGCGGTGAGGTTTGAATAGATTTGCTGGAGCTCTATTATTTGCAGTTGTTGAAGTTTGCGGATTTCAGCTGAGTAATCAATTCCGTGTTGAGAGCTTTCTTTTAATAGTTCTGCTATTCTTTCGTCTATCGCCTTAATAGTTTCTTCAAAATCAAGATATTCTCCATTCGATTTCATTATTTATATCCCTTCTTAAAAAAGTAAAAGAACAAAATTCTAGTTTATTAACGCTATTTATGTAAACAATACCGCAAAAGTATAATTTTGTCAAAAGGAACCTTTTTAAAGAATATTGTTCGTGTTATTATATTTAATAATATGGTTTTAAAATATAATCCTGGTAAAATTGAATCGAAATGGCAGAAAATCTGGGAAAAAGGAAAGGTTTTTCAGGCAAAGGATAAGTCAAAGAGGCCGAAGTTTTATGTTTTAATCGAATTCCCTTATCCTTCTGGCGAGGGTTTGCACGTAGGGCATGTAAGAAGCTACACGGCTTTAGATGCAGTTGCTCGGAAAAAGAGAATGGAAGGATTCAATGTCTTGTTTCCAATCGGTTGGGATGCTTTTGGTTTGCCGGCAGAGAATTATGCCATTAAAACAGGTATTCATCCTTCAGTTACGGTAAAGAAAAATATTGCTACCTTCAAGCGCCAATTAAAAAGCTTAGGTCTTTCTTTTGATTGGCAAAGAGAGATTAATACAACCGACCCTAAATACTATAAATGGACTCAGTGGATATTCTTAAAGCTTTTTGAGAATGGATTGACGTATAAAAAGAGAATGCCGATTAATTGGTGTCCTTCTTGCAAAACCGGATTAGCGAATGAAGAAGTAGTTAATGGCAAATGTGAAAGATGCGGAACTCAAGGAGAGCAGAAAGAAAAAGAACAATGGATGCTAAAGATTACTAAATACGCAGATCGTCTGATAAAAGACTTAGATAATGTTAATTATTTAGAAAAGATAAAAACTCAGCAGATAAACTGGATAGGGAAAAGCTTTGGAGCAGAAGTTGATTTCAAAATAGAAAACTCGGAAAAGAAAATAACTGTTTTTACAACAAGGGTAGATACTATCTTCGGAGTAACTGCTGTTGTTTTAGCTCCGGAAAATCCATTGGCCTTAGAAATTATTACAAAAGAAAACGAAGCTAAGGTCAAAGAATATATTAAACAGTCTAAGCTTAAAAGCGAATTTGAAAGAATAGAATTGGAAAAAGAGAAGACAGGAGTTTTCACTGGCTCTTATTGCATTAATCCTTTAAACGGAGGAAAAGTGCCGATTTGGATAGGAGATTATGTCGTGGCAACTTATGGCGGAGGAGCAGTAATGATGGTTCCGGCTCATGATAGCAGGGATTACAAGTTTGCTAAGCGCTATAATCTTCCCATGCGGGAAGTTATAGCGCCACAGATTGACACAGATAAGAAAACGGATTTACACGGATGCGAAATGGCTTACGAAGAATATGGAGTTTTGATTAATTCAGGAGAATTCAATGGGCTAAAATCTGAAGAAGCAATTGAAAAGATTACAAAATGGCTGGAGCTAAATAGTTTAGGCAAAAAAACAATTCAATACAAGCTTCGCGATTGGGTATTTTCAAGACAGCATTATTGGGGCGAGCCAATACCTATTGTTCATTGCGAGAAGTGCGCCCACCTTCGCCAAGGCTACGGCGGGCAAGGAATGTGGCCAGTTCCAGAAAAAGATTTGCCGGTGAAACTACCTTTTGTTAAGAATTATCAGCCGACAGGAACTGGCGAATCTCCTTTATCAGCTATTTCAAAATGGGTAAACGTAAAATGTCCGAAATGCAAAGGATCGGCTAAGAGAGAAACAGACACTATGCCGAATTGGGCAGGTTCTTCTTGGTATTTCATGCGATACATTGACCCGAAGAATAATAAGGAATTGACTGATTCCGCAAAATTGAAATATTGGATGCCGGTTGATTGGTATAACGGGGGGATGGAACATACGACTCTCCATTTATTGTACTCTCGTTTTTGGTACAAATTTTTATATGATATTAAAGTCGCTCCGCAATCAGAGCCTTATGCTAAAAGAACATCTCACGGGATGGTTTTAGCTGAGGACAGCAGGAAAATGTCAAAGTCATGGGGCAATGTGGTAAATCCTGACAATATTGTGAAAGAATACGGCGCAGATACTTTAAGGCTTTACGAAATGTTTATGGGGCCGTTTGATCAAGCGATTGCATGGAATACTCAAGGAATAAAGGGATGTAGGAGATTTTTAGAGAGATTCTGGGATTTGATTTTAGGTTGCAATAGTAAAAAAAGCAGTAAAGAAGTAGAATCAGCTTTAAATCGTTTGATTAAAAAAATAGGTAGCTACTTGGAAGCAGCGAAGTTTAATACATCAGTGGCTGCTTTTATGGAATTTCTGAATTTTATTAGCAGTCATCAAAACGAAGTTGGTAAAGATACAATTGAAAAGCTATTAATCTTATTCTCACCATTTGCTCCTCATATATCTGAAGAGCTCTGGAAGCAGGCGGGATTTAAAGGGTTTTGTTGTGAACAAGAGTGGCCTAAATATGATTCTGAATTAATTAAGAGGGAAAGAGTGTTATTAATTATTCAGATTAATGGCAGTGTGCGCGATAAAATAGAGGTTGATTCTGATATTACCCAAAAAGAGGCGGAGAAGCTTGCTTTAAACAGCGAGAAGATCAAGAAATGGATTGAAGGTAAAGAAGTTAAGAAAATAATATTTATATTAGGTAAGTTAATAAACCTTGTTGCTATTGACAAGAGGTAAGGAGGCGTGTTATATTATAAATAGTAAGTAAGCTCTTTTATATCTAAAATTACTTGCGATAAATTTGGTTGAAACCATTAGATTACAAAAAAGCAGTTTAATGGTTTCAACCAAAGGCGAGTCTGAGATTTCAGTTGTTCTGGAACGGGAGATTTGCCGAAAAAGTTAAAAGGAGATAAAAATGGCGAAGTCAAATCTTGTATCGTGGATGGGAGTGTTAATGTCTATAATTCAGGCATTAGTAAAAGAAGTTTATAAGCTAGGCGGAGATGACGAGAGCATTCGTAAGCTCGCGACACCTGAGGGTGAGGATTTGGTAAAACAAATTGCTAAATTCATTGTTGGTGTTGTCCGTCCAATCTATAACCTCACAGTGGACCGCACCAAGACCTTAGCGGAAATGATTAAAGCTGGTAAATATGATTGTGTAAATAGTGATATCACTCAAGAGCATTTTCCGGTCGTGGGTAGTGGTAAAGAAGAGAAAGAATTCATCCTTTTCGACTTCAAACGTAATATCTCGAGTGATGATGCGATTGCTGAAATGTCCCAAGCTGGATGTGAGCCTGGAGATATCGCAGACCTGCTCGCGTTAGGATCAGATCAGCCGGAGCTTCAACGACAATTTCCGATAGTTGCTCTAAAGTCGTCCTGGCGGGTTCCCGGTGGCTGTCTCCTCGTGCCGTGTTTGTGCAGCCTTGCTGATGATCGGCGCGTGCCGCTGCGCTCTTTCGGGTCTGCTTGGTATGAGGACGATCGCTTCCTCGGTCGTCGCAAGTAATCTTCAAAATCCTTGGGAACTTGGAACCTTGATTCTTCATTGAATCTTAGTCTCTTGAACCCTTGGCAATAAAACCCCGAAACGAATGTTCGTTTCGGGGTTTTCACATTTTACAAATAATGATATTATTAATTCGGATAGTAGGCTAATATGTTTGCGGTCAAGGCTTCAGGCGGCCGAATTCTATATTTCAGGATAACGCAGGATTCCAGCGGTTACGGCTTCTGGAAGAGTCGTTCCTGATTTAGTAAAAAACGAAGATTACTTGGTATAAAGCATTAAGGTATTTTAGATACCGAATTAGATACAGCCCTGAGATCGTTTTATAGCTTCGAAGGGCAGTGGCATAGATGATGTTTTATATATATCGTCCTGGCGGATTCCCGGTGGCTATCTCCTCGTGCCGTGTTTGTGCAGCCATGCTGATGATCGGCGCTTGAACCTGCGCTCTTTCGGGTATGCTTGGTATGAGGACGATCGCTTCCTCGGTCGTCGCAAATCTCTTCGTTTTTTCCGCCTTTTTAGGCGGTTTTTATTCTCTAATAAATGAGGGCGATAAAAATATTAATATTTTTATCGCCGAATGAATGACGAAAATATGCTTTGCTTACTTTAACGATTTGATCCATCCTCCAAGCATTTTGCCTATTTCATTCAGTTTTTCAGAAAGTAAGATGTATTTCTTATTATCTAAAGATTTTATCTCCCAAACAATCTGCAAGAAAAATTTAAGCAGGTCTAATTTAGCAGAAGCGGTTTTAAGAAAAATTAGTTTTTCTGTTTTATCTGAACTGCTTGCTTTTATTATTTCTTCAATTACTTCTAAAAACAAAGAATCAACTTTTGCGCCAAGAGTATATTTTGAATCTTTTGGAAAATCAGGCAAATATTCTTGCCATAGTTTGTAAACCCGCGTCAGTTTTTGAATTATACTCAAGCTAAATGGGGGGTTAGAAGTAAAATTATTATTATGAAAATAAGATTGAATCATAAATTTGAAGATATTATTAGTATTGATAATTTATTAGATACATGGAAAGAATTTATCAGGGGAAAGAAAAACAAAAAAGATGTACAAGAATTCCAATTTAGTCTGATGGATAATATTTTATCATTGTATTACGACCTGATTAATAATAATTACAAACACGGCGGATACAAATGTTTTAAAGTAAGCGATCCAAAACCAAGAATAATCCACAAAGCTAGCGTTCGCGATCGCCTATTACATCGCGCCGTATATCGTATATTATACCCGTTTTTCGATAAAACCTTTATTTCAGATTCGTTTTCCTGCAGAAATTATAAAGGAACGCATAAGGCCATAAATAGGTTCAGAGAGTTTATCTATATTGTTTCAAAAAACAACACAAAAACCTGCTGGGTTTTACAATGCGATATTAAAAAGTTTTTTGCCTCAATTGATCAAAATATTTTGGTCAATATTTTAGAGCAATACATACTGGATAAAAATATTGTTTACCTTTTAAAAGAAATAATATTCAGTTTTAATTCAGGAAAACAAGAAACCGGTTTGCCTCTTGGCAACTTAACTTCTCAGCTTTTTGCCAACGTATATATGAATGAGTTTGACCAGTTTATGAAGCATGAATTAAAAGGAAAATACTACATCAGATATGCCGATGATTTTATTGTTTTGTCTGAAGATAAAAAACATATAGAAAATTTAATCCAAATAATTAGCAATTTTTTACAAAACAGATTAAGGCTTGTCATGCATCCCGACAAAATATTCATTAAAACTCTATCCTCTGGGGTTGATTTTTTGGGTTGGGTTAATTTTCCAAGTCATCGGGTACTTCGCACTGCTACAAAGAGAAGAATGTTTAAGAAGATAAAAAGAAATCTGAATATTGAACCCCTTAATTCTTATTTTGGACTGATAAAACACGGCAATACTTATAAAACAAAAGAAGCGATTATTAAGAGTTTTGTTGTTTAGTTTAAAAAAACAACAAAATTGTGTTATTATAAGAATTGTTTATATATATGAAAAAGATTCTATTAGGCAACGAAGCAATAGTTCAGGGCGCCTTAGAAGCAGGCGTTGATTTCGTTTCCGGTTATCCTGGATGTCCTTCTGCTGAAGTGGGAGATGGGTTCAAAGATATTGCTAAGGAAAAAGGTATTTATGCAGAATGGTCAACAAACGAAAAAGTTGCACTAGAGGTTGCAATCGGAGCTAGTTTTTCTGGCTTAAAGACTTTAGTTAATATGAAAAGCTTTGGGGTGAATGTTTGCTCTGATAGCTTATTGCCTTTAGCCTATACTGGCACTAAAGGTCCGATGGTAATTTTTATTGGAGATGATCCTTCTTGTCATAGTTCTGCCCAATCAGAGCAAGATTCAAGAGGATATGCTTATTTAAGCCGTATACCAATTTTAGATCCTTCAGACCCGCAGGAATGCTGTGATTTCACAAAATTAGGCTTTGAAATATCAGAAAAATTTAATATCCCTGTAATTTTAAGGACAACTACGAGAGTTTCTCACCAAAAAATGCCAGTTACGATAAATTCTAAATCCCAAATCCTAAACCCTAAACAAATCTCAAATCCCAAATCCAAAATTCCAAAAGGCGTATTTATAAAAAATCCGCATCAGTTCTGTACAATGCCGCCGAGAGTTTTAGAAATGAAAAAAGAGCTTTTGCAAAAAATTGAGAAGATCAGGCAATTTGCAGAAAAATCTAAAATTAATAAGGTTATTGGCAAAAAGAATAAAATTGGCATTATCGCCTCTAGTATTTCTTATCTGCATATTTTAGAAGCTCTTAAAACATTAGGAATACAACTACCTGTTTTAAAATTAGGATTTTTTTATCCTTTGCCAGAAAAAATGATTACCGATTTTATAAAAGGCAAAAAGAAAATACTAGTTGTTGAAGAATTAGATCCTTATTTAGAAAATGAAATAGTGCGTTTAGCAAAAGATAAATTAACTATTTATGGCAAAGATGTTTTACCAACGGTTGGAGAATTAGATACAGATAAGGTCTGTATCGCTTTATCGAAAATAACGGGCAAGAAATTTGTAATCGAGAAGTCTAAAATCTTAGACTTACCCAAAAGAAGTGCTAGGCTTTGTGAAGGTTGTCCTTATTGGTATATTTTACCTATAATAAAAAAAGTGGCTACTGAGGGAACAATTTTTGGTGGCGACATCGGTTGTAATATGATTGCAGGTCTTTCTCCTCATAATATGCAGGATTATCTTTTTTCGATGGGAGCTGGCTTGGGGATATCGCATGGCGTAGGGAAGGCTACGGACCAAAAGGTCATATCCATTATGGGGGATGGAACATTTTTCCATTCAGGAATTCCAGCACTTATAAATACTGTCTATAATAAATCAAGTCCTTTGATTGTTGTTTTAGACAATAGAATAACAGCTATGACTGGTCATCAAGTAAATCCTGGTATGGGGAAGACATTGATGGGTGAAAATACAGAGGAATTGAAGATAGAAGAAATTGCTAAGGCTTGCGGGGTAAAGCATATTAAAGTTTTAGACCCTATTAATATAAAAGAATTAGAAGAAGCAGTTAAAGAATTCTTAATAAAAAAAGAAGTATCGCTAATAGTTTGTCGAAGAATTTGCGCTCTTCTATTAAAGAAACAAAATGGATAAAACTTTTAATCTTATACTAAGAGGGGTTGGTGGTCAGGGAATAATTACCTTGCTTTCAATTATTAATGAAGCTGCTTTCATTGAAGGTTATGACGTAAAGTCATCTGAACTGCATGGGCTTTCACAGAGAGGTGGAAGCGTTGAAACGCATATAAGGTTCGGCGAGAAAGTTTATTCTCCGCTGGTTTCAAGAGGCCAGGCTGATTTAATAATTGGGTTAGAGGTGTTGGAAGGATTAAGGGGTTTTTCTCAAGCCAATAGCAAAACTAAGTTTTTAATAAATAATTATTATCTGCCGTTTTCAGGATCCTTAAAGAAAGAAGAAATTTTAGGAAAGTTAAAAATGATTTCAAAAAGCAACTTATATCTAATCTCTGCTTCTGAAATTTGTAAAAAAGAATTGAATAACGAAGTCGTTAGTGGAATTTACCTTTTGGGTTATGCGGTTAACAAGAAATTAATTCCTTTAAAAACCACCTCTATTTTAGGGGCTATTAAGAAAGTTATTCCTGAGAAATATTTAGAATTAAATAAAAAGGCATTTGGATTAGCGCATGATTAAAAAAGTTGTGGTAGCTGCTGCGGGGCAGGGAACCCGCATGCTTCATCTAACAAAAAACAAGTGCAAGCATTTAATTAAGGTCCAAAAAAGACCCTTTTTATCTTATGTTTTAGATAATCTCTTCAGGGCTGGTTATAGCGAAATAATTTTGGTTGTTGGACATAAAGAAGAAATGATTCGGGATTTTATTAAAAGTTATACTTCGCCTTGTAGCGGTAAATCTAAAATAGTCTTTGTGAGCCAGTTTGATAAATTGGGTCCTAAAGAAAAGATATATGGCACTGCCTGTCCTCTAATGTGCGTGAAGGATATTATTAAAGAGCAGTTTTTATTTATTTGCGGAGATAATCTCTATTCTGTAGAAGATTTAAAGGCGATGAATATTAATGATAAATATAATTATGTTGCTGGCCTTCGTCACGAAAATCCTGAGAAATACGGTGTTCTTGTCAATGGTGGCGAGTTTTTGCAAAAGATTGTAGAAAAGCCCAAAAAATATATGGGAGATTTAATCAATGCTGGGATGTATAAATTTACTCCAGAAGTTTTTAGTAAGTTATCTAAGATAAAAAAATCTCCTCGTGGGGAATTTGAAATTACTGATGCAGTTTCTCTTTTAGCTAAAGAGAAAAAGGTAAAAGTTAAAAAGATTAAAGATTATTGGAAAGATTTCGGTAACCCTGGAGATGTTGTAAAATTATCTAAATTCTTAAAAGAAAATAGAAACCGTTGAGGCAATTTATATAATTAATCATTCGGTCGGAACAAAAATAAATTTTTACTCCTCCCTACTTCATAATTATGGAGATTGTAAAGCTAGAAGAAAATAATTCTAAGGATATAATAAAAAAAGCTGTAAGGCTATTTAAGAACGGTAAGATATTGGTTCTTCCTACAGATACGGTTTACGGTATTTTAGCAGATGCTAGAAATAAGAAAACAGTTGAGAAAATTTTTAAGATAAAGAAACGGGCGAAGGTAAAACCTTTGGCTGTTTTTGTTAAAGATATAAAAATGGCGAGAAAGTATGCTTTTATTAACAAAGAGCAGGAAAAATTTTTGAGAAAAGCTTGGCCCGGGAAAATAACAGTTATTTTGCAGGCAAAAAATAATTTACCGAAAGGCGTTATTGCGAAAAATAAAACAATTGGTATGAGAATCCCGGATTATAATTTAATAAGAGATTTATTTGAAAAAATAAATTTTCCTATTGCCCAGACTTCAGCTAATATTTCAGGAAATCCTGCGACAGTAAAGATTAGGGAGATTTTAGAACAATTTACGAGAGATAAAATAAAACCCAGTTTAATAATAGACGCTGGAGATTTATCTAAAAGTAGACCGTCAAAAGTAGTTGACCTAACGGAAGAGAGGGAAAAGATTATCCGCTATTGACAAGCCTTTTAGCATACTGTATTATATTTATGTTGTATAGTTCATTAACTTTAATAACCACCGAAAAGAGCCAAAATAAAGGAGGTGATATCTATGCGAAGGACGAGAAAAGTCCATTTCTTATTTAGTATTGACTGATTCGACGGCGTCGGCCTGGGTTAATCAATTTGATTAACCCAAACTATATGGCAGAAATGAAAGGAGGTGCGTTTTCACATAAGTATCCAAAAAATTATTATTTGTCGGCTGATTATCTTATAGATTATATAAAGTCCCTATCGCTTATCGGTAGGGACTTTTTTATTTCTCGAGAAAAGAGAAAAGTGATATAATCAAAAAACATAAATAAACTTATGAAACTAAACCCCAGCTCAAATTTTGGAAACAGCTGGGTGTCAATCTGCTTCGCCCAACAAGGGATGGGGCTATTCGCCCCACGCAGATTGATGGAGATTTAATTGTTTGTTAAAAATAAATTTAAAAGAGTATTCGCTATGGCAAAATTTGAGCGGGGTTTCGCATTTTTTGTCTAAGTTTTTATTTAAAGGAAAATGCTCAAAAAGCAAGATCATCAAATTGCAAAATTAATTGATTTAGAAGCAGAGAGGCAAAAAACATCTCTTGAAATGATTCCTTCGGAAAATCATTCTTCTCTGGCTGTGCGAGAAGCCCTTGGGTCTTTGCTTACTGATAAATATGCTGAAGGTTATCCTGGGAAAAGATATTATGCTGGATTAAAGTATTACGATATCTTAGAAGACTTATGTAGAGATCGGGCTAAAAAGTTGTTTAAAGTCCTACATGTTAATGTCCAGCCATATTCTGGCTCTCCAGCGAATGCAGCAGTCTATATGGCTGTTTGTGAGCCAGGAGACACTATAATGGGCATGGCTTTACCTATGGGGGGCCATTTAACTCATGGCTGGAAGGTCAATTTTTCTGCTAAGTTTTTTAAATCAGTTCAATACGGTGTTTATGAAAAAACAGGACTTTTAAATTATGAAGAAGTGGAAAAATTAGCAAAAGATAATAAACCAAAACTAATTTTTGTGGGAGCTACTGCTTACCCAAGAATTTTTGATTGGAAAAGATTAGGGAAGATAGCAGATTCTGTGGGCGCATATTTGGTAGCTGATATCGCTCATATCGCAGGATTAGTTGCTGGTGGAGCTCATCCAAGCCCAGTTCCTTTCGTTCATATTGTTACAACAACAACTCATAAAACCTTACGAGGTCCGAGAGGAGGAATAATTATGGTCACTCAAAAAGGGTTAGATAAAGATTCTGAGCTAGCAAAGAAAGTTGACAGGGCAATTTTCCCAGGATTTCAAGGCGGACCTCATATGCATCAGATTGCTGCAATAGCCGTATGTTTAAAGGAAGCATCAACGCCAGCTTTTAAGAAATATGCGAAGCAGATAGTAAAAAACGCAAAAGCTCTTGCAAAGGGGTTAAAAGAATACGGATTTAATTTAGTTAGCGGAGGCACTGATAACCATTTAATTTTAATTGATTTAAGGAATAAAAACATTGGGGGCCCCGAAGCCCAGAACTTACTAGAAGAAGCGGGAATTACAATAAACAAAAACAGCATTCCTTATGACCCAGCTCCGCCTTTTAAGCCATCAGGAATTAGAATGGGGACTCCAGCGATTACGACAAGAGGGATGAAGGAAAAAGATATGAAGAAAATAGCTGGTTGGATTAATGAGGTTATTTCAAATCCGAAATCAGTAAAAAAGGTTAGACAGGAAATTAAAAAATTCTGTGAAAATTTTCCTTTGCCCCGCTAGAAGTCTTGAGTAAAAATATTTTTTTGAAAATATTTTTGCATTCTCATTTCAATGTTTTTTATTATTTGTAATTTTAACCCGCTAAAAAGTTTCGCCAAATTATCCAGACTTCTAACGGGGTTGCCAAAATGATGATCATAGAAACCATTCAAAATATAGATAAATTCTTATTCCATCAAATAAACCAATTTGGATTTCGTTGGGTTGGGTTGGATATATTCGGTATTTTTTGCGCTAAATATCTAGAGTATGTATTATGGGCTATTCTAATCTTGTTCTTGATATTAAAGTTTAAAGATAGAATCAAAGTTTTTTTAGGAGCAGTTGCTTCGGCATTAGTAGCGAAGCTTGTCATTGTTGATATAATCCGCTGGATTTTTCCAAGATTAAGGCCATTTGCCGTAGATCCGATGACTAATCTATTGGTAAATAAGAGCAATGAATTGTCTTTTCCGTCTGGCCATGCAACTTTCTATTTTGCTTTATCTACTTTTATCTTTTTCTATAACAAAAAAATCGGGATTTTATTTTATGTAATAAGTTTTATGATTTGTTTGGGCAGGGTTTTCGTCGGCCTCCATTGGCCGTTGGATATTTTATCCGGAGCATTAATCGGCATATTTACCAGTTGGGTGATAAATAAGTCTCTTAAAAGAATAATTTAAAATATTCTAAATAAAAAACACTCGCCTCAGTGTTTTTTATTGTTGTGGTGGCACGTAAAATTTTATTCGAAAATTAACGTGCCTACCACGTTAAAATTTCTTTCGAAATTTTTTACGTGGTGCCGAGGGAGGGAGTTGAACCCTCAAGGGCTTACGCCCACGGCATTTTGAGTGCCGCATGTTTTCCAGTTTCATCACCCCGGCTCGACTCTTATTATATTAGCAGGTTTAAGACAATTTTCAATCTTGCCCCGTAGTGAAATTTGACTTCGCCACAACGCCGATTTTTTATGTTCGGTGGCTGTCAAATTTCTACTACTGGGGTTATTTCCACTCCGCATCAATAACTTTATCTGGGAATTTTTTTGCTAACTTTTGGAAGTCTTTACAAGAAACTTTATGTAAGACAGCTGCTCTATATCTTGAAAGATATGCTTGGACTTTATCGCCTGATTTAGGATTACAACATTTTGCCAAAGTTGTTGAAATGCCTTTTTGGCCAGCAAGATAAATCTCTTGCGTTCTCTTCTTTTTCGGCTTTCCTTTTTTGCTGATTCTTTCTGAAATTTCAAAGACTTTTCTCCTTAATAAACGAGGAATTTTACTTAGACTAGTTATTTTAGTGATAAAACCCTTTTTTGCTAGTTCTTTTTTAATTTGGGATATAGCTAGATTAGTTTTTACAAACTTCAACCAATCCATTGATGGCCCCCTCTTTTTACTTACAATAATCTCAATAATATCGCCGTTTTTTAAGGTTTTAAAGAGAGATACAAGTTTGCTATTTATTTTTGCCGACTCACAATGATTTCCTATTTCACTATGCACAGCATAAGCAAAATCAATTGGTGTCGAACCTTTAATTAAAGAAATTACATCTCCTTTAGGCGTAAAAACAAAAATTTTGTTTTCATAAAAATCAATTTTAAAATTCTTCCAAACCTCGGGAATTTTTTGAATTATTTTTAGACTTTCTTTATCTTTTGATAAATCAATTCCTTTTTTATAGGCATAGTGCGCATAATGACCATATTCTGCCTCTTTGTGCATTTCCGGTGTTCTTATTTGTATTTCGGTGATATGGCCGTCTTCAGAAAAAACAGTGGTATGTAAAGAACGATATCCGGTTAGCTTCGGCTTTGCTATATAATCGTCTATTTCTTCGTAAAGAGGCTTCCATTGCTTATGGATAATACCTAGTGTTTTATAGCAGCCTTCAACCGTGCTTACGATTATCCTTAAAGCTAAAAGGTCGTGGATTCTTTCAACATCATTGTTATATTTTAATAATTTTTGGTAGGTGCTCCAGTAAGCTTTCGGTCTGAAATCTATACTAATGGCATTTATTTCATTCCTTTTTAATAATTTCTTAATATGCTTAGTAAATATCTTTAAGTAGTTTTTTCTTTCCTTATATTTCTCTTTAATTTGGGAATGAAGCCAGTCTAGTTTTTCTGGAAAGAGGTAAAAAAACGCTAAATCTTCCAATTTATATTTTATTCCCCATACCCCAAGCTTATCAGCGATAGGTGCAAAAATTCTTAAGGTTTCCAAGGCATATATTTTTTGTTGTTCTAACGGCATTTTTCTAAAATGGTCCAAATTATCCAAGCGGGAAGCAAGTTTTATTAAAATTACGCGGATATCGCCGGAAATGGCAAGAAACATATTCTGTAAGCTTTCTAGTTTTTCTCTGCTAAGCCTGTTTCTTTCTTTCGGATTGATTATTAAGGGATAGCGTATCTTGTTTAGCTCCGAAGTTTTTTCTATCAAAAAAGCCACTTCTTTGCCAAATTTTCTTTCGATTTCATTTAATTGGATTTTTTGAGTAGAAGGGAGGATATCTTCAAAAACATCATGGAGTAGGCCGGCAATCACTGTTTTTATATCAAGTCCTATTTCATTTAAAATTGATGCAACTCTTATGGCGTGATTAATATAATCTTCCCCAGATACCATTTTTCTGTCTTTATAAGCGTTTTCGGCAAATTCAAAAGCCTCCTGGATTAATTCAGGATTTCCAAAATTTTTAACAAAATTTGTTATATCTTTTGGCATTAACTTTAGGAGGGAGTATCTTCTCCCCCTTTTGTTTTATACAAGCACTCCTTATTAGAGCACTTTATGGTTTTGCCTTTTTGGACCAATAAAGAACCGCATTCGGGGCATTTTTCCGGTTCATTTTTATCATTAAGAATAGGTTTGTCCCATAGGGCAAAATCGCACTCTGGAAAGTTATTGCAGCCGTAAAATATCTTTCCCTTTTTAGTTCTTTTAGCTGTAATTTTCCCTTTATTACACTTGGGACATTTTATATTTAAATTATCTTTTTCTAGGGATTCGGCATATTTACATTTAGGAAATTTAGGGCAGGCATAAAATCTTCCGAATCTGCCGAGGCGTTCAACTAAGGGGGTTCCGCATTTCGGACACTTCTTTCCAGTCGGCTTATCCGTTATATCTGACTTTAAAACTTCTTCGTATTTTTCTTTAAGATTTTTTGCAAAAGGAACATAGAAGTCACGGCAGGTTTTAATTAACGTGTCTTTGCCATCAGCTACTTGATCTAGTTCTTTTTCTAATTTTGCAGTGAATTCAATATCAATAATTTGAGGAAAGTGTTCTACTAAAAGATTATTAACTATTGTTCCAACTTCAGTTGGTTTAAATCTTTTTTGCTCGTTTTTTTCAACATAATTTCTGTCTTGGATTGTAGCCAGTGTTGGGGCATAGGTAGATGGACGGCCAATGCCATGCTTTTCCAGCGCCTTAATCAAACTGGCTTCATTATATCTTGCCGGCGGTTCTGTAAAGTGTTGTAGGGGAGCAAGTTTTATAAGCTCTAAAATATCTTCTTTTTTTAAGGGTGGCAATTCGTTTTCTTCAAATTTCATAGGATATACTTTTAGAAACCCATCAAACTTTAAAGTTTGTCCTGTGGCGTGGAATGTATAATTATTTGCATCAATGTCTATGTTAGTCGCGTCAAAAATAGCAGTGGCCATTTGGCAAGAAACAAATCTTTGCCAAATTAAATTGTAAAGTTTAAAATGTCTTTCTTCTAACCCTAATTTCTCTGGAGTATTTTTGGCAAAAGTTGGTCTTATTGCTTCGTGGGCTTCCTGTGTTTTTCCTTTTGATACATATTGTCTGAAATATCCCGCCCAATAATTTTTACCATATTTTTCTTCAATAAAGCTTTTAGCTTCTGTTAAAGAAATCTGTGAAAGCTTTACAGAATCGGTTCTGTGATAAGTGATATTTCCTTTCTCGTAAAGTTCTTGAGCTATCCTCATAGTAAATCTTGCTGGATAATGGAGCCGTTTCCAAGCTTCTTGTTGTAGGGTGCTGGTGGTAAATGGAGGAAGGGGGTTTTTCTTAACTTCTTTTTTCTCAACATCAATTACCTTATATTCAGCATTCTCTAAATCTTTAACGATTTTCTCTGCGTCAGCTTTTGAGTTAATATCCAGTTTTTCTATTGGTTCGTTGTCTTTTTTGATTAATACAGCGTTGAATTCTTTTCCGTATTTTTTTAGCAATGCTTCAATAGTCCAATATTCTTGTACGATAAACTTTTCAATTTCTTTTTCTTTTTCAACAACCAATCGTACAGCAACTGATTGCACTCTGCCAGCAGATAGGCCTTTAGTGATTTTCTTCCATAAGAAAGGAGAAAGTTTATATCCTACAATTCTGTCCAAAATTCTTCTTGCTTGTTGAGCATCAACTAAATTCATATCAATTATTCTCGGATTTTTTAAAGCTTCTTCAATTGCAGACTTTGTTATTTCGTGAAAAACAATTCTTTCCGGATTTTCTAACCCCAAAACTTCTTTCAAATGCCAGGCGATTGCTTCTCCTTCTCGGTCCTCGTCCGTTGCCAGTATAGTCTTTGTGTCTTTTTTAATAGCTTTTTTTAAAGCGGAAACGGTTTTTTTCGCTTTTACAGGGACAATATACTCTGGCTTAAAATCGTTTTCAACATCAACTCCTAGTTTTCTTTTAGGAAGATCTCTTACGTGACCAAAAGAAGAGAGTACTTTATATTTACTCCCTAAAAACCTCCCAATCGTCTTTGCCTTCACCGGACTCTCAACGATAATTAAATTCATAAGTATCATACGAATTACGAATATTTTCGAATTACGAATATACAGAAAGTGTTGTACGAATTTACCGATTACCAGATACGAATTTACGAATTTGGGCAATCGGCTACGAATAGATTTATTCGTATCCGAAACCGCAGATTAGTATATTCGTAAATCGGTTTCGGTATATTCGTAATTCGGTTTAATTCGTAATTCGTAAGGCTATCGCGTGAGCGCGTATACATTTCCTCCTAAATTTTGGATAATTCCTTCTATTTCCAAAACCGCAAGGGTACTAGCTACAGTAGTAGCGATTAACTTTGTTTTTTCTATTATTTTATCAATATGTAAAGATTCTTCGGTAAGGGCCTTTATAATTAATTTTTCCTCCGGAGTCAAATTTCCGTTATAGTTTTGTTTATGTTTTTCAAGAGGTAAACCTGTCTGTAGCAATACGGGCGAATTTAATTCTTGCAAAATATCACTGACATTGTCAACTAATTTAGCTCCCTGCTTAATTAATCTATTAGTGCCAGTTGAGTTAGAAGAATAAATCGGTCCTGGTATTGCAAAAACTTTCCTATTTTGTTTAAAGGCATAATTAGCAGTAATTAGAGACCCTGATTTGATTTTTGCTTCTATAACTAAAACTCCTTGAGACAGGCCTGAAATAATTCTATTTCTATTTGGAAAGGTAAATTTTGAGCCAGAAGTTCCCGGAGGGAGTTCTGATATTAAACATCCGCCAGTCTCTAATATTTTTCGTGATAAAGCAATGTTTGATTGAGGATAAATACTTTTCTCGTCTAACCCAGTTCCCAAAATAGCAATAGTTCTTTTATTTTTTTCAACACAGGCTTGATGAGCAAAGGTGTCAATTCCAGGAGCCAAACCGCTTACAATAGTAATCCCTAAATCAGCTAATTTACCAACAATATCCAAAGCAACCTGTTTGCCGTAAAGAGAACATTTTCTTGTGCCAACAACCCCGAAGCATAGTTCATCTTTTTCAAATTTTCCTCGATAATAAAGAATTTTTGGCGGTTTAGCAATTTTCCTTAAAATTTCAGGATAATCATTGTCCTCAATTTTAATTTCTTTCACCCCGTTAGAAGTTTTTGACAAAAAATTTTTGTTTTCAAAATTTTTTTGTGCTTCTTGAAATTGATCATACTCTAATTCCATGTTTATTAAAATAAAAAATATAAAAGGTTAAAACAGACTTCTAACGGGGTTAATTTCTTCCATTTGTTATTTGTTATACTCGTTCATTGTTTTTTCAACGCCCTCTTTTATAATCAACCCTATCGCGGAAAGTGCGTTTTTTATGGCTTTATTTAAAATTTCTTTTTCTTTTTTAGAAAATTTTTGTAAGACGAATTTTTCCGGAGTCTTCGGTTTCCCTTTAGTTGGTAAAATGCCGATTCTTATTCTTATGAAATCTGCGGTTCTAAGGCGTTTTATAATTGATTCCACGCCTTTATGCCCGGCAGAGCCCTTGCCTATGGAAATTTTAATCTTGCCTATCGGTAAATCCATATCATCATGGATGATTATGATGTCTGGCGTTTTAACTTTGTAATAATTAGATAAGTTGTGTATCACGTCACCCGAAAGGTTCATAAAGGATTGCGGTTTTGCTAAAATTAATTCATCGTTGTAGGCGATCAAAGCCCCCGCCTTCTTTTGGGAAAGCCAAGATTCAGAGAAATTGCTTTTCTTTTTAAATTCATCAACAATTTTAAAGCCGATATTGTGTCTAGTGTTTTCGTATTTTTTGCCGGGATTTCCCAGCCCTGCAATGATTATCATAATTTTAAGAAATATTTTATATCTTATTGTATCATTTTTTTAATCTGTGGAAAAATTGTCTTGACAATTTTATAGAGAAGATTACTATATAAGATAGTTCTTTACGAGGTATTAGTTTATTAACTACAACTGCGTTTCAATTACAGAAGCGCAGAAAGTGTTTTTTGAAACTTTTGCTTTAACTTTTATTTGGAGAATTCCTATGGAAACAGGAATCAAGTCTGGAAAACCCCCTTAGTACAGGTAAGGAGGCCGTTCTAACAGTTAGTTATTAACTTCGTGATAAAGAAACGAAAGGAGGATTACGTATAGAATTATGCGTAAGTTCAGCGGATTTACTTAATTTTATTTCCAAAAAAAGTTACAAAAAGAGGTTCAATAACGAACCTAGCCCAAAAATTCTATTTAATTAGGTTAAGGATAACCAAATTAACCCAAAAACTCCAAAATATGGAAGGGTTGATGGATAACAAAAACTTTAATATAAAATAGAACTGGGTTGTAAAAAAATTAAACCGAGATGCTCCCTTCCAAACTGGAAGTTGATGAGCTGTCTCGGTTTTTTTATTCTATTCTTGACCCTTCACCAATTTCAGCAGAGAATCATTGTAATAGTTTGTACAATATGCGAAGCGCCTGCGGCTGTCATTGTTAGTGTTCATTTTCTGTTGTAAAAAATTGGTGAAGGGTTGACAAAAGGTATCAGGAGGGTAAAATAATAAAATTCAGTTAATTTAAATCGTTCTTTGACTTACTATAGCCATACAAATATGTGTAGAAAGGAGTAAATATTAAGAAAATTAAAAAAAGCGTCGCGACGAAACAACCATAAATTAAGATAGAAAAAGGAGTTTTTATGGAACCAGTGATAGCACCGACATTAGTAATTTCCGGCACTTCTCTCAAAGACTTTAGTGATGCCCAGCGGAAATTTATATTTTTGAACGGACCGCACCCCGGCGATATGGGAAGTGTTAATAGTTTTACTTTGTTTTTCACAGAGGAGTTTGGGGGTAGCATTACATCTAGAAATATGCAGGCGATTTTAGAAAAAGTGTATCATATAAAAAAGAGGCGGGGAAAGAAAGGAAGAGCCCCTTCTTTTAGTAGAAAAGGAAGAGAGTTAACGTCGAAAACTAATCTGAAATTCGCATATGCGTAAATCCGCAAAGAGATTAAAGCCAGAAATCAAAGATATAATTAAACTATACCTATTGGAGGAATACAAAAAATAATAAAGGGTTGTGTATGCAACCCTTTTTGTTTTTAAAATAATAAACGCTTGTTTAAATTTAAAAAATCTGATACAATTTTTAAATACTTGCTATATGAAAAAATTATTTTCTTTTATTTGGGAAATTTCAAAAATATTTGTTATTGCCTTAGTGATAGTAGTTCCTATCCGCTATTTTTTATTTCAGCCGTTTATTGTTAAAGGCGACTCTATGCTTCCCAATTTTAATTCCGGAGATTATTTAATTATTGACGAGATATCTTATAGATTCGGAAACCCAGAAAGGGGAGATGTTATAGTTTTTAAATATCCTAAAAATCCCATTCACAAATTTATAAAAAGAATTATTGGCTTGCCGGGAGAAACAGTTGAAATTAAAGACGGCCAGCCAGCAATTTATGATAAAAACGGTCAAAAGCAGACCATAAACGAAATATCATATATTTCTGACCCAAAATCAACCTATGGAAATTTACAGATTGTTTTAGGGGAGAATGAGTATTTTGTTTTGGGAGATAACAGACCCTATTCTTCGGATTCCCGAGCTTGGGGAGCTGTACCAAGACAAAATATTATCGGTAAAGTTTTTATAAGGGTATTCCCTCTTGCTTCATTAAGCAAGATACCAAACCCCGCCTATTAAAATATGTCCACAAAAAAAGCAAAAATTCAATCTCTATCCGGGATGCACGATATTTTGCCAATTGACCAGAAATATTTCCAAAGAGTTTTTAAGGCAGTAGAAGGTATTGCCCATTTTTATAATTTTGGCAGGATTGAAACGCCAATTCTTGAAGATGCAGAGCTTTTCTATAAAGGCACCGGAGCAGATACTGAGATTGTTGAAAAACAAATGTATACATTCCGCACCAAAGGAGGAGACGCTGTTGTTTTAAGGCCAGAGTGGACTCCTTCTATAGTTAGGGCATATATTGAACACGGCATGCAAACAATGCCCCAGCCCGTAAAGTTATGGTATTACGGCCCTTGTTTCCGTTATGAGCGTCCTCAAGCAGGTAGATACAGGCAGTTCCATCAATTCGGGTTTGAAATCATGGGTGATAAAAGTCCATCAATGGATAGCCAGATTATTCAGATGTCTTATGATGTTTTGAAAGAAGCCCGTCTTAAAAACTTAATGGTAGAAATAAACAGTATTGGAGATTCGGAATGCAGGCCATATTTTAAAAAGAACTTGATGAATTATTTCAAATCACGCAGGTCTTCTTTATGTCCTGATTGTCAGAGGAGATTAAAACAAAATCCTTTAAGGATTCTAGATTGCAAAGAAGAAAAGTGCCAAAAAGTTAAAACTGATGCTCCGCAAATAATTAATCATCTTTGCGAAGGTTGCCACAACCATTTTAAAAAGGTTTTAGAATTTTTAGACGAGACGGAAATACCTTACAGCTTAAACCCTTATTTAGTAAGAGGTTTGGACTATTATACAAAGACCGTATTTGAAATTTTTGAGAATACTCCAGAGGGAAGATTACAGGGGGCCTTGCTCGGCGGGGGAAGATATGATAACTTGGTAAAGACCTTAGGTGGCAGAGATACGCCAGCTTGCGGAGTAGCAGGAGGAGTGGAAAGAATTGCTAATGTACTAAAGACCAAAGAATTAAAACCTTTAAAATCAGATGATGCTAAAATATTTTTAGCTCAACTTGGAGATTTAGCGAAAAAGAAGAGCTTGAAATTACTGGAAGAATTTAGAAGGGCTAAAATTCAAATTATGGAGGTTTTATCTAAAGATTCTCTTAAGTCTCAGCTTGGAATGGCAAATAAGCTAGGGATTAAATACGTATTAATTTTTGGGCAGAAAGAAGCGCTAGATAGAGAGATTGTCTTAAGGGATATGGATAATGGCACCCAAGAAACTTTTAAGTTGAGCGATATAGTTAAGGAAATGAAGAAGAAAATAAAGAAATAATTAGCGGTAATCCGCCATCATCAGCGTAAATCAGAAAAGATATTTTGACACGTAGAAAAGATTGCCGCTGATTAATAGCTGATTGCCACAGATAAATGGTATTAGAAGTAAGAAAAAAAGAAAGAGAAAATTCTCAAAATTTAGTTCACCGCTTTATAAAAGTAGTTCGTCAAAGCGGAGTTTTGCTTGAGAAAAGGAAAAGACAATTTCATAAACGGGCTAAAAGCGGCCTTGCTAAAAAGAGGTCGGCTTTAAGGCGCGAAGAAGTTAAAATAGAGAAAGCTCAAGAGTATAAAATGAGCAAACCTCAACAAAAGGAAAGGTTTTCTAAGAGATTTTAATTTTAACAAAATGTTAAAAGAAGAAATTCAAAATGAGATTACTCAAGCGATGAAAGATGGCAATAATTTGGTTTGCAGTACTTTAAGGATGTTATCTGCTTCCATTGTTTTTAAAGAAAAAGAAAAAAGATTTAAAATATCTAAATTAAAACCTGACTTAAGCGAAGAGGGCTTGATTAGAGAGTCTCAGTTACAAGACGAAGATATAATCGAAGTTGTCTCTTCTGAAATTAAAAAAAGAAAAGATTCAGTAACAGCCTATGAAGAAGGCAATAGGCAGGAGTTAGTAGATAAAGAGAAAAAAGAAATTGAAATTTTACAAAAGTATTTACCGAAGCAAATTTCAGAGGATGAAGTAAGAAAGATTGTTACAGAAGCGGTTGCTAAGATTGGCGCAAAAGAAATAAAAGATATGGGGCGGGTTATGAAAGATTTAAATTTAAAAATTAAAGGTAGAGCAGATAACAGTTTGGTAAGTAAAATCGTAAAAGAGTTATTGGAGAAGAAATAGAGTAATAAGTTTTCGAAACCGTCTTTGGGAAGCCTAGGGCGGTTTTTTTGTTTTCGGGCTTGACAACAGTTCTCGGTAGTGCTATAGTTAAAACATAGTGAATAAGCTCTTTTACACTCAAAATTACTTGCAATTTATAGTCATAGCCAAAAGATACTGATAAAAGTTTTCGGTGTTTTCTGGCTATGACTATCATTGTGGTGGTCCTCTAGTATAAATAGAATAGGCGAAAACCTCAGAAAGGAGAAAACGCCATGCACAAACAAACTGCAAAATTTGTTGGAGTAGTAGCACAAAATTTACCCGAAATGCCAGATGATCTGATGCAAAGCTGGATTGAGAATCCTAAGGGTCTTCAAAAAGTTCTCAAAAATGCCTTATGTCCGCCAGAAACGATGCCAAGTTTTAAAATTTTCCAAACCATCACCCTCGGCACTGGCATCACAACCGCCGACGACTTCCGTAAAGCCATAAAGGATAACGGAATGGAAATCGGCAAATACGCTAACGACATTCTTGGCAAGTCTCAGTTCACGGTTACCGTCAAGGAAACAGAATTGGATTTAGTCAACATCAGTGTTGCCGATCTCGGTTTCAAGAATGGAGAGACTCGTGAGAAGATTTACGCCAGAGCAAAAGAGCTCGGTTTAGAACTCTGCCCGAATGAAGTCGGCCCCCAACTGCGCTTACAGTACAAAGACCAGCCCAAAGGCGAAGTACTTATTATCGCCATGGAGCCAATTACTGACTCGGATGGCGATCTCGAGCTGTTCCATGTGGACCATAATGACAATAGTCTGTGGCTCAACAGCTACTATGCCCATTCTGGCAGCGTTTGGAATGGCAACTATCCTTTCGTCTTCGTCCTCCCCCGCAAGTAATCTTCAAAATACTCTTGGTAGCTTGGAACCTTTGTTCTTCTTTGAACGCTTGGTTCCTTAAAACTTCAAGAGACGCAAAAGACAAAGACCCCTCATGCAATTTAAAAATGCAAAGAGGGGTTCTTTTTTTTCTCCCGATATGCTAAAATTGAAATCGGATAGTAGGCTAATAAATCTGCGGTTACGGCTTCAGGTGGCCGAATTCTATATTTCAGATGTATGCAGAATTTTGACGGGTACGCCTTTCAAAAGAGTCATCTCTGATTTTTAAAAAATGAAGATACTTGGTATAAGGTGTTAAGGTATATTAAGATACCGAATAAGATTCAGCCCGGAGAGCATTCAATGGGCAGTGGCATAGATGACGCTTTATATATTACTGACTCGGATGGCGATCTCAAGCTGTTCAATGTGGAGCATAATGACAATAGTCTGTGGCTCAACAGCTACTATGACAATTCTGACAACGTTTGGAATAGCAACAATCATTTCGTCTTCGTCCTCCCCCGCAAATCTCTTTGTTTTTTCCACCCCTTTGGGTGGTTTTTATTTTAACGACTTAAGCCATCCCCCCAGCATTTTCCCAATTTCGTTCAGTTTTTCAGAAAGGTTTATATATTTTTTATTATCTAAAGATTTTATCTCCCAAACAATTTGCAAAAAAAATTTAAGTAAATCTAACTTAGCAGAACCGGTTTTAAGAAAAATTAGTTTCTCTGTCTTGTCTGAACTGCTCGCTTTTATTATTTCTTCAATTACTTCTAAAAATAAAGAATCAACCTTAGCGCCAAGGGTATATTTTGAATCTTTAGGAAAGTCAGGTAAATATTCATACCATACTTTATAGGTATTAGTTAATTTTTGAATTATACTCAAACTAAATTGGTTGTTGGCGAGGTTTAAAAAATTATTATGAGGATTAAATTGAGACATAAATTTGAAGATATAATTAGTGTTGATAATTTATTAAATGCATGGAGAGCCTTTGTTAGGGGAAAGAGGAACAGAAAAGATGTTCTAATGTTTTCATTTTATTTAATGGATAATATTTTATCATTGCACCATGATTTAAAAAATCATATATACGAACACGGCAACTACCAATGTTTCAAAATAAGCGACCCAAAAACAAGAACAATCCACAAAGCCAGCGTCCGCGACCGTCTTTTACACCGTGCCGTATATCGCATATTGCGCCCATTTTTTAATGGGACATTTATTCCAGATTCTTTTTCTTGTAGAGACAATAAAGGAACGCATAGGGCAATAAATAGGTTCAGAGAGTTTGCCTACATTGTTTCAAAAAATAACACAAAAACCTGCTGGGTTTTAAAATGCGATATTAAAAAGTTTTTTTGCAAGTATTAATCAGCAAATATTGTTGGAGATTTTACAAAAATACATATCAGATGAAAATGTTATAAATGTTTTAAAGGAGATAATATTCAGTTTTAATTCAGGAAAAATAGGGACTGGTTTGCCTCTTGGAAACTTAACTTCGCAGCTTTTCGCTAATGTTTATATGAATGAATTTGATAATTTTGCAAAACATAAATTAAAAGAGAAACACTATATTAGATATGCTGACGACTTTATTATTTTATCAAAAGACAAAAAACATATAGAAAGTTTAATTGAAATAATTAACAATTTTTTAAAAAACAGATTAAAACTTATTATGCATTCCGATAAAATATTCATTAAAATTTTATTTTCGGGAGTTGATTTTTTGGGATGGATCAATTTTCCAGACCATCGGGTGCTTCGTACGGCTACAAAGAGAAGAATATTTAAAAATATAAATAAAGATTTAAACATTAAAACCCTCGCTTCTTATTTAGGACTAATAAAACACGGCAATACTTATAAAATTAAAAATAAGATTTTAAAATTATATATTAAAGACAGTAAATAAGAAATTAAAATAAAAAGCTTTAATTATGAAGTGATTTTTTGGCGGGAAAACAATATTTATGATAAAATCAACCAATGATTACTATAAAAAATCTAACAAAAAATATTGTTGATAAAAAGTTTTTAGAGAGAGTTGCAAAAATTGTTTTAAAAGGCGAGAATATAAGTAAAGGAAAGGATTTTTCTATTGTTTTTGTTGATAGCAGTAAGATTAAAGAGATAAACAGAAAGTATAGGGGGAAAAATAAAGCGACTGATGTTCTGTCTTTTGGAGAATTGAATGAAATAATAATCTGTCCTGCGGAGGTGAAGAAGAATGCAAAAAGGTTTGGATTAAGTTTTAAAAAAGAGTTATCGTTGATTTTAATCCACGGCATTCTGCATTTGTTGGGTTATGAGCACGAAGACAAAGAAGTAGAAGCAAGAAAGATGGAAAAGAGGCAGGATTATTATCTTTCTAAAATCTAAAATATTTAGAATTTATATATTTATGCCCAGTAATACAACTTCCAGTGTTCTTAGAACAAATATGCCAAATGATAGAACATGGAATAAGTACTGGGTAAATAATTATTAAACAATTCCGTTTTAGCCATTCCAAGAACAATTGCGTTTGGCTATCTGGAAGTTGATATACTGGGTATGTCAAAGAGCCAAATTATTACAGGATTGGATATCGGGACAAATACTATAAAAGTTTTAGTTGCTCAAAAAAAGGGAAAAGAGTTAGAGGTATTAGCTCAAACTCAAATTCCTTCTTTTGGAATGAGAAAAGGGGCAGTGGTTAATGTTGATGAAGTGGCAAAGAATATTGAATCATTAATATCAGAAGCCGAAAAGCTTTCTAGCAAAAGGATTAAGTCAGTTTTCGTAAATATCGGAGGCAGTCATCTATATATCACTCCTTCCGACAGCATAATTTCTGTTTCAAGAGCAGATCAAAAGATTTCTCAAGAAGATATTGAAAGAGTTTTACAGGCAGCTCGAGCGATTAATATTCCTTCAAACGAAGAGATATTAGATGTTTTCCCGAAAGAATTTATTGTTGACGATCAGCGAGGAATAAAAGAACCTTTGGGTCTAACCGGCATAAGATTGGAAGCAAAGGTTATCTTACTCTGCGTCTTCTCCCCTTATTTTATAAAACTCACTCAAGCGGTTCTAAACTCAAAGCTTCAGATTGATGATATTGTTCCTTCTCCATTAGCTGCGGCTTCTGCGGTTTTAACTCCACAACAAAAAGAACTGGGAGTGGCTTTAATAGATATCGGTTCTGCTACCACAAGCTTGGCAGTGTTTGAAGAAGGAGATTTAATCCATTTTGTAATTTTTCCAATTGGCTCGGCAAACATCACCAATGATATTGCTATTGGTTTGAAGATAGAAATAAATACGGCGGAGAATATAAAGAAAGAACACGGAACTTGTCTTTTGGGCCAGTCCAAGAAAAAAATAGAAATTACAGATAAATCTTCGCCTCTTTCTTTTTCTAAAAAGCTTTTAGTAGACATTATCAATCCAAGGGTTTCTGAGATTTTCGATTTAATTAATAAAGAACTCAAAAAAATTGGCCGGCAACAATTATTGCCTGGTGGTGTTGTTTTAACAGGAGGTGGAGCTAAACTTCAAAAAATAAAAGAGATTGCTAAGCAAGAATTAAAACTGCCCTGCGACATAGGAACTCCTATCGGGATTATTGGGATAGAGGAAGATCCTTCATTGGCCACTGTTTGCGGTCTTGTCATAGATGGGTCTGATACTACTGAATATGATAGGAGTCCTAGTATTTTTAAAAAAACCAAATTATGGTTAAAAAAAGTTTTTAGAGTTTTTATTCCCTAAATAAATGCGATACTAATCTACCTGCCCTCAATGCATTACATAGCAAGGTAGGCGGGTGAATGGCATACCAATGAATACGAGCTTTCCCGAGGCCTTGCCTCGGGAAAGCTCTAATATCTAATGAAAATAAACACAAAAATTAAAGTTGTCGGGGTTGGTGGCTCTGGTTCCAACACGATTTCTAGAATGGTAAAATGCCAAATTCAAGGTATTGATTTGATCGCTGTGAATACCGATGCCCAAGCTTTAAATACTTGTAAGTCAGAGAGAAAAATTTTAATCGGAGAAAATGTTACACGAGGTTTAGGCGCTGGGATGGATATTGTCTTGGGGAAGAAAGCGGCAGAGGAAAGCAGGGAAAAAATAAAAGAAGCTATAAAGGAGGCAGATATGGTTTTTATCACTTGCGGGTGTGGTGGCGGGACTGGTTCAGGAGCAGGTCCTGTTATTGCTGATATTTCAAAGAAATTAGGTATTCTAACTATAGCCGTGGTTACAAAACCATTTTCTTTTGAAGGAGCGCAAAGGAGTAGGATTGCTAATTCGGCTTTAGAACAACTGAAAGATAATGTGGATGCGCTTTTAGTAATTTCAAACGATAAACTTCTTCAAATTTCTGACCAAAAAACCACAGTTTTTGATGCTTTTTGGATTTGCGACGAAATTTTAAAAGAAGCGGTGCAGGGAATTACTGATTTAATTTTATTGCCGGGAATAGTTAGCGTAGATATGGCTTCGGTTTTAGCGATTATGAAAAATGCAGGTCATGCTTTATTTGGAGTAGGAAAAGCAAAAGGAGAAAACAGAGCCATTGAAGCCGCAAATATGGCTATTAATTCGCCATTGCTTGATTCCTCAATTTCAGGAGCTAAAAAAGTTTTGTTTAATGTCTCCGGTCGGGATTTAGCGCTTACTGAAGTTTCTGAAATTGCAAAAATTATTACAAAAAGCGCCGACAAAAAAGCTCAGATAATTTTTGGAGCAATTGAAGACGCAAAATTAAAAAAAGGAGAAATAAAAATAACGGTTATTGCCACTGGATTTTAAAAAAATAGTGTGTGGCTTGACCCTTCACCAATTTCAGCAGAGAATAGACATAATAGTTTGTATAATATGCGAAGCGCCTGCGATTGTCATTATTAGTATTCAATTTCTGTTGTAAAAATTGGTGAAAACTTGACCCGCCGTCGTTATAAGTTAAAATGGAGTAATTTCTAAATCAGTTATTTTTTTGTCAAAATTTTATAAAAATTTTTAAAAAATATGCCGAAAATAAAAAACCGAATTATAAAAATTAGAAAAAGGGACGGAATGATTATGGATTTTGACCAAATAAAGATTACTGATGCTATCCATAAAGCTTTAACCGCCACCGGAGAGGGTAACGGCCCGAAATCTCGGCGGATTTCTAATAGGGTTCTCCAAATTTTAAACCGCCGTTTTAAAAAAGACGAAATTCCTCAAGTAGAACAAATTCAAGATGTGGTTGAAGAGGTTTTGATTTTGGAAGGATATGTAGAAACCGCAAAAGCTTACATTCTTTACAGGGAACAAAGAAGAAAAATAAGAGAAGCGACAAAAGCTGTTGATGAATCAAGCGAAAAGATAGATAGTTACTTACAAGAAGTTGATTGGCAAGTCAATGAGAATGCCAATATGACCTTTTCTTTACAAGGATTGAACCAATATGTCGGTTCTTATATTTCAAAAAAGTATTGGCTTAATAAAATCTATCCAAAGGAAATAAGAGAGGCGGCGGCTGAAGAAGATTTCCATATTCATAATTTAGAGATTTTAGCGCCGTATTGTATGGGATGGGATCTTTATGACTTACTGATGAGAGGTTTTGGAGGCGTGGTAGGAAAGATAGAGTGTAGACCAGCAAAACATTTAAGAACTGCTTTAGGTCAATTAGTTAACTTCCTTTATACCGTACAGGGTGAAACTGCAGGTGCTAACGCTGTTTCTAATTTTGATACGCTCCTGGCTCCTTTTATTCGTTATGATGGCTTAACATATCCTCAAGTAAAACAGGCAATGCAAGAGTTTTTGTACAGTTGCATGGTGCCGACCCGAGTTGGATTTCAAACGCCATTTTTAAACGTAACTTTAGACATTAAAGCGCCGTCATTTTTAGCCAAACAGCCCGTAATTGTAGGCGGGAAGCCCCAAAAAGAAATATACGGAGAATTTCAAGAAGAAATGAATATGCTTATAAGGGCTTTCTACGAAGGCTTAATGGAAGGGGATGCTACTGGCAAGCCTTTTACGTTCCCAATTCCAACAGTTTCTATAACAAAAGATTTTGATTGGGACAACCCTGTTTTAAAACCATTGTGGGAGGCAACTGCAAAATATGGAGTAAATTACTTCTCCAATTTTATTCAATCAGATATGAACCCGGAAGACGCGCGTTCGATGTGCAAATTACCATCTACGCAAATTATTTATAGAAATGCAAATGGTATAATTGCTAAGACAGAAATTAGAAGGATAGTAGATGATTTTATAAAAAGAGATAACCCAATTGATGTGCTTATAAATGGGAAATTTGAACCAGTAAAGGATGTTATAAAGATAAAATTGGAAAATGAAGAAATTTTGAAATTAACATTAGATAATGGATTAATTGATAAAATGACTTTAGATCACCCTTCAGCTGTTATTAAAGGTGGCAAAATTGTTATTAAAGAAAGTAGGGATATAAAAATTGGTGACGAATTTCCTATTGCTAAATATCCTTATAATGGAGAACTTGGAGATTTTGATTTAGGGAGATTAATTGGTCTTTATATTGGAGATGGTTGGGTATCTCATAATGGCGCAACTGCAAATTTTGTTTTTAACAAAAATGAGGTTCATTTTGCAAAATTTATTAAATCTATCGTTGAGAAAAGATTCGGTGTAAAAGCTACAATTTTTTTGAACGACGATCATTCTTATGTGAAAGTATCGGTTGCGAGCAAATCAGTAGTTGAACTAACAAAAGAATATGTACGTGGAGACGGCTCATTAGTTAAAAGGTTAAATTCTAAAATATTTGCTCGTTCTATTGAGTTTAGAAGAGGAGTTTTTGTTGGGATAATTGAAAGCGACGGTTTTGTTAAAAATGTAGTTGTTTTACATATAGGCAATAAAAATCTTGTTATAGACACAATGACATTAGCGAGAAGTTTAGGGGTTAATGCAACTTATTTTGAATCTAAAAATAAAACTGGAGATATAGAAAAAATTGGCTATTCTTTAAGATTAACGAATGATTATCCCGATTGGCTTATGTCTTATTTTAAACTTAAAAGAGGCAAAAGTTTAAAATACAAATTATATAAAGATTTTTATGGTATTAAAATCGTTAAAATTGAAAGACAAAAATATACGGGCTATGTTTATGATTTTGAGTTAGGCAGTAAAGGCCATATTTTTCAATTAGCAAATGGAATTATTACGCATAATTGTTGCCGATTAAGATTGGACAACAGGGAGCTTTACAAGAGAGGAGGCGGGCTTTTTGGAGCTAACCCTTTAACCGGATCTGTTGGTGTGGTGACAATAAATTTACCTCGCATCGGATATTTGTCAAAAACTAAAAAAGATTTTTTTAGCAGATTGGATCGTCTTATGGAGCTAGCCAAAGAAAGTTTAGAAATAAAAAGAAAAGCTTTAGAAAACTTTATAGAAAAAGGACTTTATCCCTATTCTAAACATTATTTATCCTCGGTTAAGAAGATGAGGGATTCATATTTCGGAAACCATTTTTCTACAATTGGTTTGATTGGAATGAATGAGGCTTTGTTAAACTTTCTCGGAGAAGATATCGGGTCAAAGCGCGGTAAGAAGTTTGCTTTAGAAGTTTTAGATTTTATGCGAGATAAATTAGTACAAATTCAGGAAGAAACTGGAAATATGTATAATCTGGAGGCTACTCCCGGCGAAGGAACATCTTATAGGCAAGCAAAAACTGACAAAGAAAAATATCCAGACATTGTCACTGCTGGTACAAAAGAACTTCCTTATTATACTAATTCAACTCATCTTCCCGTTAATTATACCGATGACATTTTTGAAGCATTAAAGCTTCAAGATGATTTACAGACTAAATATACAGGCGGAACGGTTTTGCACTTATTTTTAGGAGAAAGAATTTCTGACCCTGAAATGGCAAAAAAATTAATTAAAAAAGTTTTTGAAAAATTTCATTTACCATATGTTACTTTAACTCCGACTTTTTCAATTTGTCCCTCTCACGGATATTTAGATGGAGAACATTTTGAGTGTCCGAAATGTCTGGTTAAGCAACCTTGCGAAGTTTATTCTAGGGTGGTCGGATATTACCGTCCCATACAACAATGGCATAAAGGGAAAAAGCAGGAGTATAAAGAGAGGAAGGAATATAAAATAACACCGGGGCAATTCATTTAAATAACTTAATATGATAATTGGAGGGTTACAAAAAAATACTCTCATTGATTTTCCGGGCAAGTTAGCTTGCACGGTTTTTATTTCCGGTTGCAATTTTTTTTGCCCATGGTGCTATTCCCCAGAATTGGTTTTACCGGAAAAAATAAAAAAACAACCAAGAATAACAGAGAAGGAAGTTTTTGATTTTTTAGAAAGCAGAAAGGGATTGTTAGAAGGAGTTGTGATCTGCGGAGGAGAGCCGAGTATGAATAAAGATTTACCAGAGCTTATAAAGAAAATAAAAAAAATGGGTTTTTTAGTGAAATTAGATACTAATGGTTCAAATCCAGAAATGTTAGAAAAATTAATAGACAAGAAGTTGATAGATTATGTGGCGATGGATATCAAAACCCCTTTGGTGTTTAAATCCCAAATCCTAAATCCTAAATCCCAAAAAACCCCCAAATCCCAAATCCAAAAATACGAAAAGGAGATTAAAAAAAGTGTTGAGATATTAAGAAAAGGGAAAATTGACTTTGAATTCAGGACGACGGCGGTGCCGACTGTTAATAAAAAAGAAGATTTCTTAGAAATTGCAAAATGGATAGGAGGAACAAATGTTAAATATTATTTACAAAACTTTCGTCCGGAAAAAACAATTGATTCCAGTTTTGAAAAAATAAAGCCATACCCCGAAGAATGGTTAATTTCTGTCAAAAAAGAAATATCCCCGTTTTTTAAAATCTGTGAAATTCGTTAATACTCGGTATCAATGCCATGGCAGTCTTATCAAGTATAAAAGAATGAAATGACTCCGTCAAAAATACTTTTCTATTTTTGTTTAAGTTTAATCGCAGGAATTTTTGTTGGTTCTCTAATTTTTATACCCCAACTTTATTTGTCGGGGCTTTTATTTCTAGGAGTGTTTGCGATTTCAGTTTCTTTTTTAAAGGGAAACAAAATAATTATAGTAATTAGTTTCTGTCTGATTTTTGTATTATTCGGTGTTTGGCGTTATCAAATAGCAAATATTCGTCTTAAAGATAGCGGATTAAGGCAGTACAATGACAAAGAAATTATTTTAGCAGGCAAGATTTTAACCGAACCAGATGTAAGGGAAAACACCGTTCAATTGGTTATTAGTACTGAGAAAATATTGATTAAGAATGAAGTTTTTCCAGTTTCTGGCAAGGTTTTGATAAAGACGAATAAATATCCGGGATATAATTATGCTGATGTTATATTAATTAAAGGGTTATTAAAAACACCGCAACAATTTGAAGGCTTTGATTATAAGGATTATTTAGCTAAAAAAGGAATTTTTTCTTTAATAGATTGGCCAGAAATAGAGTTATTTGCAAAAGAAGACTATTCAAACTTCTGGCAATTTAGCTACGGCCAAATTTTGAAATTTAAGAATAAAATCAGGGAAAATATTAATCAAAACTTCTCTTTTACAGAAAGCAAGTTGCTTTCAGGAATACTTTTAGGGGACCAAGCTAGTTTTTCGGAAGAATTTAAAGAGAAATTAAATACCACTGGTCTTCGCCATATAACCGCTATATCGGGAATGAACGTTGCAATTATATGTAGCGTATTAATGAGTTTATTTTTAGGTATTGGCCTTTGGAGAAACCAAGCCTTTTATTTGACAGTAATTTTCATATTTCTTTTTGTCGCAATGATTGGATTTCAACCTTCGGTTGTAAGAGCCGGAATTATGGGCGCAATTATGCTTTTAGCTCAAAAGTTTGGCAGATTATCAACAAGCACTCGCGCGATAGTAATTACCGCTACGATTATGCTTTTATTAAATCCAATGCTTTTAAGGTGGAATATTGGCTTCCAGCTCTCTTTTTTAGCAATATTGGGTATTGTTTTATTGTCAAAACCGATTGAAAGTTTTTTAAAATTTATCCCGCAAGAAAAATTTATAAATTTAAGGAGTATTATTTCTGCTACTTTGTCTGCGCAAATTTTTACTTTGCCGATTTTAATTTATAACTTTGGCCAGATTTCTTTAATTGCTCCCATAACTAATATCTTAGTTGTGCCGATTGTTGACTGAGTAATGATTCTTGGTTTCATATTTGGAATTTTAAGCACAATTTGGGGTGCTTTGGGTTGGATTTTTATTTGGCCTTGTTGGTTTTTAATTGTTTATATATTAAAAGTGATAGATATTTTTTCCCAGCCGTGGGCGATAAAATCAGTTGAAAACGTTCATTGGAGCTGGCTAATAATTTTATATCTTCTATTAAGCATCTTTGTAGTTTGGCTTAAGAAAAGAGAAAGATTAAAGTTTTTGGATTATTGATGTATATGAATATGTGAAATATTCACATATTCATATAATTGTCTCGTTCGGTCAAAGTAAAAGAATTTATTCTTTTACTTTTTCCTCATTCACAATTATAATAGAATAAATGACTAATTTCTAATTCCAAAATCCTAAAAGGAGCTTAGCTCCTTAATTCTATACTCTAAATTCTAAATAAAAATATCCTATGAATCAAACAAACAAAGTTTACCCACCTAAATTTTCCGAAGGAAAAATTGGGAGGGCTTGGATAATTTCAGTTAATATGGGTTACGGACACCAGAGGACTGCGTATCCATTAAAAGATTTAAGTGCCAATAGTATTATTAATGCTAATACTTACGATGGTATTCCGGAAAAAGATAAGAAGATTTGGGAATATAGTAGAGGTTTTTATGAATTTATTTCAAATATCAAACGAATCCCAATAATTGGTAATTGGGCTTTTGCTATTTTCAATAAATTCCAGAAAATCTTTAACTATTATCCTAAAAGAGATTTATCTAGACCCAATGCTAGTCTTAAGGTTGTATTTTCTCTAATTAGAAAAGGATGGGGAGAAAACTTGATTAAAACGTTAGCTGGCAATCCTTTACCTATTATTAGTACATTCTTTGCCCCTGCTTTTATGGCAGAGGAATTTAAATATCCGAATGATATTTATTGCGTTATTTGTGATGCTGATATTGCTCGTCCTTGGGCTTCTTTAAAACCATTCGAGAGTAGAATAAAATATTTTACTCCTAACTCTTGGACATTTGAAAGGTTGAAGCTTTACGGCATAAGAAAAGAAAACATATTTTTAACCGGCTATCCTATGCCTAAGGAAAATATTGGTACTGAAGAAATGGAAATTGTAAAAGAAGATTTAGCGCATCGACTTCTAAATCTTGACCCAAAAGGAGAATATTATAAAATGTACCACCCCGTGATAGAAGACTATATCGGTAAATTGCCGGAGAAATCAAACCATCCTTTGACTATAATGTTTTCGATAGGCGGAGCGGGGGCACAGAAAGAGATGGGTGTGAAAATAGCAAAAAGTTTAAAACAAAAGATACAGACAGGCAAAATAAAGCTAATATTTTCTGCCGGTATTAAAGAGAATGTTAAAAATTATCTTTTAGAAAATCTTGAAACTATTGGATTAAAAGAAGAGATTAATAGAAATATCGAAATAATTTTTAAAGATAACATAAATAATTATTTTACAGAATTTAATCAAAAATTAAGAAAAACAGATATTCTTTGGACAAAACCGTCGGAACTTTCATTTTATGCAGGGTTAGGCATCCCAATTATTATTGCTCCATCAATTGGCTCTCAAGAGGATTTTAATAAAAAATGGCTTTTACACGTAGGTGCAGGGTTTATCCAGGAAAATCCGAATCATACTGACGAATGGCTCACTGATTTGTTAGAAGGAGGGACATTAGCTGAAATGGCTATGCAGGGATTTGTAGAAATAGAAAAAATGGGAACTTATAATATTGAGCGAGCGATAGCGATTGAAACTCCGCACTAATTTTGCCGTAGAATTTTTTGTGGCGTGCGTGTGCGGATAGCACATCCTTTGTTGGGCGAAGCACGCCACCACGAAAATTAATATTTAAAGATTCTTAAAATGATAATAAATTTTTGTCGCAAAATTAGTGCGAAGGTAGAAAAAATTATTTCTAATAAATAATGAAAAAAAGAACAAAAATGATTGTTTCAATTTCAATTTTTTTATTTATAGTTTTTGTCGTTTATTTTTTCTTGGGTCGTGGACCACAACAGAAAGAAATTCTTTGGGGAGTGAATTTTTCCCAGATGCATACAGAAAATTTAAAACTTGATTGGAAAAAGGCTTATTCAGCGCTCATTGAAGACCTTGGTGTAAAAAACCTTAAATTGGTTATTTCCTGGGATTGGATTAATGGTAAGAAAGAAGACTACTACTTTGATGATGTTGATTGGCAAATAAAAGAGGCAGAAAAACATAATGTAAAAATTATAATGGTAATTGGCATGAAAACTGGTCGTTGGCCCGAATGTCATATCCCCGATTGGGCAAGTTCTTTATCAAAAGAAGAAAGAGAGCAAGAGATATTAAAATATCTTGAAAAAATAGTCCAAAGGTATAAAAATTCTCTATCAGTTATTTCATGGCAGGTTGAGAACGAACCATTTTTTCCCTTTGGCGAATGCCCTAAGGTTGATATAAATTTTCTAAAAAAAGAAGTTGTTTTAGTAAAATCGCTTGACAGCAAAAAACCAATTATAATTTCAGACACAGGAGAATTTTCTTTTTGGCTAAAACCGGCAAAAATAGGGGATATAGTCGGAACAACCATGTATAAAAATGTTTGGTCGAAAGAATTGGGTATTTATTTTCATGCGCCGTTCCCTCCTCTATATTATTGGTGGAGGGCAAAATTAATAAATATGTTATTCGGGAAAGAAGTACAATGTGTAGAGTTGCAAGCCGAACCGTGGGGACCAGTGCTTTTATATAGTTTGTCATTAAAAGAACAAACAAAAACAATGGACCTGGAAAAGTTTAAATATAATATTGAATTTGCTAAAAAGACTGGTTTAGATACTTTTTATCTTTGGGGAGCAGAGTGGTGGTATTGGTTAAAAGATAAACAAAATCAGCCAGAAATATGGAATGAAGCAAAAAAGTTGTTTTTAAAATAATGAAGATAGACCTTATCCCAACCTTAAATTCAGAGCATATCGCTAGGATTTTATCAAAAAATCCGGATTTTCATATCCATTACATAGGAAAGAATAAAAATAGCCAAAGATATTTTCCAGATGGAGAGGTATATGTAAATCTTGGAAAACTTTGTAAAAGAAAGATAGTCGTTCTGCATTCCGGTGCTCCTAATCCAAACGATGGTCTTGTAGAGTTAGAGTTTGTACTAAATTTATTAAAAGATAGGCGGATGAATCCAGTTGAGCTTTTTATCACCTATTTTCCATATGGAAGGCAAGATTCAGTATTCAAAAACGGTGAAATAAACGCTGCCGAAGTTTTAATTAAAAAATGGATTAATATCTATGGAGTGAAAAAAATATACATCGTTGACACTCATTTTAAAGGCAAAGATTGGGTTAGTAAATATCCTATAGAGCACATATCTGGTGTCGGTATTCTTAAGAAAGCCGTTTCTGACAAATATCCAGAGGTATTTTTTATTGCTCCTGATGCTGGGTCGGCTAGAAGAAATAATTTACCTGGATTTATAAAAAAGCGAAAAAATTCATATGATATAGAAATATCTTGCGATAAAAATTTCGAAAAAGACATTAAGGGAAAGATAGTTGGCGTAATTGATGATATGGTTGAGACCGGTGGCACAATGGTTTGTGTCCACAAAAAATGTAAAGATTTTGGCGCTTTGAAGACAATCGCTATGATTACCCACGGAGTACTCCAGAGTGGCGTAGATAAAATAAATAACATTTACGACGAGTTGTTTTTGACAAACACTATAAAGTGCAATGGTGTTAATGTTGATATCTCAAGTTTAATTGTTAATTCTTTAATTGATAATTAGGCTTTAAATAGATATAAAAATTATGGCATACTGGATTCCGATAATAATTTTAGCTTGTTTGTTTTTTAGTATAGCTTCTTTAGCAGATAAGTTAGTTTTAAGCGGACCGCCGCAGCCGAAATCTTATGTTTTTTATATAGGAGTTTTGAATATATTAGTAGTTTTATTGATACCATTTGCTAATTTCGGTCTACCTAATATCGCATCTTTGCCTTGGATAATTATGGAGGCCATTGTTTTTATAGTTGGCTTATATTCTATGTTTGTCGCCCTGGAAAGATTTGATGTTTCTAGGGTTATACCAACTATTGGAGCTGTCCAGCCGATATTTATTTTTATTTTGACATTTATATTCTGGAGCAATCAATCATTAAAAGGTACAGATCTTTTAGCCTTCATTATATTATTGATAGGGAGTAGTATTATATCATTTGAAAAGAACATTAAAATATCAAGGAATTATTTAAAAATCACCCTTTTTGCAGCCTTAATGTTTTCTTTAGAATATATTTTTTCTAAATTTGTCTTTTTGAATCAGCCGTTTCTGCAAGGGTTCATCTGGATGAGGATATTTAGCTTTATGTTCGTTTTATTTTTTGTCCTCAATTCTAATTTTAGAAAAGAAATATTTAGAAAACAAAATTTATTAATAGGGAAAACAAGAATTATGTTTTTCTGCGGACAAGCATCTGGTGGAATAGCGAACTTTCTTCAAAGCTTCTCTATATTTTTGGCTCCAATATCTTTTTTGCCAATTGTAAATTCTTTAAGAGGAATTCAATACGTTTTTCTTTTTTTGATAACTTTATTCTTTTCATATTTTTATCCTAAAATTTTAAAAGAGGGGATATCAAAAGGTTTAATTATCAAAAAAATAATCTCAATATTACTTATAGTCCTTGGATTAGCGATATTGGGTATTTATTAAGGCTACTCTCTCTATTATAAATTAGTTAAAAATTATTTCTATGTTATCTATTATTATCCCAACATTAAATGAAGAGGAGGGAATTGCAAAAACGATTTGTTCTATCCCAAAAGAAATCAGAAAAAAGTCAGAAGTGATAGTGGTAGATGTCTCTAATGATTATACTCCGATTATCGCAGAAAAATTAGGGGCAAAAGTGATAAGAGTAAAAAGGAAGGGTAAGGGATGGCAGATGAGAAAAGGCGTCAAAGAAAGTAAGGGAGATATTCTAATATTTATGGATGGCGATGGCACTGACCCCGGAGAATATATTCCTAAATTATTAAAAAAAATTAAAACCGCTAATCTTATTTTAGGCTGCCGTTCTGAAAAAAAAATGAAAGAAGATTACTCGATGATGAGAGGATTTTTTAAATTTTATAAAATTTTTACTTATCATTTTTACTTAGTCAATTTTAAAGTTTCTGACCCCTTAGCTGGTTTTCGAGCAATAAAGAAGAAAGATTGGGATAAGTTAGATTTGAAAAGCAATGCTTTTGAGATAGAAACAGAGATGAATATCAAGGCAATAAAAGCGGAGTTTAAAATAAAAGAAGTAACAATCCCAAACTTAAAAAGATGCGGCAAAAGTAAATTCGGCACAAATCCGAAAATGTGGTTTAAAGTATCAAAGCTTTTTTTAGAGTCAATAAGAGACCCAATAATAAAGCTTAGAATAAAAAAAGAAATAAAAAAGTTTTTCAACTCCGAAATTTAAAAATGGATTTAAAATTAGAAAAGAGAGAAAATAAAAATCTTTTTAAAAAATGTTTATATTCGCAGAAATTATAAAAATTAAAATGTCGGGAATGGATTTGCTATTTTTCAAAATAAGCACCTTTTTGCTTTGTGCTCATATTTTATACGGAGGATATTATCTTTTTAAAAAAGAAAGAAGAATAAATCTTCCAGTCCTATTTTTTTGCGCAATAATAGGACTTTGTCTGGTTTTTCTGATAATCAATACGCCAAAACCATTTCTTTGGATTATTTCGCTCCAAGCAGTATTTTTCTTTGCAATGCCACTTCACCTGTTTTATAAAAAATATCTCAGCGATGTTTATCTGCAAGAGTTCTGTAATTATAAAATATATATTGAAATATACAGTATTATGCTCGGATTTTTAGGATTGCTTATGTTGGGTTTTTTCCCATCGCAAACGATTTTATTATCAATAATTACTCTGTGTCTCATTCTTCGTTTGAATTTTTTTATTTTTTGCAAAAAGAAATTATATAAAATGCATTATCCAAATATTTCTATATCCCCTAATCCCTTTATTTCAATAATAATACCCGCCCTTAACGAGGAAAAATATATCGGCAAACTACTGGAATCAATAAAAAAACAGGACTACAAGAATTTCGAAGTTATAATTGTTGATGACCATAGCGAAGACAAAACAATAGAGGTGGCAAAAGGTTTTGAATCACAGCTCCCGTTAAAAATAGTGCAAAAGGAGGTCAGGGGCATTTCTAAATCAAGAAATTATGGCGCTTCTTTAGCCAAGGGTGAAATAATTTTGTTTCTTGATGCAGATGTGGTTTTGCCGGATAATAATTTTATCAATAAAAATTTGGAGTTATTTGTCCGGCAGAAGCTTTCTATCGCAGTGGCAGATTTTATTTTTTCAACCGAAAAAATAGCGGATAAATTTATCACGGCATTTTATAAAAACTGGTTGAGAATTGTCCAATATTATAATCCAAGGGGCCCCGGATTCTGCCTATTTGCTTTAAAAGAACTTCACAATAAGGTTTTATTTGATGAGAGCATTATTATGGCAGAAGATTTTGATTATATTAAAAGGGCATCTAATTTTGGTAAATTTAGGATATTGGATAGTCAACCATTATTAATTTCATGGAGAAGATTTAAAAAAGAGAATAGATTAATCCTTGTTTTTAAATATCTTTTTTTTGAATGGTATAGGCAAAATATAGGCGAGATACATAAAAAATTGCTTCCGTATAGATTCGGTCGTTTTTAGAATTACGATTTCATTTTAAAAATTATGTACGAAATACCGCAGTTCAACTTCAAAATAGATTTTTCAAAAATCAAAAATTATTTAAAAAGGCTTCCCAAAAATCGTTTTGCTTGGTTAATTTTATGGGTGGTGATTTTGTCGTCTTTTCTAGGTTTTATCTTCGGTACTATCTCTAGCGGTTATTTTTATATCCACTTTAAGGATAGTTTAGAAAAATTAGGTTTAACCATACCTTCTATTATTGAAAAAAATAATCAAGAAATTAAAGAGTATATTCCTCAAGCATCACAAGAACAGGCGATTATAAACACTGTAAAGCAGTATTCTCCAGCAGTGGTTAGTATTGTTATCTCAAAAGATGTTCCGATTATGGAGGAATATTATTATAACCCCTTTGATGGATTAGGTCCTGATTTCCAAATTCAGATTCCACAATATCGCCAAAAGGGGACGGAGAAAAAAGAAATAGGCGGTGGTTCTGGTTTTATTATTTCTGAAGATGGTATGATTTTAACAAATAAGCACGTGGTTTTAGATGATGCCGCAGAATACACGATTTTTACCACCGATGGCAAGAAATATCCGGCAAAGGTTTTGGCAAAAGACCCAGTTCAAGATTTAGCCATAATTAAGATTAATATTGGCAAAGACACAAAACCGTTTCCGATTGTTAAATTAGGCGACTCTGATAATTTACAAATCGGACAGACGGTAATTGCAATCGGGAATGCTTTGGGTGAATTTAGAAATACAGTTTCAGTTGGTGTAATATCTGGGTTAGGAAGAACAATTAATGCTTCTAGCGGCGCCAATTCTAATTTTTCAGAAACATTAGAAGATATTATTCAAACAGATGCAGCAATTAATCTCGGAAATTCTGGCGGACCGCTTTTGAATTTAAAAGGCGAGGTAATTGGAATTAATACTGCTATAGCCGAGTCAGCGCAAAATATCAGTTTTACAATACCGATAAATAAGGCAAAAAGAGATATTGAGCAAGTAGCAGAAGGAAACAAGATTACCTACCCGTTTTTAGGAATTCGTTATGTGTTGATTAACGAGGAAATAAAAACAAAGAACAACTTGCCAGTTGATTGTGGCGCATGGATTATTAAGGGTACGAAGGGTGAAGTCGCTATCACAAAAGATTCTGCCGCTGATAAGGCAGGAATAAAAGAAGGAGATGTAATTTTAGAATTAAATGGAGAGAAGATTACTCAAGACAATTCTTTGGTTAAAATTATTATGAAGTATAGCCCCAATGATAAAGTTAGTTTAAAAATTCTAAGGGATAAAGAAGAAAAAACAGTGGAAGTTACCCTAGGCGAGAGAACAGAATGACCTTTGGGGTTGACAAGAATCTTTAAATAAATATAATAGAATAGTATCAAAAAAAAGGTGCTTTATCTTTTGTTAGTATTATAAATTAAAATTAAATACCCGACCCTGCTTATCTAAAAATAGTTCTCTTTTTAAAACTTCCAAATTTTTTAAAAAGTAGAGCCGGGAGATACCCTAAGTATTTAGGGTTTTTGTGGTTTTATATGCCCCGTTAGAAGTCTGACAATTGCAATCAAGATTTTTTATCGAGGTAAAGAAGAAGATATTAAATAATAACTTGTCCCGAAGATTAGAAAAAATTTTAAAATAAAATTTTTTCGTAGAGGACTTCTAACGGAGTATGGAGAAAGATTCTATCCAAATAAAAAATTTCTCTAAATCTAAGCTTGTTTTTTCGCTTCCTAATTTGTTAAATTTACAAAAACAAGTCTGGAACGATTTTTGGGACGTAAGAATAAAAGAGCTTTTTGAAGAAATATCTCCAATCACAGATTATACTGGAAAGGAATTTCAGCTTTGGTTTTCGGACTATAAATTAGATAAACAAAATTATAAGAACGGCCTAGAGGCTAAAAAGAATAACGATTCTTTAGAGGCTCCATTAAGAGTTAAAATTAAATTAGTTAATCTTAAAACCAAAGAAATAAAAGAACAAGAAGTATTTCTCGCTGATTTTCCTCTTATGACCGAAAGGGGCACTTTTGTTTTAAACGGAGTAGAAAGGGTGGTTATTTCTCAACTTATTCGTTCTCCCGGAGCGTTTTTTACTGCGAAAAGTATTCGCGGTAAAAAACATTTTGGAGCAAAAATAATTCCTAATCGCGGAGCTTGGTTAGAATTTGAAACAGAAGAATCGGGATTTATCGGAGTTAAAATTAACCGCAAAAGAAAAGTTCCGGCAACAACTTTATTGATGGCTTTGGGTTTAGAAAATATAGAAAAAATTAAAAAAGAATTTGAAAAAATAGATAACGGAGAAATTAAATACATTCAAGAAACTTTAAAAAGGGAAACTTGCGCTGACCAAAAAGAAGCATTGGTAGAAATTTATAGAAGATTGAGGCCTGGAGATTTAGTTACTCCCGACACTGCTCAAGATTTGATTTTTAATATGTTTTTTAATTTTGACAGATATGATTTGTCTAAAGTAGGCCGTTGGAAAACATGGCAAAGGCTCCCGGATATTGCGCCGGCAAAAAAACCTGCCCGCATAACTGATGCAAATGTAGACAAAGAAGTCACTAAAGAAGATAGGACTTTAAAAATCGAAGATTTGTCCGAAGTCATAAAAGAAATTATCAGATTGAATAATGACCCGAATGCAACTCCTGACCAGGTAGACCATTTGGGAAATAGAAGAGTAAGGACAATGGCCGAACTTTTACAAAATAGGCTAAGGGTTGGTTTAATGCGTATGGAAAGGATTATTAAAGATAAAATGTCTACCTTAGATCCATCGACTATTACGCCCAATCAAGTCATAAATCCAAGACCATTTATGGCTGTTATTAAAGAATTTTATACTTCTTCCCAGTTTTCCCAATTTATGGATAATGAAAATCCATTGGCCGAGTTGGAACATAAAAGAAGATTAACAACAACTGGTCCTGGTGGCTTAACAAGAGAAAGAGCGGGTTTTGAGGTTAGAGACGTACAGCCATCTCATTATGGAAGAATTTGCCCGATACAAACGCCAGAAGGCCCTAACGTAGGTTTAGTTGGGCACTTAGCTTCTTTTGCCAGAGTAAATCCATATGGTTTTATTGAAACTCCTTATTTCAAAGTTAAAGATGGGAGAGTGACTGATGAAGCTTGTTATCTTACTGCCCAAGAAGAAGAAAAATATATAATTGCTCCAGCTTCGGTTCCTATTGATGAAAAAGGGAAAATACTCCCAGAAATTCTGCCAAATAAAGTTGAGGCAAGGGTAAAGGGAGAACCAGCTGAAGTCGAAATTTCAAAAGTAAATTATATAGATGTTTCTTCAAAGCAATTCATTAGTATTGCCACTTCTTTAATTCCGTTTTTGCAAAACGACGATGCTTCAAGGGCCCTTATGGGTTCAAATATGCAGCGTCAAGCAGTGCCCTTGATATTTCCAGAGCCGCCTTTAATCGGCACTGGAGTTGAAAGGAATATAGCTCGAGATTCTGGTCAAGCAATAGTGGCAAAGGGGGCAGGAAAAGTTAAAGAAGTAGATGCCAATTCTATTAAAATAGAATTAGAAATAGGCGGGCAGAAGAAAACTGAAGAATATGATTTTCAAACTTTTGTTAGAACGAATCAATATACTTGCTTCCATCAAAAACCAGCAGTAAAAAAGGGAGCTCAATTTAAAAAGGGAGATGTTTTAAACGATGGGGCTTCTATCTCAAATGGAAGACTAGCTTTGGGAAGAAATGTTTTAGTCGCTTTTATGTGCTGGCGCGGTGGAGGATTTGAAGATTCAATTATTATTTCTGAAAAATTGGTTAAAGAGGATTTTTTTACCTCTATTCATATTGAGGAATTTACTTGCGATGTAAGAGAAACAAAATTAGGGCCCGAAGTTACTACTTGTGATATTCCTAATGTCGGCGAAGATAAATTAAAAGACTTAGATGAAGAAGGAGTAATTAGAATTGGGGCAGAAGTTGGGCCAAACGATATTTTAGTCGGTAAAATTTCACCAAAAGGGGAGGCAGAATTAACTCCAGAAGAAAGATTACTCAGGGCAATTTTTGGGGACAAAGCTAAAGACGTTAAAGATGCTTCTTTGAGAATGGAGCATGGCAAAAAAGGTAAAGTGATTAATGTTAAAATCTTTTCAAGAGATTTAGGCCATAAACTAGAGCCGGGAGTAATAAAAAGAATCCAAGTTGAAGTTGCTGAAATAAGAAAAGTTAAGGTTGGTGATAAATTAGTCGGCCGTCACGGCAATAAAGGAGTTATTTCAAGAGTTCTTCCCCAAGAAGAGATGCCATTTTTGGCCGATGGTACTCCAGTTGAAATAGTTTTAAGCCCTCTTTCGGTACCATCGAGAATGAATTTGGGTCAAATTCTTGAAACCCATTTAGGCTGGGCAGCCCATAAATTAAATTATCTTGCAATTTCGCCAGCTTTGCTTGGCGCTAACGAAGCTGATATTAAAGGAGAACTTAAAAGAGCGGGTCTCCCTGAATCAGGACAAACAATTTTATACGATGGAAGAACTGGTCTGCCTTTTCCAAGATTAATTACTGTTGGATATATGTATGTAATGAAACTTATCCATATGGTTGACGACAAAATCCACGCCCGTTCTATTGGTCCTTATTCTTTGATTACACAACAACCTTTAGGGGGTAAAGCTCAATTTGGCGGTCAGAGATTTGGAGAAATGGAAGTTTGGGCAATAGAAGGATATGGTGCAGCTCATATTTTGCAAGAAATGCTTACTATTAAATCAGATGATGTCATTGGAAGGGCATCAGCCTATGAATCAATTCTAAGAGGAGAACCAATCAAGAACCCAAATATTCCCGCATCTTTTAACCTTTTGTTGGCTGAATTAAAATCAATAGGTTTAAGCGTTGAAGTTAAAGAAAAAATTCGTAGAGACCATAAACCCTAAACCCTAAACCCTAAATACTAAACCCTAAATAATAAATAATAATCCCATGCGTGTATTAGACCTTGAAGCAATCAGAATAAAAATCGCTTCTCCGGAAGAAATTCTATCATGGAGTCACGGAGAAGTAATAAGGCCGGAAACGATTAATTATAGAACGCAAAAGCCGGAAAAAGATGGTCTCTTTGGAGAGCAGATTTTCGGTCCTGAAAAAGATTATGAATGCGCTTGCGGAAAATATAAACGCATTCGTTATAAAGGTGTGGTTTGTGATCGTTGTGGGGTTGAGGTCACTAAATCTCAAGTCAGAAGGGAAAGAATGGGGCATATTAAATTAGCTGCTCCGGTTTCCCACATCTGGTTCTTAAGGGGGGTTCCTTCAAGAATGGGGTTAGTTTTAAATAAATCTTCCCAACAATTAGAAAAAGTTATTTATTTTTCTTCATATATTATTACTAAGGTCAACGAAGATGCGAGAAAGAAAATTTTAGAAGATGTAGAACAAGAATATAAAAGAAAAGCTAAAGGAGCTTCTGCTGCCGTAAAACAAGAATTAAAACAGGCCATGGATAAGGCAAGAGAGGAAGTTATGGAGATCAAGCTTTTAAGAATTTTATCAGAAGTTGTTTATCATGAATTATCTTTAAAATACGGAGAAATTTTTGAAGCAGGAACCGGCGCTGAAACCATCCGAGCAATTTTTGAAGGGATTGATTTAAAGAAAGCGACAGAAGAACTTATAAAAGAAAGCAAAACCTTAGAGCCAGCTAACAGAAAACGAATTTTAAGAAGATTAAAACTTTTTCAAGGAATGATAAAAGCTGATATTAAACCAGCGTGGATGTTTTTAACAGTCTTGCCGGTTTTGCCTCCTGATTTAAGGCCAATGGTTCAATTAGATGGTGGCAGATATGCCTCTTCAGACCTTAATGATTTATACCGCAGAGTAATTAATAGAAACAATCGTTTAAAATATCTTTTAGAAATTTTAGCTCCAAGCGTTATTGTCAGAAATGAGAAAAGAATGTTACAGGAAGCAGTAGATGCTTTGATTGATAATGAAATGAGAAAAGGCGTAACTACTACCGCAACAACAGGAGGAAAAAGGCTTTTAAAGTCTTTAGCGGCGATGTTGGCTGGAAAACAAGGTAGATTCCGCCAAAATCTTTTGGGCAAACGCGTGGATTATTCAGGAAGATCAGTTATTACTGTTGGGCCAAATCTTAAGTTCTATCAATGCGGTTTACCAAAAAATATGGCTTTAGAAATTTTTAAACCCTTTGTTATTAAAAGAATTTTAGACAAAGAATTAGCCTATAATATCAGAGGCGCAACCAGATTAATTGAAGATAAAACATCCGAAGTTTGGGCTATTTTAGAAGAAGTGATTCAGAATAAATTAGTTTTATTAAACCGCGCGCCAACCCTTCATAGATTAGGTATTCAGGCGTTCCAGCCAGTTTTAATTGAAGGAGAAACTATAAGGATTAATCCTTTGGTTTGTGAGGCATTTAATGCTGATTTTGATGGAGATCAAATGGCGGTTTATTTGCCATTGTCAGATGAAGCGCAAAAAGAAGCAAGGGAAATTATGTTCTCGCAGTCCAATCTTTTAAGACCAGCTACTGGTTTACCTATAATGGGGCCGTTTCGTGATATTGCCTTGGGATGTTATTCTCTTACAAAAATGAAAGAGGATACGATGAAAGAAGCGGATAAAATAAAAATAGATGAAAAACAAATTAGAGTATTGTCCAGCGTTTCAGAAGCTATTATTGCTTATGACTCTGGTTTTATAAAACTACAAGAAAAAATAAAAGTTCCTAACCCTAAGTCTAAAAATAAGGAAATGATTGAAACAAGTGTTGGAAGGCTTATTTTAAATATGAGCTTGCCGGCAGACCATGAATATGTAAATAAATTAATTGATAACAAGGGATTAAAAAATCTTGTTCGTGAGTTTGTTAACAATTACTCAAACGAAGAATGCGTAAATATTTTAGATAAAATAAAAAATTTGGGATTTGAATATTCAACTTTGGCAAGCTTTAGTTGGGGAATGGATGATTTAATAGTTCCGCCTCAAAAAGGAAAATTAATGGACGGTGCTGAAAAAGAAGTAGAAAAAATTAATAGTTATTATAAAAAAGGCCTTCTTTCAAAGGAAGAAAAAACAGCTCAAATTATTCTTATCTGGCAGACAGTTAAATCAAGATTAGAGGTTTTGTTAAAAGAAACATTGCCTCAAGACGGTTCGGTTATGTCCATAATCAGCGCAGGGGCTCGCGGTACTTGGGCTCAACCGGTTCAAATGGCTGGTATGAAAGGTTTGGTTAATAATCCGGCAGGCGATATTATTGAATTGCCGGTAAAGTCTTCTTTTACGGAAGGGTTTAATGTTTTGGAATATTTTATTTCAACTCATGGCGCTAGAAAAGGTACGGCAGATACTGCTTTAAGAACTTCTTCAGCAGGATATTTGACTCGTCGTTTAGTTGATGTTGCTCACGATATGATAATTACTGAGGAAGATTGTAAAGATAAAAAGGGCACAGTTATTTTAAGAAAAGATGCCGATGACATAGAACAAAAATTCACTTTTAAAATAGTAGGGCGCGTTGTCGTAGAAGATATCAAAAAAGGCAATACTATTATAGTTAAAAAAGGAGAAATTATTGATTGGAAAAAGGCAGATATAATAGACAAAGAGAAAATTGAAAAAGTAGCAGTTCGTACTCCCTTAACCTGTAAAACTCTAAGAGGATTTTGTCGGCATTGCTATGGTTGGGACCTTGGCAGGAATAAATTAGTGAATTTAGGAGAAGCAGTGGGAGTAGTTGCAGCTCAAGCAATTGGTGAACCTGGAACGCAATTAACTTTAAGAACCCATCATTTAGGCGGTGTTGCTGGAGCAGGTGATATTACTCAAGGTTTGCCTAGAGTAGAAGAAATCTTTGAAGCTAGAGTTCCAAAAGGCGAGGCAGTAATGTCTTTAACCGAAGGCAAAGTTTCGAAAGTTGATGAAGAGAATAGGATTGTTAAAATTGAATCAAGCGGCAAGAAATCTGCCGGAAAGAAAGATGTGGTGGAGTATAAAATTCCTGGCAGAGTCGCTATTTTAGTCAGGCAAGGAGATATGGTTTACGAGAGTCAGCCTTTATGTGGAGGGAGTTTGGATCTCAAAAAATTATACAAGTCAGTCGGAGCAGAAGAGGCGCAGCGTTATATTATAAAAGAAGTTCAAAAAATATATTCTTCTCAAGGAGTAGATATCCACGATAAGCATATTGAAATGATTATTCAAAAAATGTTTTCTCGTATGAAAGTAAAAGAAGAAGGAGATAGCGAATGGATGAAAGGTGAAATTATTGACGGAGCAACTTTTGCAGAAGAAAACGATTATTTAAAGAAACATAACAAGAAAGCTCTTATCGGCCGACAAATGTTGCTCGGTATTTCCGAGGTGGCTTTGGCGTCAGAGAGCTTCTTATCAGCTGCTTCTTTTCAACAAACTTCACGTGTCTTAATCAAGGCGGCTTTGGAAGGGAAAGAAGACAAGCTCCGCGGGTTAAAAGAGAATGTAATTATCGGCAAGCTTATTCCGGTTGGAACAGGGTTTATTTTAAAGAAGTAGAAAATAGAAAGTACTCGCCTGCAACGCTTTGCCCGCCAGAAACGCTGTATCTACTGCGGGCTGGCGTAGCAATGCGGGCAGGGAAAATAGAAAGTAGAATAATGCCTCATCCCAAAAGGATGGGGTATTAAATTATATGTGCTTCCGTGCCGAGCGATTTTTTGATAGAATAAAGTAATATTTATTGCGAAATTAATTTATTTAATAGGCGCAATAGTTTTAGCGTTAATAGGAGTAGTAGGAGATTTTTTTATAAATCTTGCTGGAGAGGGAAAGAGATTTATTGAGTTAAGGTGGTTTATTGTTGGCTTTTTGATTTATGCATCAACAGCCTTCGGTTGGTTTTTTGTGATGAAAAATATAAAATTAGCAACGCTTGGTGTTTTTTACGCAGTTTCAACAATACTATTTTTAGTTATTATTGGAACATTCTATTTTAAGGAACCAATAAATATTTACGAGATGATTGGGATTATAGGAGCCATAGCGTCTTTAATATTATTGGGGAAGTTTGCCTAAAATTTGTTTACGGATTTATGAAGTAAGGTTCTGATGTTAGAGCTTTCAACGGGATAAGAATATGGTATAATTATATAAAAAATGGCTAAGGATAAAAAGAATAAAAACAACCAAAAATTACAGAAAAAAGAGGAAAAAATAAAAGCTCCTCTTTTAAATTCTCGGACCAAAAGGTGGATTAAAGCCACTATAATGTTTTTAGTGGCAGTAATTGTCAGTCTGAGCTTTTTAGATAAGGCAGGCAGGGGTGGTGAGTTATTTTTAAAAGGAGCTAAATTTCTAATCGGCCAGACAGTATTTACTATACCCTTTCTTTTTCTTTTAAGCGGTCTAATATTTTTGAAACCAAAGCATAGAGGAAAATTAATACCTACATTTTTGGGTATTTTTGTTTTAATTTTTGGAATAGCAGGAGTTTTAGGTTCTCAAAATCTAAACCTAAAAGAGGGCGGTTGGTTGGGGTATTTGATGGCGCAAATAATAGTTAGTTCGTTCGGTTTATTAGTAGCTAATATAGTTTTTGGCGCAGTAATTGTTATTGGCCTTGTAATATTTTTTCAATCTCTTTGGCATCTTAAAAAAATATCAGAAGAAGAGAAAGAAGAGAAACCATCTCTGCTTTCAAGAATTACGAAATTCAAAAAACTAACATCGCTTAAAATAAAAGAGATTGAAGAAGAAAATAAAGTAAGCCCAGATGCTCAACCGAAGATATCTTTATTTAAAAACGCTAAAAACGAAGAACTAAAAACAAATAATAAAAAATTATCAAAAAATAAAGAGCAGTATATTTTGCCGCCGATTGATTTGCTTTCTAAAAATGAGGGAAGTCCAACCAGCGGAAACATAAAGCAAAATTCAATAATAATCCAAAAAACTTTAGAAAATTTCGGTATTTCAGTTGAAATGGTAGAAGCTAATGTGGGCCCTACCGTTACCCAATATGCTTTCAAGCCGGCAGAAGGGGTAAAGCTTTCTAAAATTACTACTTTAACTAATAATTTGTCTCTTGCTTTGGCTGCTCATCCAATCAGGATTGAAGCTCCGATACCTGGGAAATCATTGGTTGGCATTGAGGTGCCTAACAAAGTAAGGTCAATTGTTTCTTTAAGAAATTTAATCGCCGACCCCTCTTTTCAAAATTCAATATCTCCGCTTTTATTTGTTTTAGGCCGTAATGTATCTGGCATCGCAACATATGCTGATATGGCAGAAATGCCCCATCTTTTGGTGGCAGGGTCCACTGGCACAGGAAAAACAATATTCTTGAATAGTTTAATTCTTAGTTTATTATACAAAAATTCTCCGAAAGACTTGAGGATAATTATGGTTGACCCTAAACGAGTTGAATTCCAACACTATAATCATCTGCCGCACCTTCTATGTCCGGTTATATATGATGCCAATAAAACCATAAACGCCTTAAACTGGTTGGTTAAAGAAATGGAAAGAAGATTTGAGGTATTCTCTGAAGTGCCAACTCGTAATCTTGATACCTATAATAAAAACAAAATAGTAATCGCCGAAGGCCGTACTTTACCATATATAGTTTTAATTATTGACGAGCTGGCAGATTTAATGGCATCAAAGGGTAGGGAAATAGAGGCAGGAGTTGTAAGATTAGCCCAAATGGCAAGAGCTACGGGCATACACTTAGTTTTAGCCACTCAAAGGCCTTCAGTAGAGGTTATAACGGGTTTAATTAAGGCTAATGTTTCTTCAAGAGCAACTTTCCAAGTTGCTTCGCAAATTGATTCAAGAACTGTTTTAGATATGGGTGGCGCAGAAAAATTATTGGGTTCGGGAGATATGCTTTTTGTTTCTGCTAAATCCATAAGGCCAAGAAGGCTTCAGGGACCTTATGTCCCAGAGGAAGATGTTAGAAAAGTTGCTGAATTTATTGGGAAACAAAATGGGAAAACAGATAATTCTACGGCATCATTTCTTGCGCAGAGTTTACAGGATCAATTAGAGGCTTCGGAAGAAAGAGAAGCTGGTAAAATGGTTTTTGACCAGAATGACCCTTTGTTTGAAGAGAGTAAGCGTATAATTTTAGAAACCAAAAAAGCCTCCGCATCATTTTTACAAAGAAGACTAAAAATCGGATACGCTAGGGCAGCCCGACTTATTGATACGTTGGAAGAAAGAGGAATAGTGGGGCCCGCAGATGGAGCAAAGTCAAGAGAAGTTTTTGGTGAAAAAACTGATATTACGATTGAGCAGCCGCCAGAGGGGACTGGTGATATGGAGGGAAATGATGAGAGCGATGAATGGGAAAAAGTGTAGTACTCGATATTAACGCTCGGTAGTAGCCATAAAAGTGGCGATAATCTAAACCCCTGTGCCGATTGAGCGGCAATCGAGCATCCTCGAATTCTTTCAGAAATCGGGACGAGGTTTGGTCATCTCCACTCTCGGCGATTTTTTCCGCCTGCGGGCGGAAACTATGTAAAATCGCCTGCGAGAGGCACTTTAGGCTTCGCAACACCGGGTGTTGCGGCAACACCCGGTGTTGCCACCACCGCAGTTAAAAATTAGATAATTAAAAATTATTAAAAACAAGGCCAAAGGGCCGTAGCCCCGTAGAGTCGCCTCAGGCGACTTCTACTGGGGTTAAAATCTATTAAAAACATGGCAAAAAAAATAATAGAAGAAAAAAAGTCAGACTCAAGAGGTTTGCGGGAAGCATTAGATGAAATTAAAGAGCGCTTTGGAGAAGGCGCGATTATGAAACTGAACGAAGTAAAATCAGTTGATGTTGATGTTATTCCGACAGGGTCTATGGCAATGGATTTAGCTTTAGGCGTTGGAGGTGTCCCTCGTGGTAGAGTAATTGAAATTTTTGGAGCAGAGAGCTCCGGTAAAACAACTCTGTCTTTGCATATTGTCGCCGAAGCTCAAAAGAAGGGTGGCGTGTGTGCATTTATTGATGCCGAACATGCTATGGATCCGGATTACGCAAGAAAGATTGGTGTTAACGTGGATGATTTATTAATTTCTCAACCAGACTCCGGCGAACAGGCATTACAGATAGTTGAGGCACTTGTCCGTTCAGAAAAAATTGACGTGATTGTTATTGACTCTGTGGCGGCTCTAACGCCAAAAGTTGAAATAGAAGGAGAAATAGGCGACCAGCACATCGGTTTGCAGGCGCGTTTGATGAGCCAGTGTTGTAGAAAATTGGCAAGCATTGTTGCAAAGACAAAAACCATAGTTATATTTATAAATCAGACAAGAATGAAAATAGGGATGTTTTTCGGCAATCCGGAAACTACGTCCGGCGGATTGGCTTTGAAGTTTTATGCTTCAGTCAGAATTAATTTAACAAGAACTGCCCAGATAAAAAGTGGAGATGAGATTATTGGTAATAGAGTTCGGGCAAAAGTGGTGAAAAATAAAGTAGCCGCTCCTTTTAGAATTGCCGAGTTTGATATTTATTATAACGAGGGCATATCTGTGTCAGCAGATGTTCTTCGGGCAGGTTTGGCAAAAGGTGTTATCAAGCAAACAGGCAATACTTTTATGTTCGGTGCTAAAAAACTCGGCGTTGGCTTAGAGACAGCCAAAAATTCCTTAAGAGGAGATAAAGAATTAATGAAAGAAATTAAAAAAGAAGTGCTAAAACCAGAGAGAGAATAATTCTATTTAAAATAACCAAAAAACAGCCCGAGTAGGGCTGTTTTGAATTTAACGTCAAATAATTATCTCGGCGTATATGGCATTATTCCCAATTGTCTTGCTCTTTTAATGGCTTTAGCTATTCCTCTTTGATGGCGAGCGCAAAGACCGGATTTCTTTCTACCCTTTATTTTGTAAGAACCAGAAACAAATTTAGAGAGCACTTCCGTGTTCTTAAAATCAATATCTTCAATATTTTTTTGGCAAAAATAACAAGTCATAACACTTTTATTTAATAAAAGAAATTCTAAATTCTAATATCTAAATTCTAAACACGTTTTGATTTTGTGATTTAGAATTTGGGGTTTGTTTAGGATTTAGAATTTCGGATTTAGTATTTTAGAACGGGATATCCTTAACATCTATTTCCTGCTCATCTGGTAATTCCGCTGATTGTGGCTGATTTAAATTATCTACAGACGGCGGTATATAATTTTCTTCAATAATTGGAATTTCCTCGTTTTTTTCTCCGATACCTGATGCTGGCATTGACCCAGAAGTAGGGCCTGACATTGATTTCGGAGCTAGCTGTATATTGCTAGCAACAATTTCTGTTCTATATTGCTTAACACCAGAAGAATTAAGCCAATTCCTTGTTTGGATTCTTCCTTCAATTAGTACCAGAGAACCTTTATTTAAATAACTAGAGCAGATGTCGGCTAATTTCCCGAAAGCAACAACATTATGAAACTCGGCATCCTGTTTTTTTGTGCCAGTTTTATCTGTATAAAATCTATTTGTAGCTACACCAAAATTTACTACTGATAATCCGCTTGGCAAAGCTTTTGCCTCTGGGGTGCGGGTTACATTTCCTAAAATAAAAGCTTTATTTAGATTCACAAATGCGATACTAATATACGAATCACATACCAATTATACGAATTGCGAAAAAATTATTAGTATCATTGGTATCCCATTAGTATATTGGTATCAGGTTATTCTTTAAGTATTTCTTCTAATTTTTCGTCAATATCTTTTAACTCGACCTTTTTTTCTGATTTTATTTTTTCTTTTGTCGCATCATTATTTTCTGCAGAAGCTTCAGTAAGGACAGGCTCTGTCTTTCTTCCTCTTTTCTCTTTTTCTCTTCTTGGCGGATTTTTAACAACGATTATATGACGGAGAATTTTAGATTCTTTTTTGATTTTTTCTTCAATAGCGTTTAATTTTTCTGGCTCTAAAGAAAATTCCAGATTAACCCATAAGGCAGATGTCTGTTTTTTTATCCGGTAGCCAAGAGTTTTAGGAATAGGATTTCCTGATTTTATTATTAACCCCGATGAGGTTTGGATAAAAGCGATTATTTCCGAAGCTAATTTTTCTGATTCTTCAGTGTTTAATTCCGGAGAAATAAGGTAGCTTAGTTCGTAATTTTTCATGTGTTCCTATATTTTTAGATGTAGAATCATTGTATCAGGCGGTATTTAAAAAATCAAGGCTTTAATCGCAGAAATATAGCGGAATTGATGGAGGAATGATATATGTATGACTTTAGTCATACATATATTCCTGCGTTCGTCAAAAGTAAATAAGCCTACATTCTCCGAAATAAAAATAAATTTTTATTTCTCCTCATTTGGCTTATTTACTTTCTCCTCACTTGTAATATAATAATTCTATGATTCCATCTAATATTTTTAGGTCTTATGATATCCGCGGGATATATCCTGCGGAGTTAAATGAAGAAGCCGCTTATTTAATCGGTCAGGCTTTCGTTAAATATACGGGTGCTAAAAAAATAGTAGTTGGTCGCGATATGCGGCTTTCTTCTCCGACTATTTTTGATTCTTTAAGCCGCGGAATTATAGAAACAGGTTGTGATATTTATGATTTAGGAGAGGTATCAACAGAAATGATATATTTTACCGTAGGCAATTATAATTATGATGCAGGAATTATGATTACTGCCAGTCATAATCCTAAAGAATACAATGGCTTTAAGTTGGTTAAAAAGGAAGGAAAAAGAATTCAATTTGTCAGTGGCAAAGAAATGATTGGAGCAATCGGCAAAGAAACGGGTATAAAAGCTAAAAAATTTGGAGAAACAAAAAAATTAGATATTTGGCAAGATTATATAGAGCATCTTTTTTCTTTTGTTGATATTAATAAAATAAAACCATTTAAAGTGGTAATTGATGCCGGCAATGGTATGGCGGGAAAGGTTATTCCTAAAATCTCTCAGAAACTTCCGATTAAAATTATCTCTCTAAATTTTGATTTAGATGGCAATTTTCCAGCCCATCCCTCAAACCCTTTATTTGAAGGATCAGCCGAGCAAATAAGTAAAGAGGTGAAAGAAGAGAAAGCTGACTTTGGTTTTATTTTTGATGGCGACGCTGATAGGATTTTTTTGATAGACGAAAAAGGTGATTTTAAAAAAGGAGACACCACTCTTTTGCTTTTGGCTAAATACTTTTTGGAAAAGAATCTCGGCAAAGGAATTGCTTATAATTTAATTTGCTCAAAAGCAGTCCCCGAATTTATAAAAAAATGGGGAGGTAATCCTATCAGGACACCAGCCGGGTTTTTAAATGTCCAAAAGGGTTTATTAGAGAATAATGGAATAATGGGGGGAGAGATATCGGGGCATTATTGCTTTAAAGATAATTTTTACGCGGATTCCGGCTTTATTTCCTTTTTGATTCTATTGCAAATAATTTCAGAATCAAGCAAAAAAGTTTCTGACATTACTAAAGAATTATCTCCCTATGCAACAGACTCTGAGATTAATTTTAAAATTGAGAACAAAGAAGAAACAATAAGCAAAATCAAAGAAAAATATTCTGATGGCAAGCAGGATTATTTAGATGGCGTAACAGTGGAATATAAAGATTGGTGGTTTAATATCCGCCCCTCAAACACAGAACTGTTATTACGTTTAACCATTGAAGCCGACACGCAAGATTTATTAAAGCAAAAATCCCGAGAGATAAAAGATTTTTTATCTCTCGAGGATCCTCGATAAATTTATTTTTTAAATTTATCGGGACAAAAGATTTGCTCGAAGAAAAGGAAGAGGAATTAAATGAATTCATTTTAAATAATTAATTATTCGTAATTTATCAAAAAACAGCCGTTGAGCTGTTTTTTGATACTTTATAACAATTAAATGAGTCCCATTTTTTCTTTCACCTCCTGTATTGTTGTCTGGGCAATGCTTTGGGCTTTATTTTTTCCTCGGCTAAGAATTTCTTTTATGTAAACCTCTCTTGTAGCGAGCTCCTTTTGTTTTTTTCGGAAAGGCTTCAAGAAATCTATAACGACTTTTATCAACGATTTTTTGAATTCGGAATAGCCTTTGTTTTTAAATTTTTTCTCTATTTCTTTGATTGGTTTGTTTTCCAATAAACTATAAATAGTTAAAAGATTAGTAATCCCTGCTTTTTTAACAAGGTCATATTTTATATTCTTGCCAGAATCAGTTGTCGCAGACATTATTTTTTTTTGAATTGATTCTGGTTCTTCAAACAGAGAAATGTAGCTTTGCGGAGCGTCTGTCTTTGACATTTTTTTCTTAGGGTCAATTAAACTCATTATTTTAGCCCCCATTTTAGGAAGGACGTCCGCCGGTTCTATAAAAGTTTTTCCGAACTTTTGATTAAATTTTCTGGCTAAAGTTCTTGCTAATTCTACGTGTTGGGTTTGGTCCTTACCAACCGGCACTGCATCTGCCTTATAAAGCAATATGTCGGCTGCCATTAGGACGGGGTAGTCTAAAAGTCCTGCATTAATATTGTTTTTGAACTTTTTCGCTTTTTCTTTGTATTGAGTCATTCTTTCAAGCTCGCCAACCGGACAAACAGTATTTAATAACCAGCAGAGCTCTGTATGTTCTTTAATTTGCGATTGTACAAAGATAGCGCTTTTTTCCGGGTCTAAGCCAGCGGCAACATAAGAAATAATCTTTTCTATTATTGATTTTTGGAGGGTTTTTGGGTCGTAGGGGACAGTTAAAGAATGTAAATCGGCTACAAAAAAAATACACTCGTTCTTATCTTGTAAAGATATCCATTGGCGTAATGCTCCTAAATAATTTCCAATATGAATGTCGCCTGTTGGCTGGATGCCACTTAAAATTCTCATAGTTTTATACCTCAATTACCACCGGAAGAACCATCGGTCTTCTTTCGGTTTTTGAGTGTAAAAAGTCACCAATTTTATTTCTAATTTCATCTTTAATATAGACCCAATTAATCGCTCCTCCAGATCCAGCTGCCTTGTCAACAATATCAATAACTTTTCTTCTTGTCTGGGCGAGCAAATCTTTCGATTCTCTTAAATAAACAAATCCTCTGGAAATAATATCCGGAGAGCCTTTAATTCTCCCTGTTTGCCTGTCTACTATTGCTACAATAACAAACATTCCATCGTTTGCCAACATTTGGCGGTCTCTTAATACAATTTCTCCGACATCTCCAACCCCCAGGCCATCAACGTAAATATAATTAGTCGGGACTTTTTCTTTAAGTATTTTTATACCATTTCTTGTAGCTTCTATAATTGAGCCATTGTCAGGAACAAATACTTTATCTCTAGGGAAGCCGATGTTATAAGCTATTTTAGCGGCTTCTTTCAGCATAAAGTGGTTTGCGTAAACAGGTATAAAATAATTCGGTTTAATTTGTTTAATTATATTTTCAATATCATGCATATTGCTATGTCCTGATATATGAACATCCATTATTTCGCCGTGGACAACGTTATCGGAAAGGCGATAGAGGTTATCTTTCAGTCGTTGGATAGCTCTTTCATTCCCGGGAATTATTGAAGATGAGAAAATAATAGTATCGCTTTTTTTAACTTTAATAAATCTATGATTGCCGGTAGCGATTCTTGGCAGAACAGACATTTCTTCTCCTTGTCCTCCGGTACACACTACGATTATCTTATTTTCCGGATAGTTGTTTATTTTATCAATCGGAATTATCATCTCTTTTGTCATTTTAATATAGCCAAGTTCCTTTGCTATTTCTACGTTTAATTTCATTGAATAACCATCAAAGGCAACTTTCTTGTTTATTTTGGAGGCATATTCAAGAATTTGTTTTATTCTTTGTAATTGAGAGGAAAATGTGGCAATGATAATTCTACCTTTTGCGTTACTAATTAATCCATGTAAATTTTTTAACATTTCTTCTTCAGTTATGGGAAGGTCTTTTTTAACTGCGCCCAAACTTTCCAACATTAAAATTGTTGGTCTTTGTAATTTAGATAAATAATCATATCTTATCTCTTTTCTTCCAATTGGTTTACGTTCAATGGTCCAATCGCCCGGATGAACTATCGTTGTTATCGGAGTTTTTAATATTGTGCCCATTGCATCCATAATAGCGTGGTCTATCGGGAAAAAACTTAGCGTAAAAGCTCCGAGATTCATTTTATCGTTAATATCTTTTACATAAGCGATTTTTAATTTTTTTGAACTTCCTCTTTTAACCTCTTCTTGGCGTCGTTTTATCATTTCTATAGTAAGAGGACGGCCGATAATTAAAGGGTTTCCTAATTTCCCTAAAAGTATATGGGCGGCTCCAATATGATCTAAATGTCCGTGAGAAAAGATAACTGCTCGTATGTTTTTTTCTTTCCCTTTTAAATATTCGGTATTGGGGATTACATAATCAACGCCCGGCATATCTTCTTCCGGAAACTGAATGCCCATGTCTAATATTACGATATCGTTTCCATATTCAAAAACAGTCATATTTCTGCCGACTTCTTCGCAACCACCTAGAGGGATGATGCGCAGATTTTGTCCGCCCGCATCGCTACGCGAAGCGTTGCGGACGGGCTCGTTAATTGGTAGTGTATTTCTTGTTTTTTGCATAATATTTTTAAACTCTAAATTCTAATAATTGGCAACGAGCAAGGAATAAAGAAGCTTGCTTGTTTATTCCGAGCGAGCGAACCAATTATATAGATTATTTATAGTCTCTATATCTAAACTCTAAATAATTTCAAAACTCTAAATTCAAACAATTAAAACGTTTTGGATTTTTAACATTTTATATTTGGATTTATTTAGGATTTAGGATTTCGGATTTAGGATTTATTTATTGTTGTGCCGCGGGTGGGATTTGAACCCACAACCTCTTGCGAGGACAGAGTTCTGAGCCCTGCGCGTATTCCAATTCCGCCACCGCGGCAAGTTTTAGCAACCTTTGAGAAGGTTTAAGTTTTTTGGCAAAGATTTTAGAGACTTTTCAAAACGTAGTTTAGGGATGTTTTTATAGTTCTTGTTTTTGATCCAGCCGTTTTTAGTATAGTAATAACAAGCGCCTTGTTTATTTTCTAAATCTTGATAAATATTTTTATTTCTTTCTGGGACCCAATTCCCTAATTTTAAAAGTTTTTTAAATGGATTTATTGAAACAATATAGTATTCTGCCGGATTCATTACAGACTCTCCTTTTTTCGCTTTTATGGCGAAAACATCTTTAACTTTCTCATTCTCCATTTTTTGGAGTAAGAATATTGCCTTTCCCTCAAGGATAGTATAAATTTCTAAATAATTATCTGAGTTGCGGTTGCCTTTTGTCTTTACAAATTCTTCCCCCAACATTTTAGAAGGGATAACAGTAATATCATATCTTAACCCTTTTTCTTTTTTCAATCCCCTATACATATAATATAATTCTAAATTCTGAGCTGTTTTCAGCCATTCTTTATCATATAAAACCTTTTTCATGTCTCTTAAATGGCGAACGTCTGGTTTTAAGTTTTTTAAATCTATTTCCATGCTCTTTTTGTTTTAATGTGCCAATCTTCAATGTTAGAGAATCTTTTTGATGGGTCAACTATTCTTTTTGTGTCTGTCCCTTTAATTTTATTGGAAATTAAATAAGTATATCCGGAGTTGTATAGAAATATTGCCGGAATGTCTTCGATTAAAACATCTTGGAATTTTTCGTAATTTTCTTTCTTTTCTTCAATATCTAATGTCTCTCTGCCTTCTTTTAATAGTTTATCGGCGTCTTTATTCTCATATCCTGTCAAATTCAACCCCGGGTCTATTTTTTGGCTTGAATGCCAAAAAGGATATGGGTCAAAAAGCATACCCAGGGATTCTCCATACAAGAGGGCATCGTAATCCCTTTCTTTAATAATAGGCTTTAAGTCTTGTATACTTAATGCCTTAATTTCTACTTGAATGCCTACTTTTTCCCATTGAGATTTTAAAATATTAGCAACTTGAACCAATAAGGGTTGGTTAATGGTTGTTAAAATAAATTGTAGCGGTAAGGTTTCTTGCGCTGGCGGGGTGCAAAGTTCATTTAGCTTTGCTCGCGTTGATTTTCCAACGGCTCCCAAGTATTTTGTCCCTAAGTCTGGTAAATATTTTTTTTGGAATTTAGTTACAGCTTCTTTTGTTGCTGAACCAAAATATCCAGTGACATCTCCCTGATAAATATCAGGGTCTTTTAATAAACATTTTTGCAATTCTTCCACTTCTTTACTTTTTGCTCCCGTTGAAAGAGCTGTCTTAAATTGGAAAGCAGGCTTTTTGTCAATATTTTTTTCTCTGAATCCATTATCGTTTTTTTTAAAACCAGCCGAATCTAAAAGACTTTTTGTTTTTTCAATATCAGCAGAATAAATATTTGTAGGTTCCTTATATCCGAAAAAATCAGGTAGAATAGGGGACTCAACTATTTGGAAAACATTTGTGTTATATTTTTTAGCATAAGTGGCCTCTAATGTATCAACGATCTCTTTTTTGTCAGTTGCATAATTAAGAGCCTCCCTTATTTTTTTATCTAAAAAGAATTCTGATTTTTGCTCATTAAAAAAAACTGCAAAATATCTTGGTGTTGAAAAATAGCGCGCAGAAAAACTTTTTGAAAAAGACAAACCATTATCCAAAAATACGGTAGAATATCCGTCTATTTTTTTTGAATCGGCGGCTTTAATTAAATCTTCTTTTCCTTCAAAGAAAATAAAACTGATATCGGAAATATGGGGAGGATTTTTATAATAATTCCGATTAGATTTTAAATTTATAGATTTAATAAATCCAGTATCTAGCTGTCTCAAATCTTTAAATTTATATGGGCCGGAGCCTACGGGCTGGAGGTTGTAAAAAGACAAATTGAAATTTTCAGGTAGAATACTTTCCCAAACGTGCTTTGGTATTATTTTTAAAGTGCAGTTTTCTAAAAAAGCATTATAGGGAGCCTTTAATCTTAGGCGGAAAGATTTTTCTGAAATTATTTCTGATTCTACTTCTAACCAGTTTGCTCTTAATGGACTCTTGTAATCAGAATTTTGGATTGTTTTAATTGTGAAAACCACATCCTCTGATGTTAATGATTTTCCGTCGTGCCAAAATATATTGTCTTTTAATTTAAACTCGTAAGTTTTTCCGTCTTCTGAAATCTTATAATCATCAGTTAAATCTTTAACGATTTGGCCATTATTATCGTAAGACATTAAGCCAGAAAAAATAAGTTCAATTAAATCACGGTCAATATCATTAGTTTCTCCGTAAATGGGGTTTAGAAATCTTGGCTGGCCCACCGCCCCTTCAATGTATTTTCCTCCGGTAGCCGGTACTATTTTAGTATTTTTTAAATAAAGAGACGTCCCGATAAAAATCAAGGATGCTAAGGTTAAAATACAAAACACTAAAAATGTTATTTTTTCTTTTTTGTGTAGTATTTTAAAAATTCTTTTCCACTGTGAAAATTTCGGGAGTTTGATAGGCTGCATTAAATTAAGAGATTGATAATGCCTAAAATGATAAAAATAATAGATAGGCCTATTGTGGCGTAAAAAAGCTTTTTTTGCAGTCCTCTTCGGCTGGCATAGAATTCTCCGCCACTAGATCCTCCAAAAGCAGAACCCAAAGCAGTCCCTCTCTGTTGTAATGCGATGCAGATTATTAAAAGTATAGAAACTATTATTTGTAAGATCAATAAATATTGTTGCATATACGCTTCGCTATTATGCGATACTAATGACACTAATTAACATACTAATTATACTAATACTAATTACTTATGCTGGATTTATTGAAGTATTCGTTTCATTAGTATGCCATTCGTATATTGGTATCGCGTTATAGTTCTCCTTCTTTTTTCTTTAATAATATTGCGAAAATAATGCCTAACGCCCAGATAATGAGCGTTGTCCAAAAAAGAGGCAAGAACCAAGGAATAGTTATTTCTTCAAAAATTAAATCAACTGCCCAGATTAAAATTAAATTTATTACCAAATTAAAGAATCCAAGAGTGATAATCCTTAAAGGTAGGGTGATTGTTTTTAAAATTGGTTTTAAGAATACATTAATTATTCCTAAAATAACCCCTAAAAGAATTATAATGTGCCAATTTGTAGCCAACGGAAACCCAAAAAAGTTTGAGTTGGGTAAAATCTTAATATTAATTTTAGGCACAAAAGAAACAGCTAACCATAGGCCTAAAATACCTGCTAAAATTTGAGAAATTAATTTTCTCATTATTGTTATATCAATGATACCAGATTTTAAAAGAATATCAACCCTTCACCTTTTCCAGAAAGGTGATAGGATCAATACTTTACCTTTCTTCTCAATTTTCTCTAACATCAAACTCTGCCATTCATAGTAGAGATAAATTAACATTGGGACGTATGACGTCCCAATGTTAATTCTATTTTGTAGTATAGTTTTTATTTGGTAGAATAAAAGGGAGATTTAAATATTTTAATCTATGTTTTTATGCCGATAAAAAGACCCGAACTAATTAATAATGAAATTTATCATGTTGTTATCCGGGCAGTGGGCGACACCGTAGTTTTTAAAAATGAAAGAGATTTTTATCGAGGAATTTTTTCAATTTATGAATTTAATAACAGCAATTCTGTAGAGATATGGTTACGGCGACAACAGCGTAAAAAAGAAAAGTTATTAGAATCATCGGGACAAACATTAGGACGTCATACGTCCCAATGTTTAGATAAAAGAGAAAAGACAGTTGAAGTTTTTGCTTTCTCCTTTATGTCCAACCATTTGCATTTATTACTAAAACAATTAAAAGATAATGGCATCACTCAATTTATGAAAAAAGTTGGTGGTGGCTATGCTAAATATTTTAATGATAAATATAGTCGCAAGGGCCATCTTTTTAGCAGATTCCAAGTAGTCCACATTAAAACCGACGAACAACTTAAAAATGTATTCACATATATTCATACAAACCGGATTTCTATAATAGAACCTGGCTGGAAAGAGGCGGGAATTAAAAATCCAGAAAAAGTAATAGAATTTTTGGAAAATGACAAATGGCATAGTTACCCAGATTATTTAGGAAAGAAAAACTTCCCGTCAGTCACAGAAAGAGAGTTTTTGTTAGATATAATGAATGGTGCCGAAGGTTGCCGAGAGTTTATTAATAACTGGATAAAATACAAAAAAGAGTTAAAAGACCTTGGTGATATTATTTCAGAATAATAATTAACAAGTTATTGGGACGTATGACGTCCCAATGTTAACTTCAGAAGGCCGCACCAAACACTGGGATATATATCACCAATTAACTTTCAGGTTAAATACCTAAAAGTGTTACCTATGTACCCGTCTAGTACATTCCCTTTACACCGCTCGTTTTTTATAGTATTATAATTAAAAAGATGCTGAAAAAAATATCTTTTCTAGAAACCAAAAAATTAGCGCTTGTTTTTTTAGCCGTATTGATAGGCGTGGTTGTCTTTGGTTTGTGCGGTAATATTCGGGTCTGCTATGCTGACAGTTCTACCAGGAGTCCGACCGAAGTGATAGATGATGATTCATCAGGAGGAACCTTTCAATGGACAAATCCCGAAAATGCAGAATTAAGTGATAATGCTTATGCAGTAGTTTACGATCCTTGGCAAGCAGCTTGGTATAATTCCGAGGTAATTGTGTACGGCGGAGGAATTTCCGAAGCTAATTGGGCAGGGTGGTTAGAAAATACATCTGTGCCATTGTCGGAAGCGTATATATCTTTCGGGGATTCTTCGTATTTACCGGGAATAAGTGATCCAACAGCCGAACAAATAAATGCTTCTAATTTTGGAGTTATTTTTGGAGTATGCGGAGAGAATGGCTGCTCACATTATCTTAATGCAAGTAATTTTGGATTTTCTATCCCTACAAATTCTGTAATAAATGGAATTAAAGTAGAGATAGAAGAGTATCAAGATCAAGATTATTTTTATACCTTCATTGACCACATCCAGATAACTGTTTATTATAGTCCGTTAGACCATTTTGCTCTCAGTTTGGCAAGTTCTCAGCAAAATGACGTAGCATTTAGCGGAACAAACACTCTAATCGCTCAGGCTGCCGGCAACAAGACAATAATCGCATTTAATGCTTCAGAAAATAATGTAACTTTAACCTCAGATCCAGCAGACGGAACAATCAGCGGATTAGGTTCAGGTAGTAACAATGTGCTGAATCAGGCAGGAGATTTTGTAAACGGAATAGCCGATTTAACAAGTTTGGGAATGAAATTTACCGGGACAACAGGAAGTCATACATTTACGGCCACAAGCGCAGATAGCAAAACCGGTACCAGTGGTGTAGTTGTAATCTTTGGAGCAGCTACCAAACTCGGGATGAAAACCCAACCCAGAGAAGGTACTGTTACTATGATTGAAGGTATTACTAGCTGGGTAGCCCAGCCTGAGTTATATATTCAAGATGCTAATGGTATTACTGTTACTAATGATAATTCCACCCAAGTAACCGCAACTATCGGCGCCAACCCCGGCGGAGGAACCCTCTCCGGCACCACCACGGTTACTGCGGTAAACGGCGTGGTTACTTTTAGCAATTTAATCATTGATAAGGTTGGCACAAGCTACACTCTTAGTTTTACTTCCAATCCTGCTCTCACGGGCATAACTTCGTCCGCGTTCAATATTGTTGCTCAAAATCAAATTTATCCTACCAATTTAAGGGGCGACCCAAATCAGGCAATTACGGGAGATAACTTTAGTCCGCAGTTATGGTATTACAACGGAAAAACTTATTTCCTGTGGATGCAAAGAATTTATTCCAGCGGGCAATACGGCATTGATAATTTTGTAGCTTATTATGACCACGAAACAGAGATATTTTCTCCATCGGTAAGTGTGGGCGCATTTTATCCGGATGCCAGAGATGTTCATGGGCACGGTAATATTATGGTTACAAGCGATGGTTATATCTTGGTGGCACACGAGAAACTTAACGGTCCAAGTAATCACCAAAGTCCGTTTTTAATTAAACGTTCTGTCAACCCGGAAGATATCAGTTCTTTTGAACAGGTTGCGAGCGTTGGGTCTGAACTAAGCTATCCTCATTTTTACAGAATTGGTGACAGAATATTTTTAACCGGCAGAAATCTTGTCTCAAAACTTGATTTAAGTTATACCGATAATTCAGGAACAAGTTGGTCAACGCCTGTAACTATTGTTGATTTTGGAAGTGGCAGTTACTGGGCTTATACTGGTTTTGTTCAGCAGGCAGTCAATGACAAAATACGCATTGTAATAAATATGGCTGACAAAACGCAGGAAAGCGTAAGCGGCACTTATAAAATAATTTATTATCTTGAGAGTGTAGATGGCAACATATTTACAAATATTGACGGCTCTTATTCGCATAATGTTTCTGTTAATGGGGCATTAACAAAGGTCATACTTGACGCTAATTACGTGTTAAGGGACTCCGGTACATACGATATAATCAACGGTGTAGAAACCGCTTCCCTGTCGCCTGAGGGACGGGTCTTTTTTGTTATCAGAGAAAACCCGCAAGCCACAATAGCTTATCCGTGGACAAAGAACACAAAATTGCGCTACTATGACGGAGCGTCGTGGGTTGAAAAAAGCATAACACCGTTTGATAACCAGACTATCCCCTCGCCAGGCACAACTTTTTGGTATAATACCGTCTATAAGATTTTCGCTTACAGCAATACTCTTATTGACCTAATAAGCACTTATGATGTTAACGGCGTCGTTGAGTTGCAAAGATATCGTAGTAGTGATGCTGGCGATACTTGGAGCAAAGTTGAAGATATAACATCCGAGAGTGGATACAACCACTTATATACACAGATGACTGGCAACGCGTCTGAGCAGATTCCATTGCTGATAACATCGACGTATCAAAATGGCGGAACTACCTCGGCAGACATAAGAGTTGTGGTCGGTTATATGGACGCAATTTCTCCCACTAATGTAGAAATATCCTCAATCATAGCTGACTCATCTACTCAATTAACCATAATTGCTGATACAGCAACCGATTCTGGCTCGGGTCTTCATGCTACCCCTTATCAATTCCAAGAAACAACAGGCAACACAGGAGCTACTTCCTCTGGTTATCAAGAGTTGCCTTCCTATACAGATGTTGGGTTATCATCTAACACTCAATACACCTACAAAGTTAGAGCTAAAGACGCAAATAGCAATGAATCTGATTATTCCTCCACTTCCTCCAAATACACTTTAGCCAATGTTCCTTCCAGTCTTAGTTTGACCGCTGATTCGGGCTCCCAGGTCACTGCTTCCTGGTCAGCCAATTCCAATCCTACCGACACCTCCTACTATATTGAAAACACTACTGCTGGCACTAATTCCGACTGGGTAACAGATGTTTCCTGGAGTTCTGCTGGTTTAAGCTGCGGAAAAACTTACTCTTTCCGAGTTAAAGCTAAAAACGGAGACAGCACAGAAACAGAATGGACTGATACAAATAGCGTTGACACTTCCGGCTGCGGCGGAGGAGGTTTGCCAGTAGTGGCTTACAATCCGCCCTCTTCGCCTACTCCAACTTTTGGAAACCCTCAAGGTGGTTTTAAGGTGTTAATCAATAACGGAGACGAATCTACCAATAATCTGATAATTACTTTAAATTTTACAGCTGGTTCAGACACAGTCAGAATGGCTATTTCTAATTTTTCCGATTTCCGCGATGCTATTCAAGAACCTTTTCAATCAGCCGGACAATGGACCTTATCAAAAGGAGAAGGAATAAAGGCAGTCTATGTTAAATTTTACACTCAATACGGGCAATCTTCGGAAATTATTTCTAGCACAATTGTTTACGAAGAAAAAAAATCAATAGTAGAAGAACTCAAAGAAATACCGAAAAAAACAATTGAAGAAATCAAAAAGATTTCTGAGAAAATCAAAGAAATAATTAAACCAAAAGAAATAGAAGAAAAACCAAAACTGCCGCCAGTAGAAGAAATAGTATTAAAAGAGGCGCCCCTGACAATGCGGGGAAAATGGCAATTATTGCCGCCAAAGCCGATTAATGAATTTGTTTTAACTCCTCTACCAAAAGAAATCAGAGATTTAGCCGAAAAATTTCCGGAACTTGGAGAAACTTTGAAAAAAATCGGAATAACAAAAATCACTGATATTGAGAAGTTAAAAACCGTAAAATTAACTCTGCCGGGATTAACAGAAAGAGTCGGTTTACCGACTGCGAAAGTTGAGCTGGGAAAATTCGCTTTACCGCGGGGTATACCACTCGCTGAGTTATCGTCGAAAATAAAAAAACAGATACCCACCGAAATCGTTTTTGCTAAAACTGGCGGTCAGCTGATTGATTTTAATATTGCTTTGTCTATTACGGAAAAAGGTGAACCCCAACAGAAAATCACCACCATCTCCGACAAGCCATTACAATTAATGGTTAAACCGGACAAGTCGGTAAAAAGCGTTAAAGGATATATTATTTTCAAATCTAAAAAACCTGTAACTTATAATTTGAAACCCGAAATCCAAAAGTTCCAAGTTCCAAGTTTTAAGTTTCAAGACCTAACCGCTTCCTTAATTTTCGCTACTCCGATATTTGTTAGCCCCGCTGAGCCGAGTCATTATATTGCTTTAGAAGGAGGTAGTATTCCAGAAAACAAGCTTCAAGCTTCAAGTTCCAAGCTTCAAGGAACCAAGTTGGTCTTGCTGGAATTTGAATATACTGACCCGGATGGGGATGGTATTTATACGGCTGAAGTTCAAGCGCCAATTGTTGAAGGCGAATACGAGATTATCACGGTGATGGATTACGACGATCCGAAATTAGCGACAAAAGAAACCAGATTAATTACAGTAGTTGATCCCGAAGGCTATGTCTATGAGAAAGACGGCGTTAAAGAAACCCGCATCCCCGGAGCTATTATATCTCTTTTCTGGCTAAATCCGGAAACCAAGCAATATGAGTTATGGTCGGCCAAAGAATATCAGCAGGAAAATCCCCAAACTACCGACGTCAGAGGCACTTATTTCTTTTTGGTGCCAGAGGGCTTTTATTATCTTAAAGTTGAGGCGCCCGGTTACCTTTTTTATGACGGCAAACCATTTCAAATTAAAGAAGGCAGCGGAGTTCATATTAATATTGAATTGAAAACCAAATACTGGTGGCTGAGAGTTATTGACTGGAAAACCGCTCTTTTGATTATTCTGATTTTATTAATAGGGTACAATTTTTATCGGGATAAAATTCGTGATAGAATAAAAAATTAATAATTGTTTTTCGTAATTCATAATTCATAATTCAAAAATATGCTGAATTCAAAAAATCCATTAAACAAACCCATCGCCTCGTCAAATCTATTTTGGATTATTCCGGTTTTAATTCTATTGGTTTGCGTTGTCTTTTTCGGCTATAAATATTTTGTTTTACAGAAGGAGTTAGAAACGACAAAAGTGGCTTTGAAAATCCAGCGAACCAATGAAAAAGTTTTAGAGTTTGCTAAACTATTTATTGAAAAGGTGTTAAAAGCCGAAACCGAAGTTGATTTTGAAACAAGATTAAAATTAGAAAATGCGGTGAAAAATTTAGGCGATGAGGAAATTTTAGGGCGATGGAATAAATTTATAGAGAGTAAGACCGAAAGTGACGCCCAAGAAAACGTTAAAAACTTGTTAGAGCTGTTAGTGGATAAAATCAAAATACAATAAGAAAAATTTTAAAACGTACAGCCCCTTGTCCGCCGTTCGGCGGACAAGGGGCTGTATTGTCCTTGACAATAGATTTTTTATCCTATAGATTAAATTATTAGAAAAAAATTCTGAACGTTAAAACCTGAAGCTTGAAACCTTTTTTATTTTGTTTCATGTTTCATGTTTTATGTTTCACATTTTATGAACATAAAACCATTATCAGATCACGTTTTAATTGAACCGATTAAAGAGGAAGAAAAAACCAAAAGCGGTATTTTGCTTCCTGATACGGTTGAAAAAGAAAGACCAGAACAAGGCAAGGTGATTGCCGTGGGTTGTGGTAAAAATATTGACGGAAAGATATTCCCTTTGGAAGTTAAACCCGGAGATAAAGTTATCTTTACTAAATACGGACCAAGCGAAATAAAGGTTGATGGCAAAGAATATTTAATTGCTAAAGAAGAAGATATTCTCGCAATTATTGAATAAACACAAAAATCCGCATAAATCCGTTTTAATCCGTATAAATCAGTGGTTAATAGTCTTCAAGCTACAATCCACGGATTTATACTGATACTGCGGATTAATGCTGATAATAAAAATGAGCAAACAAATAAAATACAACGAGGAAGCTCGGAAAGCATTAAAAAGCGGCATTGATAAAGTTGCCGATGCTGTAAAAATAACATTAGGGCCTAAGGGCAGGAATGTTGTTTTAGATAATGGGTTCGGTACGCCAACTATTACCAGCGATGGCGTAACTATTGCTAAAGAAATTGAGTTAGAAGATAAAGTAGAAAACTTAGGAGCTGAAATCGTAAAAGAAGTAGCCACTAAGGCAAATGATGTTGCAGGTGATGGGACTACGACTGCTGTTGTTTTGACTCAGGCAATTATTACCGAAGGACTAAAGAACGTTGCCGCCGGAGCTAATCCAATAGCCCTGAGAAGGGGAATTACAAAGGGGAAAGATGTAGTGCTTTCTGCTTTAAAATCAATGTCTAAGCCAATTGCCAATAAAGAAGAAATAGCTCAAGTTGCTACTATTTCTGCTGGAGACTCCGAAATAGGAAAATTAATTGCTGAAATTATGGAAGAAGTTGGTAAAGACGGCGTGATTACCGTAGAGGAGTCAAAGATATTTGGTTTAAGTAAAGAAATCGTAAAAGGACTACAATTTGACCATGGATATATTTCTCAATATATGGTTACTAACTCTGAAAAAATGGAGGCAGTTTTTGAAGAACCATATATTTTAATAACCGATAAAAAGATTTCTTCTTTGCAGGAAGTTTTGCCGATTTTAGAAAAAATTATTAAAGCAGGCAAGAAAGAATTAGTTATTATTGCCGACGAGGTAGATGGAGATGCTTTAGCCACCTTAGTGGTTAATAAGCTTCGTGGAATTTTTAATGCTTTAGCGATAAAAGCTCCGGGATTTGGTGATAGGAAAAAAGAAATGTTGGAAGATATCGCTTGTGTTACTGGCGGGGAAGTAATTTCTCAAGAGAAAGGAATGAAATTAGAAAATATTGAAATAAATACGCTGGGTCGCGCAAGAAGAGTAATTTCTTCTAAAGAAAATACTATTATTGTAGAGGGCAAAGGAGATAAAAACGTAATTGAGGCAAGAATTAATCAACTCAAAAAAGAAATTAAAGAAACTACTTCTGATTTTGACAAAGAAAAATTTCAAGAAAGATTGGCAAAATTGGCAGGTGGTGTAGGTGTCATTAAAGTTGGAGCCGCTACTGAAGTAGAACAGAAAGCCCGTTATCACAAAACAGAAGATGCTTTAAATGCTACTAAAGCTGCAGTAGAAGAAGGAATTGTTCCCGGTGGCGGAGTGGCATTATTGCGAGCGATAAGCGCTCTAGATGAAGTTGATGCTAAAGAGGAAGAGAAAACCGGTATTAATATTTTAAAAAGAGCTCTTGAAGAGCCAATTCGTCAAATAAGTCAAAACGCTGGAGTAGATGGTGCTGTTGTTGCCGATAAAGTCAGAAAAGAAAAAGGAAGCTTTGGTTTTAATGCCGAGACCATGAAATACGAAGATTTAATTCAAGCTGGCGTTGTTGACCCGACTAAGGTTGTAAGGTCTGCTTTGGAAAATGCTGTTTCAGCAGCAGCGATTTTATTGACGACCGAAGTGGTAGTCGCTGAATTGCCAAAAAAAGAAGATAAGTTCTCAATGCCTCAGATGCCGATGGAATACTAGTATAGGGTATAGGGTATAGATATAAAAAATCCTCTTGTTGAAATCCGGAGGATTTTTTGTTAGAATAAAAGAAATTTATAAAGATGAATAAACAAAGATGAATAAACAACAATCCGGTCAATTTTTTACGACTAACTCAGATTATATTTTACAAGGATTAGAAAAATTTGTAAAAAACAAAGAAGTTGTTGACCCTTTTGCTGGCAATCAAGATTTACTGAAGTGGGCTCAAAAAAATAATTGCAAGAAAGTAATTGGTTTTGATTGCGATAAAAGATACGTTGACAATAAAAATGTTTTTTATAATGATTCAATAAATTATTCTAAAAAATCCAAATTTATCTGTACGAACCCCCCGTATTTGCATAAAAACAAAGCTGACCAAAAAACGAAAGAAAGATTTTTTTCCGGCATTTGTTCGAATTTTGATGACTTATATCAAGTTTCAATATTTTCAATATTGAATTGTAAGGAAGGTATTTTAATAGTTCCACTAAATTTCCTTTGTGCGGAAAATTCAAAAAAAATCAGAAATCTATTTTTTGATAAATTTGAAATTGTAAAATTGAATATTTTTTCTGAGCAAGTCTTTGAAGATACGACCTATAATGTTGTCTCTTTTTATTATAAAAAGAAAAATAAAATTAGTGGCAAGAACGAAATTCCAGCGACTATTATCCCTGACAACAAAAACATTAATTTTATTCTTGAAAGAAAATTCGGGTGGCAATTCGGAGGCGATTTTATAGATAAAATAAAGAGCACAAAAAACTATTTAGGAATTTTTCGTCTAACCGAAGATTATTTGCAATCAGGAGAGTATGAAATAGAGATGGCTTTGCAGAATATAAAAGATAAAAGGGTTTTTAAAATAAACCAAAACATAAAAAAAGCGCTGGGAAAAAATATTTTATTTTTGAGAGCAATTGACAGCAAGAATGGCAAAAAAATTCAATTAGAAGATATAAGAAATTATAATATACATGGATTAGTAGGGAAGAATACTTCCCGTAATATGGCACATTTAATTTTTAAAAAAGAAATCCCAATCAGAGAACAGGAAGCGTTGATGGAAAATTTTAATAAAGAGCTAAATCAAGAGCGCGAAAAGTATTCTTCTTTCTTTCTTACAAATTTCCGTGATAATAACAGAAAAAGAATTTCTTTCGACCTTGCTTATAAGTTTTTAAATTATATCTATTTTAATAAAGTAGCTTGTTTGTAGCAGGGAAAATTAATTTGTTAAAAAATATGAATAAATGGATTGAAAAAAGCATAACCTTAGCTAATTCTCGTGGATATTTAGACGATCTTTTCAGGGTTTATCCTGTGAGTTTAAATTTAAAGCGCGATATTCCAAATGACTTAAAGATAAAAATAGAGAGTGCTTTTAAAAGTAAAAATAAAAAAGAATTAATAAAAAAATTATTAGAACTTCCAAGGTTTCCTATAAATGATCCCTACATAGCCTCTTTAAGAAAATATCATAATTTATTGGAGAAAAATCCTAAAACTATACAACGTATCGGTAGTAGGTTATTATCGATAGGCATAGATGATATTTTTGAAATGGCTATAGAGCCAAAATCATCATCGCGTCAATTTGGAAATATTTTCCAAAATTGGTTGCCGTCTCTAAAAATCCCTTTTTTAGCAAAGCAAGAATTTAAAAAATATAATAGTGTGTCTTTTTTGAAAGGAAGTGATAGCCAATTAAAAGATTTTGCAAAAAATGAAATAGGGATAAAAAGATTAAACAGACGCCCAGATTTTATATTAAAAGTAAAAAACAAGTTTATTTTAGGTGAGGCAAAATTTTTAACTGATAATGGTGGAACTCAAAATAATCAATTTGACGGAGCTTTAAGGATTACGCAGATAAATAATAAAAATTGTGTTGGCGTTGCCGTGATAGACGGCATTGTCTGGTTTGAAAGTAATACATATATGCACAAAACAATAAAAAAGTTTAAGAAAAATGCTTTCAGCGCTTTATTATTAAAAGAATTTATTGAAGAAATAAAATAATATGGATTGTCCTAAATGTAAAAAAACATTAGAAAAAGCCATTTTATCAAATATAGAAGTGGACTACTGTCCAAAATGTTTTGGTACTTGGTTTAATGATGATGAATTAAGGCAAATAAAGGATAAGAAAGACCCAAAGCTAAATTGGTTAGATGTTGATTTATGGCGTGATATAAAGAAATTTGATATTTCTCGCGGCTATATACTTTGTCCCCAATGCAGGATGCCTCTTTATGAGGTTCAATATGATAATTCAAAAGTCAGAGTAGACCTTTGTAATTTGTGTAAAGGAATTTGGTTAGATAGGGGAGAATTTAAAAAAATAATAAAATATCTAAAAGCGAAATCAGATTATGAAATCCTATATAACTTTTCTAAAAACTTAGCCACGGAATTTGGCGAAATTTTTTTTGGTCCGGAAAAATTAAGAAGTGAGGTTTTAGATTTCTTAACTCTTTTAGAAATGCTTAGATATAAACTATATACCCAACATCCATACATAGCAGAAACAATAAGGTCAGCGGTTTTTAAATAAAATTAATTAATTTATTGTTTAATTATTATCTTTTGCTGAGCAAGATTTAATAATTAGCAGTATTAAAAAGCATGAACTATCTATACATTATCTTAATCATTATAGTCGTTCTAATCCTATGGGTAATAGCGATATATAATGGTTTAATCCGTTCAAGAAACAGAACAAAAGAAGCTTGGGCTGATATTGATGTCCAATTAAAAAGAAGATATGATTTAATTCCTAATTTAGTGGAGGCGGTAAAAGGTTATGCGTCGCACGAAAGAGAGCTTTTTGAAAAGGTTACCCAGGCCAGAGCTAATGCAATCGGAGCTCAAGGAATGAAAGAAAAAGCTTCTGCCGAGAATGCTTTGTCAAGCACTCTAAAAAGCTTGTTTGCTGTATCAGAAAATTATCCTGATTTAAAAGCGTCAGTTAATTTTTTAGAATTACAAAAAGAACTCACAGATACAGAAGATAAAATTCAAGCAGCTCGAAGATTCTATAACACAAATGTTATGGGATTAAACACTAAGATAGAAAGTTTTCCGACAAATATTCTTGCGTCTGCTTTTAGTTTCAAACAAATGGAATTATTTGAAATAGCAGAAGCGTCTCAAAGAGAGGCGGTCAACGTAAAGTTTTAATTTCTATCAATGGCTACACTATATACGCAAGCGGATTCCAATATAAGGAAGACATGGTTTTTGATAACTGGCTTTTTGATCTTTATAATTGGTTTGGGTTGGCTTTTTAGTTATGTCTGGGACAACCCAGCGATTTTGATATTCGCTGTAATTTTTAGTTTTATTACTAGCATTAGCAGCTATTGGTATTCTGACAAAATTGTTTTAGCAATGACAAAAGCTGTTCTTATAAAACACGATGATAATCCAGGGCTTTACCATATAGTAGAAAACCTATGCATTACAGCAGGTTTGCCTATCCCTAGAATATTTATTATTGAGGAACAGCAAATAAACGCTTTTACTACTGGCCGGGATGCAAAACATGCTGTTGTGGTTGTGACAAGAGGGCTTTTAAATAAATTAGAAAAGATAGAATTAGAAGGTGTTATTGCTCACGAGCTTGCTCATATTGGTAATAGAGATATGCTGTTGGGAACAGTAATAGTAATTTTGGTTGGTATTATTGCAATGTTGTCTAATATGTTTTTAAGGATAGGGTTTAGAAGCAGGCGTGGTAGTTCTAATAATAACAAAGGAGGTTCTGCGTTATTAGTATTAACAGTGCTCGCTGCTATTTTAGCTCCAATTGCTGCTAATTTGATAAAATTAGCTATTTCTCGTAAAAGAGAGTTCTTAGCTGATGCATCAGGCGCGCTTTTAACAAGGTATCCTGAAGGATTAGCTAAAGCTTTAGAAAAGATTTCTCAAGATTCTGTTCCATTAAGAGTAGCTAGTAATTCTACTAACCATCTTTTTATATCCTCGCCGTTCAAAGGAAAGCAGGCAAGAGATTGGTTTGTAAGAATGTTTTCAACGCATCCTCCAATAGAGGAGAGAATAAAGGCGTTACGTGATATGAGAGTTTAAGGTTTGGAGGGGTGTTTGAGTGGCTAATTAAAATATGCTATAATAAGAGCATATGCCACGAGTAAAGATTAAAAAGAAAGGTCAAGTTGAATTTTTTTACGATCTCTATCATAAGGCAGAATTGAGCTGGGCGACTTTAGGCGAACAAGCGAAAGTTTGTTCTAGAACTATTTTAGATTGGCGAAAAGCAAAATCCACTATTTCGGAAGACGCTTTTAGGATTTTTTTGAAATTAGCAAAAGACAAAATCAAAGTTCCTGAATATAAACTTTTGCCTGATTTTTGGAGCACAGTTAAAGCTGGTAAAAAGGGAGGACTTATTGTTGCAAAAAAATATGGAGGTCCCGGTACGCCGATGGGTCGGAGAAAAGGCGGATTAGTCTCGCAGGAGAAAAGAAGGCTTTATCCTAAGCTTTATCCTAATTGTAATTTGCCTAAGATCATTTCTGAGCCTAAAAATAGCATTAATTTAGCGGAGTTTATTGGTATCATGCTCGGAGATGGTGGTGTTAGCAGTAAGACGCAGGCGGCGATAACCTTACACAAAGAAGATTCTAAAGAATATATACTATTTGTATGTGATTTAATTAAAAATTTGTTTTCAATAAGTCCGGTGGTTTATTACAGCGATCACGGAAGTCATAAAAATGTTGGACGCATAACTATTTTCAGTACATCCTTTATTGATTTTTTATTGGCTAAAGGGCTTAAGATAGGCAATAAGGTAAGACAACAAGTTGATGTCCCACGTTGGATTAAAGTAAATAAGAATTTTTCTAAACATTGCCTTCGTGGTTTAATAGATACAGACGGTTGCGTCTATCTTCATAAACATAGAATTAATGGATGTGATTGTTTAAATATTGGGCTTAATTTTTCAAATCGTTCAACGCCAATTTTGAAATTTGTATATAAAGCATTAAAAACATTAAATTTTCATCCCAAAATTTTTTTCAAAGGAGTAAATCTTTACAGGGAATCAGAAGTTTATCGTTATGCCGAAGAAGTGGGATTTAGTAACCTATATCATAAACATAGATTAAAGAGTTTTTTAAAGCAGAAATATAATTAAGGAGAGATGCTCCGAATTGGTAAGGAACACGCTTGGAAAGCGTGCGCCCGTAAGGGCTTGTGGGTTCGAGTCCCACTCTCTCCGCTTTTTAAAATCGCCTTTTCGGCGATTTTTAGTTAGAATTATAGAATATGAAAAATTATGATGTAATTATTGTTGGTTCTGGAATTGCTGGTTTAGAATGCGCCAAAAATTTAGCGGATTCAGGTTTAACTATTCTTGTAATTGAAAGGAAGAAACAAATCTCAAGGAAAATATGTGCAGAGGGAGTTATCATTAATGACTTAGATTATATATCCAAAGACCTTATAAACTTTGATTTTCAAAAAGTTAAAATTCATTATAAAAATAAAGTGGTATCATTCCCAAATAATGGTGGAATTATTTCAACCGTTAACAGAGAAAAAATATTAAATCACCGATTAGAAAGTCTTAAAAAATTTCCAAATGTCAGTTTCTTATTCGGTTCATCGGTTTCGGAGATATTTTCTGATAATTCGTTAAAGCTAAATAGCGGAGAGAAACTTCAATTCAAATTTTTGGTTGGTGCAGACGGTTCGGACTCTATGGTTAGAAGATTTCTTGGGTTAACGATAAAAAAAATGGAAATTGCAATTCAATATATTATTCCAAAGAGATTAGACGGGTTTAAGGTTTATTTAGATGCCAAACTTTTTGGCACGGGCTATTTGTGGATATTCCCTAATGTTGATTATACCTCTATCGGTTGCGGGAGCGATTTGAGGTTTATAAAACCGCCGATGCTAAAAGATAATTTTGACCTTTGGCTAAAGAATAATAATTTTGATATGACAGGAGCTAAATTTGAGGGAGCTTTGATTAACTATGATTACAGGGGTTATAAGTTTGGAAATATCTTTTTAGTAGGGGATGCCTCTGGGCTAACTTCTGGCATTTTGGGCAAGGGGATAAATTCCGCCTTTTTATCTGGGAAACAGGTAGCAAAAGATATTCTCAGTATCAGTATAAGAGGGTCAAATTTAATAGAAAAATGGACTACAAAAAAGAGAAATCAGGAAAAATATATGTTTTTCCTAAGAAGTCCATTTTTAAAGGGGCTGTTCTTTTCAACGGTTATAAGACTGTTATCACATAAGAAATTTAAGAATAATTTAGAGAAAATAATAAAAAATTAAATAATTGTGAAATAATCTAAAATTTGATATATTTAATCCATATTTGCGGGACTTAAGTTTGGGATATCAGTGTAAGGCTTTAGGAAAAAGGTTCCAAGTTCGTCCCATCTTGCCCGCTTTTTAAAGATTATGGAACCACCTTTTAATTGAGGTGGTTTTTTGATAGAATTGAAATATGGAAGAACAATTTTTTCCAAATGAAAAAATAATTGTCACTGATTATTTTGATATTCATCAAGATTGGGAAGTTCCTATCCCCGGTTTTTTTATTGTTGCCTCAATAAAAAATAGAGTATCTTTAGATGAATTTGATGAAAAAGAAGCGAATGAATTTCTTTATTTAACTAGGAAGTTAAGAAAGGGGATGAAAGATGTGTTGGGTATCAAAACAGTTTGTCTTTATCAAGACGAAGGGTCACGACATGGTTTCCACTTATGGATTTTTCCAAGATATGAATGGATGAATAAATTTGGTAATAAAGTTGAATCAATTAGGCCGATAATTAACCACGCAAAGGAAAACATGGTTAACGATGAGGTATTTTTGGAAGTTAAAGATATAGTTAAAAAAATGAGGGATTATATGAAATAAAATTATCCGAGCAAGATTTTAGAAAAAAGGTTCCAAGTTCGTCCCACTTGCCCCACTAAGGAATTATTTATAAATTTTATTGTTATAATAACGAAGCCCCACCAAATTATTATTTTTTAAATTAAACTATATGGATCAACAAAATAAAAAAGTAGGTGTTGGGTTTGGAGTTATGCTTCTAAAAGATAAAAAGATTCTTTTAGGAAAAAGGCATGATGACCCAGAGAAAGCATCAAGCGCTTTGCATGGTGAGGGAACATGGACTATGCCTGGTGGAAAACTCCACTTTGGAGAAACCTTTGAACAGGGAGCGGAAAGGGAAGTTTTAGAAGAAACGGGGATGCAAGTTAATAAAATGGAAGTTATCAGTTTGTCTAATAATATTGTTTCTGATGCCCATTTCATTACTGTCGGATTTTTATGCGAAGATTTTAGTGGCGAGCCAGAGATAAAAGAACCAGATGAAATCACTGAATGGCGTTGGTTTGAATTAAGTAGTTTGCCAAAACCAATTTTTCAACCATCTCAAGAAGTTTTGAATAATTATTTGTCTAATAAGTTTTATTCTGTATAGTCTCAGATAGTTTGAATTTTAGGAAAAAGGTTCCAAGTTTCCGCCTTGGGCGAGATCCGTCCTTTGGCGGACGTCCCACTTGGCCCGCTGGTTGAGCGTCCATTTGAAAGACTGGGCGTTCTTTTTTAAAAAGTGTTTAGAATTATGAAACTTGGTTTTTGGAAAAAGTTAAAAAAACCGATTATGGTTGTGGCGCCTATGTCAGGCATAACTGACGAAGCGTTTCGGTTGATGTTTTTGAAATATGGCAGGCCTAGTGTTTTTTGGACGGAATTTGTCTCAACAGACGGTTTGTTTTCTAAGGGTAGAGAACACTGCCTAAAAATTTTAAAGTTTTTTCCAGCAGAACACCCCATAGTCGTTCAAGTCTTTGGGTCAAATCCTCTTCAGTTTGAAAAAGCAGCGGAGATGATCGCAGGGCTTGGGTTTGATGGCATTGATATTAATATGGGTTGTCCCAATAGAGATATAGAAAAAAAGGGAGGGGGTGCAGCATTAATTAAAAGCCCTGGTTTAGCAAAAGAGATTATTAGGGCGACAAAAAAAGAGGCGGGGAAACTTCCTGTTTCGGTAAAAACGCGCATTGGATATGCGAAGAAACAAATTGACGAATGGATTCCTACCCTTCTTAAGGAAAATATCGCTGCATTGACTGTACATTTTCGTACTAGGAATGAAAAGTATAGGGTTCCTGCCAATTGGGAATTAGCAGAGGAGATTGTAAGGCTCAGGGACCGCTATGCGCCCGAGACGTTAATTTTAGGAAACGGTGATGTAAGGTCGATTGCAGAAGCTCGTCAATTAGTAGAAAAAACAGGATTAGACGGTATTATGATCGGAAGAGGCGTTTTAGGAAATCCTTGGTTTTTTTCCGGACATTACCCGTCTATTTTAGAACGACTGAATGCTATTATTGAACACGCTGAAATTTTTGACGATTTTTATAAAAAAGATATTGGAAAAGATGGCTGTTGTAAGCAGTTTGATAGCATGAAAAAACATTTCCATGAATATGCAAAGGGATTTAAAGGCGCTAAAGATCTTAGAGAGAGTCTTATGAAAGTCAAAAATTCGTCTGAAGCAAGGCAAAAAGTAGAAGACTTTTTAAAATAACGGACACGATTTTATGGTAAAAGTTTTAAGTTTCCGCCTTAGGCGAGATCCGTCCTTTGGCGGACGTCCCACCTCACCAGCCTTTTAATTGAGGTGGTTTTTTGATAAGATAAAAAATAAGAAAGAGGTCCTAGGCTATTCATCACGTAGTAAATTTATGAAAATAGCATTTATTCATAGTGATAAAAAGATAGGTTCCGGTGCCCACTTTATTAACGATCTTATCGCCGGTAAATTGAGAGAGAAAGAAGTAGAGGTGAATAATTTCTACCCGCAATTCTTACTCAATGATACTCCTACTCATTTCAAAGGTATTAACAATATTCTTTTCTTCTATTCTCTATTAGAAAGACGTGACGAAGTATTGCGTCACGATATTATTCAAGGAACAACTTATACGCCACTTGCTTTTCTTCGTTTTTCTAAACCAGTAGTGTCGCATTTTGGTTCAACCACCACAGGTTTTCTACGAGCTGTTCCGAAAACAGGTCTTTTAGAGAAGGAATGTAATGATGTTTTTCTCCGTTTAAAACAATCTGGTGCGATTCGTGAGCTTAATATAAAGACACGTCGTCCGTTAAATGATATTGCTTCCATTGAAAAATATGCAGCAGAACATACAAATTATGTTATAGCTACGTCTAATATAGTGAAAGATGATCTTGTTGGAGTAGGTATCGCAATTGAGAAAATTGAAGTTATTCATAATGCAATAGAGGATTATTGGTTTGAAACCCTAGATGCAGATTTTAATAATAAGCCATCCCTTATTTTCTTAGGTAGAATTGGGGAAGACTCATTTACGCTAAAATTGAAAGGAGTTGATCGTCTTATATGTCTTTTTGAGAAGTTTCCAGAAGTTGATAAATTTTCGGTGTTAATGTCGCGGAATAAAAAATTAACTCGATGGATGAAAGACAATATTCCAAATCATTCCGTTATTGTAAATGCGGTTAAAGATACTATCCCCGATATGCTTAACAGATATGCGGGAGGGGTTGTTCTTTTAACTTCTCGCTATGAGGGATTTTCTTTAAGCTTGATTGAAGCAATGTCACAGCGTTTGGTTCCCATTAGTTTTCCTGTCGGTGTAGCTCCTGAGATTATTCGCGATGGAGAAAATGGGTTTATTGTTCGCACCCTTGCTGAGGCCGAGGAAAAGATAAGCCTTTTGATTAAAGACGCTGTTTTACGGCGCCGTTTATCTTTGAATGCGAAAGAAACTGCGGAACAATTTAGGTCTGATGTTATGATTGAGAAAACGATTGCCTTGTATAAGAAAATCTTAACGCCAACTACTAATTAATTTAAAAAAGGTCGCTTAAAATTAATAATCAAATTTACTCGCCCCAAAGCTTTTATATTGAGGCGGGCAAGAAAATACAATGGAAGAAGAAACAAAAAAAATAGAATTATCAAATCGTTTATTCAATTTAGCAGTAGTTATTATTTTGATCGTGGTTTTATCAGTTATTGGCGGATTAGTGTATAAGTTTAAAACCATTCCGGGGAACACGCCTCAAGAACTGTCAGTTTCCGGAGAGGGAAAAGTCTATGTCATTCCTGATTTAGCGACAATAGATTTGAGTATGGTCAACGAGGGAAAAGACATACAGGATATCATTAAGAAGAATACGGAAGCGATGAATGGGCTAATCGGGGATATAAAGGGGCTGGGGATTGATGAAAAAGACATCAAGACAACCCAATATAATTTAGCTCCTCAATACAATTGGACAGAAGATAAGGGTCAGATATTTATTGGTTATAAATTAACCAATACAATTCTGGTATCAATAAGAGATTTTACAAAAATAGGAGATGTTTTAGCTAAAGCAAACGATAGGGGGACAAATTTAATCGGCAATATTAGTTTTTCTATTGAATACCTGGAAAAAGCGCAACAGGAAGCAAGAATACAAGCTATAAAAAAGGCAAAACAAAAAGCAGAAGATATTGCTAAGTCCTCTGGAATAAAATTAGGCAAACTGATAAATGTTCAGGATAGTTATTCTCCACGTTATTACGATTCAGTATACAAGAGCGAAGTTGCGCAGTTAGGAGGAGGCGTTGTTCCTACTCCACAAATACAATCTGGACAGCAAGAAGTTGATTCAACGGTAATCCTTATTTACCGTGTAAAATAAAATGGACTGCATATTTTGTAAAATAGCAAAAGGGGAAATTGATTCTGAAAAAATTTGGGAAGACCAAGATTTTCTAGCGATTTTAGATGTTAATCCCAATACTCGCGGCATGACTTTGGTTATGCCTAAGGAGCATTATGATTCTTATGCTTTTGATATGTCAGACGATGCTTATCAAGAATTAATGCAGGCATCTAAAAAAGTTGCCAAGATTTTAGAAAAAGGATTAAGCGTAAAAAGAGTTGCTATGGTGTTAGAGGGAATGGGCGTGAATCATGTTCATCTTAAGCTTTATCCTTTATATGGATTAGAAGAAAAATTTCAAGAAACATGGGCAAAAGACAGGATATTCTTTGATAAATATATAGGATATATTTCTACTCAATTAGGACCTCAAGCAGATATTTCAGAATTAAAGAAGTTGGCAGAAGAAATAAAGAAAGCGAATTAATAAGACGAAACTAAAAAGCCAGACTTAACAGTCTGGTTTTTTTAGAATAAAAAAACTGCGATACGCCGTGGCGATGTACCGCAGTTTTAACCTTGTGAGCTGAAATCAAAACTTTGAGTTACGGCTCACCCTTTGTCACAATCATAATCTGACGTATATCGTAAATCGATACTTACAATCGTGACAATATCGTTCTTAATTTAAGTTTGTTTTTCAGCAGATTAAAGAATAAAAGAGCAAAATCATATATAAATCGTAATTTTAAAATTACAATTCAGATTAATATAATAATAACAATATAAAAAGTTCTGTCAAATGTTTTTATTAAATAAGGTGGAATGGGTTGAATTTTAAATATTTTGTGGTAAAATTAATTTTAATGTTCACCTCTCAAATAGAAGAAATTAAAAATAAATTAGACGTAGTAGAAGTAGTTGGCAGTTATGTAAAGCTAAAGAAAACTGGAGCCAACTATAGGGGCGTTTGTCCATTTCATTCAGAAAAAAAACCCTCTTTTTTTGTTTCGCCGGCTCGTCAGATGTGGCATTGTTTTGGATGTGGAGAGGGTAGTAGTATCTTTGACTTTATAATGAAAATTGAAGGAGTTGAATTCGGAGATGCTTTGCGGATTTTAGCTCAAAAAGCTGGGGTAGAATTGAAGCGTCAAGACCCACAATTAACAACTGCCAGAGAACGTCTTTATGAAATTTGCGAATCATCCTGTAATTTTTTTGAAAAACAACTTGATGGGAGCACAGGTGGGAAAAAAGCGCAGGAATATCTTTTAAACAGAGGAATAAAAGCAGAAACAATAAAAAAATGGCGTTTGGGGTATTCACCAAACACTTGGCAGGGTCTCTCAGATTTTTTAGTTGGTAAAGGTTATCAAAGGGAAGAAATAGAAAAAGCTGGTTTGGCAATAAAATCTGAAAACAAACAAAACTTTTATGATAGGTTCCGCGGTAGAATTATATTCCCTGTCTTTGATTTAAATTCCCAAGTTATCGGGTTTGGGGCTAGGGTTTTTGAAAAAGTTTCAGAGGAGGAAGAAGTTGCAAAATATATTAATACTCCTCAAACTCTCCTTTATGATAAAAGCCATACCCTCTATGGTTTAAATTTTGCAAAATTAGCAGCAAGAAAAGAAAATTGTTGCGTAGTTACAGAGGGCTACACGGATACAATTATGGCTCATCAGGCAGGGTTTGAAAATACAATTGCTGTTTCGGGCACAGCTTTAACCTCTTCTCACCTTATTATTTTAAAACGATACACCGAGAATCTGCTTTTGGCTTTTGATATGGATGTTGCCGGAGATAGCGCAACAAAAAGAGGGATTGGTTTGGCCCAAGAAGCAGGTTTTAATATTAAAATTATAAAACAGACCGAAGCTGATTCTGACCCAGCCGACGTTATATTAAAAGACCCGAAAGGGTGGGGGAAATCTTTAATTGGGGCGCGTTCAATATTAGATTTTTATTTTGATTCTGCAACTACAAAATACGATAAAAATACGCCCGAAGGAAAGAAAGAAATTGGGAAAATAGTATTGCCTGTGATTAAAAAGATACCAAATAAAATTGAGCAATCGTTTTGGGTCCAAAAATTGGCAACAGTTTTATCGGTAAAGGACCAAGATGTTTTAGAAGAATTAAAGAAAGTAAAGGTTGAACAAAGTTTTTTACAAGAATTAGTTAGGGGGGTAGAAGAAAAAAGCAAAATAGTTAAAGAATTTTCTGAACCTATTAGCAGAAAAAAAATACTTGAAGAAAAAATAATATCTTTAATTCTGAAAGAGCCTGATAGTTTAAATCTAATTGATATTCAGCATCTGCCTCTTTTTTCAGAAAAAATAAAGAACATTTTAGAAAAATTAAAGCAAGAAAAATTATCATTAGGGGATAAAGAAAACAATAAAAAAGACTTAAAAGAGGTTATTGATAATTTATCGGTAAAATATAACAAGTCAGACTCTGATGAAGAATTGAAGGATTTTCTTGGGGTGCTTTCTTTAAGAGCAGAGGTGGAATATGATGAAGATGTAGAAGAAGAAATTCAACTTTGTCTTTTAGGGTTAAAATCCATCGAAGTTAAGGATAAATTGAAAGCTCTCTCTGCCCAGATTAAGCTCGCAGAATCAGAAAAAGATTCTGGAAAAATTAATAATTTAATGGAACAATTCAATAAATTAACAAAAGAGCTTTAAATGCTATGAAGAAAAAAATAATTAGTCGTCGAAAAAAGAAACTTGCCCGCAATGCTTCGCCCGCCAGAAACGCTGTATCTACTGCTGGCTGGCATAGCGATGCAGGCGGGAAAACCATTAAAAAAACGGTTCGCAAACTGGCAAAGAAGAAAAAGAAAAAAGTCGCTAAAAAAAGAGCTCGTAGGTCGGTAAAGAAAAAAATTCGTCGTGTTAAATCCCGCAAAGCGAAGGTTTTAAAAAAGAAACCTGCCCGTAGTGGCTTCGCCACAAGCGGTGCAGGCGGGAAGAAAAAGATTATTAAAAAGAGGATTCGCAAGTTAGTAAAGAAGCGCAAAAAAAGAAAAGTAAAAAAGCAGAAAATAGTAGTAAAGAGGAAAAAAATAGTTGCAACGCCAGAACAGATAGAAAATATTGTAAGAAAAGGGCGTGAAAGAGGCTTTGTTACCACCTCTGAAATTTTATATACTTTCCCCGATATAGAGCAGAACATCCAAGAGTTGGAAAGAATCTACGAAACCTTACAGGAAAACGGCGTTGAAATTAAAGAATCACGAGAATTTTTAGAGATTAAAACAAAAATAGGCAAGAAAGAGAAAAAGAAAAAAATACTTATTGGAGGTAAAATTGACCCTATCCAAATGTATTTAAAGGAAATAGGGAAGGTAAGTTTTTTAACTGCCAGAGAAGAAAAAGAATTATCTAAAAGGATAGAAAAAGGGGATGAAGAAGCAAAAAACAGGCTGGCTTTAGCCAATTTAAGGTTAGTGGTTTCTATCGCCAAAAAATATGTCGGCAGGTCCCCGAATTTAACCATGCTTGATTTAATTCAGGAAGGAAATTTGGGTCTGTTTAAGGCAGTCAAAAAATTTGATTGGAGGAGAGGCTATAAGTTTTCAACTTATGCTACTTGGTGGATAAGACAGGCAATTACCCGCGCTTTAGCAGACCAGGCAAGAACTATTAGAATTCCCGTTCACATGATTGAGACGATTTCAAAGTATACTAAAGTCAGGAAAAATCTTTTGCAGGAATTAGGCAGAGAACCTTTAGCGGAGGAAGTTGCATCTGAAATGGGCTTGGAAGTTGATAAAGTTCATCATATAAAAAAGATTGCTCAAAAGGCAGTATCTTTAGAAACGCCAGTAGGCGAGGACAAGGATAAACAGGAGAGCGTTTTAGCCGAATTTATTAAAGACGACAAGGCTCTTTCGCCATCAATGGAGGCTGCTCATAAACTTTTGAAGAGACGATTAAAAGAACTTTCGAGCGAATTAAGCCCGAGAGAATTAAAAATTTTAGCAATGAGATTTGGTTTAGAAGATGGTATTATGCACACCCTTGAAGAAACTGGCGTTGACTTCGGTGTAACTCGCGAGAGAATTCGTCAGATTCAGGCAAAATCTCTTGAAAAACTAAGAAAGCACGATGAATTAAAGAAGGTGAAGGATTACTATTAGAAAGTAGAAAATAGTAGGTAGTAAGTATATAAAGGTCGTATTTTTATAGTTTAATCAATTAAAAATATGAACAATATACTATCATACGAAGAAGAAAAAAAGGAAAATCCGCCAGAGAGAAATAATTCCTTTTGGATAATTTTGCTCGTTGTGACTGTTGTAGTTATTTTAGTAATTTCTTTCTTCTCGTTTTTTTAAAGGTTTTTCTTGATTTGTTTCTTAGCAATGGTTATATTATAACCAGTAAATAATTTATTTATATAAAAATAATTATTCCGCGGTAGCACAATGGTAGTGCAACTCGCTGTTAACGAGAAGGTTCCAGGTTCGAGTCCTGGCCGCGGAGCAAGTTAGAACAGTCGTGTGCAGATAAAGCCCCGTCAAAGGGGCTTTTAAGTTCAAATTTCAGCTTTTCGCCTTCTAATTGGCAGTTCTGAAGTAAGAAATTGGCAAAAGCCCTTTTCTCGTGAGGTTCAGAACTTTCAAAGATTTCTTCGGCTCTTTGAGAGAGAGCCACAATCATATTTATTGTTGTGTAAAATTCTACATCAGCTACTTGGAATTTTCCCATTTGGGTTTTTATAGCGTTCTGCTTGTCGTCATATTCTTTGTATTTTTTGTCATACATCTCCTTACTTATTTCCTTATCCACATATTTATTCCAAGTTTCGCTTTTTCTCGTTTCGTATAAATCAAACTCTGCCGTTAGCTCTGGGAGCTTGGCACTTACAAACTTATTCTTACTTTTGTCTGATTTCTTAAAATCTTCTATCAGTTCGTTTTTTTGTTGGTCTGTTAATTTTATCTTTTCTAAAACCCTGCGAACTGGTTCAAGCATATCAATCTCTTTAACATAAACCCTTTGCTTGTGGACTTTCTTATAATTATTGCAAGAATAATAAACATAGTGTCCTTTTTTAAGCTCTCCGCCAATCAAGCACCCGCACTCTGAACATCTTACCATAGCCCTAAATACAAAAGGCTTACAACCATATCTGAAAGGTTTTTTATCATAACCACTAAATACTTCCTGCACTCTATCAAAAAGTTGTTTGGTTATTAAGGGTTCATATTTATGTTCGTATAATTGCCCGTTAACACGCATTAAGCCGTAGTAATAGGGATTATTAAGGATATAGTGTATTTGGCTCTTACAGAGGGGCTTATTGTCCCTTGTATTGCCTCTTAAACCCAGAGCGTCCATTGTTTCTTTAATCTTTAGAATTGAGGAGCTCCCAGTAGCATAGATTTCAAAGATTTTAACGACAAGGTGGCTTTTTAACGGGTCTGGTATCATTCCTTTGTTGCCCTTAGGGTCTATCGTGCCAATGTATCCTATCGGGGGCTTGTTTATCCATTCGCCATTTTGTAGCTTCTGCTCGTTGCTTCTTTTGACATCATCAGATAATCGGTTTAAGTATTGCTTGGCAATAAATACCTTTGCCTCCCACATAAACATTTGGTTGCCAGTAGCATTTTTATTTATGAAAAATCCGTCTTGGACGAAATGAATTTCTAAACCCTCGTTTTTTCTCATTTCGTCTAAATCAACAGCGTCCTTAAAGTTCCTTGTCGCTCGGTCAACATTCTCGCAAAGCAAAACTTTAACATCTTTATGAGTTTTGATATAGGTCATAACTTCTTCAAATTTCTTTCTAATTTTGCCTCCCGCACTTTCAGAAAAAGAAAAAGTCTCGGCTATTTCAAAGCCTTTTTTCTTTGCGTATTCCTGCAACCTCCTTATTTGAGCGGGGAGCGAGTGCCCCTCCTCTTCTTGCCTTGTTGTTGAAACTCTTGCGAGTATTACTGCTTTCATATTTTATGCTGTTAAGGGCGGGGTGATGTTATCAAGTAGAACTTTTCGTTTATTATTTTCCGTGAGGGCATTGCACTTATTTGCGGATTTTTCCATTAAGAAGAGGTATTCTTTATGTTCTCCATCTGAGTTTATCCACTCATTCGTCCAACTCATAGTTGCCATAATATTTTTTTTGTAGTCTATCTCAATAATTTTAAGAATTTTTCCCGTTCCTTCAAAAATCTGCTCAAGTTCTTTTTTAGTCGCCCTTCCTCCAGAGCTATAAGAAAGTAAAATATACCTTGCCTTAGTCTCTTGAACCATTCTTTTTATTGCTTCCATTGCAATAAAATTTCCGCTTTCGTTTTTTCTAAATTCTTCAAATATGGAGGCTGAAATTAAATCCCTCGTATCCTCTCTTCGGTTCACTTTTCCAAATAGAGTTGGTTTGTCATTTTTAACAACAGATGTCCAAATATGATAATAGGAAGAATATCTTACTCTACTTGGAGGCATTTTTTCATTATTTGACCCATACGGAGGGTCAAAATACGCAAGGTCAAAAGTATTATTTTTTATCACATCAAAAATGTCTTCTCTAAGAACCTTGTGTTTGCCGTTAGTTTTTTTTAATTCGGGGACTTTAAGCATTAAATCATTATGGGAACGCTTAGACCACTTAGAGAGATATGATACGAAGTGTCCAAGTGTGCTATCTACTGCGTCTAACGCAAACAGCAAACTTGTTAGAACAACAGACTTGTCAATATCATTTAATTTTAGTTCGTCAATTCTGTCTCTTATAGCATCTAATTTCCTTGTGTTTTTTATTTGAAAGGGCATTTTTACTTTCATTGCTTTGTCTCCGCCGTAATGTTTGGTGAACCAGCCATTACGTCCTTTTAGAGAATTGAGTTCATCAAGTATATTTTGATAGTATTTTTTATCTTTCTTACTCAACAAAAAACATTTTGCACATACTTCAGACCAGCAAGCAGTATCATTGGAAACAACATTATAACCTGCTTGAGCCAATGCTTGGCTTACTCTGGTTGACCCACTAAATCCGTCTAAAATCGTTTTAATCTCTAAGTCTTTTATGCTTTCTAAAATATAGGGAATTATCTTTAACTTAGACCCAGCATATTTTATGCCCTGAGTTTTTATATGAGAAAAATCTCTTTCGTTAAATAGATTTAGCTTTTTTGATATACTAAGCTCTTTTGACATATTACGTCTTTATTAATTTATCAATATCTTCCTGCAAGATTTTATTTGCTTCTTTATGTCCCGCTTCTGTGCTATTTAACGCAAGGCTAAATAATTTTACTAATGCGTGGTTGTGTGAGTAATCAATCCAGCCATTTGTAATGCTATCAAAATAGCTTGTAGCATTTTTTGTTTGTGTCCAAAGCCCCCTTTGCAGTGCGTTCGCCGACGCACCGCCATAACGAACCTCGCAAATATAATTATTATCTTTATCTAAAAACATAAAAATCGGGTGCTTTCTGCTCTTACCCTTACTCTTGCCAGCGAGACTTTCTCCTTTATCTATATATAAAATTCTTGCAGTATTTTTAATAGCTTTTTCGTGGTCAAAAATCATTATATTACACTGCTTCTTCTTTTCATTATAGATAAGTGGCATCACATTGATATTATTAAATTCTGAGAAAGCTGTAGAAGAAAATATTTCCGCTATCTTTCTTTTGTCTGTAATTTCTCTCCCTTGCTTTTCAAGATAAGGAAACATTTTTTGGTCGCTATCAGTTGAAAGTTGTAATGGACCATCTCCATACGCCTTTAAGCTAACTGGAAATTTTGAGTTTGTTATCTCGTTGATGATAACAATATCTTCCTCGTGCTCTTTAGCTCGGAAAAGGTCTTTGCCGACGTGTATACTCTTAAAATCATACATAAATTGATTGATAAACTCGGCTATACCTATTTCCGCCAAATCTCCGTGTGTTTTATTACCAATCAACCTCATCGTAAATATATTTGATAGGGTATTCACGACTAAATTTCTGTGTTTGCTTGCTAATACCTTGAACCTGTTTTGAAAATCTTTATATGCGTTCATATTTATTTATTTTTAACTTTATTAAGAAAATTATTAAATTCTTTTTGGTCTATGCGAAACGCCTTGCCTATTTTATAGGCCTTAACCTTTTTTGCTTTTATGTAGCGGTAAATCGTCATATTAGAAATTCTTAGCTTCTCAGCCAATTCTTCAACGAGATAAAACTCTTTTTCTTGTGTCATATTATTTTAATGTTTCTAATTGTTTTATTATTTTATTGCCCAAATCTCTTTTGTCTATAAGAAATTTAGCCCATTTATTTGTATCTTTTTGGCTTCTCCCAGCTATAAACTTATAGATAGAGCCAAGTTTCTTATTATAAGATTTTTTTGCAAGTTTAATAAATTCTATTGCTGGCACAAACCATATATAATCCCAAATATCGCCGTCCTCTGTATCAAAAAAACAAAATACCAAACCAAGTGCAGTATCTTTCTTTACGCACTTTTCTTTAGCGACTGCTATTAAAGAAGTATTGGAACTTGTCCCATACCGAGTTTTTACTTGTAAATGAAAAGTTTTGAAACTACTTCTTTGTTTTATAATTAAATCAATACCCTCATCGTCTGATATGGGTTTGTAGCAAGACAGGTTTTCTCCATACAACATTATTAACTCAGCTATTCTCGCCTCTCCTATGTCGCCTTTTTGTTTTGAGGAAATTGTTTTTGATATGGGATAGTCCTTTTCTTTAAGGGCAGTTCTGATTGCGCTTTTATTAAACTTGGGATTTATATTAAATGTTGAGGGGTCTGTTTTAATAAAAGCCGACTTGTTCTTTTTTTCGTTTATATCAGTAATTAAAAGGGCATTCATTGTGGCTTCGGGAGTTTTGCCAGTCGTTTTTAAGTAGCCAGCCTTAATAGCCCTATTAGTTATATCTTTACTATGCAACGGCTTTTTAGCCCCTTCTAATACTTTGTAAGCTGATGATTTGAAATCTTTCATTTTTATATTATATTATCATTATATTTCATTTGACAATAGTTGACAACGGCAAGTGTGGATTAAGTATTATTTTTAATACTCTCGCTAACTTGTTTTGCAATTCGGCTTATATCCTCGTCGCTTATTGTCTGCTTTTTCCCTCCTTTTAATCCCTCAAAATCAATGCTTTTCATAACATCTATTTGTCTGCTCTCGTCAATTCTCCCATAGCCCCGAGAGCCGAAAGTTGTCCCGACATCTTCGTGTCCTAAACATTGGCTAAACGCTTTTCTCTGCTCTTCTGTTAATGAAAACTCTGCCATTCTTTTAACAAGCCAATGCCTAAAAGTGTGGGGGTGATAATAATTAAGCCCTGCTTGCTCAAATCTTTTCTGAAATATCTTCCTTAATGAGCCAGAGCTTTTTATCTTTCTATTTTCAACCTCCTGCGTATTGTAAAAATTTATGTTATCTTTTCCATTTTCAATTTTAGTGGCGGGGAATATGGGGTCGTCTGGCTCAAACCCTTTCTGATTTGTTAGATAGTCAAACCATTCAATAAAATAGTCCTTTGCCTCTTCATAACCAAAAGGGATTAAAACAGAAACAATCCTTTTATTGCCTTTCGTTTCAACTCCAAACGCAGGGTCTTGGTAAATAATCAATTCTTTTTTATCAAAACTTTTCATTGGGAGCGTCCTAATCGCCGAAATTCTTGCCCCAGTCAAGAAAGCCAAAGAAAAAATGGCTTTATCTCTCATTTTAATTTCGGTTTTTCCCTTAATGGTTTCTATAACCATTTTTATCTCGTCCAGTGTTGGATTTTTAATGCTCTTAACCTGCTTAGCCTCCCTAACTTCATTTTTTGATAAATTAAGGCAATCAATAGCTGGCTCTTTTATTCTTAATTTATAGCCCTTTTGTTTAGATAGCCATACAAAAAAGGTTTTTAGAAATCGTAAATTATGATAACAATAAGTAATGCTAATTATTTCTTGGGAGTTATGCTTTCTTTTATTTTTTACCCATTCCCGAAATGCCTCCGCCGTTGTTTCGTTGAAACTGCCAAAATCGTCTTTGTTTGAAAAATCCTCCCACAGCCAAACTGCCTTTTCGTAGCATTTAATCGTTTCTTCTGAAAATTGTTTTGAATTTTTGAGCCACTTATAAAATTCCTTTTTTAATCGCTCATTTTTGTAAGTTATTTTCATAATTTTTTTTGTTTATTATTTAATAGTTTAGATATAACATTTACGAGTAATAGCAAATAACACTATAATCCCATTGGCATACCTATAAAAATTTATAGAGCCGTGTCCCGCATTTCTCGCAAATCCCTGTTTTTCTTAACTGCTCGTGGTTATCTTTCCCTATCCTTTTGCCCGTTTTTAGTATTTGCTCACTCCCAGTTTTTGGCTTAACCCCTTGTCGGCACTTCATACATAAAAACTCGTTTTCTTTTACTGGGATTTTTCCTTTCGCCCGTTTTTCTTTTATAAAATCTATCAAATCATAACCCTTAATCACAAAAGGAGTTATACCCTCAATGGTTTTTAATCCCTCCTGTTTTATCCAAAGTCCGCAGGTTTTTCTGGTTATTTTCAAAAGAAACACTATCTCGTTTATGTAGTAGCTCCTCCTTGCCGTAATTAAGTTGATATTATATTTAGGCATAGGATTATTTTTCAGTTTCTTTTTTCGGTTCTTTAGTTTCTTTATTTTTGTAAAGGTGCGGATTAACTCTCATATCAACTTCTAAAAGCAAACTAAAAAATCCGAAAAGGTTTTGCCTCGCTTTCCAGTATGCTTCGTCTTTCTTTATTTGATTTTCGTTGGGGCTTTCTAACTTCATACTTTTTAGCTTCTGCCCCAATTATTTCACAACCAAGAAGCTTACCTCAACCTTGCGAACACAAACAAAAAAAGCCGATTTTGTTCGGCTTTTTACTTTCTAAAATGCTTGGTAAGTCTTGGTAAGCTTGGTAAGCTATTTTTTTGTTATTTTTCTAAGGCGTTTCAAGTAATCATCTTCGTTGATTATTTCTGTTTTTATCTCCCAGTTAATCTCCCTCTCCTCTTCGTCGCCAGTAAAAATGGCAGTTAATCCATATTTACCATTCATATAAGCAAGACATTTTTTATTATTATTAAAATATTCCGCCATTTCATTAGAAATTTTGTTATTATCAGTTCTATTAAGAACTTCTCTTTTTGCAATTTCCTCAATAAAAATAGGGTAGTATTTTGATTTCCTTATTTTTTTAACATTCTTATAGTCGTCATTAACGGCGAGCAGGTGTTTTCTGTCTTTCAATTCTATTATAGTTATTTTTTTAATTTTACCACTCTTCCCGATTTCAACTTTTTGCTTTGCCTTTTTATTATTAGTGCTCAATTCTTTAAGCAAATAATTATGTAGGTTTGTCGCATAGGGTTCGTATTTCTCTCTCTTAAATTCAACTATTAAGTCTCTAATATCGCCATCTTTAATCGTTTTCATTTCACCGAAATATCCGACCAAATTACTGATAGTAAACCAGTCTGCCTTTTCTCTTCTTAGATTTTCAAGCGTTTCGTCCGCTTTCAAAACCGCAAGATAGGCAAAAGAGATATAATCCCAAAACCCCCAGAAAGTAATTTCTAATTTTTCATCATATTTCTTCCTTGCTAAATTATAAGCGTATAATTTTTTTGAAAATTTGTGTTTGTCTGTATAAAGAATGCCCCTTTCTTCTCTAATATAATCTTTTACTAATTCTTTATGCCCATTTTCAGAAAGGCTTCTTATTGTGTTATGTAAAATCCTGCCAAAGCAAACGGGAGGAGGTTCGCTTCCTTTGATTGTTTTATTTTTATATCCTTCGTAGTCTTTTATCTCATTATCAAGGGCAGGATAAGATATTTTTGCATTTTGTATTTTTCTAATTAAATCTTTTATTACTGGTTCTACTTCCTTCAACACTTCATCTCCTAAGTCTTTTATCTTCTTCTCTTCATTTCTTCTCTCTTTAAGCAGTAAATCGGTAATTTTATCGGTCTCTGGTGTTTCTAAAATAAAGTTTACATAATAAGCCAGTCCCAAGAAAAACCCCCACTCATTTTGCTGGTCTATAAAAGCTCTATAATGTCGCTCTAAGTTTTCGGCTACGCTACTCATAATTTTATTTGTTTTTTCAGCTCTTGATTTTTAAGCAATGGGTCAATTTTTTCCATTTCTCGCAACAGATTAGAAACGATAATTTTGCTTTCTTCTGGCACGGGTTCAAGATTAGTTTTGTAATCAAAAATTTCCTTTGTTATTATCGTGGAGTATCTTTGTATGGGGTTTATAATGTTCTCGTAATAATCATTAGTTTTCAGATATTGATTTATCTCTTCCTCAACTTCTGCTATTTGATAATTAACATCAAAGATTTTATGTATTGATTTTATTCTCAAATTGTTAAAATCTTTCAATCTTTTCATTAAGTTGTCATCGGTTAACAATTTTTTTGCTGTATTGGTTAGTGTCCCCAATGGTTTCTCTTGCCAATTCTCCCCAATTTTTATTTTCTTATTAAGCAGTAAGGATAAATCAACATACAATTTAATAAGCTCTTTTAACTTAAATTCAGCAAACTGACTTATAAAGCAAATACATTCAATAAACCTATTTTGTTTATATAGTAATTTTATTCTATTTTGGATTTCAATAGTTCTATCAAGTCGTCTGGTGTTAAGCTCAAAAGCCTCCCAACTTTTCTTTTTTTCGGGGTCTTTCTCCTTATCTTTGTAGATTACTATTTCGTTAATTATATTTTTATAATTGTCTAAAACCATTCGTTTACTATTTTATTAGATTAGTTTAGAATAACTTAATATAAAAGTAAACCATTGTTAAATAAATGGACAAAGATATACAGAAATTTTTTGAGTTATATGTTGGTTATGACGGCAAAGAATGGAATGAAGCTCACGCCAAAAGACATCAACAGAATGTAAGCTCTTATTTTTTATACGATATGAACCGAATGATAAAAGAACAGGTAGGTTATCCCTCTATTTTATATTTGTTAAATATCGTAGCCTTTTTTGGTTATTGCATAAATTTTGATACTAATTGGAGTGTTCCCTCAGAAGCAAGAGAAAAAAATAATGAGTTTGAGAGGGTTGGTAAGGCAGATGATTTTGAGTTTTTCTGTGTTAATTATCTCTCTAAAATGAGCGGCAATTATAAGAATAAGGATTTTATCAGTTTTTTATTTAATTTAATTAGGCACAGACTTAGCCATAGTTTTTTCGTTCACAACTTCATTACCACTCTCCCCGATGGCAGACACTTGCAAATTCAGGATAAAAGCTCGGAAACGCCTCACGTCTGGTTAAGTGTAAGTTGTTTTTTTGAGGATACCAAAAAGGCAATAGAAAACATATATCAAGAGTTAGAAGCCGATAAAAATAAGGCTCAACAATTTGCAGAAAAACAGAAGTTTATTTTAGAATGGACTTGGAAATTGCAGACGGGTATTCTCAAAAATATAAACCAAGAAAGCACCACAATTACCACCAATACTCAAGCTATCCCTGCTGATACAAATGTTTCTGGAAGTTGTTATACTCCGCCCCAATTTCCGCCCAAAGAGATATTATAAGTTGAGACAAAGGCGTCCAGCTCAACCCTAAATGCTCTCCAATCAAACCGAGTAAGTGCGTTCTTGAAGGGGAGCCAATCTGGACGAACACCGCCTGAAGCGGTGTTTTTCCTTTTATCTACGCACAAATCAAGCGGTTCGAACCCGCTTTTTTTGTTGCCGGACCCAGTATCGACTTTTTGCATGGGCAAAAGGCAATTTTCCAAGTTAATACGCAGTTTTCTGTCTTTTAACAGGAGGTTCGAACCTAAGGTGTTTAGTATCTCTCTTTTTCTCTGTAATGTTCCATTTTCAAAGGCAAGTTTGGCGTTTTGGGCAAATATCAACGCTTCCTCTGCTCGTTCCAGCCAATTGTCTACTCGTTTGTCTGTATCTTTTAATAATTCCTGCAAGTGCATTTTTTCTTTAACAATTTTGGCTTTCTTGTCTTTGAACTGCTGTTCGCTAATCTCACCGCCAGCTCGCATATCAATCAGATTGTCAATTTTCTTAATGCATTCATTGTATGATTTTTGTTGAGTATCTAAAATATCGTTTCTATCATCAGCTTCTTTGTGGTTTTCGTCTTTAAGCCAGCTCATTGCCCATTCATTGAATTCTGGCGGTATGGTCAAACCTCCCAATATCTCAGCGATCTCTTTTTCTAAATCTTGCACCTGAATTACTCTTTGAGAACAGTTTTTGTTTATTCGTTTAGTGCAGTGGTAGTAAGTGTAATAATGGACATTGCCATTTATTTGTCTTTTGGTTTTATGTTCGGCTGTGATCGTGGCTTCGCACTCACCGCATTTAATTAAACCCGTAAAAGCGAATACGTGCTTCATTGGCTTGATATTGTCTGGCCTGATCATATTTTGAATTTGATCGTATTCGTCTTTGGTGATCATGGCCGGGTGTTTTCCTTTATGCCAGATGCCAGACTTTTTTGGATATTCGTAATAGCCATAATAAAAAGGATTGCCAATAACAGAGTAAAAAGTGCTTCGGGACATTTTAGTTCCGTTGGGCATTCTAAAACCCTACTCGGTAACTGCGATAGTGTGAGTTTGAGGGACAGAGTAGTTTCCGCTCAAAACCATATCAAACATTTTTCTAATCAGATCAAATCTTTTCGGGTCTTTTTTAATAATCTTTTTGGCTTTGCGGCCGTCAGCGTTGCCGCCCACACCCACATTAAGATAACCGAGCGGCACCCAGCCCGGCCACCAGCCCTGGTCAAATCTTTCCTGCAGGCCTTTTTTGGTCTTTCGGCTGTTAAGGTCAGATTGAAATTGATTAACACTGGCCAAAATCGTATCAATCATATTGCCTTCCGGGCTGTCATCAAGCATTGGCTGGGCAACAGAAACGAGCTTAACTCCTGCTTTTTGGAGCACAGCCCTGATGGTCAGATGATCTTTGGTGTTTCTGGCCAGCCGGTCTGTTTCCTGAACGAATACAGCGTCAACAGAGTCATCCTGCTGGCATTTGGCTAAAAGATCCTGAAGGGCTGGTCTATCAAGGGTGGTGGCGCTTTTGCCTTCATCTCTAAATACTTCCACGATTCGGTAGTCATCGTTTTCAGCAAATTTAGCGCAGAATTTTTCCTGCGCGTCTAAAGAGTAGCCTTCTTTAACTTGTTCTTCGGTTGATACTCGGCAGTAAATTAATGCATTTTTCATATTGTTTTTTGGCAACCCCCATTATGTGCTTACCCTTGGCACAAGCCAAGCGAGTTACCCACAGCTGGTTATTCTTGTTTTCCAGTTTGTTCTTGTTCTTCTTTTTCTTGTTCAATCTTTCTAATAATTGATTCATAAACAAGAAGTCCCTCCTCGTCTTTTTTGACATCCAAAAATTGTCTTGGTTGGCCTTCCACTCGATTTAGCAATTCTTTAATTGCGGCGAGCTTGATGCTGTCATTATCGCTTCCCATTAGGGCGATCAGCATTTCGTTGGCTAAGCGAAAGTTTTGTTCTCGAATCTGGATGCCGGCTTTACGGATTACATCTATTGTCTCTTTGTGAATTTCATCCATTTCTTCCTCATAGAGGCGATGATCCTCGCAGAGCGTGCCGGATTCCTTAAACCAATCCTTGATGGTCTGTTCTGTAAAAGAAAGGCCGCTTTTTGTTTTTCTACTTTTTTTAAACTTTTCATTGAGAAAATCGGCAATTTCTTGATAAGAATTACCTTTATATTTCAGCTCCATCGCTCTTTTGTGATATTCAGTTAAGCGCTTCAATTTAGGCATAAAAAGTAGCGTTAAGTAGATTTGTTTTTATCTGTAGACCTCTTTGATAATTCATTGAAATAGGCGCCTTTATTTTGAATTGATCCCGGCGGTCTTTCCTTAATTTCGTTATAGGCGCTCTCTATGGCGTGAAATCCGTATTTCTTAAGAGCTGAGCGCATAAACCTCATATCTTTTTCGTCCAGATATCTTGCTATGTGCCAGCACCTTTCTTCCTCGTAGCTCTTAGGAGTAAAGTCCATTAAACCGACCCGATCATAAATTTTATTAAAAGACGATCGATTTTTATTATAATTTTCTTTCTCGTTATCGTTATTGTAACTTCTGCCAGAGTCATTATTGAAGGGTGTAGAAAATCGCTTTATTAAGCTCTTTTTTTCGGTTTTTAACTTCTGCCAAGATGTTTTAACTTCTGCCGGCGCTTCTGCTGGATTATCACTTTCACTTCTGCTGGAACTTCTGCCAGAGTTGCCATTAAACAATTCAGTAATATCTCTGGGCTTGCCTTTACTTAGCGGATAATTCTGGATATCCACATTAAAAGAACTTCTGCGGCCTTGCTGTCTGGGATACCATATCAGCTTCTTCCGCTTAAGCTCGAGCATTATCTTGTTAATCTGATTTTTTGAGTATCTTTCCTGAAAATCTTTACTCAATCCTTCGTAGCTGACATTAATCCTGCCGGTTTTGGGATTGGCGCCGAACCAGAGCCAAACCAAGACAATAAATTCCTCGAGCAGTAAAAATCTGTCCAGATAAAATTCCTTTATGCTTCTTGGTAGCCGGATGAAGTCATTATTATCAATTGTTGGTTTTACATTTTCCATATTGATTTGCCGGCTTAAATAGCGTCGTTATACATCAGCGACTTCAGCTCTTTTATGGCGCCAATAAACTTTCTTGCTTCAACCTTTGTTTTGTTATTAAAAAAATCCTCGAGCAGTTTCGCTCTATTTTTATCGTCCTCAAAAATAAAGCGATAGCGCCGAGGCTCGGTTTTGTTGATTCCGAATAGCTTATATCCGCTGGCCATTAAAAAGACAGCGGTATAGAAATCACTGGTTATGAATTTTTCTTTTATCTTTTCCATACTTATTTTTCTCTTTAATTTTTTCTTGCTGTTCTCTCTGCCATTCCAATTGCTGAACTAAAATCTCGGCCAGCCGTTCGGCCACCATTTCCTCAATTTGCTTGATATTCAGTTGTGCGTTTTTGTTCGACATGTTCACAAAAGTTAGTAATTTTATCTCTATCTAAAATTTATCAATTACAAAACGCTTAAAAAATGCCGAAAACTTTTAAGCGTAATTAAAAAACACCGCTTTTTTGAAGCGGTGCCGAAGTTATCCACATTTTAAGTTTTTTTAAGCCGTATTTCAGCCCTTTTTACATCTTTGTTTGTATGCTTTCTCGGTGATGATTTCCATTTTAACAGCCGGTTTGATATACCCGCTTTCTCTTTTTAGTATTTTTGTTTTTGGATAGCCCGTTTGTGTATATAATCTGCATTTTTCATTACTATTAAAAAAATCAAATGATGATTTATATTCTTGATCTTCGATAAGATCACCATCGGCCACTCTGAATAATAAATTCCAGCTTGGCTTGGCCATGTCGCCATCAAGCGGCCTTTGGTGATAATCATCATTGATTATTATTTTGAATCTATTACCGTCTTTCGGTTTTACAATAATGATTTTATCAATTGTGCCACTCTTTTGTTTTAATTCTTTTTTAGTTGTGTTCTCTTTTAACAATTCGGCTTTTTCTCTAAATTCCCCATAAACTTCATCAAATTTCGGCAGGATTTTTAAATGAAAGCCATTTGCTTCACTTTCTGAAGCATTTTCTTTAAATATAACTTTAGTAAGGCCGGAGTCTATATAGGTAAATTGTTTACTAATCTTTATGGCTTTTAAGTTTTCTAATTTATAAACGAGTTTTCTTTGGTCGTCTTTGGGGGGTGCGTCTTTTTGTTGCTGGATTAAAAATTCAAATGGTTCCTCGGGAGATCTCAAAAGATCAGCTTCTTTGATTTGCTGTAAAAGCCACCACATTTTTTGATTAAATTTTTCTTCTGGTGTCATATTATTTTCCATACTCATTTTTCATCTATCTTCTATTCTGACATATTTTGTCGGATTTCACCATTAAAAGATTGCCAATTTTTATTCGAGGTGCTATCCTAAAAGTATAAATCGTGATTTTAACACATAATTTTTATGAATATTAAAGATGTAAAAACAGCAATTAAAGTAGGCGATTTTATATTAAAAAAACATCATAGAAATAAGATAGATATTAAATATCTGCCTACCCTTGATAAGAAGGTGCTTACTGATAATTCGGCAAGGATTTATTTAATAGTTCAAGACGGGATTATTAAAAAAATTGGCGGCTCTACTTCAAAAGGAGGGATTAAAGCAACTATGATTTTTTATGTATCCGCTATGACGGGCAGTCCGGGCGTCCCTCGGTTTGTTGCTCATTTACTTATTGAAAGAGCTCTTAAAAGCAAATCAAAGGTAGAACTATTTATGATAACTTCTCCTAGAACATTGGCTACGGTTAACGGGTTGTTTGGTCCTAAAAAAGTAGAAATCGCAAGCTTTAAAGAGATGGAAGATTTGTGTAAATCTGACTATTTTTTAAGAGAGAAGAAATATCCCGATTGGAATTTCCAAGAGAATCATAAGCCGTATCCACCAGATTTAGCCAAAAAACATAATTTGTACCATCGAAAGAGATTGAATAGAAAATAGCTCTATTTTTTAGGCGGACCAAAAACAATTATCTCATGAGATTCTTTTACATGGCTACCGTTGCCATTTTTTCTATTTAAGCCAATTCTTGTTTCTCCTTGGCCCATTGTATATTGCCAACTGGGGAAGAATTGCTGGAAATCTTTATAATATTCTCTTATTGTTGGGCAATTATTATAAGAAAGCACAAAACCGCCTTTATGATTTTTTAATAGATCTCTTAGGGCTTCATGTGGGAATCCGTTGTGATGAACAGGTATATTTCTCATCGGATAGATCCCTTTAAACATTTTTGAGTCTTTTCCGATATAATATGGAGGGTCGCAATATAGAAAGTCATTAGGATGATTTTTAATTACTTCTTGAAAGTCCGCACATTCCACCCTTAGATTTTTGGGGTTAAAATCCCGAATGTTTTCTATCATTCTTTTGTATCTTTTATCATCCAAGTAAATCTCAGACGACCAGCCCATAAATCCGGGACCATAGGAGAGATTAAAGTTATAGACATAATAAACTGCGAGTGTTAGCGGGTCTAACTTAATCTTTTTCTTCCACACATCGTTTAAAATTAACCTTATTTTTTCAAAGGTTTTTTTGTTTGGTTTTAATTCCTTTAATTTATTATAAAGAAGTTCTGGTTTTTCTATTTGAAATTTCCAATAATTGCAAAGAATATCAAAAATGTCATAACCGATTACTTCTAAATCTAACTCTTTGCTCATAGCTATTTCAATTGAACCACCGCCGAAGAAAGGTGAAACAACTCTTTTTGTATTATCGGGCAATAATTCAATAACATGCCCAACTGCTAAAGTTTTCCCCCCGGCATATCTAATAGGGGAAAGGACAACCCTTTTATATTTATTTTGACTTTTGGGGTTAGAGCTTTTTATGCGATCCAAAAAGACTTTTTTCTTATAAGCGAGTGTATTATCCTGGGTGCCATTTTCTAAATTTCTTATGATTTTGACTACAACACCTCGCACCTCTACTTCTTTTCGGTAGAAAGGCAACATTTCTTGATTTGCTGGTTGTAATCTAATGCGCGATTTTTCTGTGTAAATTTTTTTGAGAGTAGCCTCATTATCATCAATAATTGCTACGACTGTTTGGCCATCGTCGGCGGTCTCTTGCTTGCGAATTACAACAACATCGCCATCAAATATACCATCATTGATCATGCTATCGCCTCGGACCCGTAAAGCATAATGTTTTTGGTTCGCAGTTATTTCTTTTTTAGAAATTGCGACCATTGAATCTGGGACTTCTATTGCTTCAATCGGTTGGCCCGCAGTAATAGTTCCCATTATTGGAATTTTTATTATTTCATCGCGTTTGATTACATCAATGCCTCGTGGTTGATTGTATTCTTTTTGCAGATAGCCGTCTTCTTGTAATTTCTTTACATGAAAATGGGCGGTTGAGACGGAGGCAAGCCGAAAATGCTTCCGTATTTCCTCAAGCGAGGGAGCATATTTTTTCTTAGCCTTATATTTTTTTATGAAGTCCAAGACTTCTTTTCTTCTTTTAGTAAGCATAGTTTGACACTGGTTTGGTTTACTTCTATACTTATAGTATAATAGAAAATAAATAGAAAGCCAAATTACTTATCCACAGGCTTTCAATTCAACAAAAATGGACGAAAATAATGTAAAATTAAAAAACTTTCTTTTGGATTATAGCATCGAGGATCTATTGAAGTCTTTTTTCGTATTGAATTTATGGCTTCCTAATGTCGCTAGCCCCATAAAGTCTCAATATCTTTATGTCATTTTTGAGTCCATTTTTGACAAGCTCCCTAAAGAAAATAAAATTACTGAATACAATCACTTTAAAAAATTTGTGCAAGAATTACTTCTGATTGTTCCCTCTTTCCCAATGATGGAAGATTATCTTCCAGAGAACGATTGGGGTGAAATTAAATACTTTTTGAATAAAAAATTCTACAGGACGCTTTATGGTGGCGACCTATCTAATCCTTACGACTTTTGTTATTCGTTTGAGGTAATCCATAGGGGTTTTGAAGAATATTATTTAGAGAAACTTGGACGGTCTCCGATAAAAGAGTTTGAATTCTGTTTGACTGTCCAAGACAAAATAATCAACGGAATCGATGTTAAGGCGCAAGATAAACGAGATGTGGAGTTGGGGGGCTTTAGTTTGCCCTCAGAAGAATTTTGGCAAGCCGCGGTGGGGTTTTTAGACAATTTTGATCCTACTTCAAATTTTAGCCCCGATCTAATTAAAGAATATACAAAGGATTTAGATTCCGCTCGCCCCATTGAAGTCCCTCCCGAAGAAGACTTTTTGAGCCGTGCTCATGATGGAAAAAATTGTTTTTATTTCTTTCTTAAAAAATCTGGCAGATTTTTCCCGGTACTTCCACGAAAATATTTCGCAGTATTGTTTGATAAGTGGGGGAAAATTTTATCAGAACATTATCCATCAACCGTAAAAGAGATAAAACATTATGAAATTAAAATAGGAGTTGAACTGTATCACTTTATAAAGCAACGGGTGCGAGAGGAAGAATTATTTTTTATTTGTAGCGCAATACAGGACGATCTAAAACCTCATAAAACGATATTCACTACGGCGTTTCGCTCAAAAAATAAACTTATATTGGTTCATGTCTTACCTCCACCGACTGCTGGTACTACACAACAAAAAATGCTCGAGTCTCTTATTCCCGAACTTCAAGAAGCCCAAAATTTTTTTACTAAATCACCTACAAGATTAGGTTTACACGGTGAGGAGAAAATGGTTCAATTTGAATCTACAAAAGGAGAAGGCAGAACGGCCCTTGAACCGTTAATTATTACTGTCATCCCGCATATTACTACCGATTTCGGCATGATTGGACAGCCAAAGGACTTAGTCGGAGAAATTATTGGGCTCGATCAGTTTTTGGGAATTATAGATGAAATAGAAGACTTACACGAGATAGCTGATTTTTTTGAATATGTTGAAAGTATGCAAGATTCATTTAGTTTGTCGCCAATGACTTCTTATTTGGATCGATTTGGATCATTTAGAGATTCTCACAGCGTATTGATTCCTGGCGCCAACACGCCCAACCTCGTTGTGCTTGATCCACACTGGGGAACAGATTTTCGTTATCGTTCATTATCAAAATTCTGGGAAATTTTTCCAGAAGAGAATTTCTTTGGTCATCCTAGGGGTTGGACTATACCTGCCGACAGGAAAACAAAGACCGGTTTTATTCTCAATTCACGGACTTTTTTTGGATATGCTTATTATCAGAAAATAGGACAAGCTTCGTTTTTTATTAATGCACCTGTTCATCGGATGGAATTAGATGAAGGAGGAATTAATGATTCAATAATGCAAAGTTTATTTGATGCAATCGATATCTATCCGAATATTATTGAGAAGCTCAATTTTACTAAATCTCACAATAAAGTTCAGATATTCTTTTGCCCATCATCGATAGCACTTAAAGAGGATGAGCTTGCTCATGTGAGACATCTCGTGCAAAATACTAATCTTTGGGCTATGGATTGTGCGCGACTACAATCAATGGATTACGGAGTAAGAGTTGTATATAACCTAGAAAAAATGATGGAAGCGCTTAGGATAGTCGCTGATAGGTCTATCCAAATCCAGTTATTGGTTGATGTGCTTGAACAACTTAACACCTTGGTGGCGGAACCAGATTTGGCAAATATAAGAAGCGAGCTAGAAAAGGAAAAAAACAAAAAGGCTCGATTTAAAACATTTATGGTCGAGAAAAAAGTTTCTTTCCCAGAAGGAATCAGAACTCTATTGCCAGATCAGAAAGAATATAAGTTGGCGGATAAAGAGATAGCAAAAATAGCCCTAGGGTTAAATATACAACCCGGAAGTTATTCGGCTGATGAAGGCAAGAGAAAATTAAATAATCTTAGGAATAAACTAGTCCAATTCTTAAACATTAAAATTCAGGGGCATAACTTGGGCGATGCTATTCCTGTATTGCTAGAAAAAAGTAATGCGTTAATACATGATTCGTGGCATGCTGAAGAAGAAATCAAAGCTTCCCGCGACCATGAGGTTGATTATGAAAGAGAAGGAAAATCGTCAGAAAACGAAAAAAAGTTTCTCCATTGGTATAAGGTTTATAGATATCTAATCGAAAAGTTTGTTCAGTTGCAACCCGGAGGTAATACAAAATTTAGCAACCAGCATTTAAAAGAGTTGCTTGTATTTGCAGATCGGCTCATTGATATATATGTTGCAAGTGATTTTATTAATTACGAACTTTACCCGGTAAATGTGAACATTGACAGAGATTATATCGTTTCAACAAGTGATGAAAAAAACGACATTGCTTCGATGGAAAAGGAATATGGCAAGGAACAAGCAAAAATTAACCTCGGAATCATTGGCAAGAAGGAGGATACAGCCGATTCAAATATTCCTATTGAGGATTATTTGGATGAATTAGATAGAGCTTTTAAAAAAGATTTTGCTTTCGGTCTTAAGAATTTTGTGAATGTGCAACAGGTGCTGGCATTATGGGCTGTTGACACTGAAAAAGGCGAGGGTACTTACTATTATGCTACTTCAAAAGAAATAGCCTCTGCGTGCGCTAAACAAATAAAAGGCTACGATATATCAGAGACGGACGCTATTCTGAATTTCTTGGCTCTTAAGCCAGAAGGGATATTAACCATTAAAGGTGAACAAGAACCCGCAGAGGATATTCCTGTCTGGGAGCATACTAAACGCCCAATGCGTTTTGATATTAGACCGCTCATAAAAATCGATGGTCATTATTATTGGGGTCCTCACTCTATTGATCGGACTAGTCATATTTGGATGGGCATATCTAGTAAGCATAAATTGCCATCTGATCTAGATGCACCTACGGTAAAGGCAGTTTTAAATAGGGGACATGAAAATCTAAGAAATTGTTTGGTGGAGAAGATAAAAGAAATTGCTTTGCGGCATACGAACAATGTAGAAAAAGGTGTATACCCCCACAAGTATGATGAAACAATTACCGATATCGGTGATTACGATGTGCTCGCATATTTGAAAAATAAAAATGTTTTACTCAACATTGAATCAAAGATTATTGACCCGCCGTATAGCAATAAAGATTCTGGGAGAATGCAACGAAAAATATTTGGAGAGATGAAAAGGGATACCATCTTTAAGGGGGGTTATCTCCAACGAGTTGAAAAAAGAGCAAATCACTTAAAAACTAAAGGTAGGGATTTGGTGACAAAATTGGGTTGGGATACTCCAACTTTGGATCCCAAGGTCATTTCTGTTTTTGCAACGAAGATGGGATTTTGGTGGACAAAATTTCCGCCAGTTAAGACCGAAGTTAATTTTATTGAAGTGAGACTACTGGATCAGTTTATAAAGAATTTATAAGTCTTTCTGTATAGGGAGGCAATTAGCCTCTATCCAATTCGCTACAGTTCGTTATAGTGGATATAGCGGATTGGACATATTTGGTATATCCAAAACATGACAAAGAAAAAAACAAAAAAGCGTCCTTCTGGCAATCGGTTTAACACCGAGTTTTGGAAGGAACAGAAAAGAAAAACATTAATTGAGAGCACTGGCGCCTCAATGCGGCTTTCTGGTTCAAAAATTACCAACAAAGAGGTAGAGAAAATTGTTGATTCTGAAAAGAAAAGAGACAAGGAGTATACTATTTCATTTATTGAGGAAATTATTCAGGATCCTAAATATAAGGGTTGGGCCGGCGGAAGAATGGAGGTGTTGAAGCCCGACGAAAGCGCGTATTCAATAGATGAGATACGATTTTTCACTCCCCGGAACGATGAATGGGTGAAATTTGTTGATGAATATGATTGCAAAAATGTAGACAAAGCAGAGCTTGATAGAGTTATAAAAATAGTTAAAGAGAAATTCAATCAGGTATATGACCAGAAATAAAAAACTCATTATCATTGCAATAATTACTGCTGTCGTTGTTATATTCGCTCGGGCACCCTGGCTGGATAATCAGAGTTTGCACAATAAGGTATTTGAGGAACGAGCTGAAATTGACGGCACGATTGATAAATACACCGGCGAGCTGATTTGCGATTATAATGTGATGTGGGCGCCTTTTGGCAGGTGGGTGGCAAGTTGCGAGGGCGGCTACTATGTGACATTTTGGGGCAAGATATTATATCCTGAACTTGCGGCAGTAGAGAATCCCTGCGCGGTTTGTATCAATGGCTGTGATACCTGCCCGGAAGGATGCGACGAGTGTTTAATCGGTATCGAGAAAAAACTAAAAGATCCGAACATGAAGTGGTATTATAGTCCCGAAAGGTGGTAAAATAAACTTATGAAGCTGAATAATTTTGTAAAATTGATTATTGCTGTCGGCGTTTGTGAACTGGCCGGGATTGTCGGCTCGCTTTTTACCACTTCAGCCATCCCTACTTGGTATGCGACTTTACAGAGGCCGAGTTTTAGCCCTCCCAATTGGCTGTTTGGCCCGGTTTGGATTATGCTTTATATCCTAATGGGTATCAGTATTTATCTTATTTGGCAGAAAGTTGAGAAAAACAAAACAGCCAGAGGCGCGATGTGGCTGTTTTGGATTCATTTGTTTTTCAACGCTATCTGGTCAATAATATTTTTCGGGCTTCAAAACCCTGGCCTGGCTTTTATAAACATCATCATTATCTGGCTCTTAATCATCGCTTTAATGATTAAATTCTGGAAGATCAATCGATGGGCGACCTATCTCTTAATTCCATACTTGCTCTGGGTTAGTTTTGCCAGTGTTCTTAACTACTTTATCTGGTATTTGAATTAGCCAGAACTTCAGGCCATTCGCGGACAGTGTAGAATTTCCAGTAGCTACGATGCTCTTTAATTGCGGTTCTAAACTCGCGTATCACGGAGAGCTTTTACTAAAACTACCTTTTAACTGAGGTGGTTTTTTGATACGATGGAATAATTAAATTAATTAGAATTATGACAGAATCAATTGAAAAATTTACATCATCCCAAGAAAACGGGCCAGAAATATTAGACAAAGAAACCGTTGAAAAAATAGAAGCCGCCTCAATATATGTGGACGAGAAGGTAGGACTCCTGCTTTTAAAAACAGGAGACAAGCCCGTCACAGATATTACTGTTGGTGGAGAATGGTGGTCGCAAGGGAAAGAAAAAAAGCACCTTAGGGAGGAAGATGTAAAATCGGTTGAAGATCTTTTATCTGTCTTGAGCTTGCCTTATAAAAAGAAAAGGGTACGTACGGATGTGCAGACGTCTACTGACAACGCCGAACAAGGAGAAAGAAGGGAAGTAAAAGATTTTGCCATCGGCAAAGATGAACAAAGTCTTAAAAATATTTTGCAAGCAAAAAATCAAATTGAATTTGGCAAAGCATATGGTTATCCGGAAACAGCGGTGAGGGTGTATGTAAGACCAATGGAGCATAGTTTTATGCGTTGGGAGCTGCCAGCAGACGTTAAGCAGAGCGATTTTTATCCCTTCATTATGTTTAGGGTGTCAAAAGAGAATTGGCGGGAAGAAATTAAAACCGCTCAAAAATGGGCAGAAGTAGTAAGAATGAACAGCCAAAAACTATTTGAGGAATATTCGGAATATATTAGAGATGCCGATTCCGGTTATGAAAAAGGGAAGCCGGAGGGGGTAGACAAGGGATAGGCACAAACTCCTCCTTCTCTCTTATCCTAGTTCCAACAACGTCCACGATGCAGAGCTAATTTCTAGAAATAGATTTCTTAATTTAAATCCCCCTAATATAAAAAGTTCCTAATAAAATAGGAACTAGGAACCTTTTATGTTATAGTAGAGCCATGAAAACAAGTATTAAAATAAAGAAATATTTAAAAGAAAAAAATAGGGTGACTGGAAGTGAGTTATCGAATTATTTAGGAATAGGTAATCGTGCTGTAAGAAAACAATTAGCGAATCTTTTAAGAAATGGGGAAATAGATAAGATTGGAAGACCCCCTAAGGTTTTTTATTTATTGAAAAGCTCAGTAGAAGAAAAGGAAGATGTAGTCATAAATAAAAAGAGAAAGGAAATAATTGAAAAGAACTACCTCATTATTACTCCTAGCGGAGAAAAAAAAGATGGATTCGCTGGTTTTAATTACTGGTGCAATAAAAATAATCTAGACGTTAGTAAAACTGCGGATGAATATATAAAAGTTTTAAATAAATACGATAAATTTAAGAGGGGCGGTTTGATTGACGGGTTGCAAAAATTTAATAGTACATTCAGTAGGGTGTATATTGATAAAATATTCTACTTAGATTTTTATAGTATAGAAAGATTTGGTAAGACAAGGCTTGGACAGCTTCTTCTTTATGGTAAACAAAGTGGGAATAAGGTAATAATTAAACAAATAGTTGCAGAGATAAAACCTAAAATTGATTCGTTGATTAAAAAGTTCCGTATCGATGCAGTCGGTTTTATACCTTGGACAGTAAAGAGAGAGGTTCAATTTATTCGTGAGCTTGAAAAGCAACTCAATCTTAATGTTAAGAGTATTAAAATTGAGAAAATTAAAACGGAGATCATTGTTCCGCAGAAAACTCTATCAAAATTGGAAGATCGTATTGAAAATGCGGGAAAGACTTTAGTCCTAACAGAAAGTGGTAAATATAACAATTTACTTCTTATTGATGATGCCGTAGGTTCCGGGGCAACCTTAAATCAGGTAGCCAAACAAGTGAAAGATAAAAAAATTGCAAAAAATGTTATAGGGATATCTATCACCGGTAGTTTTAAAGGATTTGACGTGATTAGTGAAGTCTGAACTTAAGGTTATTTGTGTCAGAACAATCTTAGCATTATCTAATAACTTTTCAGGTTTTTCAATAAAATCCACCCATCTCAAAGTTCGAAAATCGTCCCATCCGCGGAGTCATCAAGTCGTGTCAAGAACCACCTTTCAATTGAGGTGGTTCTTTGATAAGATAAAAAAAAGGTCATTATATTATTATATTAATAAAATAATTATAAAAATATGAAAAGCAAAATTTTAGTAGCGAGTATTTTAGTAATTGT
>JAHJTG010000004.1 GCA_018829965.1 Patescibacteria group bacterium | reverse complement strand
TTCTAAAAAATGTCGGCTCGAACTTTATTTTGAAAGGCAAAAAATTTGATTTTGAACCGAAAATCGGCTGGCGAGCCCGCGTAGCGGGCGAGTCAAACTCTTCTTTTACCAACTGGCGGTGTCTGTTTGAAAATATCCGAACCGAAATTGCGTCTGGGCTCGGCGGGCGGAATTCCCCCCAAACCCCCCTTCCGCCCGCCTCGCCTTGAAGCGGAAGCGAAAAGGCAAACCGCCAAAGAACCTGAAAAAATGTCGGCTCGAACTTTATTTTGGCCAGAAGCGGGCTTTTCTTTATTTTTTGTTTGCTTGTTTTCATTTTATTTGGTATCATTATATTGAAAGGATAGCATATCACTTACATACTATCAAATTATTGAAAATATGGCAACAGAAATAAACATAGGCGAAAACATAAAAAGCACAGAAATAAGCAGGGGTTATCCCAAGAAGATTTTGCCAAAAAGTCCGGTGTTAAATACACGACCCTGACGAAAATTGAGAGTAATGTGATTAAAAAACCGTCGGTTATTATTATGTCTAAATTAGCCAAAGCATTAGGTGTTTCAATAGAGGATTTAATAAAATAAAAACATGGCAAACATTAGAAAATTAAAATTGTTAAATAATATCCAATTTATTTACGAAATTGCTTTGGCAAGATTAGAACTTCAATCTTTTAATCCCGATTTAAAAGTTACTAATGATTTTAGAGAGTTTGAAATAAAAGATGATGGAAATCTCAATGAGCTAAAAAGAAGATTGGCATATTTCCAAACCGTAAATGGCGATTATTCCGATTATTACTATTTACAGAAATACAATCAAACAAAATCAGTGAATCAATTCTTAACCCATTGGATTTATCCGTATAAGGGCAAATTTCACCCTCAAATGATTAGAGCATTGATGAATGTTATAAAAATTAAAGAGGGCGAAACTCTGCTTGATCCATTTGTTGGAAGCGGTACAGCAGTTTTAGAAGCCCAAATATTGGGAGTAAACGGAATAGGAATAGATATAAGCCCATTATGTGTCCTCATTTCAAGGGTAAAAACAGAATCAGTTGACGTTATTGATGAAATAAAAAAATATAAAGATTACTATCTTTTCAAAAAAAATAGCAAAGAACCGAGTGATGAAAGAATTAAAAATTTTTATAAGGTTGCCGAAATGATGGCACATAGCGACCAATCAAGAAGGGGAAGAAATTTTGACTCTTCATTTGTGAACGATGCCCTAAAAATGATCGCTTCTGTTGAAGATTATGGCAATGCGATTAAAAAACATAATTTAAAAATAGGCAAGACAAAAATTTTAGAGGACGATGTCAGAAAAATACCCCTAAAAGATGAATCTATAGACGGCATTATTACGTCTCCCCCATATTCTATTGCTTTAAACTATGTTGCCAATGATGCCCATTCGTTAAAAGCGCTTGGATATGATTTAGACAAGATAAAAGAATATTTTATTGGCGTTCGTGGCACAGGATTAAATAAGTTTGAATTGTATGATAAGGATATGGAAAAGGCATATAGTGAAATGTATAGAGTTCTAAAAAGGGATAAATATTGTGTCGTGATTATCGGAAATGTGACTTTTCAAGGACAAGAGATAAACACTACTCAAAATGTAATTGATTACTGCGAAAAAATAGGTTTTAAAACCATTAAGAAAATGGAAAAAATAATTTATGGTTTATATAACGTTATGCAAAAAGAATATATTTTAATTTTTCAAAAATAATATGGACCAAAACAATTACATAAAACAATTAGAAGAAACAATTTCAAAATTTCTAAAGCCATTAAAGGATATTCCTTTTCCTATTGCTATAAAAGCCATTTCCGGACATGAAGTTTTGGCTTTTGACAAAAACAACCAAAAAGATAAAGAATTATTGAACCGTCTTACAAAAGCAATGGACATCGCGGTTAGAAGTGCTTATAAAGCAGGAATTGCTACAGCAAGACCAAACGAAGTTGGTAATCACATAGAACCTTTTGTAAAAGATGCGATTAACAGTATAGGAATGAAAGCAGAAATTCCACTAACTACAAATGGCAAACATCAAAGTGCTGGCTATCCAGATGTTTCTATTAAAGATGTTGACGGCAGGATAACGTATTTAGAATGTAAAACCTACAATCAAAAAAGTATTGGCTCGTCTTTTAGAGCATTCTATTTTCAACCTTCCGAAAGTCCTAAAATCACTAATGATGCCCGCCATTTAATGGTTGGTTTTGAGATAGTTAGAGAAAAAAGAAACGGAAAATCAGTTTTCGTGCCAATTCATTGGAAACTTTATACGCTTGAAAAAATGTTAGTACAAGTTAAGCACGAGTTTAATGCAAGTAATAAAGGAATATATAAATCCGAAGCATTATTAGCCGAAGGTGGAATTAAATAAAAGAATTTACTGCCAAAGAAAATTTAAAAAATATGGATAAAAAAATAATAAGAGAAAAACTAAGTTGGTTTAGAGGAATTATTATTTCAGATGCAACCGTAATAGAAAGGGCTCTTGGTTGGAGACTAAGAACATATTTTTTTCCAAGAACCAATCAACAAGCCTCGGATTTTCTTTATTATATTATAGAAACATCTCACTTTAGTTTTGATAAAAAGATTTCGCTTTATGAACAAATTCCATATTTCAAAAAATTGAAACAATATTCAAAAATAAAAAACTCTTTAAGATTTATTCAACTATTAAGAAACGCATTAGCTCATTGGGATTTAGATGAAAAAATGAGCAATGAGAATGAAATTGTTATTTACAATCCGGCTAATTTTAAGGGGTGGGGAAAGGCGCAGAGATTAAAACTAAACAATGAAACAATGAAGAGATTTCAGGAACACGAAAGAATTCTGTTGAAAGTATTTGGTTGGGAACGAACCCTTAGAGAAAAAAAGGAATTTTCCGCCAAAGAACAAAATCTTTAAGATTTTGTTAGTCCCGCAAGGCGGGACGAAAAACTTGAAATCGTCCTTTTCGCTTCCGCTTCAAGGCGAGGCGGGCGGAAGGGGGGTTTGGGGGGAATTCCGCCCGCCGAGCCCAGACGCAATTTCGGTTCGGATATTTTCAAACAGACACCGCCAGTTGAAAAAAGAAGATGAAAAGAGAAGAAAAAGAAACCTGGGCCAGGGGAATTATGGTTTTAGTTAAGATCTTAATTGTCTTTGCCCTTATTTCCGGACTGATTAAAGGATTCGTGGGTGGCCGGATAGAAGCGGCCATTAAGGTAGTAGTCTTATCTGCCGGTTTATTTTTAACGGCAAAAGTAGGGACGATTCTCTGGGTTTCAGGAAAGATAGGCCCGAAGTCAGAAGACAGATGACAGATGACAGATGACAGAAGACAGAAGACAGAAGACAGAAGACAGAAGACAGAAGACAGAAGACAGAAGACAGAAGACAGAAGACAGAAGACAGAAGACAGAAGACAGATTTTAAAGGTTTTATTTCTGACCTCTGACCTCTGACCTCTGACCTCTGACCTCTGACCTCTGACCTCTGACCTCTGCCCTCTGACCTCTGCCTTCTGCCCTC
>JAHJTG010000003.1 GCA_018829965.1 Patescibacteria group bacterium | reverse complement strand
CGGACTCTGCCCTTTCCGGAAATTTTCTCTCTCCCTCTCTCCTGCGACAGGCTGCCCCCACCCAGCCTGTCTCCGATTTTTTATTCCCTTTCTTTTTCCCCGTTAAAATATTTTCCTTTTCTCCCGATATGTTATTGAAAATACTCATAACCTTGTTGCTAACTGTTCATAACCCAATAACACATATGGATTAAACGATTCAAACTCCCATTGCGGTATTTTTAGTTTGCCATTATTAAAAGCCTCAAACAAAGGCTCAAAATTTTCCTTCTTTCCAATATCAAATACACATTTAAGTTTATTAAAATATTCTTTTGACTGTGCTCTTGCAAATAGCTCAAACGGGCCACTATGTCTTCCTATGTATAACAGTGTTTCCGGCCACCAACTATTAAATGTATTTTCATTCATGGATTCTAAGCAAAATCTAATAAACAAAATAAAATCAGCTTGCATCATTTTCTTAAAATCTATTCCCGAAGTCTTGGAACGTTGCTCCAATAAATCTGCACGGACAGATAGTCTTCTTAAACCTTTCCTTTTATTTCTATATTCCAGTGATTTCATATATTCCCTGAATACAGGAAAAGGCACCATAACATTTTTGCCATAATCAGCCATGTTTTCTATATAGTAATGCTGGCGTAGTAAGTAAGATACTGCATCAAAACATTCATATTTTAGTAAACAGCTAATAACATAGAGGAAAAGTTCATGAATAATAAATCTAAAATTGTCAAAATCCGATTCTGTCCAACTTGTTACACCTTTTGGTCTATCTAAATAAGGTATGAGACTTTCAAAAAATCGATGTAATTGTTGACGAGTCTCCGGAGTATCATAATATTGTGCAATAGCTAAAAATATTTCTATTGCTTCATTTCTATATGGTAAAAACTTATCTATGTTTTCAACTACTTTGTCATCAAATTCATCATCTTTGCTTAAGATGCGAAATTCTTCTAAATTTTTTACGAAGGTTTGAAAATATTCATGTATTGCTCCTTTTGTATACTCTTTATGGTTTTTTATAGCATCTAATGCACGTTTATACTTTGTAGTCGTGCCAAGATATATTTGATTGGTTTCAGACAAGAATGATGGTTTTTTGCCAATTTTTGGTTTTATATAAAGCGGTTTATCATAAAGCCATCTAAGAAGTTGCTCAAAGTTTGTTGCATAAATATCACTGTCACTCAAATCTATATAAATTCGTGACTTATAGTAAGTCGGCAAATAGGCATTTCCATTTTCATCACGTTCAGCAACAATGGCTACAAATTTATTTTGATCTTCTTTGTTATAAATCTCTGGCGATATTATTTGTGTTTCCGTACCCACTCCTCCTTTACGTTCATCTGCTTTTTCTGCATATATCCGGTTACAGATTATAGCTACTTTTTGAATCTTCGGGTCAGTTACCATTTTTTCCATAAATTTATAAGCATCATAGCCCTCTTTTAGATCCCATTTATCCAATATTACATCAATCCCAGCTTCTCTCAATTCAGTTGCTAAATCAACAACCCATTTTTCATGTTCTGGTGAACTCCAACTATATGAAATAAAGAGTTTAGGATTGTCTTCTGCCATGATTTAATGTTCCGCTCTCAGAAATATACGAATCTATTTTGTGCCTTTTTTGACTGTATCTCTCTTTTACTCTCCCAATAAAATCTGGGTCCATATAAGATACATTGCCGACTTTTTTATATATCTCATACGGAATTATTAATTTTCCTGCTTCATTATATTCCGTTTTCAATCTTTTATAATGCTCTATAAACTTGTTAAATATTTCAATATCATCATTCTCAATATAGCTTGAATTTTCTCTTATTAGGCTTATTATTTTTTCGTTGTTCTCAACCACATACTTACTAATAAGATGATTGGCAACTTCTAACAGTTTTTGTGATTCTATACGTATTGCTTCTTGAGTTACTTCGTCATGACTCCAGTTTTTATTTTCATACCTGGCTAAATATTCTTTGTGGTATTTGTCATATAAATCAATAGTATTTTCATTTTCACAAACAAGAAAATTAAGAGGAGCATAAAGATTATGTAATTGGGCTTGCAAATTGGAAAATATACGGTTATTTTTATTTAACTTTTTATTCTCATTAAGAACATAGAAATTTAAAATAGCACTTCCTATAAAACCTGTTCCAAATATGGTAATTAATATTTCCACTTAAAAGCCTCTCAAGGAAATTTTATACACTAACAACTTTTTCATATTTCCTTTCATTTTTTATTCCTTGCCCAGTTAATATAACCGCTACATCTCCTTCTAAATTTCTAAATGGAAAATCAGTAATAATAATTCTTTCACCCATCTTTATTATTTTACAATCGTGCGGTCTCGCATTAACTCCTTTTTCATCATTTTCATTTAAGAAGCGATCTATTTTTTCTACAGTTTCATTTTCTCCGGGTCGCTTATATTTTATTTTTACTTCCATATTTTTTATATCTTGCTCCCCTCCATTATAAATTTCTGCATATTTGTAATGTAAATAATTTGTTCTATTTACAATCAATTCCATTTTGGGGCCAACTACTCTGCTAATTATTTTTGATAGAAACTCTAAAGCACTAAAAATCCAGCTCATTTTTCCCCCAGAACAATATTTTCAACTTTCTCTTTCGCTTCTGTTAATATTTTCTCCACTTCTTTGTTCAGTTTATCTGCCATTTTCATCTTTTTTATAACTTCCTTTGCAATTTTGTTTTGTATTTCAAGAGGTGGAAAAGGAATCTTCAAATTTTCAATTGTAGATATCGTAATATTTCCCTGAATTGCCCCGATTTTCTCCCTTTTAATAAGTAGTTGAGATATTTGACTATTCAGCCAGATAGAAACATATTCCTTATTTATTTCGGTATTTACACAGAACTTAATCATAAATGAACCGAAGGCAAAACCATCTGCTTCTTTCGGAACTACTGCCACAATCCCAACAGAACCACTTCGAGAAATTAAGAGATTACCTTCATAGACAAAACCGCTCCCTATTTCCTTTCTTTTTATTTCCGGCAATTTAATAACATTTGTTAAGTCAACTTTATTCGGTTTCAAATTCATAATTCTGAGTAAAGGTATTCCTTCTGAAACATAAACATTTTTAATAGAAACCCCATAATGAATTTTTGTAATAAATTCTTTTAATTCTTTGATTTCATATTTCCCATTTTTTAATGCCCTCGCAATTTCCCTAAACTTTGGCTGGAAATAGTAAGAATCACTTCTGTTGTTTTCAACCTCTTTAGAATTCACAGTAAAATACATTTCATCTTTAAGTTTAGGTATTTTTATTCCTAATTCGTCGAGAATATAATCATTGATTGAATTTAGAAGTTTTTCAGCGTCCTGTTCTTTTTGTTTTTTCTCGGAATAAGCGGACTGCATAATTTCAACGATATGTTTTTGGATTTCTAAAGGGGGTAAAAGAATTTTAAAATCCCCAATTTCATCAAGATTTATATTTGCTCTTGCGACAGGTCTTTTAATTCTATCTAACTCTTTTTGTCCTAAATTAGATAACAAAAATGCTTTCACATATTCAGGGCTTATTCCTTGTTTTAACCGGACTAATGCAATTGCCTGATTAATATTCGCTTCTTTTCCATAATCATAAATTGAAACTTGCCCTATTGTAGCCCCTACAATTGCAATTAGTATATCCCCCTTTTTCAGTTGAGAACTTTTAAGAAGTTTGTTATGAATATTCTGTTTGATATAAAGAACATCACCAAAGTTTATAGTTTTATCCTCATTAATATCCCCGCTCCGTATAAATGCTATTCCTTCCTCTTTTGTGGTGTAATCAGAACCACCTGCTTTGGGAGTAGCACCGCTTGTTATCTTTTCTGAAATTTCTTTAAATGTTTTAAGTTGAAATTTACTTTTTTCAAAAGTTTCAATCAGTTCAACAAATTCAGGTCTATAAAAATGCGGGTCAATTCTCCGCTCAATCTCATTAGAATAAACAGTAAAGTGTTCCATTTTATTTACCTAAATACTTTTGATACTCTTCGTAGATTGTACCAAAATCATTGATTGGAACTTCTCTGCCTGTTGCGTCATAGCCAATATGTTCAGCAATTGCCATAAAGATTGGATAATTCCCAATTTTTTCTTTTTCTCCTTTTCTTCTCAAAAAAACAAGTGATGATTTAACCCCTGCCCCATAATGTGAAAAAGCAAACTGCGGCAAAGAGACAATCGCTAAAATCTGACATCGTTCCATAATAAAATCCCTGACGCGCTGCAAAGATGAATTTGTTAAAATTCCGTCCGGTAAAACAATTCCAATTCTACCGGTTTCCGGTTTTACAAAATCAATACATCTCTCAATAAACATTATCTCAGTCTTCTGATTATTTTTACCTTTGCCAAGTTCATATTTTTCTAGATAATCTTTTTCCGTTGATTTTACTGTTGCTCCAAAAGGTGGATTCGTTAGAATAATGTCAAAATAATCTTTTTTAAAACCTTTATGTATTTTCGAAATATCATTAAAATCGCTTAGTGAATCCATACTTATTACATTTGTATGTCCGTCATCATGGATTAGCATATTCATTTTGCAGACGCGAGCTATCTGGTCATTGATTTCAATTCCATGCAATTTTGACATCGCAAAGTCATGCCACAGTTTCCAGGCTTCAAACTTATTGTGATTTCTTTCCGCATAATGCCGCACATAATCCATTGCATTGAGTAAAAATCCGCCAGAGCCGCAAGCAGGATCTAATACTAAGTCGCTCTTTCCCGGATTCAGCATTTTAACGCAGAACTCTACAATATTCCGGGGAGTAAAATATTGCCCCATTTTTCCTTTAAAAAAATCCTGCATAAATCTTTCAAATGCCACTCCTTTAGTATCCAGGTCAATTTTATTTAAAGCCAGTCCCTGTAAATGTTCAACAACGCTATATACAACCTTCGGATTTAATCGCACATCTTCTTTAAATACTTCCGCATCTTCTGCTTTCGCTTTTTGATAAATAGTATTTATCCTTGCGTAAACTTCCTCTGCTGATTCATGTGTCCCAACTTGGAATTTATAATTACTTCCTTTGCGCGTATCTTTCTCATCTTTCAGTTTGCAAAATAAAAGTTTAGAAACTTCATCGAAGGCGGCAGTCGGGGCAAGTCTTCCACCCTGCCATACTGTGTCATGTGATTTTTCTAATGCCCTAATTAATTCTTCTCTTGAAACAATTTTTAAATCTTGAATAGATTCATCTTTAATAAATTTGTATTTTGGCGCTTGTCCATATTTTATTGGGATATCAGCGATAACATTTTTTTCTCTTTCGCTCGGTTTAAAACCTGCAACATCAAAGGCGGTTTTAGTCGTTCCTGCAATAACAGAAGCATATTTTCCTCTTAAGCTGTTTGCATTTCCAAAAACCTGTTCAATTGCCTGCTTAAATTCCGCATCGGTTATTCCGTCTTTTTTACATTCAACGATTATATACGGTTTCTTTAATTCATCATCTTCAAATACAACAATATCCGCCCTGTCCTCCGGTGTCCTTCTTGGAATTTTAACTTCTAAATTGATTCTTTCTTTCGGATACAAATAGTCTAATATTAACTCTGTGAAATATGAAGCTCTAACTTTTTCTTCAGGGTTTTTAAAACTTACAGTAAATTCTCTGTGACAATAATAAGTTATTTTCGATTTATCTTCTGAAAACGAAATAATTTTAGCACTCACTCCTCTTTTTACATTGTGAATGAAAAAAGAGCCGCTATAATTTGTACTATGTCTTTCTTTAGTCATTTTTCAACCCCTTCTTTAATAATTTCTCAATATGATATTTCTGTATTTTGTTTGGTTTAGTTTTCCCGTTTAACCAGCGATTTACTGTTGAAAATGCCACTCCCAGTTTTTTTGCCAAACTTTCCTGGGAAATTCTATTTTCCAATCTGTATTTTTCTAAAGACTTAATAATTTTCATATCTACGCAATTTATAGCATTGTATAGCGCGGTAGTCAAGTACCTTTTTCAATAACATATCGGGAGAAAAGGAAAATATTTTAACGGGGAAAAAGAAAGGGAATAAAAAATCGGAGACAGGCTGGGTGGGGGCAGCCTGTCGCAGGAGAGAGGGAGAGAGAAAATTTCCGGAAAGGGCAGAGTCCG